>JAYWII010000036.1:0-61270 GCA_043788995.1 Chitinophagaceae bacterium | reverse complement strand
TCTGCCTTTGTTAGTTTAATCGTATATCGTATCATTTGTAAAGTGTTTTACAAATCTACATATAATACGTCATATTATACTTAACTTAACACTAGTTGAGAATGTCATTTAATGAGAAAGGAGATGCCAGATGGTTAATTAGTGAAGATTTTCTTTTATAGCCAATTTAAAGCAGGGGCAGGTATATAAAATAAAAAAGGCCAGGATAGAAATCCAGCCCGTTTTAAATCCAATATCCTATGAAAAACCGAGGTAGTAACGTAAAAGAATATTTTATTATTGCAGGCAACAGAAAAAAAATTGAGATTTAACCATTTCAAAGGTTCACAACCTCTTTTCTGAAAATGCAATTAATCTTATTAAAGAAACAATTATTTAGCAGCAGTACTGAAAACTATTCTTTACAGTTGCTGCATCACGTCATTACCTCCCGGGTATCAATAACCCCGGTAACGGTACTTTTTGGGATAAAGTCTAATCCAATAAAGTATCATTTTTTAAAGATTTTGTGGTGTGTGTCGGTTTTTTTAAAAATTAATTGTGTTTTGAACAACCATTTATTGTTTTTCATCGTAAGTATAGATGGTTTTTCAAAGGATATTGGATTTAAAAGATTGGGCTGGATTTCTATCCTGGCCCTTTTTTTATTACTTCAGTAACCAGGTTTTATATACAAGCCAATTTAGTAATTGACAAGTGGTAATCAACTCTGAGTTTTTTTTATCGAATTTTGATTTTCAAATTTCGATAGAGATGTTTAAAAAATTGCTGCCGCTTGTTTATTTCTTATTTTTTTGTTTTGCTGTAAATGCCCAATACAATTATAAATATGCTATTGATCTTTCTAAACCAAGCAAAGATGAATTGAAAGTTAAATTGATAGTACCCAAAATAACCAGGTCCGAGATTATTTTCTACATGCCAAAAATTGTTCCCGGCACCTATACCAATAGTGACTTTGGCAAATTTGTGCATAATGTTAAAGCATTTGATAAAGCCGGAAAACCACTGCCTGTTACTGCATTGCCAAATTCAAACAGCTGGAAAATAAAAAAAGCCAATTTACTTTACCGCTTAGAATACAATGTTGAAGATACCTGGGATGCAACATTTAAACATGGCGTATATGAAATGGCAGGGACTAATTTTGAGGAAAACAAAAACTTCTCCCTGAATACCTGCGGAATATTTGGCTATTTTGACGGGCTTAAGAAATTACCTTTTGAATTAACATTTACCCGGCCAGCTAATTTTTATGCTTCTACAGGATTGGTGCCGGTTAGTTCGACAGCCATCATGGATATTTTTCATTGTGATAATGCCGACCACCTGTATGATTCTCCAATAATGTTTTGCATACCAGATACAACGATGATAAAAGTTGGTGTCACCGATGTTTTGGTATCAGTTTATTCTCCTAAAAAATTAGTCACATCAAAATTTATCGCTGAAAATCTTAAGAGCCTTTTAAATGCAGCAAAAAATTATTTGGGAGGAAAATTACCGGTAAATAAATATGCCTTCCTGTATTATTTTAACAGCGAGCAGCCAACAGTAAAGGGCCAGGGTGCATGGGAGCATTCTTACTCCAGTTTTTACAGCTTACCAGAAGTTGCGCAGGAGCAGTTCATTAATAAAATTGTTGATATTTCTTCTCATGAATTTTTTCATATTGTTACACCGCTCAATATTTGCTCAAAAGAGGTAAGGGAATTTAATTTCAATAAAACTATTTTATCAAAACACCTCTGGCTGTATGAAGGAAGCACTGAATATGATGCACACCATACACAGGTAACACAGGGATTGATAACTCCGGAAGAATATTTAAGCCGCCTGTCTAAAAAGATACAGATCTCAAAAAAATATTTTAACGACACCCTTTCTTTTACCCAGTTAAGTTTGGGTAGTGCCGATAAATATGCACAGCAATATGGAAATGTTTATCAAAAAGGTGCATTGATAAATGCCTGCCTGGATATTTACCTTGAAAAATTATCAGGAGGAAATTACGGGGTAAAAAACCTGAAACATGATCTTTCAGTAAGATATGGGGCAACGAACTACTTCAATGATGACGAATTGTTTGATGAAATTACCAAACTGACTTATCCTGAAATAAGAACCTTCTTCTGCAGATATGTAGAAGGAAATGAAATGCTGCCCTACGAAACCTTCTTTGGTATGGCAGGTATTAAATACATTCCAAAAACTGAAACAATTGGTTTTACAATGGGTGATATTAATGTGGCACCAAATATCAGCGGCGCCATAGCGATAAACAGTATTACCGAAATGAATGAGTTTGGCAAAAAAATGGGTTATCAGAAAGCTGATGAAATCATCAGTATTAATAATGAACAAACAAATGCGGTAAATTTTTCCGATGTTTCAAAAAAGTTTACGGCTACAGCAAAAGAAGGCGATACTTTAACTGTAAAAGTGAAAAGAAAAAATGCTGGTGGCGAATTAGAAACGGTTACTTTATCTGCCCCGGCAACTAAAATCAGCAAAACGGATGAGCATTTGCTGGAGTTTGAAACCCCGGATGAGGAACAGTTAAAAACCCGAAATGCATGGCTTAATGCGCCTTGTACAAAATAAGTCTTTTTGGTTATAGAAATAAAAACGGCCCGGTATTCTTACCGGGCTTCTTAATTTTATATACTGTCTGTAAAATGATAGGTGGGCTTATTTTGTTTCGCTTTTTTATCCAGCGCCGCCAGTATCTCATTACTAAGCAAACCGCTGCCGCCGCCATAATGTTGAATAATAATGATACCAGGATCATGGAAAGTAAATAAAGACCGAAGTTTTCTTTCACTTGCTTCTTCAATACCGCCGCCTAACAGTACCAGCTGAAATGTATGCCGATGAAATTTTTCAACAGCTTCTTCATCTGTTAATGCTAAAACAGCATTCCAGTTTTCGTTTTGATTGATCAGTCGCATCACTGTTTCCATAATTTGCGGATGCCGGCCGATTACGAGTATTTCAATTTTACGCATGATTTATAATAATTTCTGACAACGCTTTTCTTTGACGGGAAGAGCGTTCTCTTGTTTTAAATGGTTCTTCCAATTTATCCGCTTCGTCTAAATAACCCAATGCAATTACAGCCACCGGTTTTAAATATTCATTCAACTCAAACGCTTCCTTTATTTTAGTTGTATCAAACCCTGCCATTGGATGTGCAGCAATATTCATGGAAGTGGCCTGCAATATCATAGCTGCATTCGCTGCACCAAGGTCATGATCTGCCCAGTTATTTAAAGGATCACCTTCCTTGTCAAAATTTATCTTGGCAATGCTTACAATAAATGCACCTGCATTTTTAGCCCATGCTGCATTGGATGGATTCAGGCTTTGCAATATTTTTTTAAATGATTCTGTGTGTTTTTCTGCTGTAATAAAGCGCCACGGTTGCTCATTATTTGCACTAAACATCCAGGATGCTGCTTCTATCAAAGTGTACAAGTCTTTTTCAGCAATTGCTTTATCAGAAAAACTTCTTGCACTCCAACGGTTTTTTATCAATTCAATTACAGGATATTTTGTAATGGCTATTTTGTTATTGTTCATTTTATTTATTCCTTTTAATTTTTTTATTAATCCATTGGTACTTCCATCAGTAATATTTCTGCATCATTGTCTGCGGTAATATTCAGCTCGTTTACCTCTGATAATCCAAAACCATCTCTTGTATTTAATTGCTGGCCATTGATGGTAACGTCTCCTTTCAACACAAATGCATATACACCATTTCCTTCCTTTTTCAGATCATACCTTACAGAAACACCCCTATCTAAATTACCCATGTGAAACCATGCATCCTGGTAAATCCATACGCCAGCATCATCTGCATTGGGAGAAAGTACCTGCTGCAATTTATTGTGGCGGTCAGCTATATTTAACGTAACCTGGTCGTAACGGGGAGTTACATTTTTCTTGTTGGGAAATACCCATATCTGCAGAAATTTTACAGTCTCCTCTTTGTTTTTATTTTGTTCGCTGTGATAGATACCCGTGCCTGCGCTCATGACTTGTATATCTCCCTGTTTTATTACAGCGGTGTTACCCATACTGTCTTTATGCTGCAAGTCGCCTTCCAGCGGAATGGAGATAATTTCCATGTTATCATGCGGATGAGTGCCAAACCCCATTCCGCCTTTAACAGAGTCGTCATTCAGTACCCTCAATACACCAAAGTGCATGCGTTCTGGGTTATAGTAATTTCCAAAACTGAAGGTGTGGTGACTATCAAGCCAGCCGTGATTTGCATGTCCACGGGTAGCAGCTTTATGTAATACTGTATTTGCCATTGTGATTTAATTTTTATTATGAATCAAAGCAGCTATTTATTTTGTACCTGCCTTTTTTACAACACAAAAGTAGTCACATCACAAGGCCTGTTCCATTGAACTGGATTAAGAAATAAAAAGCCGGTGTTAACTTTAAAACCGGCTTTTTAAAAATTATTTTTCAATCATCAGTCAACCTTTTTGTATATCAAAGTGCTACCATCGTCTGTTTGCAGAAAGAGTTTGAGTTTATCAATTGAATAACGTACCGTTTTATTGGTCAGCTGTTGCAGGTAAGCGTCTTCCTTTATACCGTCGCATACTTTTTTTGTAGTAATGATCCTGCTAAAACGAATTGCCTTACCCATTATCTCAATATTGCCGCTCATTTCATTACAGCCGGCAAAACCCATGACTGTATTTTGGGTAAGGTTGAATTCAAGCCGCGGAAGACCTCTTGAATAATCAGCTGCCAATACTTTTTTATGATTCATACTATCCAGCACCCAAATGTCATACAATTTATAATCTGCCAGGTTTTGCCCACAACCTTTATAAGTGGTATAATCCACTTCGCTATTCAACTTTACATCCACCGTTACTTTATAAGGAAATTTTTCACCTGACATGTCATTGATACATTCCTGCTTTGCTACCTGTATTATCAGCATTCCTTTTTCCGTGGATGCTGCATAACGTGTTACTGGCGCATCCATTGCTTTTTCTCCTTTAACAGCAGGGGTGGTGATATCAATTCCGTTCAATGTTTTAAAATGCATGTATTTATCAAAGTCTATTTCAAGGCTCCAGAAAGGTTCATTGCCGTTGGCAAAAAAGTCAACCCCCTTTTCAAATTTATCCTGGTATTTGCCCGGGTCCTGTGCAAGAGTTTTTACAACAGCGGCTGGTTCTTTGTGCTCCATTTCTTTCACAGTTGTTTTTTTTGAAGGGTGACATGCTGCCAGTGTAATGATAACTAACATTAATAAAAATGCGTGTGCCGGTTGCTTCATGGAGAAAAATTTTATTAAAAATAATCAAGATAAACTATTGAATGATTTACCCTGATGAAGATAAGTTTTTTGAGAAAGATGCCAGAACAATAGCAATTACATAATCCCATTTTAATTTGATACTCTCAACAAAATCACCATCTTTATATATAAAATCATCAGAACAAAATGATGTATTCAAACAGCAGCAAAAATTTGATGCAGATAGCCGGAGCCGTTATGGCATGGATGGCGGTTGTTTTGCAATTTATCCTGATGGTCAATAACAGGGTGGCGCCTGTTCCTGAAACCGTCATTCGGTTCTTCAGTTATTTTACTATACTCACCAATACACTGGTAGCGGTGTCTTTTACTTCTTTAACCGGTACATTTGGGGGGAAATGGAAACAGTTTTTTTCAAAAGCCACCACACTTACAGCCGTTACGGTTTACATAGTTGTGGTAGGCATTGTATATAATTTGGTACTGAGATGGCAATGGCATTTTACCGGCTTGCAAAAATTGGTGGATGAAATGCTGCACCTCGTTATTCCATTATTTGTTTTGACGTACTGGTATTTTTTTGTTTTGTCTGCATCAATCAAATGGAAGGATGCATTCAAATGGATGCTGTATCCATTTATTTATTGTATCTACATTTTGATACGTGGTGGTATTAGCGGTTTTTACCCTTACCCATTTATGAGGGTAAATGAATTAGGCTATGCAAAAGTTTTTATCAATTGCATATTTGTAACATTGGCGTTTTTTTTAGTTTCTATGATCCTTATTGGTGCAGGGAAGATGGCAGGTAAAAAAGTTACAGCTTAAATAATTTCACTCTATGAATTAATCAGCAACAAAGGATTGAAAAATTAAATCAGATAGTTTTGCAAAAAATTTATTCATCAAGATATTTTTAAACAATGATACTGACTGTAACCTTAAACCCCTGTATTGATAAAAGTTCTACCGTACAAAAACTAAAACCCGAAAGTAAGTTACGCTGCACGGAAATAGTAAACGAACCTGGCGGCGGTGGTATCAATGTAAGCAAGGCATTAAAAAAACTGGGAGCAGCTTCTATGGCATTATTCCCTGCAGGTGGTAACAATGGCAATATGCTTTGTTCATTGCTGGATGCTGAAGGGATACCCTTTCATGCCGTGGATACAAAAGTAGAAACAAGGGAAAACTGGATCGTATTGGAAACAGGTGAAAACAATCAATACCGCTTTACCTTTCCCGGCAGGCAGGTACAGGAAACCACCATTCACACACTGATAGATCACATAAGAAGTTTTTCACCTACTTATGTAGTGGCCAGTGGCAGCTTACCCCCAGGGCTACCTGATCACTTTTACGGACTGATTGTAAAAAATGCCACGGCTGTTGGAGCAAAATGCATTATCGACACCAGTGGTATTGCACTGGAAGCATTAAAAGGCAAAGGAGCCTATTTGATAAAACCCAATATTGGTGAGCTGTGCAACTTATTGCAGGTATCATCACTGACACATGAAGAAGTAAGTGCAGCGGCACAACAAATTATTACTGACGGCTACGCCCAAATAGTAGCGGTGAGCATGGGACCCGAAGGTGCCTGGTTGATAACAAAAGATGAAAAACATTTTGCTGTTGCTCCGCAAGTAGAAAAAAGAAGTACCGTAGGTGCCGGCGACAGTATGGTAGCAGGAATAACCTATATGCTGCAGCAAAATCGTCCTTTGCAACAGGCCATTGCCTTTGGCGTGGCTTGTGGATCGGCGGCTACCATGAACGAAGGAACCCAGCTTTTTAAAAAGGAAGATGCTGAAAGATTATACAGTATCATCAAGGGAACTTAAAAATTAGCTCCCTAATTTCATCACTAAAAATTATCTTTAATAAATCAGTTTTTTAACTGGTATATGATTGTATTAAAGCCATATCTCAATATCAAATCAATTAAAACCGCAGCATGACTGGTATTTATCAGAACATACCAAAAAAATAGATGATATAAAAATCATACCGCAACAAAACAAAACTCATATTTTAATAGTTTAGGTTTACCTTATTTCGCAACCAGACCAAATCAGATAGCAATGTATCAAAAGGTAAATTATGTGAGTGCCAAAGAAGCGCTTTCTGTAATACAAAGTAACCAGCGGGTTTTTATGCATGGCAGTGCCTGTACCCCACTCCATTTAATGAGAGAGCTGGCAAAAGAAAGCTACCGTTTGCAAAACGTAGAGATGGTTTCCATCACTGTATTTGGTGATATAGAAGTAGACAAACCTCAGTACAAAGACAGTTTTCATATCAACTCCTTGTTTGTGTCAGCCTCCGTTCGCCAGGCGGTAAATGATGGCAGAGCAGATTTTGTTCCGGTATTTTTGAGTGATATTCCTGACCTCTTCAAAACTGTTTTAAAACCAGATGTGGCCATGATACAGGTATCTCCTCCTGATGAACATGGTTATTGTTCATTAGGTGTTTCAGTAGATATAGCCCGGAGTGCCGTATCGAATTGTAAACATATCATTGCTCAAGTAAACCCACGGGTACCCCGTACACACGGTGATGGCGCTGTACATACCAGCAGGTTCACTCACTGTGTGTTTCATGAAGAGGAATTGCCACAGGTAGATTATGGTGCTAAAATGGGACCTGATGAATTAACCATTGGCAAGTATATAGCAGAGCTGATTGATGATGGCAGTACTTTACAAATGGGTATTGGTACTATTCCGGATGCAGTATTCAGAAGTCTTCATAACCATAAAAATTTAGGTGTGCATACGGAAATGTGCAGCGATGGAATTGTTGATCTGTTTGAAAAAGATATTATTAATAATACTAAAAAGAAGATACATCCCTACAAAGCAGTTACCGGGTTTGCTGTTGGTACCAACCGGCTGTACAATTATGTAAACAATAATCCGGCATTTGCATTCCTGGATATTGATTATGTAAATGATCCGCATGTTATCCGGCGCAATCCAAAAGTAATTGCTATCAACAGTGCAATTGAAGTGGATATTACGGGCCAAGTGTGTGCAGACAGTATCGGTACTGCACAGTTTAGCGGTATTGGAGGTCAGATGGATTTCATGCGTGGGGCAGCATTAAGCGAAGGTGGAAAACCTATCATCGCCTTAACTTCCAGAACCAGTAAAGGCGTACCCCGTATTGTACCTGCCCTTAAAGCAGGAGCCGGCGTTGTTACCACCAGGGGGCACGTACACTATATCATTACCGAATATGGTGTGGCCTATTTGTATGGAAAAAATTTACGCCAGCGGGCAAAAGCATTAATTGATATTTCACATCCTGATGACAGGGAATGGCTTACTAAAGAATGCTTTGAAAGGTTTAAAGTATTTTAAACCTTAAATCACTCATCTTAATGCAGCAGTTATTAGTTGCTTGTTTTCTTTTGTATAATGTAAAGCCCAGATATTACAAACGTAACTCCAATAAAAGTATAAAAGCTGATTGGCTCATTTAAAACAACAGCCGCCATAATAAAACCAAATATCGGGCAAAGAAATAACCAGAAGGAAGCTTTAACAGGGTTGTCCCTTAATAAGTACAACCACAGTTGTACCGCTCCAATAGAAACCGGAAGTGCCAGCCACAGGGTGCCGCCAATAGACTTGATATCATATACATTTTTACCGGCATTATAATTTGCAAGTAAAAGCGGCACCAGGAAAATACCGCCAAATAAAGTTTGCCAGCCATTGATCACCATCATATGCAGACCGTGCCATTTCTTTTTTGAGAAATATACAGCACCCGTTGAGTAAGAAAGCATACTGATAAATAATATCAGCAAGCCTCCCGGTGTGGCATAACTGTTTTTAAGTAATGGATAGGCCGCCACCACAATACCGGCAGTGCATAATGATAAACTGATAATGGTGGCACGCCGCAATGGCTGACCTAGCCATATAGCAGCAATGATACTGATCATTACTGGATTGGTACCGGTTGAAAGCGAACCCAGCCCGGCAGAAACATATAACATGGCAATAACATACAGGCCCAGGTATATACTCACATTAAGCACTGCATAAACAGCTATTTGCTTCCACTCCTGTTCCTTTGGCATTCTTTCTTTCAGCACAATATGTGAAATGAATAACATAATAGCGCCTGCAATTAAAAAACGGGTAACAGCTATCACAAAAGGCTGAGCAGACTGAAGGGCAACCTTGGTTGCAGAAGAAGCAGATGCCCACAGTATGGCAAATGAAATTCCTGCCATTATCAGCTTTATATTATATCCGCCGCTTTGCTTCATTCATCAATATTAAAACGGAAGATATTAATTATTAAAAAGAGATAAAGGCAGAGCAAGGTTTATTTTATATCAACTGATTATTTATTAAAAGAAGTTTAGACTAAAGGAGGCAGAAAAATTTCTGCTATCATGCACCTTGCACTGCCTCCACCAATGGTTTCGATGGTGGGGATGGATAGCGGAACCATTTCGCAATATTGTTCAATCAATAATTTTTGTATTGCAGTTAAACTATCAAAGGCGCTTTGCGACATTGCCAATAAATCCTGGTTAGTATTATTCTTAAGTGTCAACATATTTCCTGCAAAACTGGCCATTTGTTCAAATGAAATATCAATAATCTCATGACCGGTTTGTGAAAGTGACTGAGAAACAATTTCTTTTTCTTCTTTATTGCGGATGCTCTCTAAACAAATAACAGCGAACTTTTCTGCAATGCACATCATCACATTTGTGTGATATATTTCTTTACCATCCTGGTCATATGCATAAAATGAAAGTGGTTCATAATTGAGTTGATTTGCCACCTGTTCAAATAACGCTTTATCTGTACGTGGGGATAAACATGCATATGCCTTCTTGTTAACATGATCAAAGATAATGCTGCCGGTACCTTCTAAAAAACGGTCTGTTAATTCATAAGCAGAAAGATCAACAATATTGGTAACCGTATAATGTTGTCGGATAGCACTGATAATTTCTGGCCTTTTTTCCATCCTCCTGTTGGGTGCACACATTGGATACAATATGACCGTTCCATCTTCGTGATAGCTTGCCCAGTTATTAGGAAATACAGCATCAGGTTTGTGTGGTAATTGGGTATCATCAATCACCAGCACATTTACTCCTTTTAAGCGCAGGATAGTTACAAACAAATCAAATTCTTCTTTAACTTTTTGCAAAATTGCATCACTGCTCAAATTAGTTTGATGTTGAAATGAATTGGATGCTGCAGTCTCATTATTATATGCAAAGCTGGATGGCCTTACCAGAAGAATGTTTTGAGTAGATTGCATAAAAATGATTTTAAAAAACTAAGGTAGCCAACTTGCTATCAACTCAGCAAAGGAATGGATGCAGCAACAGAATCTTTTGTTTTCAGCAATTTTTGTATGCGTTGCAGACACTCATATAATTGTTCTGCACCATTTCCCAGCAATCGAATGATGAGTCCGTTTACCGGAGCAGCTGTAATACCAACTTCCATATTTTTTTCTACAGATAATAGTTCTATCATCTGCTGCTGAATATTCTTGATATCAAAACCGGCTTCCAGATAAATCATACTGGCCTGGTGAGTATATCCTTCCAACTGACCAATTGTATGCACATTAATTACTGAAGGCTGCATCAGCAGATTTTCCTTTATCATCAATTTGTCATTGATATAAATATTTGTAATGCTGTGATATTTAGAAAACAAAAATAGTTCACCATTTAATTTTCTGCCACAAGTAAGTATTTCACCAAAAAGAAATTGACAGTTGCTGCCTAAATAAAAATTATTACGGCTGGTAAAAATGGATTGCTCATGCGGAACAGAGGGATGCGGAAGATAGCTGAAAGAAGCACCCTCTTCAATATGTACATTCATTTGCTGTGTTGCTCCCTGCTTCATATTAAAGAGCCGCTGGTAAGCTTGTGTATGCAACTGCAAAGAACAATTTTGTTCCACTTCAATTTTCATATCATACTCATCACCATCTAAAATTCCCGGCGATGAACTCATCAGCATTAAATGCAATTGCTTACCCTTTTTATCTTCAGTAATGTTCATTACTTTAAAAGGAGTAGTAAAGAATGCTTTCCTTAAGTAAGAAAATTCATTCCTTTCGGCTACTTGTATATGCAGTTGTGCATTCATCTGTATAATGCAGGTTCATCAATATTTTCTAATAAAGCGTATTTCTTTATCCAGCCAATCACACTATCCAGTCCCTGCAGCGTCATCAGGTTGGTAAATACAAAGGGACTTCCTTTACGCATTTTTTTTGCATCTCTTTCCATTACACCCAGGTCTGCATTTACATAAGGTGCAAGGTCTATTTTGTTGATCACCAGTAAATCACTTCTTGTAATACCCGGTCCGCCTTTCCGTGGAATCTTATCGCCTTCCGCCACATCAATTACAAAGATGGTTACATCCGCCAGATCAGGACTAAAGGTGGCAGATAAATTATCACCGCCGCTTTCTATAAAAATAATTTGTACATCCGGAATTCTTGCTGCCATTTCTTCCACAGCTTCTAAATTCATACTGGCGTCTTCACGGATGGCAGTGTGTGGACAACCACCTGTTTCCACACCAATAATCCTTTCAGCAGGCAGCAAAGAATTCTTTGTTAAAAACTCTGCATCTTCTTTTGTATAAATATCATTGGTAATTACGGCAAGGCTATAGTCGTTGCTCATAGCCCTGCTTAATCTTTCTATCAAAGCTGTTTTCCCGGAACCAACAGGACCGGCTACCCCAATTTTTATATAGTTTCTGTTCATATTTCTGCCATGAATTATTTTTCTTTTTTTGCTTAGCTTAAAAAATATAATTAAACATCGTTGTGTTATGCTAAACCCGATTTTATCGGGACTCTCTTATACTTTTAAATCTTTACTCAACTAACCCTAAACTTCCTAAACCATCTAAACTCTAAACAAGTTTCTAACTCATAAACAATCTTGAATATAACTGCTCATGCTGCATACTCCTGATATCAAACCCGGTACAACAAAGCCCAATTAAGTCTTTGTCTGGTTGCATAGACTGTTCTGCCAATTGCTGCATCAATAGCAACAATGAAAATAATATTTCCTGGCCATCCTGCTGCCCCAGCGGTATCAGCTTTACACAATTGGTTACAAAACCTGCAGCAGCATTATAATAAAAACCATACAATGCATCCTGCTTAGTAATTCCCATGGCCTGTGCAAACAAACTAAAAACAATACAATAATTACCATTGGTTTGCTGCGTTTGAACCAATTGATCAAATGATGTTATCAGATCCTTCGTTACAAGTGGCTGAAATATTTTTAATAACCGCATGCCTAATTTTTTACTGGCCTGCCGTATTTCGTATGGTAATTTTACTGCTGTGCATTCCTGGTCAAGATGGACGATTACTTCCAGATTATTATTTGTTGCTGAATCAAATGCCAATGATACAAATGCAGCATCCGTGTAATACAAATTGCGGCTCAGCATTTCTGTTATGAAAGCTTTCGCAGATGCTTTGTCTCTTACAATATTTTGTTGAACATAAGTTTCTAATCCGGCAGAATGGGAGAACCCACCGATAGGCAATGCAGGATCTGATAAATGAAGAAGGTTTAGCAATGCGGTATTCATTCAGCAGGAGATGTTAATTGCATGATCTTTGAAAATACACTGTCGCTGATGCCAACAGTATGTGGTGCTACGGTAGTTTTTAAGGGATGAAGTAATTTTCTTTCTTCCTGCCGTACTGCATATCCCTGAACTGATAATAAATTAAATAAGGGTGTTTCAAAAGGAACCAACAGTTCGTCTGTTTCATAAAATAAAGGCAAGTGCTTGTTGCCGATCTCGTAACATACAGAAGCCATTTCAAACATGTTCTTTGGCTGCATTACAATACAATTGCAGGGCAATATCGAAACTAAAATAATGGTGCTTTCATCAGCATATAAAATATCTCCTTCAGAGAGTTCTGGATTTTCATTTAAAAATTTTAATGAAATTTCTCTACCACCACTTGTTTGTTTTCTTAAAATTCTTTTCCTTGCTTCATACCATTCCAGTGGCAACAAATCAATAGTTTGATTATTGATTTGATATGATTTGATATGTCCAATCTTTTCCTGTATGAGCATTTGAATAATATTTGTTTATACGATGGGTTTTACCGATCACAATGGTATTTCACCCTTTCAGGATTTTTAAAAAAGTACTAACTGCCTCCTCCTCTCACAAATCATAAAAATCATATCAATCATACTAATCCAAATCAAAATAAAAAATACCGCTGCGCCAGTGGTAATTCTTTCATCGGCGCACAGGTAATATGTGCACCATCCACTTTCACTTCATAGTTTTCCGGGTTTACATCTATTTGTGGTGTGGCATTATTATGTATCAAATCCTTTTTACCAATATTGCGACAGTTCTTCACGGGCAACACCATTTTTTGCAAACCATATTGCTGCACAATATTTTTCTCTAAAGAAACTTTTGAAACAAATGTTGCACAGGTATTATGCAAGGCTTTGCCTGCAGCACCAAACATGTGGCGATAAATAACAGGTTGTGGTGTGGGAATAGATGCATTAGGGTCACCCATTCTTGCAGCGATGATCATTCCACCTTTGATCATCATTTCCGGTTTGGCTCCAAAAAAAGCCGGTTTCCATAAAACAATGTCTGCCATTTTTCCTGGTTCGATTGAGCCAACATATTCGCTGATGCCATGTGTAATGGCTGGATTAATACTGTATTTGCTTACATATCTTTTTACCCTGAAATTATCATTTCCTTTTCCTTCATCTTCGGGTAAACTTCCACGTTGCACTTTCATTTTATGTGCAGTCTGC
Organism: Chitinophagaceae bacterium; assembly: GCA_043788995.1. GTDB lineage: Bacteria > Bacteroidota > Bacteroidia > Chitinophagales > Chitinophagaceae > Ferruginibacter. Next base: position 47,120 of record JAYWII010000036.1, on the reverse strand, counting down.
CAAGTCCTGGTAATTACTTCTGCCACACGGCCCATGGCCTGGCTGTCGCTGCTCATCATACTGAAAACACCCATATCATGCAGGATATCTTCTGCAGCAATGGTCTCCGGACGTATCCGGCTGTCAGCAAACGCTACGTCTTCCGGCACCGAACTATCCAGGTGATGGCAAACCATCAGCATGTCTAAATGTTCATCGATGGTATTTACTGTATATGGTCTTGTTGGATTAGTGGAAGACGGCAACACGTTTGGATACATGGCTGCTTTAATGATATCCGGTGCATGTCCGCCACCGGCCCCTTCTGTATGGAAAGTGTGTATTACCCTTCCATTAATAGCAGCAATCGTATCTTCTAAAAATCCACCTTCATTGAGTGTATCTGTATGTATTGCAATTTGTATATCCAGTTTATCAGCAATTTGTAAAGAGGCATCAATCACTGCAGTGGTACTTCCCCAGTCTTCATGAATCTTTAATCCTAAAGCTCCGGCTTCTACCTGCTCTTCCAATGGTGCTAAGGATGCACAATTCCCTTTTCCAAAAAAACCAAGGTTCATTGGATATGCTTCCGCTGCTTCCAGCATCTTTTGGATATTCCATGCGCCGGGTGTTACAGTGGTTGCGCTTGTACCATCCGCCGGGCCGGTGCCCCCACCAATCATGGTAGTAATACCACTGAATAAAGCATGATCAATTTGTTGCGGACAAATAAAATGAATATGCGTATCTATTCCTCCGGCTGTAGCTATCAGTCCTGCACCACCATGTACTTCGGTTGATGCACCAATTACCATATTTGGTGTGATGCCTTCCATGGTATCAGGGTTACCAGCTTTGCCAATGCCAACAATTTTTCCATCCTTAATTCCAATATCAGCTTTTACTATTCCCCAGTGATCGATGATCATCACACTGGTGATTACAAAATCCAGTACGCCTTCATTTCGGGTTGCCGTTGCCGATTGTGCCATCCCATCCCGGATGGTTTTTCCGCCACCAAACTTGGCTTCATCACCATACACCGTATAATCTTTTTCTATTTCAATAAACAATTCTGTATCGCCAAGCCGTACTTTATCTCCTGTAGTGGGACCGTACATATTGGCATATTTGATGCGGTTGATTTTCATTTTGAATTTATTTACTATCGGTGAATAGGTTTAGGTAGTTGTTCTCCTATTCCACTTTTCCATTTACTTTATTATTAAAGCCAACCAGTATTTTATTTCCTCCAAAAGGTACCAGCTCTACCATCTTTTCTTCACCGGGTTCAAAACGAACTGCTGTGCCTGCGGCAATATTTAACCGCATTCCCAATGTCTTTTCTCTTTCAAATTTCATTTGGCTGTTTACTTCGTAAAAATGGAAATGCGACCCTACCTGTACGGGACGATCACCAGTATTAATTACTGTTACTGTTACCGTTTTTCTGCCAACGTTTATTTCTATTTCACCTTTTGCCAAAATGTATTCACCTGGAATCATAGTAAAAATTTAAAGTTTAATAGATGAAGGCGTTTAGCTATCGAATAGGATCATGCACTGTTACTAGCTTGGTACCATCTGGAAAAGTGGCTTCAATTTGAATCTCATGTATCATTTCTGCAATGCCTTCCATTACATCGTCCCTTGTTAAAATAGCGGTGCCATATTGCATCAGGTCTGCAACACTTTTTCCATCCCGGGCTGCTTCCTGCAAACGGCTGCTGATCAATGCTATAGCCTCTGGATAATTTAATTTAAGTCCTCTTGCTTTGCGCTTTTCTGCCAGTTCGCCAGCTAAAAAAAGCAGTAGTTTTTCGGTCTCTCTTGGTGATAAATGCATGCATTAGTTGATTTATATTCTCAATATGCTGGCGGCAATCGAAGAAATCAATACAATATCGTCAAGTTAGTAAAAATGTGGTACTAAAATGCCCAAATTTTTTAGTGTAATGACAATAATTTCTCTGTTTGAACGATTTATAAGGCTGAGAGGGCAATCAGGTGATTGCAGATGAAAAACCAATATCCATGTTCAGATTGTTCCGTAACCTAACTTTAGCGGCGGGGTTTGTATTGTTAACTGGCTTCACGCCGTTGAATCAAACTGCCAATATTAGCTTTTCTACAAGGCCACTGCCTTTTATTTCCACCGGTTATTTTAGTATTTCAAATAATATTAGTGATTTAGCCAGCATTATATCTAATAAATACGAAGAGTGGCAACTGGCCAACCAGCATATTTCCAAAGAATTATTCACCTATGCCGTAAAGGGATATCAACACCTGGCAGACAAAAATATTCTGCACAATAAAGATATTATCACCATTGCAGACCTGAGCAAACCTTCCAACGAAAAAAGACTTTTTGTTATCAATATTAAAACTGGTGAAGTTTTATTTAATACACTGGTGGCACATGGAAAAAATTCGGGGCAGGAGTATGCAAAGAAATTTTCAAACAGTGCATCTTCTTTTGAAAGCAGTCTTGGGTTTTATACCACCACAGAAACTTATACTGGCAAACATGGATATTCCTTACGCTTAAACGGCTGCGAAAAAGGTTTTAACGACAATGCAAATAAAAGGGCCATTGTAATACATGGAGCAAATTATGTAAGTGAATCTTATATTCAACAAAATGGCTTTTTAGGCAGAAGTCATGGTTGCCCGGCAATACCGGTAGAACTCAGCAAAAAAATTATAGATGTAATAAAAAATGGAAGCTGCCTGTTTGTGTATTCACCCTCAAAAAAATACTTAACACACTCGGCTATATTGAACAATTGAACAGTGAAATTTTAGTTAGGCACGATAGATGAAAGAAAGGCCCCGGGTTAAACCGGGGTTCTTTCGTTATGATAAGATGATAACGGAAGCAACTAACTGGCAAGCAAGTCCCAGCGCTAAGCCACTATAAATTTCGTTCTGCGTATGATCACTCACAATCATCCTGGAAGTGCACACCAAGCCAGTAATGAGTAAAGCCAAAGATAATGGCCATGTCATCAACATGGTATGCTGAGACATGATCACCAGGAAAATTCCAACCAATCCACCCATACCAATTGCATGCATACTTATTTTCATCCTGATATTTGCCAGCAAGGCAGCAGAGGATGAAAGAAAAACACCAAAGGTAAAGGCAGTTAAAATTTTAGGGATTTCGGGTTGATTTCTAAAAACAAGATAAGCCCAGAAAAAAAAGATACCGCAGGCTATATAAGGAATGATACGCTCCTGTTGTGTTTTTAAAAAAATGGATTTACTAAAACCCAGGCCTTTCAATAATAGCACTGTAATAAAGGGAAAGAAAACCATCGTGTACGCTATCCTTATAATGATCCATGTTTTTTGCTGTGTATTGTATCCTGAAAAATAAGCCGGATGTACAAATGCAATGAACCAGGTAACATACACCGGAATAAATAGGGGATGAAAAACATAAGAAAATAAGTGAGCAAAAAACTTTACTAATGCCGGTTGATCAGCACCCAGAGCGATTGCTCTATTTTCTTCTATTGACGATTGAGGATTCACCATTGAAATGTATTTACTCACATTTAGGACATCAGGGCTTATAATTCTTTTCTTAACCTGGCCACCGGAATATTTAGTTGTTCCCTGTATTTCGCCACTGTTCTCCTGGCAATATTATAGCCTTTTTCCTGTAGTAACTCTGTAAGTCTTTCATCACTTAAAGGGCTCTTTTTACTCTCGCCTTCAATCAGGTCGCTCAGTATTTTTTTAACTTCTCTTGTACTTACTTCTTCGCCGCTGTCTGTCTGTAAACTTTCGCTAAAGAAAAATTTAAGCCGGTAGGTACCAAATTCTGTTTGAACAAATTTACTGTTGGCCACACGGCTTACGGTACTGATATCAAGGTTGGTCAATTCTGCAATATCTTTCAATATCATGGGCCGCATTTCAGTATCATCACCGGTAAGAAAAAAATCATACTGGTAATTCATAATGGCTTCCATTGTTGTGATCAGGGTATGCTGCCGCTGTTTGATGGCATCGATAAACCACTTGGCTGAATCAATTTTTTGCTTAATAAACAGCACGGCTTCTTTTTGACGCTTATCCTTCTTACTGCCCCTGTCATAATCTTTCAGCATATCCCGGTAGCCTTCGCTTATACGAAGATCAGGCGCATTCCTGCTGTTAAGTGTAAGCTCCAGCTTTCCATTATTATTGATGATAAAAAAATCTGGTATAACATATCCTTCAGCACTGCTGGGCTCTCCAATATTACCACCAGGTTTAGGATTCAGTTTTATTATCTGGTTGATAACTTGTCTTAATTGTTCATCGGTAATATTTAGTCCACGCTGAATCTTTTCGTAATGCTTTTTGGTAAACTCATCAAAATATTTTTCCAGCACCTTCATTGCCATTTCCACATGGTCGCCTTCCGCTACTCTTTTTTCTAGCTGAATCAGCAAACACTCCTGTAGGTTTCTTGCACATACACCAGGCGGATCAAATTGCTGGATCTGCAATACCAGCTGTTCAATTTCTTCTTCAGTAGTTTGTATATTCTGGCGGAAAGCAAGATCATCTACAATGGCACTGATATCCCTGCGGAGATAGCCATCATCATCTAAATTACCAATGATCTGTTCTGCAACTTTCTGCTGGTGCTCATTTAAATTAAGCTGGCCCAATTGTTCCAGCATTAATTCATTAAAACCCGTTTCTATCTTATGGGGAATCGTTTTATTATCATCTGCTTCGGGATAATTTTCATCCCTCATTTTATAATCAGCAATATCATCATCGCCATCATGCACATACTCACTGATATCAATATTTCCGTATTCATCTTCGCTGCCATCCGGTTCAAACTCATCGGTTTCTTTTTCAAATTCCTCTGTAGTGTCATTTTCAAATTCCTCATGTTCTTCCTCATCTCCCGTTTCCAGTGCCGGATTTTCTTCCAGTTCTTCCTTAATCCGCTCCTCTAATTGTGCAGTAGGCACCTGCAGCAATTTCATCAATTGTATTTGCTGCGGCGATAATTTTTGTAATTGTTTTTGATATAATCCCTGACTTAAAGCCATATTGTTTCTACAGTTTCAAAAGGGTTCTCCCTCTTTAGATTTTTTTACAGATGTTCGATTTCATTAATACCTGCCGGCCAGCTTCAGTTGCTTTGCTGAATGTTCCTGTAAACATTTTTTGATCAGGAGATATTGCTGGCAGAACTTTCAACCACCGGTATACTTTAACGAAAAACATCAACCGGATAGTTTGTAACGGCGTAAATTTACAAACAATGAACGTTGTAGGATGAATAAAAAAGGTAAAATTTTATTTTTTTGCATGATTTTTGTGAAGCAGGTAATTTTTGCACAGAAAAATCAGACTATAAAAGACAATTTATTGTTGAAGGAATTGACTAAAAGCGAAGCTGGTAAAACCTTTCCATTATTTTCTTTTCAAAATCTCCATCCTGCCTCAAAGCCTTTTCTATCTCCTCAATTTTATTCCTCCCAACTGGGCTTTTTTTGTAAACAGGAAATAAAATTTGATAAAATTACCAAAATGCCTTTTCGTTTCCGGTTAGGAAGTGTGGAGCAGTGTGACAGGCTGGAGGGAAAAGGGAAAAAATAAAGAAAAGCCTAGTTTTCAACAATAGAAGGTATTGCTGCAGGCTCTTTAAAATAGTTCAGCCTCAAACTGTCACTCCATCCGTTAGGATTACTTTCAAAACTTTTGCTGCTGAAAAATATCATTCCCTGTACATTGGGCGTATTTCGTAATGCCTCTATTTGCCTGGTTAATTGTTTTTTGTCTCTCCAGGCAGCATTATTATTGGCTTTGTAAATACCTAAACCGATATAGCAATGCTTACCATAAGTATGCTTGCCCCACCAGTTTAGCAAAACCTCATAAGGTGCTTTCTTATGACCAATTTCCCAATATAATTGTGGCGCCACGTAATCAATCCAATTATTCTTGAGCCATAATAAAATATCTGCATACAGGTTATCATAATTTGATATGGCCCCGTTGGTGTTGCTTCCATTTACAGGGTCCCGTTCCGCATTCCGCCAAACGCCAAATGGACTAATACCAAACTGGCACTTTACATTTTCACTTTTTATAACCCTGCTCAGCTTGGCAATGATGGAATCTGTGTTGCCCCTCCGCCAGTCTGCTTTACTTAATCCATTGCCATATAATTTATAAGAAGCATCATCTGGAAATTCTTTGCCGGGGATTTGATAAGGATAGAAATAATCGTCAAAATGAATAGCATCTACCGCATACCTGCTAACCACATCTTTTACCAGGTTGGTTACATATTGCTGTCCCTCTTTATTGCCAGGATCAAAATATCTTGTGCTTCCATATGTTACAAACCACTCAGGGTGAAGCCGGGTAATATGTGTGGCGGAAATGGATGAGAGATCTGTATTAAACACGGCCCTGTAAGGATTCATCCAGGCATGAAATACCATGTTTCGTTTATGTGTCTCGTTTATCATGAACTCCAGCGGATCGTAATAGGGTGATGGGGGCTTGCCCTGCACTCCTGTAAGCCATTCACTCCATGGTTCATATTGGGATGGATAAAATGCATCGGTGCAGGGGCGTATCTGCACAATCATTGCGTTCATACCATTGCGCTGGTGCATATCCAGCAGCTTAATAAATTCCACCCGCTGTGAGTCATTGTTAAAATTACCTTTTGATGGCCAGTCAATATTATCCACGGTTGCAACCCATACTCCCCTGAACTCTGGTTTCGCCTGTGCTGCTGTGGTTAATGGATTTAATGATATGCTTATAATTAGAACAGCATAGTAAATAAAAGTTTTCTTACAGGATAAAAATTTCATTCCGTACAGGATATTAATTGGGTTGACGAATTTTGTCTAATAATTTATTCAATATTTTTACTTCATTTAATGACAGGTTTTTTGTGATGCCTTCTATATCGCTTTCAAACTGGTCCATATTCTGCAGCACCTTCTTTCCCTTTTCAGATATACTAACGTCCACAAGACGTTTATCTGATTTGTTTATTACTTTTTTTGCCAATCCCTTTATCACCAGCCTGTCTACTATCCTGCTGGTATCACTCATTTTATCCAGCATCCGCTCTCTTATCTGCAGGGTTGATATTGGCGACTGGCTGCCCCTTAAAATTCGCAGTATGTTAAACTGTTGCGGAGTCAGATTTTCTTTATCAAAAATTTCCTGCAATCTTTCTCTTACCCAATTGTGGGTATAAATAATATTAATAACGCCTTTCTGGTATTCACTTTTAAATTTCGTTTGATTAATGTCCTTATCTATACTCATATTATTTATGATTGTTCATTTGCTGGTTTGCCAAACTCGTTCACATATATTTTAACTAAGATGATAAAATAGCTGATAAGCAACGGACCAAAAATAACTCCCCAAAAACCAAATAATCCAATACCTACAATTACACCAAAGATGGTTATTAAAGGATGAATGTCCATAAATTTTTTGAGTATGGTAAGCCTGGCTACATAATCAATATTGGTAATTAATACCACTGCGTAAATTAACAGGCCCACCCCGGATGAATTATTTCCTACGGCAAAAAAATACGCCACCAGCGGAATCCATATAATGGCTGTACCCACTACCGGGATCAAAGAACATACACCGGTAATAAATCCCCAAAGGGTAGCATCCTGCACACCAAATATGGCATATCCAATCGTGGCAATAATGCCTTGCAGTATGGCCAGTACCGGCAGGCCAATTGCATTGGCCCGTATCATATTAACCGTTTCATTACCCAGCATACTCACATTCTCGTCTTTCAAAGGGATAGTGCGGTCTAAAAATTTTTCTACTTCCCTTCCATTCTTTAATAAAAAATATAGGAGGAAAAACATGATAGCAAAATTACTAAGTATGCCTGCTGAGCTGTTTAATATTTGTGGGATGATGGTGGCTACTTTGGTTTGAAAAGTTTTTATGTTTTCATCTGACAATATTTTTATCCCTGTTACTTCTTCTAACTTATTGCCAATTGTCTTTGCCTTTATCACCAGCTCTTCAGGGTTCTTTGCCAGAGCTGATACTTTGTTACTCACCAGCTCCACAGAGAAAAAAATAGGAATGGCAATAAGGGTCATGGAGCCTATGATGAAAAGTATGGCAACCCAGGTTTTACTCCATTTCTTTTTTATGGTAAGCCTGAAAAATGAATTTCTTAATAAAATATACAAAGTAACAGCTCCTAAAAAGCCCGGTAAAAAAGCGGCGAGTTGTTTTATCAGCGAAAATGCCAGTACTGCGATAATCAATAACAGGATTAGCTGGCGCAGGCGGTTATTAAAGGTTTGGGGCATAAGTTAATTTAAATGATACAGGGGTTTATATTTCAAATTGCTTATTGAGAAACAATACTACTCACTCCATACATTTACACCTTCACTACAGTTAGCACAAATATCAATGTTCTTGCGGCTTTTCATTAATTGCTGCCTGAACTGTTTATAATTTTCATTATGCCATATTTCTTTAAACGATTGCGTTTTTAAATTTCCCAGCTGGTGCATAGCATCTTTATCAAAACAGCAGGGTACCACCAAACCATCCCAGGTAATTACATTGGAGTGTTGCATTTTCCAGCAGCGGTTGGCTAATTTATTTTTTGCAGTATAACTACCGTCTTCATTTTTTGTATATCGGCTAAACTTATCAATGGTTGGAATCAGGTTATTGGGATCGGTTGCATATTCATATACTTGCGCTGTCTTAAATCTCACATCATCAACTCCCACTTCCTGTGCCAGTTTTTTAATTTCTTCTATTTGGTGTTCATTTGGTTTCACCACCAGGAATTGAAAAAAAACATAGGGAGTTTTGCTTCCGAGCGCCTTCTTCCATTTTACAATATTGTTTGCACCTTCAATCACTTTTTCAAGTTTGCCTCCCACCCGGTATTGCTGGTATACATCCTGGGTGGTGCCATCAATTGAAATGATGAGCCTGTCCAATCCGCTTTCCACAGTACGTTTTGCGTTTACATCATTCAGGTAATGTGCGTTGGTGGAAGTAGCTGTATAGATACCTTTTGAATTGGCATATTTTACCATGTCTAAAAAATCAGGATTCAGGTAAGGCTCACCCTGGAAATAGAAAATGAGATACAATAGCTCCCGGTGAATTTCATCAATTGTTTTGGTAAAAAAATCTTTCTCCAGCATCCCGGTTGGCCTTGTAAAGGCCCGCAAGCCACTGGGACATTCAGGGCAACGCAGATTACAACTGGTGGTAGGTTCAAATGAAATGGAAACAGGATACCCCCACTGCACAGGCTTGTTGAATAACCTGCTTGTATAAAAGCTGCTCAACACTTTCACAGCATTCCATAACCGGTGTGGCGTAAGCTTAGTTAGTAAATTAATACTATCGTTCCAATTGAATTGGGGCATGTTGCGAAGTTATGCTTATAACCAAAAGGAAAAATATTTTCGGTGTGAAGCCAGTTCAATATTTTCTCTATTCGCAATAGCTTCTCATGGTTTTAAAAAGACTTTCAAAAATAAAAAAGCCGGTAACGCTGTACCGGCAAACACAAAAATTTTTTTACTTATTCATAATCTGATGTAGCAGTAGCATCAGAAACATCTTCATCAATTTGATCCGGCAGCTTAATTTTTACCGGTTTAAAAATGAGTTTGTTTTTTATAAAATTATCATAGTTGGAAAAGATCACATTCAGGGTAATAAAATTCATTACATAGGCCCTTGTTTCTGCAGGCAGGTATTTTTTTATATCCCAAAAATCTGGATCAGATTTCCCAGACTTTTTCATCGCCGACCAAACATTGCCCACGCCACAATTATAGCTTGCCACCACCAGCAACCAGTTATCATTCAGGTTAAGCCTCCTGGCATGTAAATAACGGGCAGCTGTAATCGTGGATTTATTAAAATTCATCCGGTCGTCTTTTTGCTTTACTCTCGTTTTTAACTTTTTTGATCCCTTGCGTTTTGATAAATATTTCTTTTCAGCTGCTGTTTCCTGTTGTGCATATTTCAATCCATATTCTCTTGCTACTTCATCCATAATTTGCCAATAACCAACAGCGCCGGCTTTAGATACAGCACCAGCATTATAAGCAGACTCAAGTGGTAACAATACCTTCAACTCCTGTGGCAGATTGTATTTTTTAAAGATCGTTGAGGTCTTCGGTAATAAAATCTTTCCCTTCTTATACATTCTTACCAGGTATTCCTTCCTCCTGTTGCTGAAACTTTGGATGTACTCCATGGTCTCCTCTTCGTTTCCCTTTAGAATATCAGGAAACACTACATTAGATTCCTTCACCAGGTATTGCTGCTCCTTTTCTTCTAATATAGAGGCCAATCTTATTTTTTGAGCAGTATCCTTCACACCATGCTGTGAAAATGCAGGCGCACTCATTAAAAACAGAATTGCTGTAAATAAAAAAGGAAGGAGGGCCGGAAGGCGAAAAAGGTTTCTCTTCGTCAATTGCATATTGTTTTCAATTATAGGTTTTCAATAAGGAATCAGGCTAACGTTTTGATGAATGAAAATATTGCTTAAAATCAGTATACATCAAACTGGTGCTGTTAATATTCCTTAAAAATTATCTGCTGCCAGATTTTTATGGTAGATATCAACAGTTTACAGACTTTTGCAACCTATTTATAACTCGTGGCGAAAAAGAAGAACAAAACACCTGCTGGTATCTTTTTATTTATTGGATTAATGCTTTTTCTTACAGCAGCCATTTTATATTACAGCAACAGGCCAAAATTTGTACGCTATCCTGCCTTTGGCATTGATATCCCAACTGTATATTCTATACATGGTATTGATGTAAGCCATTATCAATCTGATATTGACTGGGATGAGGTAAGGGATATGCAGGTGAAAAATATTAAAATTGGTTTTGCATTTATAAAAGCTACAGAAGGGACCGATGATGTAGATGATGCTTTTAAAAGAAACTGGAAAGGAGCAAAAATGGCCGGTATTCCCAGGGGAGCATATCATTTTTTTAATCCTTACCGGAGTGGAAAAGCACAGGCACAAAATTTTATTGATGCTGTAAGATTAGGACCTGGTGATCTTCCGCCTGTACTGGATGTGGAACAGACTGGTGTGCTTAGCAAAGAAAAATTACAGCAAAGGGTAGGTGAATGGCTGACTATAGTGGAACAACATTATAAAGTAAAACCGGTTATTTATACCGGAGCAGATTTTTATTCCAATTTACTGAAAGGAAAATTTGATGCCTATCCACTGTGGGTGGCGCATTACCTGGTAAAAGATAAACCAAGGGTAAGCCGTAATTGGTCTTTCTGGCAGCACAATGAAGCCGGGCATGTAAACGGTGTGAATGGTTTTGTTGATTTTAATGTTTTCAACGGAGATAGTTCTGAATTTAACGAGCTGCTGATCAAATAAACAAAGCATTATAATTCAATTTCAATAACCGAACTTTAAGGCAACATAAATAAAAGCATGGAACCAGATGTAAAAGCATTTTTGTTGTTGATTGTACAAACCATCTCTATGGGTATGCTCTGGATGTTAATTAATATGACGGCAGGCATTTATTTCAACCTTGGTTTTTTTGAAGGCAGTCCATCATTTTGGAATATTCTCTATTATATTTTCTTCCTGGTAAGTTTAGCGTTGCTAATAATGTATTTAAGAAAAAAGTGGAAGGGTTGGAATGAGATCGGGGAATGAGCCGCTTAACTGCTATGATCTTTTACAATCATCCAGGCATTATTGATCTTTCTTAACAATAAAGTAAATGCACCTTCCAGGTTCCCGATAGTTCTTGTTAAATGCCATTTACCCACTACGAAAAAATAATTAGCTGAAAGTTGTTTCATTTCTATGTATTCAAAATTTAGTTTGCCCATAGCGGCTGTGTCCGGATAACCCTTCTTATAATTATCCAGTGTTTTTTGCCAGCCATAGGTTATGCCACTTTTTCCAATAAACATCAGTGAATCACTTTTCCAATAACCTTTCATGAACCCTTCAAGATCTCCCCGATTCCAGGCTGCATCTTGTTCAGACAATAGTTTTATGATAGCTTTTTCATCATTTGATTGTGCTTTTATTGAACTGATAACAAGCAGGGAAACAATAAAAAAAGAAAGTATTCTTTTCATCACCGATAAAGTTTAAGTATTACAAGATAATGAAAACTAAACTCAGAAATAAAGTCATCAATGCTTATGATGCGGAGAGGAACATTTGCTTTTATGACAAAGCCGGTAATTATAATAGTGGGCACTGATAATTAAAATTACAGCCGGTATCAACAGCCAGTTTTCAATTTGGTGAAAAAATTGTTTGAGTACCAGGAACCCAACGCCTGCTGAAAAAATAAGTACCGGTACCAGTGACCGGTGATGCTTTACATAGCCATGAAAAAGGGCATAACTACCAACTGCAAAAGCAAGCACAATCATTCCCCATTCAAAAAAAACATTATGAATGATATTAACACCGAACAAAGGCAGGCTGCTCATCATCAATGGCAACATAGCGCAATGAATAGCACAGGCTATTGAAGTGGCAATTCCGATCGCATCCCAATTGTATTTTGCTTCCATCGTAAGAACGGCAAATATAGTAAATTTGCAATAAGGTTGCAAGTATTAAAATGTGAAATTCATCTTAACAATATCTTTTTGCCTGCAACTTTGAATGTAGCTTTGCAAAAAATTGGTTCCCCAGAAAAGAACAGGAATAATAAATATAAAAGAAGATGAAAAAGAAATGGCCGTTGTATCTTGGTTTTTTTGTGGCATTGTTTGCTTTGTACTACGTTTTTGTTTTTTCAATGACGGATATATCTCAATCCACCCTGCCAGTGATCAACAATAATGTTCAGCCCTTTTCATTTACTGATCAAAACGGAAAAAAGATAACTCTGAATGATGTAGAAGGAAAAGTGTATGTGACAGAATATTTCTTTACCACCTGCAAAGGCATTTGCCCTAAAATGAATGCCAACATGCGGAGGGTGTATGATGATTTTAAAAATGACAGCAACTTCATGATCATCTCCCACACTTGTATGCCAGAAACAGACAGTGTGCCATTATTAAAAAAATACGAAGCCAAAATGCTATTGAGTGGTCTGGTTAAAAATGATGACGGAAGTTATAAATTTACATCAGACTCCGCCTTATTAGCCAAACCATTACCTGTAAATAATAACTGGTTTTTTGTTACGGGAGACAAAGCAACATTGTACGGAATGGCAAGGCACAGCTACCTGATCGATAACAATAAAACAGATACACTTACCAATATTAACGAACAGTTCATACACACTCAATTATTTGCACTGGTAGATAAACAAACAAGGGTGAGAGGTATTTATGATGGATTAAAAGAAGTAGAAATTCAGAAGTTGCTGAAAGACATTGATGGGTTATTGAAAGAAAAACATCAAAGCAGGAGTTTGCAGTAATTAATTTTTATCCGTTAAACCTTACTATCATGGTAAATGAAATATTAAAGAAAAACGAGTTAAGCGTTACTGAAGGCAGAAAAAAAATACTGGAATTATTTTTAAGCAGTGATGGTGCACTTGCACATGCTGATATAGAAAAAAGAACCGGTGAAAATTTTGACCGGGTAACAGTATATCGTACCCTGCAAACATTTGTAGATAAAGGGATCATCCACCACATTCCCACTACCGATAATTCAATACTTTATGCTTTGTGCAAAGACAATTGCGAAGCAGGCCATCATCATGATAACCATGTGCATTTTGTTTGTGATGTATGTAATAAAACCATCTGCCTGGAGGAAGTGACTGTTCCCCAGGTAAAATTGCCAAGAGGCTTTACTCCCAATCATGCAGAAATGGTGGTAAGTGGTATTTGCGGAGATTGTAAATAATTTACTGGTGCAGTTCGCCATTCACAAATTCCATCAACACTTTTATTTTTTCAGGAGAAAGATCAAAATCCAATCCTGCAGCTTTGTATAAACCCGGTAATGTTTTTGTTCCGCCCAATGAGAGTGCATTGCAATAATTATCCAATGCCTGTTCTTTGTTTTGTCTGAACTGCATCCACATTCCAATAGCTCCTAACTGGGCTATTCCATATTCAATATAATAGAACGGCACTTCAAATAAATGCAACTGGCGTTGCCATGCATTGCTGCGGTAATTTTCCAATCCACTGTAATCAATTACGCATTCACTAAATTCTTTTAATATTTCCATCCAGACGGCAGTACGTTGTTCATTGGTGTGGCCTTTGTTGCTATACAGCCAGTACTGGAATTTATCTATGATAGCGATCCATGGAAATAAAGTAATTACTCTTTCCAGCTGGTGTTCTTTTGCACGGGCTAATTCTTTTTCGTCATCAAAAAACACATCCCAATGCTCCATGCTGAACAGCTCCATAGCCATGCTTGCCACTTCAGCAATTTCCATTGGATATTCTTTAAAGCCGGTTAGCGGTAAAGGATGGGAAAGAAAAGAATGAATGGCATGGCCACCTTCATGCACCATTACAGTAACATCATTCATTTGCCCTGCTGCATTCATAAAAATAAACGGTGCACCGCTTTCTGCCAGTGGACAGTTGTACCCACCCGGGGCTTTACCCATCCTGCTTTCAAGATCAAGGTGTTTCAGCTCCTGCATTTTTTTTATGCAATCGCCAAAAAATGGCCTGAGCCTGGTGAAACACTCAATACTTTTATCAATCAGCTCCTGGCTGGTAGTAAAAGGCTGTAAAGGTTTTATTCCCTTTAGCTCCGCTTCCAGATCCCAGGGCCTTAACGTATCAAGACCTAATTTTTTCTTTTTCTTTTCGTAGATGATTTTAACTAACGGCAACACATGCTCTTTTACTGCCGCATGAAAAGCAAAGCAGTCTTCCTTTGTATAATCAAACCTGCCAAGTTCTTTAAAGCGGTAATCAACATAACTACTGTAGCCTGCATTTTTTGCCACTTCATTTCGTTTTGCCAATAATTTATTGAACAGCTCATTCAAAGCGTCTTTATCCTGCAGTCTTCTTTCCTGAATTTTCCTGTAAGCATCTTCCCTTACTTCCCGTTCAGGATTTTCCAAAAATTTAGCAGCCTGCTGCAGTGTATATTCTTTTCCATTGATAGTAACAGTCATCTTACCATTGATGACTCCGAACTGCTGTTGCATTACAGACAGCTCTGCCTGCAACGGAATATTTTCTTCCCTGAAAAGATCAATGCTTTTGCGGATGCTTCTTAAGTAAGTAAAATATTTATCTGTATCCAGTTCAGCAGCCAGCGGATGATTCACTAATTTTTTATTGAGTGCATCTGCGTAAGGCTGTATCTTGGGTTGTATCTCTAAACAAAAGAAATTAAATGCTTCTTCCAGCGATTTGTTCTCTGTGTCGCAGGTCATCTTGATCTGCCGCCAGCAGGCATCTTCACTCACCACAGCTTCCAGTTCACTCATATCACTCAGCCATTGCTCCAGTTCTTCTTTGCTGCTGATATTCCTGTCAAGCATTTCTTTAAAAAATGGTTCTATGTGCTGCCAGTCTGATAATTCAAAATTGACAGGAATAAATTTGCGTGGTAATTTTTGGATGTCTGCAGAGTAATTCATAGTCGTCCAAATCCGCTAACCAGCGGACTATTTACCCCCATCCCCTAAAGGGGAGTTTGGAGAATTAAAAATTTAGTTTCTTTGTTTGATGAAAGCAGTAGACCCTCTTATGATCTTGCCTTACACCCCGCTGGCCAGCGGGGATGGGGGCCTTATGCCATCTTTCTTGGTGAATTGATTTTCTTTGGCGGCGCTGCTTTTGCAGAAACCTGTTTAGTTTCTATTGCTTTTGCCTTTGGCGCTGTATGTTCATGAGCAGCTTCGTTATCAGCAGGCGCTTCTGATAATTTTATTTCCACATTATTATCCTTCAAAATTACAAACCACTTCAGCATTTTTTTCAAATCGCTGTTGTACACTCTTTCAAAGTCCATATCCGGGAATACCTTTTTAAAATACCCCTGGATGGCTTTTGTGTCTCCTTTTGCATCCGGCATTTTTTCTTTGCTTTCTTCCATTGCTTTAAACACATCCACCAGGTTTACATTCTCATTAGTGGTATATACTTCAATACTTTCCAGGTGTGAAAAGTTATGAATACGGGTGCTTACAAATTTGGTACTCTTGTCTTCCAGCGATTTCACCACGCCGCCATCTGATTTAGATGAAAGCAATTCAAACAATCCTGTTAATCCGGTAACAGAAACCAGTTTATTATATTCCATAAAACTTTTTTTAAGAATTGCAAGATAAACGTTATAAATCAAATATAGATAGGGTATAAACTTTTAACATTTTTCGTCAGAATAATTAAAAATTTTGAGCCAGCGGGTATCAAATAATATTTCAATTTACCAGCTCAGCAATAAAAGTAAAAACCTGCTTTGATGGAAATCACCATCTTTGCTTCCAAATGTTTTCAGAAAAACTTACTCCACAACAGGCATTGCCAAAATTAAAAAAATATTGTGCCTACCAGGAGCGATGCCACCGGGAAGTACAGGAAAAACTTTACAGCTATGGTGTTTTTAAAAATGATGCACAGGAAATTATCAGCCAACTAATTGAAGAAGATTACCTGAATGAAGAACGCTTTGCCCTGCAATACGCCAGCGGAAAATTCAGGATAAAAAAATGGGGGAAGGTAAAAATAAAATACCAGCTGAAGCAGAAAGGAGTAAGTGAGTATTGCATAAAAAAGGCACTACTGTCAATTGATAAAGCAGATTATAAAAAAGTATTGTATAAACTGGCAGATGCAAAGCTGGTCAGTCTAAAAAGTGAAAAAAACATCTTTATAAAAAAAAGAAAATTGCAGGATCATTTGCTGCAGAAAGGTTTTGAATCAGACCTGGTAAGAGAAATTGTAAATGATATTTAAGGATAAAACAATTACAAAAGTTTATCTATTGCTGTAATCGCCTTCTGCAAACGTTCATCATAGTTTCCGCATATATCTACCCATGGCACATGCTGGTTGATCATTATATCCCTGTAATGATGGTATAATTTTTCTCTTATCACCAGGTCTGGGTATTCTCTTAATTCATCTTTTACCCAGGGGGCATCTACGTTACACAACAGGTACAAATCATATTTTCTTTCCACCACCTTATTGAGTATCCAGGGATGAATTTTATCAAACACAAACTCACACCATACTTTCATTACATACATATCGGTATCAATAAAAAGTGGGGAATGGGGAGTGGGGGGCAGAGAGTGGGTGGCTTTATTAGTTATAGTTTCGTTTTTTTTATTAAACATTAAACGGTTAGCTTCTGCTATGCCTTTCTCTTCCCCTGCCAGTTGGCCTTTTGCAACATCCAGTAAATTCTCAAATGTGTAGTCGGTACCGTTAGCAAGCAGGTACTCCCTTGCATATTCTTTTACCCAAATCGTATTATAATGTGCTGCCAGCTTTTCACACAGGGTGCTTTTACCTGTGGATTCAGGACCAACAACAACGATTTTCTTAATTTCCTTCATTACCAATTTTTGTTTTCCATTCTTTATATCCCCACCAGGCCATCAGCAAAAATAAAACGTACATCAATGTAAATAACATCAGACCTTTATAAAAGTTAAGTGGTATCGCCACTATATTGGAAAAGATCCATGCAAGCCAGTTTTCAATTTTTCTTTTAGCCATCCACCACATACCTGTTACAGCAGACGAAGAAACTAACGAATCTAAAACAGGTGTATTGCTATCGGTAAGTTTTATCAGTGCAAAATAAATAACAGCCCAGAAAAATAAAAAAAATCCAATGCCAATTTGTAACTCTGCTTTGCTGCACCAGCTTATTGGAAAAGCATAATGTGATGCATCTTTTTTCTGTACCCAGTTATACCATCCATATACGCTCATTAAAAAATAGTAAATATTAAGAAGCGAATCTGCATACAACGGAGGGTGAACCAAAAAAAAATAAACCCATGCAGCAAGCAATACACCTACAATGCCGGTGGGATAAACCAGCACATTGTTTTTCCTTGCATACCATACACTGGCAATCTGTGTAATAGTACTGGCCCATTCCTGCCAACGGGTTTCTTTTACATTATTTATAAATTGCTGATATATTATTTGTAGGTCCAAAAATTTTTTTCAAATGTAATTGATTGCGTCGAACCTGCTATGCTTTACATAACAATAAAATAACCACCATTTCTAAAAATCAGCTTGCTTATAAGACAGAATTTGCTGTATCTTATATGTCCAAATTTATCATCATTTAAAACATTAATTATGTCAACTACAGAAGCTGTAATGACCACACAGGATGTGGCCAACAGGATGAATGAGCTGTTTAAAGAAAATAAATGGGACCAAGTGCAGGGCGAATTGTATGCTGAAGATTGTGAAAGTATAGAACCAGCGAATGCTCCGGGGCTGAAAACCGTAAAGGGAATGGCTGCTATAAAACAGAAAGGGAAAGATTTTAACGCCATTATGGAAGAAATGCATGGCGGATGGTGCAGTGAGCCGCTTATTGGTGGTAATTATATTTCATTTGCAATGGGGTTGGATGTAACCATGAAAGGAATGGGAAGGATAAATATGCAGGAGATTTGTGTATATGAAGTAAAAAATGGTAAAGTGGTAAAAGAGCAGTTTTTCTTTTAAACAAACAACCCATAAGGTTTTAAAAAATATGTCATGCAGAAAGCAAACCTTGCAGATAAATTTTCTCAATTCACCGATTATTTCAATCCCCGTATAGCAGGGGAACTCAATGGGCAACATGTAAAACTGGTAAAGTTCCAGGGAGAATTTGTATGGCACCATCATGATAATGAAGATGAATTATTTTATGTGAGCAAGGGTAGTTTTGAAATGCATCTCAGGGATAAAATAATTACCATCAATGAAGGAGAGTTTTTAATTGTACCCCGAGGTGTGGAGCATAAGCCTGTTGCTAAAGAAGAGGTAGAGATCATGTTGTTTGAACCGGCATCAACGGTGAATACCGGCAATATTGAAAATGAGTTAACAAGAACAGCCTTACAGAAAGTTTAATGATTTTAATACTTCTAAATGGAATACGCCTCTTTTGTGGAATATATGCAGGGGCAATAACTTTTTATAAAGCACAAAGCATCTTATAAAAGATGCTTTGTAATATTTTTTTAAAAAATTGATTGCTTTATTCTGCTTCAGCCACCACTTCTTTTACCTCTGGTATCATCCTTTTCATCATTCCTTCAATACCAGATTTTAAAGTGATCATACTGCTGGGGCAACCACTGCAGCTTCCCTGCAACATCAGGTTTACCTTACCATCCTGGTAGCTTTTGAACTGGATTGCACCGCCATCCATTTCCACAGCTGGCTTTACATAATTTTCCAACAGCTCTTTAATTCGTTTTACCACATCGTCATCATCTTCACTTACAGAATTACTACTTTCTGTTTTTAATGCAGCAACGGCTTCTTCATTCACTACCACTTTCCCTTCTTCCAGGTATTCTTTTAAAAATTGCTTGATGGTGGGTATCACATCCTGCCAGTCATCTGTTTCATTTGTTTTGGTAAGGGTGATAAAATTGCTGGCAATAAAAACAGATCTTATAAAAGGAAAAGTAAATAATTCCTGTGCCAGCGGAGACGGGCTTGAGCTGATCTCATCCGGGAAATCGATACTTTTTCCGGGATACAACAATTTGTTAGCAACAAATTTCATTGTTTCCGGGTTGGGTGTCATTTCGGTGTATATACTAATTACGGGGCTGCCTGTTTTTATCATGTCAATGTATTTATGAAATTCGATACAAAGTTAACGACTATGGATTTATTTTGTTTTATTTCCGTTTTGAGGGTGGGTTCAGAAGGTTAATTATTTCTTATTTCGAAAACCTTCACAATAAGTAAGGCTTTATTTACTTTATTAATTTTATCTTTCCTTTCACAGGAATTGGTTTAGATAACCTGCTTATTTGGCCTGCAGGCCATTCCTGGAAAGCCTTTTGTAACAATATAATTAGTTTTTATGCTGATAAAAAAGATAGTGGTTGCCGGAATATTCATGCTATTAATCCCTTCCATATTTGCCCAAAGGGTAAAAAGAAAAGGTACCACACCAATAGATGTATCAAAAAACAAAGGGCAGGCTAACAACCAACAGGTTGAATTTACCGCAGAACAACTGGTGGGTAAGTGGCAGGAAATACGCCGAACCTATAAAAATAACTCTCCTGATAATTTTACCGATACCAATTTTTTGAATTTTACCAGCCCGGGGAAAGTTACCACCCGTACAAGAAATAACCAGGCCAGTATAGTAGGAGAAGTTTTAATTGAGCAACCCGGAAATACCCTCCTGGCTGCAGGTGATGTTTACAACATTCTGTCAATAACTGACAGCATTATGATTTTAGACAACCAGGAATATTTTATTCATACTTTTAAAAGGACCAATGAGTTTTGGTATGAAACATTCGGCAAGCTTTCAGTTAAACAGGATGTTTACAAAGATCCTGTGTCAATCAAAATTGCCGATGTAATGGGTAAATGGGGTGTATATAAAAGAGAAGCTAAGCCTGGTGCCATACATCCACCCACCAATATCATCCGTTATTTAAAAATCACAGAAAAAACCGGCGAGAACTCAGCTAAAGGGGAGATCACTTTTTACCAATCGGAACAATCAAAAGTATTACCCTGTACCATCAAAACCAACAATGCCGGAATAGCTATTACTGCCGGAGAATTTAGCTGGAATTTATTTGTGTACAAGGCAGATGGAAAAGAGTTGATATTCGGTGATAAAGATGTAATGGTTTATTTTACCAAACCATTGTAAAATAACTTAGCAGGTATTTTCTTTATTATTATTAATTTTTATTTGACCGGCTTTATTCAACAATTTCTTTTAGCTATTTTTGAATAAACTAAACTTGCAGAGTAATTAGTATTACTGATGAAGAAAGTCTTTATACAATAACCCCCTGCAAAACAATTGCCAGCATGATCAAATCAGCCCCATCAAGATTTTCCTTACACGATGCAGAATTTTTTAAATCTGTGCAACGGTTCCAGTTTCTTTCTATCGCCACCAAAGAAGGAATCTGGGAATATGATTTTATTAATAAAATAGCTTTTTATAATGATGGCATGATCGATCTTTTCGGTTATTCGCTGGAAGAAATGGCAGATAACGATACCTGGTGGCGCAACAATATTCATCCGCAGGATAAAAAAAGGATTATTAGTGAAATGGATGAATTACTGGAAGGTAGTAATTCCGTATGGTGGGGTAAATACCAGTTCCGGAGCAGGGATGGCAGTTACAAACTGATACTTGACAGGTTATTTGTAGTAAGAAACAAAAAAGGGAAAACGCTTCGTCTCATCGGCACTATGCAGGACCTTACAGAAATTGACGAGCTGCAGCAGGAGCTGGATATGATACGGAAGCATCAGCACTCCACCATGATGAAAGCTATTTTCCAGGCAGAAGAAAATGAACGTAAAAATATCAGTGAAGAGTTGAATGAAAATATTAACCAGGTGCTGGCTGCTATTAACATGCACCTGGCGCAGGCAAAAAATCACATCAACCAAAAGGGACTTACCTGGCTGCAGGAAGCACAACATTTATTAATGGATTCCATCTCTGGTATTCGTACCATTTCCAAAAGTCTTTCTCCCATCGTATTAAAAGAGCTCGGCCTTAAAGTGGCGCTGAATGAATTATTGAATGAATTGAAGAAAAATAGAAAAATAACCTGTGAGCTACATATTACAGATAAGGTGGAAAAGTTAATTAAGCCGGAAGTTCAAACAGTTTTTTATCGTATTGCTCAATACCAAATTGCCAATATAGCAAAGCATAGCATAGCAAAAAAAGCTTCGATTAAAATTGACCGGCTGAAAGAAAAATTTCGCCTTACTATAAATGACAATGGAAAAGGAATTGACCTTAAAACGATTCAGTTTGGAAAAGGCTTTGCAAACATCCAGGAAAAGACAGATGCTTTTGATGGCAGCTTTAGTTTAGAGAGTCTAGCTGGTAAAGCTGGTTTTAAGGTAGAGGTGATTATATAAATACCCCAACACCCTACCTCTCCCCTAAAGGGGTGAGGCGGTGCATCAACTCTTTAATAAACATTTTATTCTTCCAAATCTTCATTTGTTCTTTAATCAGCAATAACACAATCAACCTGCAAATTCAGGCAATACTTCAAAATTTTGAACTCTGGCTTGTCTTTAAGCCCCTTCAGAGGTTTGGGGCGTCTGTTATAATTCTCAGCTTGGCATAATTCAGCATGATCTTCTTTTCACCATTCAACTCAAACTGCACGGTTGCTATCGGATTGTGTGCAGCGCCTTCCATTTTCATCACTTCGCCAAAACCAAATTTCTGGTGTTCTACTTTTTGGCCAGCTTGTAAGTTGCTGGTATCGCTGGCAATAAAATCTGCAGATGGGGTATGTTCTTTTGTTTGCGGCCTGACAGGCACTGAATAAAATGGCTTCGCTTTTTCTTCTTTCCTGGCGGGAAAAGCTGGTTTACTAAAGCCGCCGCCAATTCTTTCAAAACCACCACCCCAGTTATTTCCAACACCACTGCTTTGGTTGCGAATGCCGCCTCCTGCAAAGCTTTTATCGATATAATCTTCCGGCATTTCATCTATAAAACGGCTGGGCTCATTTTGCTGTAATTGTCCAAAGCGGTAACGGGCATTGGCATACGTTAACCATAATCTTTTCTTAGCCCTGGTAATGGCCACATAAAACAGGCGGCGTTCTTCTTCCAGTTCTTCCCTGGTGTTAATGCTCATACCGCTGGGAAATAAGGTTTCTTCCAAACCTCCTACAAACACACAACTAAACTCCAGTCCTTTTGCGGCATGGATGGTCATTAGCTTAACCGTGTCTGCATCTTCTTTATTATTGTCTGCATCGGTATATAGTGAAACCTGCTGCAAAAAAGTACCCAACCCTTTATCACCCACTTCGCCATCTTCTTCATTCATGGGTGTTTCAGTAAACTCTTTAATGGAGTTTAGTAATTCCTGTACGTTTTCATACCGTGCCACACCTTCGGTTGTTTTATCATTGAACAGTTCTTTTACAATCAGTGTGCTTTTGCCAACAATTATTGCCAGGTCGTACGCATTCTTTTTCTGCAACTCACTCTGAAACATCCTGATCATCATCACAAAATTGTTGATGGCTTCCAGAGTACCAGCCTTAAATCCAAACCCGGACGCTTTCGTCAGCACTTCCCATACGGAAATGTTATTTTCATTGGCAGCCAGTACGGCCCTGTCCATACTTGTTTTACCGATGCCCCTGGTTGGAAAATTGATGATGCGTTTCAATGCTTCCTCATCACTTGGATTTACCACCAGTCTTAAATAAGCGATGTAATCTTTTATTTCTTTGCGCTGGTAAAAAGACAAGCCGCCATAAATACGGTAAGGAATATTCATCCTCCGCAGACTTTCTTCATAGCTGCGGCTCTGTGCATTGGTGCGGTATAAGATGGCAAACTCCTGGTTAAAATAATGGTTGCGGAGTTTTTCTTCCTGTATGGTATCTGCTACAAATTTCCCTTCTTCATTATCCGTAGCGGTACGTACCAGTTTTATTTTATCGCCATCGCCTTTGTCAGTCCACAAGGTTTTGGGTAATTGATTTTTGTTGTTGCTGATAATTTCATTCGCCACATTAAGGATGCTTTTGGTGCTGCGGTAGTTCTGTTCCAGTTTCACCACTTTTACATCGTCGTAATCTTTTTCAAACTGCAAAATGTTTTCAATGGTAGCGCCACGGAAACTGTAAATACTTTGTGCATCATCCCCCACCACACAAATATTTTCATGCATGGCACCCAGCAGTTTGATGATCTCGTATTGGGAAGTATTGGTATCCTGGTACTCATCAATCATGATGTACTTGAACTTGCGTTGGTACTTGCTCAATGAATCCGGGTGGTTCTTCAGCAACTCATACATTTTAAACAGCAGGTCGTCAAAATCCATGGCGCCATTTTTAAAACAACGTTTGTTATAGGCATCGTATATCCTGCCCAGCGCCGGCCGGTTGGCCCTGGCATCTTCTTGCTGCAATGCCCAGTCATTCTTATATTCTTCCGGGCTAATCAAACTATTCTTGGCAGAAGAGATCCGGTTGTATACAACATTGGGTTTATAAATTTTATCATCCAACTCCATTTCGTTGATCACCGTTTTGATCACACTCTTGGCATCGTCTGTATCATAAATAGTAAAGCTGCTTGGGTAACCTATTTTGTTTGCTTCGCCTCTCAGTATCCTTGCAAACACACTGTGAAAAGTGCCGATGTATAAATTCCTTGCTTCATTATTACCGAGGGTTCGTTCCACCCTTTCCTTCATTTCTTTGGCGGCCTTGTTGGTAAACGTCAGTGCCAGGATGTTGAAAGAATCAATATGATGATAGCCCATCAGGTGAGCAATACGGGTGGTAAGTACTTTTGTTTTACCACTGCCTGCACCAGCAATGATCATGAGTGGGCCGTCTTTATGGATGACCGCTTCTCTTTGCGGTTCGTTCAGTTCTTCTAAGTATTGTAACATCCGGTGAAGTTACGAATAGGGTGGAAGCACTCAGATGCTGTGGGAAAATATTTACAGATGTTCTATTATGATCATCATTCAAAAAATTTATCCGGTATAAATTTTGTACCCCATTTAACAGCAACCATATCATTTTTAAATTCGTTCTTTCTTTTCTTTACCGGGGTAAAATACCTGAATAAAGCCTTAAATCTTCATTATGTATTCGCCGTCTTTTTTTAGTAACTTGAAGTACTCCTTTTTCATTAACAAAAACGTATTAAACATGAAGACATTCCTGTATGTAACCGCCTTTCTTTTGATATCTTTTTCGAACAGGGTTACCGCACAGGCACCTACACTGTCTTTAAGCCCGGTAATTCAAAATCTTAATTTGCCCATGCAATTAGTAAATGCAGGTGATGGTACTGGTCGAATTTTCATCATTGAAAAAAATGGCGTTATAAAAGTTTATAATAAAGCTTTTACGTTCCTGGATACTTTTTTAACAGTAAAAAATATCACCAGTTCTGGAGAAAGAGGTTTACTGAGTATGGCATTTCATCCGCAGTACATGAATAATGGTTTCTTTTATGTGTTTTATACCAACAATACCGGTAGCCTGGAAATATCAAGGTATAAAGTAACAGATAGTAATCCCGATATAGCAGATTCAACCACTAAGGCAGTGGTAATTACCATTCCACATCCTACCAACTCCAATCACAATGGAGGTACACTGCACTTTGGTAAAGATGGTTACCTGTACCTGTCCACAGGTGATGGCGGGGGAACCGGTGATGTACCAAACAATGCTCAAAACACCAATATTTTATTAGGCAAAATATTACGGCTGGCTGTTAATACTTCAGCTACCGCTCCTTTTTATACCATTCCACTCAACAATCCTTTTGGAAATGAAGTATATGCTTATGGACTCAGAAATCCATTCAGGTGGAGTTTTGACAGTGAAACAAATGATATTTGGATTGGTGATGTGGGGCAGGGCGCTTTTGAAGAAATAGATCACCGAAAATTTGATTCCATCAATGCTGTAAACTTCGGCTGGAGATGTTATGAAGGAAATAGTACTTACAACACTGCAGGTTGCGGATCGATATCAAATTATATCTTTCCCATTTACGCTTATCCCACAGTAAACCCATCTTCATCAGTTACCGGGGGTGTTGTTTACAGGGGTGATACCTATCCAGGATTAAGAGGATATTATTTAAGCTGCGATTATACAACTGCTAATTTTTATATCATTTATTATGATTCAACAGCACACAGTTATTCCACCACAATACAAACGCTGACACCTGCCGGCATTTCAAACTTTGGAGAAACGGAAGATGGTGAAGTATATGCTGTATGTCTTAATAATAATACTGTTTACCGGGTAGTTTCCACTGGTCCAAAACAATATACCTTTAATGGTAATGGCAACTGGGATGTTGCAGCCAACTGGTCAAATAACAGCATTCCGCCAGCTTCTTTACCTGCCGGTTCCATCATTATGATCAACCCACCTGCTAATGCTGAGTGTGTGCTGAATGTTACCCAAACAGTTGCTGCAGGAAGCCAAATAATTGTGTCAAACAATAAGCAGTTCAGAATTGTGGGTAACTTAAATGTGCAATAGTTATATCCCAGTTATATACAAATGACGCAGCTTATAGGGCTGCATCATTTTATTCAGAAATAAGATTAGATTATTCGGGCATTATAATTTAAACAGCATATTCCAGCATGCTCTCTTTTACTACAGGCAAAAATAAATACCAGCAATGGGCTAGTATAAGACTATTGTTATCTGAAACCTCCAATCCACAGGTAGCTAATTGTCTTGCGGAATTGCTATCATAAATGGTAAGTTTCCCCGAAGGATTGTTTGAAATTTCGTAATGATATTTTTTTGACTCAATACTTACCGTACCGCCATTATTATTCCGCTTGTCATGGCTTATACTTCCAATCTCCATTCCGTATTCATTGGTAAAAATATACTTGCCGGTTAATACACCTGCGCTTTGAATAAAGAACAAACGTTGCTGGTTAGCGCAACTTATTCTTGCCGATTTCTGCTGAGAATTGTATTTAAGAACCACCTTACAAAGGTCATTTTCCATTAAATGATATTCCTGTACAGGTTCCCTGTGATTATTGATTAATACCCATTTCATATAGAAAAATTAGAACTTAATGCTGATAGAAGCAAGCAACCGGGTGCTTGGTAACAATTATTTAATACAGGAAAGCAGCCTGTAGAAAGGGATAAAAAGAGTTTATATCAAGGCCTGTTTTGACTATTAACCCGCCTTGGGATTGCCAAACAAAGGTGACCGTTTTAATAAAATTACACATTTGGGGTATTGTTTAATTCACAAAAGTGTTGTCAATTTGTATACACACCCAAAACATTATCCCGGGTTTAGGGTAAACAACAATAAATTTTTTGCCCGTTTTCATCCGTTGAGTACCCGGCCGAAAATTTTTAGAGTAGGTTTTTCTCATTCAGGTTACCCCTTTCAATTGAAAGGGGTTTTTTGTAAACTAAATATTTTACTAAAAAATACTAAATTAATTAGTGTTGATAAAAGAAAGCTCTTATCTTTGTTCCGAAGATTATTTTTACAGCTTAAACAGATACATCACTTAAAATTTACACCATGAGTAATCCAGAAAAATTAAAGGCGCTGAAGTTAACAATGGACAAAATTGATAAAGACTTCGGCAAAGGATCGGTAATGATAATGGGGGATAAGCCACATATTGAACAGGAAGTAATTTCAACAGGTTCGCTGGGGCTTGATGTGGCACTGGGAATTGGAGGCTTGCCCAAAGGAAGGGTGGTAGAGATATACGGACCGGAAAGCAGTGGTAAAACTACCATTGCCATACACGTAATTGCAGAGGCACAAAAGAAAGGTGGCATGTGTGCATTTATAGATGCGGAACATGCATTTGACAGCAACTATGCACAAAAGCTGGGTGTTGATATTGATAATTTATTGATCTCTCAGCCAGATTATGGTGAGCAGGCATTAGAAATTGCAGACCGCCTGATCTTATCCGGAGCGCTGGATGTGGTAGTGATTGACTCCGTAGCTGCATTGGTACCCAAGAGTGAACTGGAGGGTGAAATGGGAGACAGCAAAATGGGTTTACAGGCAAGGTTAATGAGCCAGGCACTTCGTAAACTCACTGCTACCATTTCTAAAACAAACTGCTGCTGTATTTTTATTAACCAGCTAAGGGAAAAGATAGGTGTGATGTTTGGCAACCCTGAAACAACCACCGGTGGTAATGCTTTAAAATTTTATGCTTCTGTACGGTTGGATATCAGGCGTATGGCCCAGATAAAAGATGGTGATGATGCAATTGGTAACAGGGTGAAGGTAAAAGTGGTAAAGAATAAAGTAGCTCCGCCTTTCCGTAATGCTGAGTTTGATATCATTTTTGGAGAAGGTATTTCAAAAAACGGTGAGATCATTGATATGGGAGTTGAATTAGGCATTGTTCAAAAAAGCGGTAGCTGGTTCAGCTATGATACCAATAAGCTTGGCCAGGGAAGAGATTCAGTAAAACAGTTGCTGCTCGATAATCCGGGAATGGCTGCAGAAATTGAAGCTAAGATAAGGGCCAAGATAGTAGAGATGCAGGCAGTATAACAACGTTTTTTAATGGGTAAGTAAATATCAAACCATTCCTTTACAGGAATGGTTTTTCTTTTTTAACCGCCAATTTTTTTAAAATACAAAGGAGTACCGTACTGTTTATTCACATAGATGTTAGCAGATTGTCCTGTTGAAACCGGTGGAATAATTAAATGTAATTTAGATTTGTAGTTGATCGGATACCCATTAAACAATTAACGAACCAACTAATGTTTTTACACAAACCGGTGGTTCCTGATTTCTTCATTAAGAAGTAAGCAGTGAAAAATTTTTCGGCGCTGTTAAAAGATTTTAATATGAATATGAGAAATATAAAACTGGGCATATTTTTTTTGATCGTGTTCTTCGGAAGTAATGTGACAGTATCTGCACAAAACGATCTGAAGCTGAACTTCAAAAATTCAATTGTATATGCAGGCATTGAAGTAGGATCTAAGGGAGTAAAAATGAGTGTGATTGAAGTGAACAGGAAAAACAAAAAAGGACCGGTTTACCAGATCGTAAAAGACACAGCTATCAACTCTGATTTTATTTCTTTTTCAGCACCCACTTTTTATTCTACGCTGGATGCCATGGGAACACTTTTTAACAAAGCCCTTAAACAATATGATATTTCTTCTGACAGAATATTTACTGCGGTAAGCAGTGGAGTAAAAGGACAGGCAGATAAAGAGAATAAAACGATATGGATAAATAATTTAGCCGATTCGTTTAAATTAAGAATCACAGAGCCTTCCCGTAATATAAATGTAATAGAAGTTGCAGAAGAAGCCCGCCTGAGTCATTTGGGAATTGTGCCTGATGACAGACGGTACAGCACATTTTTAATAGATATTGGAAGTGGAAATACCAAGGGTGGTTATTTTCCATATGGTAATACCGCAGAATTTAAACTGTTCCAGTTGAACTGGGGCACCAAAAGCACCAGCAATACTGCAGATAAACGTAGTGAGGATGATAAGACTATTTCTAATTATCAAAAACAGCTTGGCCGTGTGTTATCTGGTGCAGTGGATAAAGACGTAATATATGCAGTAAATGAAAGTGGTGCATATAACATGAGCGACTATGTTGCTATCAGTGGTGGTATTGCCTGGTCTGCAGCCACACTATTATACCCGGAACTGATTGATAATGCCGTGGTGCCTGTAACCTATGAAGAGGTGGAAAAACTAAGTGAAAAACTGTACACAACATTTGGCTCTCTTTCGGAAGATGCCCTTTCAAAAAAATTAGATGAGAAGAACTTTGACAAAGCAAAAATTTCTAAAGAAATTAAAAGTGTACACCAGGTTTTTGATCAGAAAGCATTGATGGCAGGAGTTGGATTATTATTAAAAATAATGAGACAATTCAAAGGTGTATATGAAGGCAAAGAATTCTATTTAGTAAAGAATGGGCAGGTGGGCTGGATATCGGCATATGTAAATCAGCAAACAAGTAAATAATTATTTGCTCAGCCTGTGTGACAAAAAAGAGAATGAAAGAGACCAAGCCATATTTATTAACCTTAGTTACTATATTCTTAATAATATCAGTGGGCTTACTAGGCACAACCATTTACCTTTATTTCAATAGTACTTCTCAAACAGCGGCAGTTTATCCAAACAAAAAACTTTCTTCTGCCAAATCAATAAGCAGTACAAAAGATTCCCTTGAAAAAATATACGCTGCCACTATCAAAGATCTGGATGCATCCTTTGCTGCCATACCAGCTGGCTATAGTAACATTTCAACTAACCAGGATGTGGTTAATAATCTTTCAGGTATAAAAAATAACGACACCTCCGCTGCATTAGAAAAATTACGCACTGAAATAAGCAGCATTTTATCAGACAAAAACCCAGCTCCAGATCTGGCATCAGCCAAAGTAAAAATCAGCGAATTGCAGGTGCTCGTGGATGAGTTGAAAAATAAAAACAACCGGATAACAAAAGAGAACGAACGGCTTTTCGCAATGCTGAAACAAGTAACTGGAAATACTCAAAAAAGTGAAGCTGTAAATAAAAATACAAACGAGGCTGTAGCATCACCAAAAGTTGTGGGTAACCTTTTTAAGGCAGATAACATCCAGCTATCTGCCACAACTTCCACAGAATTTATCGAAAAGGAAACTATCAGAGCAGATGAAACTGATAACCTAGTTGGCTCATTTATTTTAAAAAATAATAGCGGTCAAAATACGGTGTCAGAAGTAATGGTGGTAGTATTACAACCGGATGGAAAAGTATTACAAACTTCCAATTGGGAAACAGGAATTTTCTATACCAGCGCAGGTAAACAAATTTATTCAAAGAAGCTGCGTTTTAATAACAACGGTGGTGAATCAAAAAAACTTAACTTCTCTTTACAAGCTGAAAAATATCTTCCGGGTAAATATACAATAGAGGTTTACCATGATGGGACTGTAATAGGCCGGGCAATTAAGATACTGTCTTAAGTATAACCTTTACTAAACCCATCAATATGATAGAACATTTATCTCCAGGCTTAATGTGAATTAGCTAAATTTATTGTAATGGCAGCAGTTTTATTTTTTATACTTACTTAAATAATCATTGTTGCTTTATTTATGCAACAACCAAAGTTTGGTAAAACTCCAAGTGGGAAAAGACTGGAACTAATAAAACAATCGCCACAATTTAAAAATGGAAAGTTTGAAAATTTGAGCCACACACCAGATTTAACAGAAGATACCAGCTATTACGCCGTGTTAAAAGAATTTATATTTAAAAAAAGTAAACGGGGTAAACCTTCTGTTGCTTTGCCCTCTGAAAAAGTTAATTTACATCAGCTTGATAAGCGGCATTACAAGCAAAAAAAGTGATGCCTTTACACTGGGGTAAATTTCAGTTAGCTAACCATGCATGGGACGAACCGATTATTTCCATTACCCAACTGGCTGAAGAAAACAACATCCAATTAGTTACACCCAAAATTGGTGAGCTAGTAGATTTAAAAAATGAATACCAGGAATTTGCTCAATGGTGGAAAGAGGTAGATTAAAACCTGAATTAATCAGGTTTCGATGACAATAAAATTACCAATGGTACTTTTATCTGTACTTCCAACAATACTGTTGGTTCCTGCTGCATGAATAAAAAATTCATGTTTCTTTTGATTCAACTGCATTAGCATGATCATTTCACTAAATGACAGTTTTGGTTCATATAAAACTACAGATGTATTACCAGGTATAAGATCAATGTGATCTGCTCTTACTGCTTTGGTAAAGTGTTGTTGAATTTTTTGAAATTGTGCTATTTCACTTATTACAAAAATGGTTTCATCAGAAAGGTTTTCCTGCGGACCGTCAATTGATTTTTTAAACACATTCTTAATTCCAGATAAAACCGTTTTAAAAGCAATTGCAATATTTATCAGCAATGAATAAAAACTTGCTGGAAGCATTCCATAATGTTTTTTTACAAACAATAACATGGCCCCATAAAAATTGCGGATGTATTGAACAGATTTTTTTTGTGTACTCTCTCCTTTAAAATGAAGGATCGTCGTATCCGGAAAATAATAATTTTTATAGCCGGCTTTTTGAATACGGTAACTCAGATCAATATCTTCCGCATACATGAAAAATGTTTCATCAAAACTTCCCACTTTATCCAGCAGTTTTTTATCTGCCATCATAAATGCGCCGGATAAAACATCTACTTCATTTATTTCCTTTTCCGCTAAATGGCCAAGATAATAATTGGCAAATGATTTTGAGTGTGGGAACAACTTTGTAAACCCACACATTTTACAAGCTGAAGTAAACAATGATGGAAAACCTCTTTTACTTTCAGGCAGGTAACTACCGCTGCCATCGATCATTCTCACACCCAGGGCACCAATATTTTGTGCAGTTGAAAAAAAGGCCAAACATTTTTCAAAACAGTCTTCCGGAATAATCGTATCCGGATTTAGAAATAATATTCTTTCACCTGTCGCAAATTGCAAAGCTTCATTATTTGCTTTTGCAAAGCCAGTATTTTCTTTTTTCCAGGTAAACTTCACCTGCGGAAAACGGTTAGTAAAAAACTCTTTACTTCCATCGCTTGAATTATTATCTACAACAAAAATTTCTGCGTCAATATTTTTAACTGCTTTTATTACACTGCACAGGCATTGCTCTAAAAAGAATTTTACGTTGTAGTTTACTATGATAATAGAAAGTTGCAAAAAGAAAATTTAAATACGAAATACGAATAAATCTGTCAGTGTGCAAAATATAGTGTTATACACTAACTGCTTTTAATACTTTGCTCGTACCGGAATAAATTGTTGGGATCATATTTATTCTTTAGCTGCTGCAGTCTTTTATAATTGGCACCATAATACATTTCGGGCCAGTTAGTAAAATTAATATCTGGGTAATTCCTGTATTGTGCAGTAATTCCATTGCTGATAAAAATTTGCTGCACCTGTTGAAACCTCTCCAACAAAAGGGCTTCCTGTTTGGGTGTTTCCCAATAAGTCTGTAATTCAGAAAAGTAAGGATAAGCC
Source organism: Chitinophagaceae bacterium (assembly GCA_043788995.1). Lineage (GTDB taxonomy): Bacteria > Bacteroidota > Bacteroidia > Chitinophagales > Chitinophagaceae > Ferruginibacter. The sequence goes on along the minus strand of JAYWII010000036.1, from coordinate 14,333 downwards.
CGGTGGGGAAATGCAGAAGCATTTTCAAATTCCGCATTTTGAATATTACCACCTAATGTATTTACCTGATAGATCATTCCAGGAGAGGTCAATACTGTTGTGATTACGTTGTCAATAAATGATTCTATTTCTGCAAAGTTCTTATACAAGCCTGCTGATGCATTTTTAAAATAGATCGGTTGCTGCCGGCCATAATAAACTTTTAATGCCTGGGCTAAAGGTTGTGCTGCCGTTTTAGTGGTTCTTTGTGTTGCAGCACTCAAGCCATTAATTATTTGTTGCAAAGCGGATGTATGCTTGCCAACATTGGTAAGTAAAATATAAACTGTTTTTCCATTTAATACAAAAGCACTGAAACAATCGGTTGGCAGATCTGCAGTGAGCTCAAACCATACTTTTAAAATTTGCTTCACTTCCTCTGTACCCATCTTGTAAGCCTTGAAACGAAAACTCTGCATGGCAGCCGGTGCAGCATGCACTTTAAAAGTAAGTTCTGTTGCCACACCAAAATTTCCATTATTACCTCCCTTGTTTCCCCATAGCAAATCAGTATCATCTGCAGATGAAATAATTTTTCCGGCACCATCCACCATTGTTACAGACTGGAGGCTGTCACAGGTAAGACCAAATTTTCTTGCCATTAATCCATAACCACCGCCTAACACCAATCCTCCAATTCCAACACCAGAGCAAGATCCACCCGGTATAATTTTTTTCTTTGGTAACAATGCATTGTACAACGCTGACAATGTACAACCGGGGCCAACTTTTACTGTTTCATTATTTATCCATTCGATATTTTTCATTGATGATAGATTAATAACCATTCCTCCATTATTGCAGGAGAATCCTTCCATACAATGACCGCCGCTTTTTACTGAAACTGGTAAATTATTTGTTGCTGAATAATTGATTGCTTCTGCCACCCCGTTTGTGTTTTTGCACAATGCAATCACCGCCGGAAGTTTATCAATCCGTTTATTAAAACCTTTTCTTAGTTTTTCATATTCCGTATCGCCGGCTTTATAATAAATAAAATTTTCTGCAGGATTCGAATCATTTTTATTAACAGGTGTTTTAGTTGTAAAATTTTCTAATGGCTTTGCAGCAATTGCTATTGGTGAAAGCAATACAAGTTGTAAAAACTTCTTACGATCTATTTTTTGTGGCATAAAAAATGTTGTCAGGTCTTATTAAATACAAAATACTATCATTAATTAACATGTAAACAAGATGGCTGTTTTAACTTTATAAAAAACTTTGATCGTGGAAAAAAGGAAACTGGGTTCACAAGGATTAACAGCTTCACAGCTTGGCCTTGGCTGTATGGGTATGAGTGAATTTTACGGGATACAAAATGATGAAGAGTCAATCAACACACTGCACCGGTCTCTTGAACTGGGCATCAATTTTTGGGACACGGCAGATGCATATGGACCTTACAAAAATGAAGAACTGGTTGGAATAGCATTAAAGGGAAAAAGGCAACAAGTAACACTGGCGACAAAATTTGGAATAGTAAGAAACCTGGAAAATCCTGCTGCAAGAAGCATTAACGGAAAGCCGGATTATGTAAAGAAATCCTGTGAAGACAGCCTGAAAAGATTACAAACAGATTACATAGACCTTTATTACCTGCACAGAGTAGATAAGAATACACCAATTGAAGAAACGGTTGGAGCCATGGCTGATTTATTTAAAGAGGGAAAAATAAAAGGCATTGGTTTATCTGAAGTTTCTGTTGCTACTTTACGCAGGGCACATGCGGTACACCCTGTTTCGGCTGTGCAAAGTGAATACTCTTTATGGTCAAGAGATCCCGAAGAAGATATATTAACCACCTGCGAAGAACTGGGAGTAGCGTTTGTTGCTTACAGTCCGCTTGGAAGAGGTTTTTTAACTGGTCAGATCAAAACTGAAGATGATTTTGAACCATTTGACTACCGTCGTTTTTCACCCCGTTTACAGGGAGAAAATTTTAAAAAGAACCTTGCATTGGTTGAAAAAATCAAGGAGCTTGCAGATATAAAAAACTGTACCGCTTCTCAACTTGCGCTGGCGTGGGTATTAGCACAGGGCAACTATATTTTCCCCATTCCGGGAACTAAAAAAATCAAGTACCTGGAAGAAAATGCAGGTGCCGTCAATATCGATCTTTCCAAAGAGGAGTTAATAGCTATTGATGAAATTTTTCCAAAAGATATTGCTGCCGGGCTTCGCTATCCGGAACAAATGATGGGTAGCATTAATGGTTAAGATCATCCTGCTTATCTTTGCGGCATGATTAAAAATACATTACTGAAAGCAACAGAAGCCGGTGCAAAAGAACTGCAACGTTTCTTCAATGGTGAATTTAAAATTACCAACAAAGAGGGAATCAATAATCCTGTAACAGAGGCTGATCATGCTTCTGAAAAAGCCATTTTTGAAGTTATCAAAAATGATTTTCCGGGGCATTTTATTTTGAGTGAAGAAGCTGGCGAAATAAAAATGGACAGCGAATACAAATGGATCATTGACCCTATTGATGGTACCATCAATTTTGCCAACGGTATTCCTATCTGCTGTGTGAGTATTGGTGTGGAGCATCAGGGAAAAATGATCATGGGTGCAGTATTCAATCCCTTTATGAATGAATTCTTTTTTGCACAAAGAGGATTTGGCGCTTCTTTGAACGACAAAAAACTGAGTGTTTCTAATAAAACACATGTAGTAAACAGTTGTCTTGTTACCGGATTTCCATATACTTATTTAGATACCTCTAATGGTCCTTTGCAAGTGTTTGAAAAATTGATCCGTAAGGGTGTTCCGGTAAGAAGGCTTGGAAGTGCTGCAATAGATCTTTGCTGGGTGGCTGCCGGCAGGTTTGATGGATTTTATGAACACAAATTACAGGCATGGGACAGTGCAGCTGGATATTTAATAGTAGAAGAAGCTGGTGGTAAAGTAACTCACTTTAACGGTGATGAATATTCTGTTTATCAACCGGGTATTTTGGCCACCAATGGTTTAATACATGATGAAATGCTGGAGATTGTTAATGGTCATAAAAGCCTGTAATTTTTAGCAATTATTGTAAAAAGCATAGAGCCGTAAATAATTTACTAAAGGGGCAATAGAAAAAACCAACATCCAGAATTTAAAATTAAAATTAATGAGCAACGAACGTACAGAAATATCAAGCCTTGGTGAGTTTGGTTTAATTGATCACCTGACCCAAAACAACGAAACAAGAAATGCTTCTACCATTTTAAGTGTGGGAGATGATGCAGCTGTGATAGATCATTTTGGAAAACAAACGGTGATCACTACAGATATGCTGGTAGAAGGGATTCACTTTGATCTGATGTACACACCAATGAAACATTTGGGATACAAAAGTGTGATCGTAAACCTGAGCGATATTTATGCAATGAATGCCACGCCCACTCAAATAGTTATCAGTATTGCATTCAGCAACCGTTTCAGCCTGGAATCGCTGGATGAATTTTATGAAGGGGTTTATGCTGCTTGCGAAAAATATGGTGTGGACCTGGTGGGCGGAGATACTACTTCATCACAAAAAGGAATGATCATTTCTGTAACAGCTATTGGTGAAGTGGCGCCAGATAAATTTGTAAAAAGAAGTACCGCACAAAAAGGTGACCTGCTTTGTGTAAGCGGTTTTTTAGGCGGTGCGTTTTTGGGATTGACCATTTTAGAAAGAGAGAAAAGGATATTTGCAGAAACTGGTGCCCAGCCAGACCTGGAGGGCCAAGCTTACATTGTTGGCCGTATGTTAAAGCCAGAGGCAAGAAAAGACATCATTGAATTTTTAAGCGATAGCGAAATTATACCCACAGCAATGATTGATATAAGTGATGGCCTTAGCAGTGAAGCGCTGCATATCTGCAAGCAGAGCAACCTTGGCTGCGTTATCTATGAAGATAAGATTCCAGTGTATGAAGATGCAAAACAGTTTGCTTACAAATTAGAACTGGACCCTACCACTTGTGCATTAAGTGGCGGTGAAGATTATGAATTGTTGTTTACTGTAACACAGGCTGACCATAAAAAAATAATATTGAATGATCAGATCAGCATAGTGGGATACATGACCGCACCAGAAGAAGGCAAGCATATCATTACCAGGGGTGGTAACAAACATGAGTTGGTAGCACAGGGCTGGAATCATATGAAAAGCTGATAATGATACATGGTATTAAAAAAACTTTTTCCTTTTATATTGGTTGGGTTACTGACGGCTTGTTCTGCCAGTAAAAATTACAATCCAGATAAAAAATTTTCCCGCCAGGAACTGCAGCAGGATTATACTCTGTTAAGAAACATACTGGAACAAAAACATCCATCGCTCTATTGGTACACGCCAAAAGACAGCATGAATTTTTATTTCGACAGCCTCTATAATAATATCTCAGACAGCATGACGGAGCTGCAGTTTGGGTGGAAGATACTGGCTCCGCTTACTCAAAAAATTCATTGTGGTCATACTACTTTTGGTATGAGTAAAAATTGGGGGAAATACATCAGGAATAAGACCATCCCATCCTTCCCGTTATTTTTTAAAGTATGGGAAGATACTATGATCGTAACTGCTAATCTTAATCGAAAAGATTCATTAATAAAACCTGGTACGCTAATCACCTCTGTCAACAACATTCGTAATCATGAATTAATACAACAGATGTTTCAATACCTGCCAGCAGATGGATATGCAGATAATGTAAACTATATCCGTATCAGCAGCAACTTCCCATATTTTCACCGGAATATTTTTGGCATTTATAAAAACTACAGGGTAAGTTATATTGACAGCACTGGCAATGAAAAGAATATTACTATACCGATGTGGATGCCGGTAAAAGATACCACTAAGAAAAAGAAAGCAGAACCTGTTAAAAAAATACCAAGGTGGCAGTTAAAAAAAGAACGAAGAGAAAATGCCCGTTCCATGGTAATTGACAGCAGTATAAACACAGCCATCATCACATTAAATACATTTGCCAGCGGCGGTGGAAAACACCTTCGCTCTTTTATAAATAAATCATTTAAAAAAATCAGGCAGCAGGAAATAAAAAATTTGATCATTGATCTGAGAAGCAATGGTGGTGGAGAAATAAATATGAGCAGCCTGTTTACAAAATACATCCGTAACCAACCTTTCAGGGTGACGGATACAGCGTTTGCTGTTTCAAAATCATTATCTCCTTATACAAAATACATCAAACAAGGGTTCCTTACTAACCTGGGTTTATTTTTTCTTACCAAAAAGAAAAAGGTTGATAGTAATTATCATTTTGGCTTTTATGAAAGAAAAATATACGAGCCCAAAGCCAATAATCATTTTGATGGAAAAGTGTATGTGCTGATAAATGGTCCTACTTTTTCAGCTTCCACCTTATTCTGTAATTTAGTTAAGGGTCAGGAAAATGTAACATTGGTGGGAGAAGATGCAGGTGGTGGCTGGCATGGTAACAATGGTATCATGATACCGGACATTATTTTGCCCACCACCAAACTCAGGGTAAGACTTCCTTTATTCAGGCTTGTGCAGTATAATCATGTTGTTAAAGATGGGAGAGGCGTTCCCCCGGATATTTATATACCACCTATTGCTGAAGCTGTAAAAGAGGGGTTAGATAGAAAAATGATCATTGTAAAAGAGATGATAAAAGAGGATAAATAATTAGCCATTGATATTGAAATGATCTGCATCTTTCCAAAAAGGAAATTTTGTTCTTACCTCATTCAGCCTTTCTCTTTCTAATGTGATGGTAAATGTTTCTTCTTCATCAGCTTTGTGATACAATACTTCTCCCAGTGGATCTATCACCAGGCTGTTGCCACTATGATAAATATTATTGCCATCAGCACCCACTCGGTTTACACCCACTACGTAACATTGGTTTTCGATTGCCCTTGAACACAATAATGTTTTCCAGGCGTGGCTTCTTCTCTCGGGCCAGTTGGCAACATTAATCAGTACATCATATTCAGGTCCGGTGTTTTCATCTCTTCCGGCATGTGAAGGAGATTGCCTTGCCCACACAGGGAAACGAAGATCATAACATACCTGCAGATTGATCTTCCATCCTTTTACAGATGCGATCAATCTTTTATTCCCGGCGCTGTAATGATTGTCTTCTCCTGCATAAGCAAACAAATGACGCTTGTTGTAAAAACCAAGATCCCCATTAGGTAGCATCCAGATGAGCCGGTTAAAGAATTTCTCTTCTTCCTTGATAACAATACTTCCTGTGAGAATAATTTTTTGATCAATGGCCATCTTTCTCATCCAGTCAACCGTTTCGCCTTCCATTGATTCTGCAAATAATTGCGGTTGCATGGTAAAGCCGGTACTAAACATTTCCGGTAATACCACCACTTCTGTTCTTTCTTCTATGGCATTTATCTTTTCTTCAAACATCCGCAGGTTGGCGGCTTTGTCTTCCCAGCTGATTTTTGACTGTATGGTTGTAATGGTGAGGGTTGACATGTGGGGGTATTTATATACTAATTTACAAAACATAAAAGCTATTGCAACAATTGTTTTGTGTTGATGATTATTTTATTAATGCACTAATATCCGGATCGCTCTGTATAAAATTCATTTGCTGCATAATATTATCATAACGGTTAGCCACATACCTGCTCAGCGGTTTTACTGTATATACTTTGGGGTTAGGCAGGCTGGCGGCAATCATAGCAGCTTCTGCTCTTGATAGATTTTTGGCGTCCTTGTTAAAATATTTTTTGGCCGCTGCCTGCACGCCAAAAACCCCTTTGCCTGTTTCTGCCACATTCAAATAAGTTTGAAAAATTCTTTCCTTACTCCAGAGTTTTTCAATCATGAAAGTAAAATATACTTCCAGGCCCTTTCTAAAATAACTTCTTCCCTGCCATAAAAAAACATTTTTTGCCACCTGCTGGCTGATGGTGCTGGCACCTCGTGTTTTAGCCGGATGCTTTTCATTGTACTTCATGGCCTTTTTTATTGCTTTGATATCAAAACCATCATGATCAGGAAACAACTGGTCTTCGCTGGCAATTACTGCCAGTTTAATATTCGGGCTCATTTCATCGTAACTAACATAATCCCTTTTTAATCCGTAGCCTTGTACCAGGTTTATTAATTGTGTAATGGTAATAGGAGGGTTGATCCATTTACAAAAAAGGATATAGACAAACTGTAAAATAAAAAGCCAGAGAAAAAATTTTTTAAAGATGCGCCAGGCTTTCAGCATATATCAGCAGGGGGTTAAATTTTGTGCAATATAAATTTTTAACCCTTTTTATTATCAGATGCTTTGATATACATCAATGAATATTTTTTTCCGATGACCATACCTTTACCAGATTGCCGGGATAAAAGATATCCAACGCCTGTGAGGCCAACTGCAGCTATCATTAATTCGGGACTGAATTTACTATTGTCTGCAAAGTATACCACACCACTTGCAACGGTCAGTAATATACCACCACCCATCAATACCCCGCCACTGGCAGCCCAATCAAAATGTCTTCCTGATTTTCCAATAGATTTAATTTGATTGTAATTATTCTGGTAGTAATAATAAGTAGTATCCAAAATATAAATGCCCAGCTGCGTAGGTATCTGCCGGATAAGGTATTGTTTTATAAAAAGGCTGTCATTTCTTATAGCGGTGATCTTACCTTCTATATATGATCCAGCCTTATCAGTAAACTTGATGTCTGTCCCGGTAAACCAGGTTGCCATTGTTCTGTCTCTATTTTTCAATAAAATAAAATCAGATGACTGTGCAAAGGTTTCAACCGAAATAAAAAGAGAAATTATAAAAAGCACATGTTTCATACTGTAATTTAATCACTACTGCTTACAATCAGAACACCGGAATACATTAATGTTTCCTCGTGGTGTAAAATACCCCCGCTAATAATGCAATACCAAATACCAATAATATTGTGCCCGATATTTTATTAATCAGTGTAATATTCTTTTCATTCATGTTCTTTCTTATCCTTCCTGCAAGTACCACTTTTAATATATCTACGCTGGTATTTATTACCAGGCAGGTTGTAAAAATTATTACTCTTTGTTTAACTGTGTGAGTAGCGGCGATGGCGGTGGCGGTGGTAAGCCAGAAAAGCATTACTCCGGGATTAATGGTATTAATAAGAAAACCGGCGAGTGTTAGTTTTGCATGTTTTCTTGTAGTAATGATTATTTTGTTTTCTTCTTCCTTTAAATGGATCTTTTTAAAGAACAAATAATAGACACCCAGGACAATCAGGAAAGCACTTCCTACCAGGCCAATTTCTCTTTTAAAATGAAGCAGCTGTATTACCAATTCAGAAAATGCATTACTTAAAATAACCCAGAGCAGATCGCTGAGCCAAACACCAGCTACAAAACTAAAGCCGCCGGCTCTGCCATTATTAATACTTTGCTTGATAATAGTAAACGCAGCTGGACCTACTGAAAATATCAGCAGCAAGCTTATTGCAAAACCCTTAACCAAAGCATCAAACATTTATGCCAAAGTAAAAATGAAAAATCAGTAAGGTGAAGTTAAAATTAAAAGCTGGTTTATTTTCTTTTGAATATAGGAACGGTGCTACAGGGCTCTCCGTACATAATACTTTTTGCAACCGGTCTTAATATTTTTGTGGCTTGCAAATAGGCGGCTTCACCTACCGACAGTTCTCCGCATCCTTTTATAACAATTCTTTTATCAGTAAATTCTTCTGTTGAAATGTTAGATATATTATCCAGCAGTATTTGTTTTTTTACCTCTTCTTCATTGCCAAAAAAAACATTGCTTGCCACAGGTTGCAAATAGCTTGCAGAAAGCATGTATGCCCACATTGGGATCACAGCATCTGCAGAACAGGTGACAGTAACTAATTTCCCGGTGAATGGTTCCAGGTTTAGATTCTTCAGTGCTTCCCGAAAATCTTTTTCTTTTAAGATAAGGCCCATAAAGAGGTAATCTTTCAGATCAAATACAACAATATTTTCTTTTGGATAATAATCCTCCAGGTTAATGGTTACTAATGCACTTTCGGTAACCTTATTTATTAATATATCATTCATACTGCAAATTTATCGATTATTAAAATAACGACAGGTGCTGCCTATTTCGATAATTGGAATTATTAATATCCTGGTTGAGGTCTCTTGTTAAAATTAAAACAGCCGAACGGTTGGTTCGGCTGTTTCAAAAATTTTGATGTTGATTAGAAAATTTTACTTCTCTTATCTTTTATGGATGCCAACTTTTTTAATGAATCGAACCAGCCATAGCTCATTTGCTGTGTTATTGTTCTGGCCCTGTCTTGTAATTGTTTTTCTGCTACGTCAGCAGCATCTGCAGGTTTGGTTCCTATACTATTTACTTTAATTACATATACCCCATTGTTTCCGGCAATTGGTTCTGATACCTTTGCCTGATAAGCTTTGTTAAATGCCGCACCAATTAATTTGGGTTCCTGGCCAATTCCATTAATGATAGTTGCTGTAAAGGTAAGCGAAGAGTCTGCCCCTGCAGTACCAACCTGTACATTGTATGCTGCTGCAGCTGATTCTAGGGTAGGTGTAGCAGTAAGTTTTGCTTTGATTTGTTCGGCTTTTTTAATATTTCTAACGGTTTGTTCTACTGTTGGTCTTACCGTTTTTGCATCTGGCAAACCTTCTGGTTGAACTTTTCCAACTACTGCCACTACAAATTGCTCATCTACACTAAATGGTTCACTTACATCTCCTTCTTTTGCTTCAAAAGCCCATTTAATTACCTGTCTTGCATCTTGCAAACCACCCAGCTGATAATCATTTTCTTTAATTAGGTTAGGTGCATCTATTTTTTGCAAACCGTTCTTGGCAATGTATGCTTCTAATGCTTTTGCATTTCTTGCTTCTGCAGAAAGTTTACTGGCATTCACACTTGCTGTGTTTATAGTTTCTTCACTGGGAACAATTTCTTTAGTCAGGTAAGCAATTTTATGTGCTGGTGAAGGATTTTTCTTTTCCAGGATTTCAATATAATGCCATCCGAAAGATGTCTTTACAACTTTTTTTGTTTCACCATTTTCATTTAAAAGGAAACTACCGAATTCTGGGGCAAATTGCTGTTTATTTTGCATGGTTGCCAAATCAAAAGTCATTACTCCTTTATCCTGATGAGCAGCCTGGTCAGTTGAATATTTTGATTCAAGTTCATCAAAATTTGCACCTCCTTTAATTGCCAGTTCTAAACTATCAATTCTATTTTTTGCAATACTGTCTGATAATGTTGGCTGACCAGTTTGCCTGTCTGTAGTTCCAATTAATATATGCCTGCATTTTATAGAATCAGGCAATAGCTTAGTACTTACCATTTTTGCCAGTTCAAAATACTTTCCATCCAAATAAGGTCCGTAAACAGTTCCAACCGGCAAAACAGCAATAGAATCTTTTTGCGCCATGGTTAATTTAGACTTCAATATATAGGTATCATCAAAATCTTTTACACTCATGTTTCTTGAAACAAAAACTTTAGCGTTGCTATCTGAAATAAATGCACTCCTCAAAGATGCTACTGATTCTAATGTTTTTGCTGTGTCGGCCGCAGAAGGGTTTGCATTGAAAGCAACATAAGAAATCTGCCTTCCGCCTTCCTGAGTATATTGCGCCTTGCGCTTACTTATATAATCAGTTATATCCTGGTCAGATACTTTTATAGTACTGTCGTTAATTACATTATAAGGTACAGCAACATAAGAAATATTAGAAAATGCTTTTCCATCAACTGTTTCTTTCTCTTTCATCCAGGTAGGATAATATCCACTGGCTGCAATAAGACCGCTGTATTTTGCATACTGAGCCTGTATTTTTATTGGCTCCACTACCTGGCTTTCTATAGCATCTCTTTGCTCACCCTTAAATTTTTTGGCTGATTGCCACCATTGCTGAACCTTGGCAATATCATATACACCGGTTGTTTTATCGGTAAAAGCCTGTTTTAAACTTTGGGGAGCGTCATTGCTAAAAATGATGCTACTTAATTCTTTGGGAGAAAAAATTAGTCCTAGTTTTTCAAACTCAGCACCTAAAACTTTTTCTGCAACCAACTGATCCCACGCACTCTGACGTAACATGTATACCTGCGAACCGGAAATACGTCCGCCATATTGGTCTTCAATTTGTTTGATTTTATCCTGGAATTCTTTACTGTCAATAGAGGCTCCGTTAATTTCTCCAATTGAAGAAGCTCCTGATCCTGACATACGGTTTGATCCGAGGTTGGCATCCATTAATATAAAACCAATTAAACTGAGGGCAATAACAGCAATTACAATTGCTGCACCTTTGTCACGAATTTTCTGTATGATCTGCATTTGTTAGATAATTAAAATGGACGGCAAAAATAGGGTAAAAAAGCATATTTATCCCCAAAAAATAAACACTTCAAATTAGCTGTAAATCAGCATGTCAGGCTTTTATAGTTATTAGGTGTTATTATTATATACTATGTTACGCTCAAATTATTATTAAATATCATAATTTGAGCAGGATCAATAATTTTATAAAGTAAAAATTATAGTGGTTTTATTTATTTAGAAAATTTGAAATAAGGATATTAACACCTGTTGTTAATTATCTCGTTTTACTGTTAATAACCTATACTTTTAATTTTGAGAACGGTGGATAGTTGGATAAGAAATGTTTGAGAGGATGTTAATTTTTTATTAGGTTGTTAAGAGTTGATACTTTATAAGGTGTTAGCTTAACATTGATAAATTTCTATAGTTGCTTTTTATTTTCCTCATGAATTTTTACCAACAGCTGTTAGGAATATTTAATTGTTTATATGAACAGGCTGTATCATTAACAGTATCATGGTAAATATTCTGCAAACTAATAATGTTAATTAAATGTGGATGACGGTGTATAATATGAATATTTTAACTTTACAAAAATTTAGAAAATTATATTTCCACAAATTCACATCCCTAGTAATAATAGGTTTATCTAAATAAAAGAATTATTAAAAACTATTATGACAGATATTAACATTGCAAAATCAAAAATTGATAGTGTGGGCTTTCTGGATATTGACATTGATCCGTCAATTGATTTGTTTGCAGAAATCGAGCGACTGAAAAAAGAAAAGAACGCTATCATTTTAGCACATTACTACCAGGAGCCAGATATTCAGGATGTAGCAGATTTTATTGGAGACAGCCTTGGCTTAGCTCAGCAAGCTGAGAAAACACAAGCTGATATTATTGTTTTTGCTGGTGTGCATTTTATGGCAGAAACTGCCAAAATATTAAACCCCACTAAAAAAGTTTTGTTACCAGATCTAAAGGCCGGTTGTTCTTTAAGTGACAGTGCACCGCCTGAATTATTTAAAAAATTTAAGGATAAATATCCGGATCATATTGTTATTACTTATATAAATTGTTCCGCAGGTATGAAAGCATTGAGTGATATTATCTGCACCAGCAGCAATGCAGAAAAGATCATTGAAAGTTTACCAAAGGATCAAAAGATTATTTTTGCACCAGATAAAAATTTAGGAGCTTACCTTAATAAAAAAACAGGAAGAAATATGTTGTTGTGGAATGGGTCATGTATGGTACATGAAATTTTTAGTCTTGAAAAAATTACCAAATTAAAAATTCGTCACCCAAAAGCAAAGGTAATTGCACATCCAGAATGTGAAGATGCAGTATTGGCTGTAGCTGATTATATAGGCAGCACTACTGGTTTATTGAAATATACTCAGCAAAGTAATGATCAGGAATTTATTGTAGCCACGGAGACAGGTATTCTTCATCAGATGCAAAAAAGTAATCCTGGTAAAACTTTTATACCTGCACCCCCTAATAATAGTTGTGCCTGCAATGATTGTCCACATATGAAACTGAATACACTTGAAAAATTATACTTGTGTATGGAATATGAAAGTCCTGAACTTTTAATGGATGAGACATTAAGATTGGCTGCAGTTAAGCCAATTGAAAGAATGATGGAGATCAGCAGGAGGTACCAATTATAAACCTTAATATTCCAGAGAGACCTTACTTAATATTAAAAATGTATATCCTCGTTCTTATATTTTGACGAATATTATTATAGAACAAATTAATATCGCCAATGTGATAATTTTTTTGTTTTAAGAATACGTTTCCAAAAAATTTAGGTTTACTGCTCCATAATATATTTTGATGAATCTGTGCATCAACAACTTCCTTTTTTACTTTATTAAAATTTTTTAGTACACCTCCAGTATTTAAATTGCCGGGGGCATATGCAGAATCTGTTTTCCATATTAGTGGATTTGTTACAATCGTTTTAAAAGTTTCTTTACTTACATAAGCAGTATCTGTATAACCCTTTTTAAAAGTTCGCCAGCTTATAATACAGCCTGTTGACAATGAATCTTTACAGGAAGGGATTTTTGTAAAAGAATTTTCTTGAACAGGCATTCCAATTATATATGCACATACTAATAAATTTTGCAACTGTTTTCCATCAAAAAATTCTTTTAATAATCTTACGGCATGCACTGTACCCTGGCTGTGTGAAACAATGATTATAGGTCTGTGATTATTCCAATTTTTTAAGTAGTATTGAAATGCCTCTTTAATATCTGCATAGGCTGTATCAAATGCTTCAGCAGATTTTTTTTTATCATTTGTATAAAAAGCTTTCAAATGGGCTTGCCTGTACCTTGGAGAAAAAACTCTCGAATTTTCATTAAACACACTTGCCTGGTATAGTATTGATGAATAGTCTGTTTTTATATTTATTTCCGAATCGTCAATAGGAGCATTCCATCTTTCATCTTTATTATCTACTAACGATGTCGGGTATATAAAAAATGCATCAGTGGATGTATCTTTTTTAGTTTCTTTTTTTAATGAAGCAGGTACACTGTCTGAGGGATCCCATTTCCAAGGGTGAGCTGCCCAGTAGTCCAGGTTTGAATAATCGGGAATACCAGTTATGCTTTTAAATTGATACGATGATTTTTGGATATAATTTTTTTTTGTACAAGCTGTATAAATTAAAAGTACTGGTATGGTATAGCAAAATAGATTTCTTAAATTCATAGTTCAAAGGGTTTACTTTTTTATTTTTAGAAAAAGTATCCAGTCAATTTACTGTATTTATTATGTGTATTGCAATTTTAGCGGATTTGTGATTAATAAGTATCCTTATTATTTATTTTTTAACACAGTTAGGTTAACTTGTTTTCATATGCTCATTCATTAGCGTTGCGTTGTTATAATCATTAGTTCTTTGAAAGTATTGTCAATATTGAGTTTGCGCTGAATACGAGCCTAAGACGATTTGATTTTTTGAG
>JAYWII010000035.1:0-61306 GCA_043788995.1 Chitinophagaceae bacterium | reverse complement strand
GGTTAACAGTTTTGCAGTTCTTAAACAAATTTATATACAACAAGCCTGTTGGTAGAGTTAAGCATACGCTGGCAGATTAACTCCGCCAACGGGTTAATGATCATCAAAATTTATGCAGTAGCTGCCACCATCATCCTGTGTTGAGTTTGCTGCTCACAAATGAATATCTAAGAATACCGGGAACAAATACATAAAAAGCCCGGGAGTCAGTCAGACTTGTGAAACTGGTGGGTTAAAGCCTGCGTACCAACCTCTTTTGATGCCAATAAAAATCAATCCTTTTCAAAATGCCTCCGTCCGTTACCTTTGCGGCAATATGCATTACGCTTCAGTAGAAAATATCAGTAAATCGTTTGGGATAAGGGTACTCTTTAAAGATATCAGCTTTTATATAGAAGAAGGGGATAAGATTGCCCTGGTAGCCCGTAATGGAACGGGCAAATCCACTTTGTTAAGGATCATTGCAGGGCTGGATACGCCGGACAGCGGTACCATCTGGGTACACAAAGATGTAAAAGTGATCATGCTGCAGCAGGAAACTCCTTTTGATGAAAACAAAAGTATCTGGGACAATGTGCTGCGGCTGGATAACCCCGTGGTAAAAGTGGTAAAGGAATATGAAATGTTTTTGGAAGCCGAAACCGATGACGTAGACCACCTGACAGAATTGATGGGCAAGCTGGATGAATACAATGCCTGGAATTTTGAGAACGACCTGCAGCAGATTCTCGGCAAGCTGAACTTGCATCACCTGAATGAACCAGTGAAAAATTTAAGCGGCGGCCAGCGCAAAAGAGTTGCACTTGCACAGGCATTGATAGAATCTCAACTGCATGAAGGCAAGTGCCTGCTGATACTGGATGAACCGACAAACCATTTGGATGTAAGCATGATTGAGTGGCTGGAAGATTTTTTGAGTGCACAAAAAATAACCCTGTTGCTGGTAACCCACGACCGCTATTTTTTAGATGCGGTGTGCAATGAAATTATAGAAATAGACGAAAGTAAAGTATTTGAATACAGGGGCAACTATGACTATTTTTTAGAACAGAAAAGCCTTAGACAGGAAATGCAGGCCAGCGAACTGCAGAAAGATAAAAATATTTTCAGGAAGGAACTGGAGTGGATGCGGAAACAACCGAAGGCAAGAACGACAAAATCAAAATCCAGGCAGGATGCTTTTGCGGTGGTGGAAGAAAGGGTAAGTCTTAAAAAAGAAGATGCAGAAGTAAGCCTGCAGGTAAAAATGACCAGGCTGGGCGGTAAAGTGCTGGAGATGATAAAAATAAATAAAGCGTATGGTGAAAATGTTTTAATAAAAGGATTTGATTATACTTTTAAAAGGGGGGAACGTATTGGTATTGTTGGAAAAAACGGTGCAGGCAAGTCTACTTTTTTAAAGATTGCCTTGCAGCAAGAGCTACCAGATAGCGGTAAGATCAATCATGGTGATACCGTGGTGTTTGGCAACTTTAACCAGGAGGGGTTGCAATACAAAGAAGATAAAAGGGCGATAGAATATGTAAAAGATTTTGCTGAATTTTTTCCACTGGCAGATGGTACTAAAATAAGCGCCAGCCAGTTTATGGAAAAGTTTGGATTTAATGCAGAGCAGCAATACACACCATTAAGTAAATTAAGCGGAGGAGAAAAAAGAAGGTTGCACCTGCTGAGTGTATTGTTTGAGAACCCTAATTTTTTAATATTAGATGAACCTACCAATGACCTTGACCTGCAAACGCTGAGAACACTGGAAGAATTTTTACTGGATTTCCCAGGCTGTATTTTAATTGTAAGTCACGACCGTTATTTTATGGACCGGTTAGTGGATCACCTGTTTGCTTTTGAAGGCGAGGGCATGATCAGGGATTTCCCCGGCAACTACACACAATACAGGGAGCAGTTAAAAGCTAATACACTCACCGGATCGTTCATACAAAAAAATGAAGAGCCGGAAGTAAAGCCAGTAACAGCAAAGCCAGCAGCCAGCAATCAAAAATTATCTTTTAAAGAAAAATTTGAACTGGAAGCACTGGAAAAAGATATGCCTGCTTTGCAAAATGAAAAGGAAAGCGTAGAATCAAAAATGGCAGAAGGCAAAATGGGTTTTGAAGAATTACAGAAAGCTGCAGCAAGGGTTGGTGAAATATTAAAAACGCTGGATGAAAAAGAAATGCGGTGGCTGGAACTGAGTGAAAAAATACCCCCATCCCCTAAAGGGGCTTAAAGCAAGCAAGTGTAAGATATTTTAGAGCTTTGCAAATTACCGATAGCGGATTCATTATTGTAATTATCAGTTTCCTGAAATGATTTAGTAAATTTGAATAAACCATTTTTTATGAGCAAGGAAAAACTCAAAAAAGAATTGCATGAGCTGATTGATAACATGGAGGATGAAGAAATGCTGAGCGTGGTGAAGGAGGATATTGTAGCATATCAAAAAGCAGAAACGGAGTTTGATGATTTGTCTGACTTAACACCGGAGGAAAGGGCAGAGTTAGAGGAATCTATTAATGAAGATCCGGACAAAGACACTATCAGTCATGAAGAATTCAAAAAAAATATTGAAGAATGGCGCTCAGTATTGTTACAAAAAAGAGATTTGAAAGCAAGGTAAAAAAGCTGCTTGAATACTTACTGCTGAACTGGTATGATAATGTTGCAGATGATTTTATTTTAATACTGAATGGAAAAATGGAATTGCTGTCTGAGCAGCCATTTATAGGTCCAGAAGTTATTTCCCACCCTGGTATCAGAACTTACTTAATAACAAAACATAACAGGATTTATTACCGGATCCATAAAAACCAGATTATCTTTATCAACATGCTTGATACAAGGATGAACCCCCAAAAAAATCCTTTCAATAAATCCAAATGAACCAACGTTTTTATTCTCTGGACGTATTTCGTGGTGCCACCGTAGCTTTAATGATACTGGTAAATAACCCCGGAAGCTGGGGTCATATTTATGCACCATTAGAACATGCCAGCTGGCACGGCGTAACACCCACTGACCTGGTATTCCCCTTTTTTTTATTTGCAGTGGGTAATGCCATGGCGTTTGTAATTCCGAGACTGGAAGAAAAAAATATTTTCTGGCAAAAAGTCATTAAAAGAACATTCCTCATTTTTATCATTGGATTATTTCTCAACTGGTTTCCCTTTATAAAGTACAATGAAGCAGGCAACATTGTGGGAAAGCCATTTGAAACACTTCGTATCATGGGTGTATTGCAACGCATCGCCTTGTGTTACTTTTTTGCTGCAGTAATCATTCACTTTTTTAAAACCAGGGGAGCGTTTGTAGCAAGTGCTTTCATTTTACTGAGCTATTGGTTTTTATGTATCGCAGGCAATCCTGCTGATCCATTCAGTCTTACCGGTTGGTTTGGAACTAAAATAGATTTAGCCATATTTGGTGAAAAACATTTGTATCATGGCGAGGGCGTGGCGTTTGATCCGGAAGGGTTGATGAGCACATTTGCTGCTATTGTGCAGGTAATATTTGGCTATCTGGCTGGTAATTATATTTTGCAAAAAGGTAAAACACCAGAAATGCTCAATGGTTTATTTGTTGCTGCCTGTGTACTCATTTTTACTGGCTTTGCCTGGGATATTGTTTTCCCCATCAATAAAAAAATATGGACCAGCAGCTATGCTGTGTATGTTACCGGACTGGCATTGCTGGTATTATCGATAATGATCTACCTGATTGAGTTTAAAAACCGTAAAGGTGCCTGGAGCCGTTTCTTTGATGTGTTTGGAAAAAATGCGCTATTCATATTTGTAATGAGTGGTGTATTGCCAAGGTTACTTGGTTTAATAAAAATCAATAACGGAGTTGACCAGGCCGGCAAGCAATTATATACCAATCCATTTGGCTGGTTTTATGAGCATATTTGCACATTGATCATCCCTTCAGATCCACGAATCGGGTCTTTAATATATGCACTCTGCTTTATCACTATGATGTGGTTTTTTGCATGGTTACTGGACAAAAAGAAGATCTATATCAAAGTATAACAGTACACTTTTAAAAAGTAGTTACTTTATAAGCGGTTGTAAAAACCGCATTCCCCCCTGGCGGCAATATTTTTAGATGGATGCCATTATTAAATGCATCTGGAGGTGCACTTAAATTTTCTATGGCAATACTTTGCCGGTTTGGAGGGGTATATAATTGCAGATAGGGATAACTTTTATCAGGTCTTATTTCCACCTGTATGTTGTTTTCAGCATCTCTTAAAATACAAATTGGCTGATCAGCTTCTTCATTCAGCGTAAAACAATTATCTAAAAATGTTCCCCCGATTTTTTTTAATGAACCAAATTCTGTGTAGGGATCCATTTGACCGGTAGGGATCAACTGATCATCAAAAACTACCTGTTGTTTGCTGTTAAACTCCAGCTCAAGTTCATCAATTTTTTTACCTAATGTAAAATACGGATGCCAGCCATCCTGTATTGGAATTGGTTGATTGTCTATATTAATAATTTCGGTAGTCAGGGTCAGCTCATTATTTTTCTTGAGTTGATAAGTGATGAGGCAATCAAAATTGAAAGGGTATCCTTCGTCCGTTCCAAGATAGGCGTATTGTAAAACCAGGGTTGCACTTTCTTCATTGGCATATTGTTGTGCAATAGAAAAGCCGGCATCGTAGATCAACCCATGTATAGCGTTTTCTCCTAATAAAAATTTTTTGATTTGATAAGTTGTTTCGCCATATTGGTAAGTGGCATTTTTTATCCTGCAGGCAAAAGGAGAAAGTTTACAGCTTTTAAATCCTTTGGAAGCAACATGCTGTTCAAAATCATCCCTGCTCTCATAGTTGTCAATTACATTGATAAAGTCATTGTGATGAAGAACATTCAAAGAATGTAAAATACCACCACATGATGGGATGATTTCTGCTGATGTTCCTGAATCTGTGTCACTCAGAACAGCCAGCTGAAACCCATCTTTATAAACAATGTCAGTTGAAAACATAACAGGTTTTTTTGAATTTTGCCGTTTAAAAAAGCGTTGCGAAACTAATGAAGAATAGTTTTATGACCGCATTAAATTTTTTATCAGCCGGAACCTGTGCTCTTCCAATTTATAAAAGCTGACAGCTATTGGTTCCGGCCTGCTGCTATCCTGTATTTGAAGGGGTATAATCAGGCAGGTTTGGCATTTTTACCTTATTTTGCAGCAAATTCTTTATATCGCCAAAATTTACCTGTTTTTATAAGTTTATATTGTTCACCAACTACCTTTCGCAAGTGCGTATCAGAAATTTTGTTATGAATTGTAAGAAGAGCATTTTTTTTATCCTGATTTTTATTTTGGCATTTTCGTTACCTGGTTTTACTCAGATAAATTCTTTGTCTGTACAAAATTTATCATCTGTAAATATTGATGATATATCCGATGCTGATATAAAAGCCTATTGGGTAAAAGCAGCTGAAAATGGTTTGTCCGAAGATAATGTATACCGCATACTGCAAGAGAAGGGGTTACCTCAAACAGAGATCAATAAATTATCGCTCAGGATTGAAAAGATCCTTTCAGAAAAAAATACGGTGCCGGAAGCTGAAACCAAAGATGCAGAGCAAAAAGAAAAAAAAGCGAACCGCTTTGCCAACCAGGATGCTGTGGTGCCAATGCAAAAATCAAAAACAGACCTCTCCATTTTTGGTGCTGAACTGTTTGCCGCCAATAGTCTTGTTTTTGAACCCAACCTGCGGATACCCACGCCTTCAGGATATATCCTTGGCCCGGATGACCAACTGATTGTAAATGTTTTTGGGTACAGTGAAAAAACCTACAACCTCACTGTAAATGAAGAGGGCAATATTTATATACCACAGGTGGGCCCCATTTTTGTAAATGGACTCAGTATTGAGCAGGCAAGTGCAAAGATCAAATCTAAACTGGGGGCTACTATTTATAAAGCAGTAAAGAGTGGCCAGACAAGGGTGCAAATTTCTTTAGGTAAAATAAGGAGTATAAGGGTAACAGTTATTGGCGAATCAAAAAAACCAGGTACTTACACCGTATCCTCTCTCACTACTGTTTTTAACCTGTTGTATTTGTGTGGAGGTCCATCAGATTTGGGCAGTTACAGAAAGATAGAACTGATCAGGGGAAACCAACTGAAACGTACCGTTGACCTGTATGCCTTTTTAACCAAAGGCGATCAAAAAGACAATGTGCTGTTGCAGGAAGGTGATGTGGTAAGGATACCTTATTACAAAACAAGGGTGATATTAAATGGTAACGTAAAAAATAAAGGTAAATATGAATTGACAGATGGTGAAACCTTTGATGATGTATTACGCTTTAGCGGTGGTTTTGCAGATGATGCTTACAAGGCCGGGGTAACCATTTACCAGCTTACAGATACTCAAAGAAGAATTACCGACCTGCTCAAAAATGAATATGCCATTTATAAGCCAATGTCGAGTGACTCTATATTTGTAGGCAAATTATCAGACAGGTTTGAAAATAAACTAACCATTGCAGGTGCTGTATTGCGGCCGGGAGAATTTGAATTAACCAGCAACCTTGGTTTAAAGGACCTGATTGTAAAAGCAGGCGGCGTAAAGCCGGATGTGTACAGCAAAAGAGGAAGTATCAGCAGGTTTAATAATAACGGAACGCCTTTGCAGGTTTCATTCGATATAGATTCTATCATGAATGATAGGGCCAGTGTGATGTTAAAAAAGAATGACAGCGTAACCATCTATTCCATTTTTGACCTTGACAATGAAGTATCCATCAGTATTGAAGGATATGTAAACCGGGCAGGTAAATATAAATGGGCTGAAAACCTTACCCTAAAGGATATGATATTAACCGCCGGTGGCGTATCAGAATCAGGAGATACCCGAAATATTGAAATAGCAAGAAGGATAGACAATATTAATTTAACTACCCTCAATCATGTGCAAACTGAAATTATCACGGTTGACCTGTCTGACAGCTTAGCATCAACAGATGTGATACTAAAACCCTTTGATGTAATTAACATCCGGCAAAAGCCTGAATTTACCAAACAGCGTACGGTAACAGTAGAAGGTATGGTGATCAACCCCGGCAGGTACACCCTGCAGATGAGCGGAGATAAGATCAGTGATGTGTTGCAAAGGGCAGGTGGTTTCAGGGCCAATGCAGATACCACCGCACTGGTGATAAGGAGAGTGGTTAAGAGAAGTCAGTCAATAGATGACAGGGAAAAAGTTTTCTCCAAACTGCTGAATATTAAACCGGACAGTATCAATACCTCTGCAAGGATCAAAAGCGAAATATATAAAGAATATGACAAGATCAGCATCGATCTTACTAATGCATTGCAGGATAAAAAGGGCCCTGAAAATATGTTGCTGGAAGATGGGGATGTACTTTCTATAGAACAAAACAGCAACCTGGTAAAAGTAAGTGGCGAAGTATATTTCCCCACCATCATTCCTTTTGAAAAGAACGCCAGTTTAAAATATTACATTCAAAAATCCGGAAGTTATACCGATGTGGCCCGTAAAAATGGCACCCTGGTTATCTATCCAGATGGTAAGGCTAAAAAGGCAAAACACTTTTTGTTTTTTAAAAGCTACCCAACTGTAGTTTCCAGGTCGGAAATTTTTGTGCCGCAGAAATCGGATAAAAATAAAGACAAACTTTCTGTAGCAGAATGGTCAGTGATATTGTCTTCTTTAGCCATTATTGCCAATGTGATTATCAATCTTAGAAATTAAAAACTGTTATTCGGAATTTTAAAAATGAGTCAATCTGAAATCATAGAAACAGATACCCAGCAGCCGGGGAATAAATATATTAATCCGGCAATATTTCAATTTATACAACTGCTGCTGAAAAAATGGAAGTTGTTTTTGTTAATAGGTTTTTTAGCAGGGCTGGTGGGATTTTTTTATGCTTATTTTCAAAAACCCTCTTATGAAAGCAGGCTTACTTTTGCATTGGACGCAGGCTCCAGTGATGGAGGTTTATCGAGTGCTATGAATCTTGCTGCACAATTTGGATTGGGAATAGGAGGAGGTCAAAGTATTTTTGACGGAGATAATATCCTGGAGATCATGAAGAGCCGCCGGATAATTGAAGCCGTTTTATTATCTGCAGATACTTTTAATGGGAAGCCAGTCACGCTGCTGGATTTTTATTTAGAGATGAGTGGCAACAGGGAAATTTTCAACATCAGGCCCGATCTTAAAAACGTATTTTTTCCTGTTGGTTCAAAAAAAGGAACACTTTCTTATGTGCAGGACAGCATCTTAAATAATGCATTTCTAGATTTTGCATCTGGTTATATTTCCGCAGGTAGACCTGATAAAAAATTAAGTATATATGAGGTAAAGGTGAAAACCTCCAATGAAAAGTTTACAAAAGATTTTACTGACAGGCTGGTAGACGCCACAACAAGTTTTTATACAGAGATCACCAGCAAAAAAGAAAAGGAAACACTGGAAATTTTAGAACAACGGGTGGCATCTTTAAAAAGTAATGTTAATTCAAGTATTGATATAAGAGCAGGAAGCCAAGATGAAAATGTAAACCCTGCATTTGCAACGGCTCAAACACCAGCTATTAAACAGCAATATAATATGCAGGCATACGGGGAGGCATATAAAGAGATGTTTAAAACATTGGAAATGGCAAGGTATCAGTATTTAAAAAAAATCCCTTTGTTGCAAATTATTGATCATGCAGATTATCCAATGAAAAAGATTAAGGTGGGTAGATTGAAAACAGGATTTATTTTTTCGGTATTCACTGTATTCTTTGCAATATTGATTGTATGGGTATCTGGGTTATTGAAAAAAAGCCGTTAATGTAAATCACAGGTTGGTGCTTTTATTCAAAAGAAATCCAACCTGATTCTAATCATTATTCTCAATATACATCCCTGAATGGATTTGTTTTCCAGGTTTAAAAAAGATTACATCAATTATCTGGTTAGTATAATAATACCGGTTATTATTACTGCTGCATCCATTCCTTTGTTCAAGCACATGCTGGGTTCTGCAGGCTATGGAAATTTTTCATTAACCTTTAATTCAGTGTTACTTTGTACAGGTATTTTATCGGGGTGGATCTGGCCAAGTATTCTCCGGTATTTTCCAGCCAGCCTGCACAAGAAATCATTTGTACAGAAATCAATGCAGCTTTCCTGCATCACACAATTGATATTTTTTTTGCCGGTTTTATTAGTGGTATGGTACATTGGAAATGATCTTTTATTAGCTTTTTTTTTCTCACTCACATTGTTTATTACCTCTTTGCAATTTTCTGTACTTGCATTAAGTCAGTCAGTCTTTTTGTCTAAGAAAAGTATTTATGCTGAGATAATACGCACGGGTAGCTATATAAGTTGTGCGCTGTTGCTGTTAAAATTTTCTGCAATTGGATATATGTATGCGCTCTTTACTGCAGTTATCATTTCCTATATTTCATCTTTTACTTATTTATATATACAGATTAACCGACAGCTGGTAAAAAAATATCAAAAAGAAAACGCCGCCGAAGAAAATTTAAAAGAACTGTTCAGGCGGTTTATGCACTATGGAGGGCCGCTGTCATTGTGGTTTGTTTTTGGATCCGCCATATCATTAGTTGATAAATATTTTATGTTAAAAAGAGTTGGTGGCGAGGCCCAGGGTAATTACCAGGCTATGTTTGATTTTTTGTCTAAAAGCATTACCTTCTTTATATCACCTGTAGTAACATCGCTGTTCCCTTTACTTACCGCTGCTTTTGAAAAAGGCGAACGGAAAGAAATAAGAAAAATACTGCTGCAAATTATTCTATTTGAGTTTGCAGGCCTTCTTGCTGCAGGAATAGCCTACTGGTGGTTTGGCGCCGGCTGGTTGTTTGCTCTTGTACATACACCTGATACATTTGATTACAAACTAACTGGTTTGATCATAATTGTGGCAACCTTTATCTGGCAAATTGCAATGATGGTACAAAAGAAATATGAACTGCAGTTAAGAAGCAGGCATATATTATACATGCTTATGACTGCCTTTTTGGTTCAGATATTATTTTACGTTTTTTTCAGGCAATCTTCCAGCCAGCTGCTTTATCCTTTAGGTTATTTACTGTCAACAGTAGTTTACTTACTTTTAATATCATTTTCAGATATTGTTATTTTAATAAAAAGTTTTTTGCATAAGGTTAAATAGCTGATCAGTAATAAATAATCTGACATGTACGTAGTTTTTACAACCAAATTATAATAGATGCTTTTATACATTGGTTTTTTTGTTTTCATAATGATCATGGCAATTGACTATGAGTTTAATAAAACGCATAATATTTATATGCTGTGTTTTATTGCACTTGCCTTGGCATTGTTAGCAGGCTTGCGCAATCCGGAAATTGAAAAAGACTATGGGCAGTATCTTTTTAGTTTTGATATGATCTATGCAGATAAAAATCCACTTTATCTTGCTATATATGAACCCGGCTTTTTTTTAATCGTCTATTCCGTCAGAAGTATTTTTCAATTTAATTATGGAATGGTAATTATGCTGGTGTATGCTTTTTCAAGTATTTTTTTAAAATTGTTTTCGATCAGATCGCTGGCGGTAAATCCTTATTTGGTAATGTTATTTTACTTCTCTCATTTTTTCTTCTTGCATGAAATGACACAGGTAAGAATTGGACTTGCAACAGCTATCTTTTTTGTATCCTTAACCTATTATTTCAAAGGAAATATAAAGGCCTACATCGGGTTGATTATTTTAGCTACTCTATTTCATTACACCGCCATACTTTACTTAGGCTTGTTATTTTTTCAAAAGCAGTCTTTTAACCGTTATTTATATACCGGAATAATTTTAATATCCATAGTACTGGTATTCTTTAAAGTGCCCTTAATTGGTTATGTAAGTAATTTCAGCTCTAATGAGTTTACCGCTAAAATTGAGAATCATGCAATCGCTTCTGAATATGCTTCTGAAAAAATAAATGTGTTGAATGTAGTGACAATTTGTAATATTCTTTGCTGCCTCTACCTTATTTTTGCTGTATTACCGGCTGAGTTTTTACGGGATAAAAAACTGACACTTTTTTTGAAGTGTAATGTTTTATCTATTTTCTTATTGTCTTTTCTTTCGGGAATACCTACTATTGCATTCCGGGTAAGTGATCTTTTTGGAATTTTGTCCATGTTCTCCTTTGCCTATTTAGCCAGGTACTTACCATTTGGCAAATACAATATTTTTATCACCATAATAATTGCCGGTACTTTCTTTTACTTTTTCGCTTTAAACGGAACTTTGGTAAAACCATATAAAATGGTTGATTTTAAATAATTGATTCGGGTTTTAGAATTTATCTTTATAAAAATCTAAGTATTCTGATGTTTAAAATAAAGATATGGAGTGTGCAATCTGTCTCAATAATGTAAATAATGATCCTCTGCAAGTAAAGGAAATGATGTTTGGAACTGGAAAGTTTTATACTTATTTTAAATGTTTACATTGTGGATGTCTTCAGATTGAAAAGCCAGAAAAAAGTATAGAAAATTTATACCCCAGAAATTATTACAGCTTTAATACTTATAATATCTCAGGTATTATAAAAAAGATAAAAAGACTCATAGTCAGGAATTCGGTTGCCAGCGCTCTTGGGCATAAATCATTTTTTAATTTTTTATTTGCTATACAAACAAGGGATGGCGGAGCACATGCTTTAAAGGGAAAAGTTCACCCTAATTCTAAAATACTGGACGTAGGTTGCGGAGATGGTAGCTTGATTGATGGTTTAGCCTGGTGTGGTTTTAAAAATTTAACGGGCATTGATCCCTTTCTAAACACCGATGTAATTCAATGTAATTATCAGTTGCTAAAAAAAAGTGTGGAGGAATTAGAGGGGCGTGAAATTTTTGATATCATTATGCTGCACCATAGTTTTGAGCATGTTGAAAATCCTTCAGAGGTAATCAACCATATTAAAAGACTTCTGAAAAATGACGGGATATGCATAATACGAATTCCCGTTTCTGACAGTTATGCTTTTGATTTTTACAAAGAGCATTGGGTGCAGTTAGACGCTCCACGGCATATTTTTTTGCATACTAATAAAAGCATGGGCATATTAGTTTCAAAGAATAATTTAAGGATAGAGTCTATTGTTGATGACTCTTTGGAATTTCAGTTTATTGGAAGTGAACAGTACAAGAAGGGTATTGGTCTTAGCGATTCAAGGTCTTACTATGTATCGCCGTATAAGAAATTTGTTTTCAATAAAAAGCATTTGTTTTTTAAAACTGATATTGAGAAATTTAAAAAGCAGGCAATTGTTTTAAACCGGGAGGGAAGAGGCGACCAAAGAATTTATTATATCAAACATTCATAATCTCTGTATAACAATTTTGTCCTTAAAATATGATTGATATTGTAATAGTTAACTGGAACAGCGGAGATTACCTGACAAAATGTATAAGATCAGTCTTTGCACCGGGAAATGAAAATCTTATTGGTAAGGTGGTGGTTATAGATAATAATTCTGCTGATGGCTCTGCCGGTAATATTATTGAAGATAATAGAATTACCATCGTAAGAAATCACGACAATTTGGGTTTTTCAAAAGCCTGTAACCAGGGATTTCATATTTGTACTTCAGATTATGTTTTGCTGTTGAATCCTGATGCAATGCTTTTATCAACCACACTCAACGATTGCTTAAATTTTATGAGCCGAAATAAGGATGTTGATATTTTGGGTTGTGCCTTGCTGGATGATAATGGCATTAAAACAAAAAGTTGTTCAAGGTTTCCCTCCCCATTGCGAATCTTTTTTGATGCCTCCGGGCTTTCTAAAATTGCACCAGGAATATTTAATCCGTCAACATTGATGACAGACTGGGATCATAACGAAAGCAGGGAGGTTAACCAGGTGATGGGAGCCTTTATGTTTATGAGGCGAAAACTGTTTGATCAAATTGGTTTTTTTGACGAACGGTTTTTTGTTTACTACGAAGAGGTTGATTTTTCCAGGCGATTGAAAACAGCAGGCGGTAAAATATTTTATAATAAAGATATTGCAGCGATTCATTCAGGAGAGGGCACCACTAAATCTGTAAAAGCATTCAGATTATTTCTCAGTTTGCGTAGCCGGTTGCAGTATGCAAAAAAACATTTTAATACAGGTGGTTATTGGTTGGTATGCGTCAGTACTTTTTTAATTGAATTTTTTACAAGAACTATTTTAGAACTTTTAAAAGCTAATATCACCGGTGTAAAAGAGATAGTTAAAGGATATGCATTACTGATCCAAAAAAATACTCATGAATAAAAAATATCAGAGGTGAACAAATCCTTATAAATAAACGACATTCATCACTCACAACTGATAATTACTTAATCCAAATGCTTCAAGATAACCTTCATATTTAGCTAACACAGCCAACCTTCCATTTTTAAAAGAGCTGACTTTAAAAGTTTCATCAATAGCTTTAGGTGTAAAGGTTGATAGCTGCGTATTATTAATATAAATGGAAACTGAAAGAGGTAATTTATCAGCGAACTTAAATTTTACAGTTTTGTCTTTGGGATTACAGGTATATGTAAAGGCAACAGTTCCTGTTTTCATCGGCTTCCTGGAGTCGATAAAATAATAATAAGCATTGCCGGTATTTACGTTATAACTTTTAGGCTGTATCAGCTTTTTTTCAGCTGCAACCTTATTGGCTTTTGCGGATGAAAATCCTGATTTACAATTCTCCAAAATACTTACAAGTGTATCATTTACTTTATTACCTCTCCACCAGTCTACTCTTTCATTATAAAACCATACAATGTTGCTGGTTGAAGTCGCCATAGCTAACTTCAGGTTTTCTTCCAGCCACTTCCACCTGGCAGCACTGTCTACACCTTTATCGTAATCTGGGTGTCTTGCCAGTAAACCATCGTAGTATACTGGTTGGGATGTTTCAATATTTGTTGCCAGTTTTTTTGCTTCTGGTGAACGCAATAAATCAATGGTATTTTTTCTCAAATAGTCTTTTGAATCTAAAAACTGTGAAGGTTTGATATTCCAGTAAGCATATTCATTACCATCAATTATTTTCACTTTAGGATCTTTACCTAATAAGATGCCTTCAAAGAATGGAAGTAACATCACATGACGGGCATTTTCCAGAGGACCCAATTTCAAATCCTCCACTAAAAGACTGGTGAGCCAAATGGAAAGAAAGTTGAAATTAACCGTGTGTTTTTGTAATGCAGTAATAAATTGCCGCCCTCTGTCTCTCACCTGGTTCTGAACTTCTTCAAAAGAATGACTAGGGTATTGTTTCTTACTGTATGTCCAGGGGTCAAACAAGGGATTGGAAAGGTAATATTCAGCATCAAATAATATTCCTTTTAATTTACCAATAGCAATGGCTCTTGAAAGGTTATTCATATTAGTTGTTATGTTTTTCCATGCGTTATCATCAAACCAGTTACCTCCAGTTTTACTGTATCCACGCAGGATACTATAATTTTCTGTATACTTCCCCCACTTCAATGCTGGTAATTTGTCAAATTCAAAATGACTTTCCAGGTATGCCATGGTATCAAACGCTTCCATTATCCTTCTTTTATAAGAAAAACAAATTCCGTCAAAAGGAGTATTTTGAATTGAATCCAGTCTTTTGTTTAATTCATCCACATCAGGATAATCCCAGCCAAATTCTATGAGTATAGGCTTTTGAGCAAAAGATTTAAAACCTGTTAAGCTGAAAGTAATAGTAATTAAAACTGACCAAATAATGCTGCTTTTTAATTTATTGCTCATGTAAGAGATACTGTTTATTAGATAAAATTTATTTTAGATATAGCATATTGATATTGATTATTTATCTTGCCCGTTTGGTTAGTGTACCGGTAAAACTAACGCCGGATGAAAAATAATAATAAAGTTATTAAATAATACAAAGCATCTATGCTGGATAATTATAATGAAAGACTTTTTAGTGGTAAAGGTTTTAGGAGTAAACTGCATTTTGCCCGCTATATATGGTTCCGGAATAAAATAAAGGAATACAAGTGCCCCGCAGAAACGGTACTTGAATTGGGTTGTTTTGATGGCAAGACAATTGAATTTTTAGAACCGCTGCCGAGGCGGTATGATGGTTATGATGCCAATTGGGAGGGGGGGCTGGATATCGGCATCCATAAATGGAAAGACTACCCAGATTACCATTTTAAACTTTGTACAAAAATTACAGATTTTCAACCTGAGGACAATTATTTTGATGTATCTATTTGTCAGGAGACCATTGAACACCTGCCGCTTGCCGATACTGAAAAATATATTGCACAACTGGCAAAATCCACCAAGGGGTATACCTTCATTAGTGTACCCAACGAAAAGGGAATTGTATTCCTTATAAAACATATGTTTAAAGCACTTACCCAGCCAAAAGGCGACCGTGAGGATTATTCGTTTGCTGAGATATTTTACTCTACCATTGGTAATATTAAAAAAGTAGAAAGGCATGAAACCGGGCACAAGGGTTTTGACTATTCAGCGCTGAAAAAGGACCTGCAAAAATATTTTGATGTGGTTGAAACAAATGGATTGCCTTTTACAGCTTTACCGGCTTCCTTAAATTTCACCGTTGGATTTGTATGCAAAAGAAAGCTGGTAAATAAATAATACCATCTGCTTGTTAATTGTGGGTACCCATATTTGAAGTGAGTAGTGAATTGTGAGTTGTGAGTTAAGGAATGGGCATTTACTCACTATTCACTACTGACAACTCACCTTTACTTTAACAGCAGCCACGGCTTACAATCACTAATCTTTCTTATTAATAAAAACAGCAATTTCCATTTGAAAACAGGTCAATTCCTTATAACTGATTATAATACCTTTAATTGGGGTAAATTTGCAGCCAGATTTACCTGTTTACAGACCAGGTTGTAGCTAAAAAGCATATAAATGGATTTTAAAAGTTTGAAGATTGGTTATTCACCTTACTCAATTGACTGCGATGCTCCGGGAGACAGAAGGCGTTTTGCTTTTTATGCTAAAGAGAAAGGGATTGATATTGAAATTGCCAGTACTTCTAAAAAATATGATATTGTTTACATCACTACCAGCAGTAATATTGGCAAATGGATTGACTATAAAAAGGCTAATCCCGGAACTAAGCTGATTTTTGAGATCATAGATTCTTACCTGCTGGAAGAAAAAAATTTACAGGCATATCTTAAAGGGATTTTCAGGTTTGTTACCTGGAAAGACAACCGGCTGTATTTCAACTATCAAAATGCATTTATCAGTATTATAAAAATTGCGGATGCGGTGGTATGTTCCACCTCCATACAAAAAGAACATATCAGCCAGTTCAATAAAAATGTTCATGTTTCACTTGATTATTTTTCTGATGATATAACGCACCACAAAACTGGTGCTTTAACAGGAGAGAAGTTAAAATTAGTTTGGGAAGGGCAGGCGTATACGGTTAAGAATTTACTTCAGCTAAATGATGTTTTTAAAGCACTGGCAGATAAGATCGAATTACATATCATTACAGATCCGCAGATAAAATTCCCCTTTAAAATTTTTAACAGGAACACGGCTGAAGTATTAAAGTCGCTGAGCTGCCGGTATTATTTGCATGACTGGAAAAAGGAAAATTTTTCTAAAATTATTGCGGAATGCGATCTAGCCATCATTCCAATGGATATGAATGATAAACTGATCTTTAATAAGCCAGAAAATAAATTGCTGTTGTTTTGGGAGATAGGGGTGCCTGTACTTACATCAGCAACACCTGCTTACAAAAGAGTGATGACTTTAGCCGGATTAGATTATTTTTGTACCAATCATACTGAATGGGTAAGTAAGATTAATTCCTTTATAAATAATTTGCCCCAACAATATCTTGCAGATATAGAAAAAACCCGTTCCTATCTTGATAAAACACACCGCAAAGAATTAATCATCCGCAATTGGGATGAAATTATTTTATCTGTGATTTGATCCTCTGTTGTATGCATACGGTTCAATCATTAACAGTACCATATTTAAGCCGGTTTTTATCTGATTTCCCTCAATATTGCCATTTGGGAATAACTGTTTACCGAATCAAACATAAGTAAACATTGGATTTATTTTCAAAATAATAAAATTATTAATCAAGGTGAGTATGTTTAAATTTTTTACTTCAATTTCTTTATTGTTTTTAATAACAGGAACGGGGCTTAGTGGTATGCCATCCAATAATAAGTATGGAATAATTACTAAGCGGATATTTCACCAATCAGTGGATACTACTCAACCTGTATCAACAGCTGACAAAAAAGTAGTAACATCAATGGGAGATAACGGTCTGGAAATTTCACCCTATAGTTCCTTTAACAGCGGTGTATTAATTCAGCCAATAAACAGGGTCAGTAACAAGGGGCTTTCCACTGCTTTTTATTTAAAAGATACGTCTTCATGGTCATTCTATACCTCTTCAAAAGAGCAACTAAAAATTAATGGCAGCGGAGATGTTTCTGTACGGTCAAAATTATTGATCAATAATGCATTGTCAGATGGAAAATCTTCTTTACGGGTAAATGGTATTGGAAGATTTGATTCATCCTTATATATCCAGGCAATTTCTGATACCGGCTCCTTTATTAATTTCACCAGGAATGTAAAGTATGTTTCTGAAGAGGATGATGGGATTTCAGCCTACACTACCACGCCTACAGCCTGGGCTGTTGGTAACAATATTCCTGTTTTCAGGATCAGGCATCCGGCAAATGTAACCGTTAACCCTTATCTGAATTCCAGCATAGCAAGGGATTTTATGATATTACCTTATCAATACGGGACGGCAATAGAATACAATGGCGTGGTGGAGTGCTGGGTTGGCGAGTGGTCTATTCATAAAGGTCTTTATTATTATGATGTGGAAAATCAAGGTAACGGTTGGGGGGGGGTATTATGGGTAGGTGATGATGAGGACAGGGGAGGAATAAGGGCAACTGCAAGAAACAACACATTGATTGGGGGAAATGTAGCATATGGTGAATTATCAGTAGAGAAATTTGGCTTGGGAGATGTTTCCAACGGTGATTTTCGTTTCAGACTTCCATCTGTAGAAAATCAATTTCAATTTGTTTATGGAGGACGGGGCAGTAACAATATTGTTGCTAAACTTAACAACACTGGTATTGTTATTCCTAAAGTTTCATCCGTTTCTTCAGTAGCGGTACCTGAAAAAGCACAGATTGCTTTTGACGGTACCGATAATAAGTTTAAGGGTTTTGATGGTACGAAGTGGGTTGTGTTAGCAGGAGGTAGTTTACTAACCGGGAGTTTTACAGTATCTTCTAATGGTGCTAACTATACTTATGCCATTGCTCATGGATTAAGCGCCAAACCATCTTATTATAATGTGATAGCCACCAGTGCGGCAGCTGCAAATTTTAATTATGTAAGTGCGGATGCTGCAAATATTTATGTTAATTATTACCTGCCACCTTCAGCAGGTAATAATAATCTTTCCTGGAACTGGCAGGTAAAGGAATAAACAAATTAAAAAATGCAGGCATTCATCAATACCTGCATTTTTTAATATCAAACAGTTGGTTGATTACTCCCTTCCATCCAGCAAATTTCCCAAGCCACCTAAAATACTTCCTTCTTCCTTTCTTCCACCAAAACTACCATACTGCTGTAGCCTGCCGGCTAAGCGGCTGATGGGTAATGACTGAATCCAAACTTTACCAGGCCCACGAAGCACCGCAAAGAACAAGCCTTCACCACCAAACATAAAGTTTTTAATTCCCCTCACCATTTCAATATCAAAATCAATCCCTGCAGTATAAGCCACTACACAACCGGTATCTATTTTCAACACTTCACCAGGTCGCAATTCTTTTTCCATGATGTATCCGCCTGCATGTACAAATGCCATCCCGTCGCCTTCCAGTTTTTCCATGATAAAACCTTCTCCTCCAAAAATACCAGTGCCCAACCGCCTCTGAAATTCTATACCAATACTCACACCTTTAGCTGCACAGAGAAAGGCATCTTTTTGAGCTATTACCTTACCATTTAATTTAGACAGGTCAAGGGCAACAATTTTACCTGTGTAGGGCGCTGCAAAACTTACGTGTTTTTTACCCTGACCAACATTGGTGAACGCCGTGATAAATAGATTTTCGCCTACTATCAACCGCTTGCCTGCATTTAATAATTTACCAAGCAGTCCGCCGCTTTGGCTTTGCTGGCTGCCGTCGCCAAACAGGGTTTGCATCTGGATACCATCGTCCATCATCATAAATCCGCCCGGTTCGCCAATGACAGTTTCGTTGGGGTCCAGTTCTATTTCTACAAACTGCAATTCTTCTCCGTAAATTTTATAATCAATTTCATGATTGCTTAACATTGTTCATCATTTTAGTGAAAGCAAAAATAATTCTTATCAAATACCCACAAATGAAAAACCTTGTGAGTGGTATCACAAGGTTTTAAAATAGCGGTCAATACGCTTTTATTTTTTTGAGAACTTTAGATTAGTGGTTACACCGGTGTTGGTAATAATATTGATATGGTACATACCAGCAGCAAGATTGATAACAGATACGGAGGCCAGGTTGGTTAAATTATTTACAGCAGCCTTTTCTATAACAGCACGTCCCATTACATCTGTAATGCTGGCCTTGCTGATCTGTGTGTTGGCCGGTAACCAGATATACAATTCTTCTGCAGCGATGGCTGGCATCACTTTAATTTCATTGGCTGTGTTTCTCCTGTCAAATGAAACCATTTTGCTGTAGCTGTAGTTTCCTTTATTATCCACAATTTTTAAGCGGTAATAATTAATATCGTTAAAAAGATATTTATCCTGGATGCTGTAGCTTTTTTGTTTGCCTGTATAAGCAGGCATAGCACTTACATAACTAAAATTTACACCATCAGCACTTTTTTCCAGTTCGTAACGGCGAACATTCAGGTGCTTTAAAGATTGCCAGCTTATTTCGCCGGTATTTTTGGTTGAAGTTGCTTTCAGTTTCATCTCAATTACTTTATCTCCATTATTGAGTGTTGGTAGAGTGAGCATGTTAATGGTTGATTGTGCCTCGGCACTTACAAATGCAACAGTCATTAAAATGGTAATGTAAAGGCTGGTTTTCATTGTTACTGTTTTCATAATTAATACATTTTTTAGTTTGGGGTTGTAATAGTTATTTACCTATAACATGCCGAAATGTAAAAATTTGAAAAACAGTCACTTACAAAAAACTTACTAAATTTTTTTTCCAGTTAATGGATAAAATTCTTTTTTGAGGAAAAGAAAAAGGTGCAGGCTTATTAAACCTGCACCTTCTTTTTTAAGTAGTATCAATTTTTTAAAGCCAGCTACCAAACCAGGTTTCGCTTGCTGCTTCATCATTTTTTAATTTTCTTCTTCTGCGTTTTACATCCATGTTATGGCGGATGCTTGCGGCAATCATCATCGGCATAAACAGGAATATAAATGGCGGTATGCCCATAAAGCTGATCCACTTGCCACCAAACATATTACGCATGGGGCGTTTTAATCTTTCTGCAATCAGGTACATCGCCGGTACCAGTACCAGCGTCATAAAGAATGCAAATGCCAACCCGAAAATGATCGTCCAGCTCAGTGGTTTCCAAAAAGCAACACTATCGCCACCAAAGAAAATATGTGGGTTTAATTCGGAAAATAAGGTAACAAAGTTAATGTTGAAGCCAACTGCAATAGGAATAAAAGCAAGGATGGCTGCCAGTGCAGTAAGCAATACCGGGATAATACGGGTTTTACCAGCCTGTATAATAGCCTCCCTTGTTTTCATGCCACGGCTTCTTAATTCATCTGCAAATTCAATAACGAGGATACCATTTTTTACCACAATACCTGCCAGGCCAACAATACCAAGGCCAGTCATTAATACCGATACTTCCATGCCGGTAATAGTGAAACCAAGCAGCACTCCTATTACGCTAAAGATGATTTCGGTGAGGATGATGATGGGTTTGCTTACGCTGTTGAATTGTATTACCAATACAAATAAAATAATCATTAAAGCAATTACCAATGCTGATAAAAGGAAAGCACCTGTTTCTGCCTGTTGCTCGCCTTCGCCGGTTTGTTTAATGGAAACACCGTCTGATTTTTTTGTAAAAGCATCAATGTGTTTAGTAATTTCCAGGTTTACTGCTGTGGCATTATATCCTTTGGTGGTTAATACATTGGAGCGAAGGGTGATTAAACGTTTTTGATTTTTACGTTTTATACTACCGAACGTACTTGTTGGTTCTATTTTAACCAACGCACTGATAGGAATATTTTTAACGGCTCCTCCTACTGCCATATCACGAAAAGATATTCTCATATTCAGGAGATTACTAAGATCTTTCCGCTGCATTTCATCATTGCGTAACTGAATTTTATATTCGTCTTTACCTTCTTTTATTTTTGATATTTCTTTACCAAATAAACCGGTACGGATTGCCTGGCCTATCTGTGCAGAAGATACACCCTGTATTAAGGCACGTTCCCTGTCAACAGTCAGGGTGATTTCAGGATTATTCAGATCAACATCCATTTTTAATTCTTCTACACCGGGAACCTGGATAGAGTCTAAATAATTTTTAAGGTTAACAGCAGTTTTTACCAATCCGTCAAAATCTTCACTGGAAATTTCAATATTAACCGGAGGATCGGTGGGCGGGCCACTGCTTTCCTGGTTAACACTTATTTCTGCTCCTGGAATACCTTTCATTTCTGCACGTACCTGGTCCAGGTAAGGACGGGTAGATAAACTATGCCTTTTTTCATATTCTACAAAAGATACCTGTATTCTTCCCAGTTCACTTCTTGTACTTCTGTCCCCGCTGGTAGGGTCGCTGGCACCGATGGCTACGTTACTGATAACACTTTCCACAACAGGGTTTTCTTTTCCGGATGCAGCATCAATGCCCAACACTTTATTCACCTTTTTTTCTAAAACCCTCACTACAGAATCGGTATATTCAGCACTGGTTCCCACCGGTAGTTTAACATATACATAAATCTGGTTAGGATCGCCCTGTGGGAAAAATACTACCCCAACCCGGTTACTTTTTACAGAGGCTACAAAAACAACTACAGAAATAATCAGTAAGCCAATAATACCCAGCAAAAGATGCACAGGCCTCCAGCCTTTTAACGACCAGCGAAGTAAATTTTCGTAATGCCCCATGATCCATGGCAAAGCATGATTTTGAAAATAATGAATGGCATCAGTAAAAAAGTACCTGTTTAATAAAACAAGTATCATAAAGAACAGCAGCAAATTACCTAAGAAAGTGGCCCCGGAAATATCCAGTATAATACCAGCAGCAATAACGATCCAGAAAATTGGCTTTTTAAAAATTGCAGATTTTGGCTCTTTGTTTTCACTTTCCGGATGATTCATAAAATCAACCGCAAAAACAGGATTCATAATAAACGCTACTAATAAAGATGCAGCTAAAGTAAAAATGAGCATAGTGGGTAAATACACCATAAAGCGCCCAATGATGCCTGGCCAGAACAGTAACGGAAAGAAAGGAGCCAGTGTAGTAAGCGTTCCTGCTAAAACCGGTATAAACACTTCCCCGGCAGCCATTTTAGCGGCCATATTGATAGACATTTTTCCTTTAGCTTCTGTAAATATCCGGTGTGTATTTTCTATCACCACGATGGCATCATCCACAATAATACCTAACCCGAATAACAAAGCAAACAATACGATAAAGTTGAGTGTAACATGTGTGCCTACAATTAAATCTGCACCTGGTAAAAATACAAACGCTACAAACATACTCAGTGGCACAGACAGGGCCACAAAGAAAGCATTGGTAACACCCATAAAGAACATCAATACAATCAACACTAAAATAAAGCCGATGATGATAGAGTTTACCAAATCGTTGAAAGATGTTCTTGTTCTGATACTCTGATCGCCGGTGATAACTGTTTTTAAATTATCAGGATAAATATCCCCTTTTGCTTCTGTTACTGTTTTTTTAACGCCTTCACTTGTTTCAATTAAGTTTTCGCCACTGCGTTTAATGATATTCAATGTAACAACATTTTTACCATCCAGCCGTGCATAGCTTTCCGCAGTTTTTGTAGTATCTTTTATAGTGGCAATATCTTTTAAGTAAATGGGGAAGCCACCGGTATTGCGAACTAATACTTTTTCAATATCGTAAGCTGTTTTAAATTGCCCTTTCAATTGAAGGTTACGCTTCATTGAACCCACATCCAGCAAGCCACCCGAAATATCCATGTTTTCCCGCTGTACTGCATTGCTGATATCATCAAACGTAACTCCTGCAGTTTGCATACGAAAATTATCAACATTTATCTGGAACTCTCTTTCAGGGGCGCCAACAATATCAATGCGGTTTATTTGAGGAAGGTCTTCTAATCTGTCTTTCAGATCATCTGCAAATTTTTTCAAATGCGCCATGTCATAATCACCGCTGAGGTTTACATACATGATGGGCTGGTCGCTTAAGTTTACTTCCAGTGCTGTTGGTAGCTGGGTAAGATCTGTCGGCAAGTCCTGTTTGGCTTTATCAATGGCATCTTTTACTTTTTGAAGGGCTACCTGTGTCTTTACTTCTGTATCAAACTCCACTGTAATGGCCGAGTAGTCCTGCTGCGAAGTGCTGGTTAATTTTTTAATTTTTGCACCGGTAATACCTTTAATTTGTTTTTCGATAGGCCGGGTAACAAGGTTCTCGATATCTTTTGGTGAGTTACCTACATAAATGGTTTGCACATAAATGGTAGGTATCACAATATCCGGGAACTGCTCTTTAGGCAGTGTTACAAATTGATAAATTCCAGCAAGTGATACAAACAACATTACCAGGTAAATGGAGGTCTTATTGGTAATACTCCAGGATGTTGGTTTAAATTCCTTAAACTTATCCTTAAAATTTTCTAATGCACTCATACAATTAGTTTGACGCCCCCATCCCCTAAAGGGGTGACGAGGAGATTTTGTTATTTATTAACTCCACATGAAGAGGAGATTATGCTATTTATACTGCTGCCCTTAACTCCCCCCTTTAGGGGATGGGGGCGTTTATTGCGTTTTAAGCAACTGTCCTTCGTACAAACTCTGAAACCCTTCTGTGATCAATTCATCTCCCGCTTTTAATCCTGTTTTAATTTCAAGCAGGTCGCCATTTAATAAGCCAATATTTACCGGTCTTTTCCTGGCAATTAATTTATTGTTTTCCTTACTGGACACCATTACAAATTTCCCTTTTTCATCATTCTGCAAAGTATTCAACGGGATCACTATTGCATTAGGTGCACCGTAATCTTTGATCTTCATCAGTGCTATCTGGTTAGGTTTTAAAGACGGGTCAGTTGGCAGTTTTGCTTCTACCACAAATCCCCTGTTGATGATATCAATAGAGGCCCCTACAAAACTTACTGTTGTGTTGATTGTTTTATTGGCATCTGGCAACTGCACAATTACAGCACTTCCATTACCTATTGTACCCAAGTAATTTTCAGGGATATTGCTGGTAACTTTTAGTAAACTATTGTTCACAATTTTTATTACACCGCTGCCTGCTGCACCAAAGATCTCCCCCACTTTTACGGTCATCATATCTGCCACACCGTTTACATCGCTGTACACCAATGCTGTGTTGGATTGAACCTGTACGGACTTTACATTTTCCTGGGTTGCTTCCAACTGGTTTTCTAAAGTGGCCACATTATTTTTTGCGGTGATCAACTGCACTTCGGTACCAATACCCTGGTCCCATAAATTTTTCTGGCGCTGGTAAATATTTTTTGCATAGCTCAGTTGTGTTTTGATACTTTCCAGACCCTGCCTTGCAGCCACCACATTTTGCTGAATGATGGCATCATCCAGTTTTAACAGCAACTGTCCTTTCTTTACCAGTTGGCCTTGTTTTACATAAATGGCTTTTACCTGGCCGGGGCCGCCACGGGGGGTGATGTAGCTTACATTTTCAGCATCAATGTGGCCTTGCAATTCAATGTAGTGGGCAAAGTCTGTTGCAGCTAATGTTTGTATGGCTACCAGTTTTGTTTTTGGCTGATTAGCAGCACTGGTATCCAGTTTGGCAATCTCTTTTTCCAGGCTGTTTATCTGTCCGTCTACTTTATCTTTCTCGCCTTTTAATTTTTCCAGCGCTGCTTTTTTGTCGTTCAGTTCAGCATTGCCTTCTTTTTTATTGTCGCCGCAGGAAGTTAAAAACAATACAGCGGTTACACCTGTCACTAAAAAATTTTTCATGGTTCTATGATTTACATTTTTTTTCACTTAATACTATAATTTACCAATTGCTCTGAGGTAGTCAACTTTTGCCACTATGCCATCATACAATGCACCGTAGTAATTGTTTTGAGCTACCCTCAATTCTGTTTGTGCATTGTATATTTCCTGGTTGCTGCCCAGGCCCTGCTGGTATTTTTTCTCTGTACTAATAAAAACTTTTTCCGCCAGCTTTGTGTTTTCCCTTTGGTTATCTACGGTAAGTATGGCTGTTTTTAATTTTGTTCTTGCAGCAAATACGTCATTGTCCACAGATGCCCTGGTTTGCTGAAGATTGTTCTTTGATTTTTCCAATGCCAGTCTTGCATTTTCAATTTTTGCCCTCCTGGCAAAACCATCAAAAATAGGTACTGATATACGTATCCCTGCATACGATGCAGTAAACCAGTCGCCCCTTTTTAAAAAATCAAAATTCAGCCGCTGGGCATTTTTTGCATAGTAACCAAATGCTGAGATGGTAGGTATCCTGCTTAATTGGTAACGTTTTACATTAAAGCTGTTGAGTTTAATAGCCGTATTCAACAATTGTATTTCTTTCCTGTCCTCGTAGTTGTATGCACTGTCTAATATATCTTTTTTTAATCTTTGCTCATCCAATGTATCTGTTAATAACAGGGATTCTGTTTGCGGCATATTAATTAAAAACTTAAGCGCTGCATTGCCTGCAGTTAACTGCTGGTTTATTTTTTCTTTTTCTGTTCGCAGGTTATTTAATTGTACGGTTACCTTATCTACATCTAATTTTTCTGCAAACCCGTTTTTATAAATCTCATTTGTTTCATGAAGTAATTTTTCAAAGCGTTCAATATTGGCATCAAAGGTTGCTAACTGGCTTTTGCCAACCACCAACTGCCAGTAAATTTTGTAGATATTGGCTTTAATTTGTTCTGTAGTTACCTCGGCTGTTCTTCTTGCCAGGTCCATTGCTGCACTCCTTGCTTTCAAACCTACAAATACCTGCCCGTCAAATAAAATTTGCGAAAGGTCAAGCCCTGCACCTGCCGTCCATGGAACACCAAACTGGGCATTGATATTACCAAAACCATTGTCCGGCATTTTAACTGGGTTGCCGTTTCCATCTTTTACGCCTTCATCAATCAGTACCTGGTAAGTAGCCGGGCTGATAAAGTTGGGTAATGTTTGCACTGCAATACTAAAATTATACGTAGTGTTAATACTGCCATTTAATTGTGGCATTGCCATTGCCGTTATCTCCCTGTTTGTCTGCTCCTGTATTTTAATATCCAGCAAAGCATTTTTTACCTGTACCGCATTTTTTAATCCGTATGCAACAGTTTGCTGTGCAGAAAAATTATTGACTGCCTGGGCTGTAATTACCTGCCTTACCAATAGGGTTGCAAATAATACAGTGAACAATTTAATTTTCATCATGCTATTTCTTTGTTTCATTATTGTTCTTTTTTATTCTTTCTTGTTGATATTTTAAAATGAGTTTATGTCCTTTTTGTGATGCAAGCCCGAAAAGGAAATGCTCTGTTAATTGTGTTTCCACATGTACCAGGTTGTACTTGTTTTTAGGAAATACCTGCTGGTTAAATGCCAGCATTATATTTTCCAGCCTTGCTTTTACAATGATATCTGCATCCACATCTTCCCGGTATAATTCTTCTTGTATCCCTCTTTCAATATTCTCTTTTAGCACTTTATATAAAAAATTATACTTGTGCTGGGTAAAATGAGCAAATGCTTTTGGGTGAAATTTTTCCATGTCATGTATTACAGTTGGGTTCATGTTTCCCAGCATTTCCTGCATCATTTCAATGGCGAGAAAAACTTCATGAATGGCATCCTTTGCCTTAGTGCTGTCCTGCAGGCAGGAGTCCTGGTTAAATTTTATTTTATCTGCAATGATGGCTTCTACCAATTCATCTTTATCGGCAAAATACTGGTAGATGGTTTTTTTACTCATCCCCAGGGCACCGGCAATATCATCCATGCTTACACTGCGTATCCCATATTGCATCACCAAATCATGCGCCTTGTGCTTTATTCTTTCTATTGTGTTCTCTTCTGCCATAATCGGGCACAAAACTAAGAAAACTTTTATTGTTACCAAAGTTTCCATCACATTTTTTTACCATTCATAACATTTTATTCATAGTGACGGGCCTTTTAGTAATCAACTATCTTTAGGGCTCAAAACTGTTTTATGAAAAAGTCGTTTGATTTCAAAAGATTGATCCAGTATTTTATACAGGGTGTACTGGTACTGGCTCCTATCACTATTACCATTTGGGCCATCACCGCCGCTTTTAATTTTATAGATGGCATTTTGCCCAACTTTATCCATAGCATAATGCCCTCATTGATGGAGGATAAGTCAGGTAATATCCGGCGGATTCCGGGAGTTGGGTTTTTAGTGGTGATCTTGTTTGTATTAATAATAGGGTATCTTTCTTCCTCCTTTATATTTGGTAAACTGGTGGAGGGTTTTGATAAGTTGCTGGAAAAAACTCCCGGCATCAAGTTTATCTACTCCACGTTAAAAGATTTCTTTGAAGCATTTGCGGGGGAGAAAAAAAAGTTCACCCGGAATGTACTGGCCAATGTGGATGATAATGATGTATGGCGGGTAGGATTTATTACACAGGATGATATGCATGAGTTTGGCTTTAAAGAGTATGTAGCTGTTTATATACCGATGTCTTATTCCGTAGCAGGGAATGTTTATATTATTCCTAAAGAAAGGGTAAGGCCAATCACCAATATCAGCGCTACGCAAACCATGAAATTTGCAGTGAGCGGAGGCGTTACGGATATGGAGGAATAATGCAGGAAGAACCTGCTTTTATTTCTTTTAATCAATTATTTGTAGCTTAGATTAATAACAAAAAAATATGAAGAAAGCGGCTGTATATACTTTATTCACCGGCATGTTGCTTATAGCGTACCTGCCCAGTTACTGCTGGGGTTTTTTCGGTCATCAAAGAATAAACTACTACGCTGTATTTCTGCTGCCGCCTGAAATGATGGTGCTGTACAAGCCAAATATTGCTTTTTTGAGTGAACATGCAGTGGATCCGGATAAACGCAGGTACGCTGTAAAAGATGAAGGACCAAGACACTATATAGATATTGACCATTATGGCGATTACCCTTACAATAACCTGCCAAGAAAATGGAAAGATGCGGTGGCAAAATTTGGAGAAGATTCACTGAAGGCTTATGGTGTGGTGCCATGGCATATTCAAAATATGCTGTACCGGTTAACAGATGCTTTTAAAGAAAAGAACTTTAGTAAAATATTGAAGAACAGTGCGGAGATAGGACATTATATTGGTGATTCTCATGTGCCGCTTCATGCCAACAGTAATCATAACGGCCAATACAGCAACCAAAAAGGAATACATGGATTTTGGGAGAGCCGGGTGCCGGAACTGCTGGCAGAAAAAGAGTTCAATTTTTTTATAGGTAAGGCTCAATACATCAGTAATCCGTTAGAGTATGCCTGGGGAAGGGTTTTGGAAAGTGCCAAAGCATCCGATTCTGTACTGAATTTTGAAAGACAACTCACTTCTAAATTTTCCACCGACCAAAAATATTCTTTTGAAAACCGGAATAATATTACCATAAGACAATATTCTTCTTCTTTTACCGTTGCGTATAATAATATGCTGGATGGCATGGTAGAGCGAAGGATGAAATTGTCTATTTTTTCTGTTGCTTCATTCTGGTATACCGCATGGGTAAATGCCGGACAGCCTGATTTGAGATCATTATCCAAACAACAGCTTTCTGAATCTGATCTGAAAGAATTTGATGAATTGAATACAACCTGGAAGAGTTCAGCTAATATGCTCGGCAGGCAGGAAGAATAAAGAAAATTTATTGACAATCCTTGTAGTAACAGGATGGAATAAATACCTTTGCTAAGAAATTTTTTATTTTTTACATGTTATAAACCCAGCGTTTTTATTAATACAGGATGTGAGGTTCACATTAATAACAACCGCACTGATTTGAAATTAGAAGATTGCTATTGCCGGGAAAATTTCCTGCATCATTATTCTTGAAAGTTAACAGGATTAAGTAAGAAATTACAGCGTATAATAGCTGCACAAATAATTTTTTTCAATTCCTAAAATTTAGACCCCATGTATACCACTAACTTTATCTACCAAGCTCCTGCCGGGGTTTTAGAAAGCCTCAAAAAGCTATTTTCAGTTTTACAGCAGGAAGGAATGAATTTTCAACAAGCAGCTTCTGCAACGAAGAACCGGCAGTTAAAAGAAACACTGACGCAATTTCTCCAGGAAAGTAAACAGTATATTAATGAATTAAAATGCCAGATTGAAAG
The DNA here is from genome assembly GCA_043788995.1 of Chitinophagaceae bacterium. Classification (GTDB taxonomy): domain Bacteria; phylum Bacteroidota; class Bacteroidia; order Chitinophagales; family Chitinophagaceae; genus Ferruginibacter. The sequence continues at coordinate 31,670 of JAYWII010000035.1, read as the reverse complement.
CCTTGGCGGCAATACGGAAATGGATGCAGCTTTGTCTGAAAATCCTGCGGATGCCGGTGATTTGAAGATAAGTGACGAGAAAGAAGTGTATGAATATTGCAGTAAGTGTGAAAACAGGATACTGGTTGCTTACCGTGAAATTTTGAACCAGTCAGTTATTTTAAAAGAACTGCGTGGCATGGTAAGATACCAGCTTAATGGATTGTTGTGTTCTTTCCTCCAGTTTAAAATATTAAAAGATTCCTTCCAAAGAATTTGAAATAGGGTTTCAGGGTTTGGTTCCAGGTAAAGGATGCCCCACGGCATCCTTTCTTATTTGTTGCGGTTACCTAAACGTGTAATTATAAAAATGACGAGTGCAACTGCCAGCACCACTAATAACACACCAGACCAAACACCGGCTTTAAAAATAGCACCGATAGCTTCACAACTGCTAAGGCTGAGGAGCAAAGAAAAAAACACAACAAACCTGCTTAAAGAATATTTATTCATATACCTGTTTTTAATGGTTAATTTATTTTATGACACAGATTTTTGTTGGTGGATGCTGGCAGCTTCATCTAACGAATGACTGGTATGCAAATCATTTTCTTTTGCAGCCAGCGTAGAGAGTTTGATATAAAATTTTTTCAGCACCATTAATTCTTCTTCCGTCAGGTCCTCAATATCAATTAAACGGTTACTGGCTTTTCCGCTGGATGCAATTAATTCATTCAGCTTTAGCTGCAAGGCCATCGTATCCTTATTCTGCGATTGCTGAATTAAAAATACCATCAAAAATGTAATGATGGTGGTACCGGTATTGATCACTAACTGCCAGGTATCAGAAAACTTAAACAGCGGCCCGGTAATTCCCCAAACCAGCACCACTGTTATTGCAATCATAAATGCAAATGGCGAACCTGTGGCTTTAGTAACGGAAGTGGAAAATTTATCAAATTTCTTTTTAAAACCTTTTGTATGTTGATCTGTCTTTTTCATTGAATAAAAATTTAAACTCTGTCAAAAGAAAAAATGTTTGCATCACTATTGTGTTTGCCCAATACATGGTCACAAATAATATTAGCTCCCACCTTGCTAAAAGTTATTCCATTGCCTCCAAACCCCAATGAAAAATAGCTGTTAGCTAAAGGTTTGTAAGTCCCGATAAAAGGCAACCCATCTTTAGTGGATCCAAACGTACCGGCCCAGTTAAATTCTGATTTGAATGGCAGCCCCGGAAAAAGATTTTTAAAATCTGCAGACAATTGTTTCGCTTTTAAAATAATGAGTTTATCTCTTTTAGCGGGGCTGTAAAAATTTTCATCCCTTCCGCCAACCAATATCCTGTTGTCTTTGGTCGTTCGCATGTACAGGTAGGGGTCAGCAGTATTCCATATCAATACATCTTTATTCCAGAATGGCCTTTCTGCTTCAATATGTTCGCTGATGGTAGCAAAGGTTGAAAGCAGTTTTACAATTGGTTTACGGATGTATTTTAACACCTCATAGCCTGTGGCATACACCAACTTCTTTGCGGTGATGGTAAAACCTGTTTCCGTTGTGAGTACTACTTTTTTTTGCTGATGACTGATGTGTGTAATATTTGTTCTGTCATATACTATTAGCCCTTTTTTAATGCCAGCCTGCAGCAGCTGATGAGCAAATTGGTAAGCATTGGTTTGTGCACCATCTTTTGAAAGTATGGCAGCAGGTGCAGTAAAATCAAATGTTTTTTTTATTTCCACTTCATCCAGCAGACTAACCTTAAAACCATGTTGTTTCCTGATAGCAAATTCTTCTCTTATAAACTTCACATCCTTTTTGTATGCGGCATAATACAGGCTCTGCTTATACTCAAAATCTGTGAAACCAATTTCTTTTGCAATATCACCCAGCTCCTCTATCGACTCCCTGCAGAGATGATAAGAACGTACTGCATTATTTAATCCGACCTTGTGCTGCAGTTCACACAAAGGAGTGTCAATTTCATATTGCAGCAATGCTGTACTTGCACAACTGCTGCCCAGCCCGATTGTTCTTGCATCAACCACGATACAATTAATACCATGCTTTAGTAATTGCCATGCTGCCAGTGCACCGGATATGCCACCTCCCATTACTACCACATCAGTTTTCTTGTGCTGCGAAAGTGCCGGATAATTAAATGGTAACCCATCTTTAATTAACCAAAATGGATATCCCGCCCTTAAATTCATATTGTTTTTTTAACTGGGTAATACAGGCTGTTTTTATTTTAAATTACAAAAACCTTAAATCAATTTTATATTGACCATCTGTGTATTTATTATCTGTAAATAGTGCCCGTGTGCTATTGAAAGAAATAACAATTTTACCGGAACCACCATTCCAGTATTCCACTTCAAATGGTTCAACTCTTATCAACAATAAATTAGGATCATTTAATCCATTAGGAAACCATGCTTTAACTCCGGGAGAATACAATTCATTTATTTTATTGATGTCCCTGGTTAAATAAGCGTTGCCGCTTACCATTGCATAGTTGTTAGAACATGTGCTGGAATAGCTGATAAATACCTCGTTGTTCTTACATATTTCATGTACATGGTCACTGAATTCATTGGTGAAAAACCAAAGATTACCGTTATTATCCAACCGGCTGGTATTCATGGGCCGACCTTTCAGCTGATTCATTTCTGTATGAGTGATGAGTATACCGGTTTTGATGCTTTCAACAATTTCTTTAAACTTATTTCTTTCCTCTTTTTGATCTGCCCACATAATTCAAACTTTAAATTAAAGCCATGCCCAACGGGCATGGCTGTTAAAAATATTTAGATTTTAATTTCTGAAGATTGTTTTTGGCTGTTCATTGACAGTGGTGATTTATAAATATGAAATGACATTTAATTCCTGTTTAAAATCATTGGTCTATTCCAGGTCAAATATCAATTGTTCCTCCCTGTCCATCACCTGAATTTTTCTCATGAAATCATCATAGGCAGCATCATGGTTGGTATACACACCATAAGCATCTATGCTGTAGCCAATCAGGCCATCATTAGCTTCTATCAGATACAGTATGGATGAATCCGAAGGATCTGATTCTCCTTCAAAACGATACGTTTTGATGATGGTGAGATTTTCAGACAGGTACTTATTACCATTGCTGGTGGTGAAATATTCACCTTCCATTATAAATTCATTGTCGTGACGTTTTAGCCGGAGTTTTTCTAAAATGTAACTCAGCGTCTGCATATGATTTGTTCTGTCTTGCATAAAATATTTTTATAGGTTAATGAATATAATTCAATGCCGTTTAGTTTAGGAGGTTGGGTGAGGACATCAACCCCGGCGGTCAGCCGTGGCGGGTGTCCCCACCCGCCACTTGAAGTCTGTTAACTAAACGGCATTGGAATATGATTGATAAAATTGCTATTGCAGAAAGCATTGTTCCTTTTATAAATTTTTCCAAAAAAAGTACCATGCTCACCTACAGGTATAAGGCAATGTATGTGCCACGGGCAGCGTTCTATTGTAATAAAATTGCATTGGGTATTTCATTTCTCATTGTGAGCAACCACGGGTTGGCATGTAGAAAAAAGAGCCCTGTAAAAGGCTCTTTTAGTAAATACAAATTGTTATTTGAAATAAATTTTATTGATTACTTTCTTCAAAGTTCCGGATCTTGTTATACAATGTTTTCCTGTCTATCTGTAAGATTTCTGCAGCCCTGGTTTTGTTAAACTTTACCTGTTTTAATACATTCATAATGGTTTCGTATTCTGCATAGGCAGCAGCATCTTTTAATGCTGCCACAGGCGCTGTACTTCTATCTATTACAGTTGCTACAGGCGCTGTTGATTCTGGACCGGGGCCACTCACAATTTCCCAGGGCAGTGCATTTTTACTGATGAGCCCGCCAGTAGTAAGCAGTGCAGCTCTCCTGATAACATTTCTGAATTCTCTCAGGTTGCCTGGCCAGTTGTATTCAAGAAATAATTGCATAACTTCTTCTTCAAAGCCATCTAAATTTTTATTTAACTCAACAGCAGTTTGATCCAGGAAAAATTTTGCAAAAATGGGGATGTCTTCTGTGCGGCTTCTCAGGGGTGGAATATGAATAGAAAATTCATTGAAACGGTGATAGAGATCTTCCCTGAATTTACCTGCACAGTAGGCATCTTTCAAATTCTCATTGGATGCCACCAGTATCCTCACGTCCGCAGTTGATTCTTTATTACCTCCCACCCGTTTAAACTTTCTTTCCTGTATCACCCTCAGCAATGCCACCTGTACATCCATTGGCAGGTTGGCCACTTCATCTAAAAATAAAGTACCACCATTAGCTGTTTCAAAAAGCCCCTCTTTATCGCTGAGTGCACCTGTAAAGGAACCTTTAACATGGCCAAACATTTCACTGGCTGCCAGTTCTTTTGAAAGTGTACCACAGTCCAGCGCAACAAAGGGTTTGTTTTTTCTGTCGCTGTAAGCATGAATTGTTTTGGCCACCACTTCTTTACCTGTTCCGCTTTCGCCATATATGATCACACTGTAGTTGGTGGGGGCGATGGTTTTTATTTGCTGGTATACTTCTTTTATCTCTGCAGACTTTCCCACCATAAACTGTGATTTCACTTCTTCATGAGGGGCACTGCTTTTTGGGGATGTATTATTGACTGAAGAGGCTGTATTAATGCCGCTGCCATTTTTGTCCAATGCTTTATTAATAAGATTTAAAACTTCATCCGGCACCAGTGGTTTGGTTATATAATCAAATGCACCCTGCTTGATCATTTCCACAGCTGTTTTGATATCTGAATAGCCGGTTATGATGATAACAGGAACATCATGATTTATTAGTTTGATCTCTTTTAATACCTCTGTTCCTTCTTTATCTCCCAGCCTGAAATCACAAAGTACCAGGTTAAACACTGATTCTTTAAAAGCCAGGATGCCTTTTTTGCCGTTGGTTGCAATATCTGTTTCAAAACCTTTACGTTGCAAAAACCTGGACAATAACTGGCACATATCTATATCATCATCAATAATCAGTATTCTTTTCATGATTTGTCAATTTTTTTGTTTAAAAACGGATGGTATAAGAGTGGAAATTTCCGTTGATATATATAACAAAATAATGCCAATACCGTTTTAAATTCAATAGCACATAGATACCAGATGTAAATTAGTGATAAATGGTGTAAGATGGGGTTATTAAAAATGGCTGACTATTTGATAAATTTATGAATGGAAATGTATTTACTATTATGAACATTGATGCTGAAAGAAAACATCCTTATACTGCCCTGATCATAGATGATGAATCTGATATCTGTTTTTTATTAAGCAATATTCTCCGCAATAATAACCTGCAAGTACAGTTTGTGAATTCAATTAATGAAGGCAAATCTTATTTAAAGAAAAACAACCCCCAGCTTCTTTTTCTTGATAATCACCTGCCTGATGGCTATGGTATTGATTTTATCAGCTATGTTAAAAAAGAACATGCCGATACTAAAATAGTGATGGTGACTGCACACGACACCCCCGAAGACAGAAAAAAAGCATTACAGGAAGGGGCCGATGTTTTTATTTCAAAACCATTTTCGGCATCCGAAATAAAAAAAGCAATACAACAGGTTTACCCTGATTAACAAATATTTAGAGGGCAAGTAAATCTACAGGTGTGGAAAATTATACTCAATTCACCACAATTCCTCTTCTGTATATGTTTATGCAGAGGCAAGCCGGATGATAAAAGTTGTTCCCTTACCTTCAGTACTTGACACATTGATGGTACCCTTATGATTAAATATGATATTTTGAGTATTGGCAAGCCCCAGCCCATTACCGTTTGGCTTGTTGGTAAAATAAGGTTCAAATAATTTACACAGGGAATTTTCATCCATACCCATACCATTATCAGTAATTTCTATCACACAATTTTTCCCTTCTGTTTTAGCACCTACTTTTAATATTCCTTTATCTGGTTCCATTGCTTCTATTGCATTAATGATAATATTTAAAAAGGCAATTTTCATTTTTTCCTTATCTACATTTATCCGGGTATTGTCATGATATTTTTTCTCGATGCTTACATGGTTTAAGGCTATCCTGTCCTTTGCCATCAAAAGGGTTTCTTCCAGCAGGTCATTTATAGAAACGGTGGTAAAGCTTAATTCTGAAAACTTGGTTGTTTGCAGCAGGTCTGATATCAATTTGTTGATGCGGTTACTGTTGCGGTCAATAATATCAAACAGGTAAAGTATGTTTTCATCAGCCTCTGGTATGTCTGTTTTTAACTGGCTGGTGGCCAGGTTAATATTGGTTAATGGATTCCTTACTTCATGTGCAATGGTTCTGGCAATACGGCCGGTGGCAGCAAATTTTTCCATGCTACGCATCTGCACCAGTTGTGCATTGGCCGTATTTAATTCATCGATCCGCCTGCTCAGTTGTTCCTGGTATTCTTTGATATTTTGCAGGGCAATTTTACGGGCTTTGTTTTCATTGGTATAGGTAACAAAACCAATGAGTACCAGCAAAAGTGTAAGCAGTAAAGAGGTAATGGTAATTGAATTGATAGATGCAAAAGTGGATTTTAATTGAGCATCTCTTTCAGCCAGTAAATGCTTTTCTTCATTTTGCATAATGGTTACCATCAATCTTATCTTATTCATCGATCTCTTAGATTCTAATTGCAGGGATTTTAATGGATACGTTGTATCAACCGCACCATTTTTATAATATTCTAATCCGGTACTGAACATTTCATATCTCCTGCCCATCACTGCTTTTAATTCTTTAAGCCTGTCAGATTGAACGGGGTTGTCTTTTGTAAGTAATAATAAATGATTATACAGAGAGTCTGCTGTTTGTTTGCTGTTAATATAAGGATCCAGGAAATTAATGTCTCTGGTAAGAGCATAGCCTCTTACACCTGTTTCAGCATCTTTTATAGTGGAGAGTAAATATTCCAAGTTAAAAAGAACATTATAAGTATGATCCAACCGGTTTGATCTGTCTTTTAATTCTTTGTTTGCCAGCAGTGTTACCAGGTAGGTAACCAGCAATAAAAAAAGCGAAGCACTATAGCCAATAATAATCCGTTTATCAGCTTTTACCTTTTCGAAAATTCTTTTCATCCTGGTTTATTATTTATCTGCAGAGTTCAATGTTGTTTATTCTGGTATTAATAATGGTATAAAAAACATGCCATATGTCTGCACTCCGTTTCCCACCTTGGGCATAAATGACCACACAGCTATACATGAATTGGATGAATACCAACTAAGTTTTAAATGGCACAGTATTTCCTTTTAGTTTATTGAAACAAATATCTTAACAAGTTAAATTTTATTTATGTTACGCTGGTCAGTCGGGTTTTTTATCATAGCAATTATAGCAGCCATATTTGGCTTTGGTGGTATTGCTGCCAGTGCAGCATCCTTTGCAAAAATATTGTTCTTCATTTTTATTGTTCTTTTTTTATTGTCGCTTTTTTTTAAACGAAGTGCTAATTAATATTTCTCTCAAACCATCAGGATGTTTATCACCCCTTTTTATTATTCATCTAAAATTATGCTATGCTGTTAATTAAATTCACAGGTTTTTTAAAGAATCTTGTTGCAGTGATTCATATTACATTGATGATGATTGTTCTTTTTTTTATCAAATTATTTTTAAGCGTTCGGGAAAGTGATATCGCATTCAAAACACCAGGATTGATTCTTTAATTATATTTTTTCATTTATTAACTATTAAAATCATTTTTTATGAGTAACACAAAAGCACTTTTAGGGTTTGTGGCAGGCGCCGCAGTGGGAGCATTAGCAGGTATATTATTAGCTCCGGACAAAGGTTCAAATACCAGGAAAAAAATTTCGGGGAAAGCTGAAGACATTTCGGATTCTTTAAAGTCTTCTTATGATGATTTTACAGACCAACTAAAAAAAGTATATACAAACAGCAAGGAGGATGCGGAGGAAATGAGTGAAAAAGTAAAAGCACAGGTTAACTCACTGAAAGCTGATGCAAAAGCAAATCTTTCTTAAGTAACCAGCACCTTGCTGAATAAGCAGCAGGGGCCAAAATTCACCAGCATGTATTCAACCATAGATAATATTGAAAAGCTTGTTGCTTCAATTAGCGATGTGGCAGAAACAAAATTGGAGTTGATAAAACTAAGGGCAGCGGGCAAGATATCGGCATCATTATCCAGTTTAGTGGCTGTAATGATGGTGGTGGTATTTAGTGGAGCAGCGCTCACAATTGTTAGTTTTGGAGTTGCCTATCTTATCGGCAGTAAACTTAACAATCTGAGTTATGGTTTTTTCATCGTAGGTGGGTTTTATGCCCTTGTTGGCTTATTGGTTTTTTTTAACAGGAAAAAATGGGTGCAGGATCCGCTCAGCAATTTATTCATTGATAAAATTATCAAATAGTGAAGGATAGTATCAATACAATGAGTGACCTGAAGGTCAGGATCAAAGAACTGGAGGCATTGGAAGCCCGGCAAGTGGCAGGATTAAAATTGCAGGTCCACGATACCATTGAAGGTATGCGGCCTGCTAATTTGTTAAAGAGTGCTTTTAATGATATGGTTGGTTCTAAATCATTAAAACAGAATGCTATTACAGCATCTGTTGGTATAGGGGCAGGCATGCTGATAAAGAAGATAATTATGCATAAATCTAAAAGCCTGCTGGGTAAGATGGCTGGCTATGGATTACAGTTTCTGACCACCAAGCTGATATCAAAAAAGCTGCCGGCGCTCAAACAAAAGATTGCTAATTTATAATTACCGCAGTCATTATTTCTTTAAATCATTATTACATTTTACCCTTCCGTCAATAGTTTAAAAATGAATCAAAAGTTTAACCATAAAATTAAGCAGGTACTTTTTTTGATCTTATTGATATTGCTGGTGAGTGTGGTTATTCAGCATCTGTACAGCTATCTCCCTGGTTTGCTGGGGGCTGTTACTTTATATATTTTAAGCAGGGAAAATTATTTCCAGCTCACCTATAAAAGAAAATGGAAAAAGGGGTGGGCTGGTGCATTGTTTATACTTTATTATTCACTGTTGCTTGGCTTGCCTATTTATCTTGCTGCCACACTTATTGCTCCAAAGATCAATGCAATAATGAATGATCCATCTGTTACCATTGCAAGTTTTAAAAATGCGTTGATGGTGGTACAGCAGAAAATCGGGTTTAATATCACTTCAGAAAATACAATAAACGGTGCGGTAGAAAAAGTAAGCGGAATGTTGCCCTCTTTATTTAACAGTACTGCTAATTTAATTACCAACCTGGTGATCATGCTGTTCCTGCTTTATTATATGCTGTACTCCGGAACAGCAATGGAGAAAACCTTATTTAAAATTATTCCGCTGAAAGATGAAAACACCCGGTTGCTGGCAACAGAAACAAAAACCACTATTAAGTCAAATGCAATTGGCATACCGCTGATATCATTGATACAGGGTATTACTGCTGCTATTGGCTACATGATATTTGGTGTAAAGGATGTGGCACTGTGGGGCTTTCTCACCGGGCTTTTTTCATTTTTACCTGTGCTGGGTACCATGATTATATGGATACCCCTGTGCATATACATGTATTCAACAGGCAATTCCGGTATGGCTATTGGACTGGCTTTGTACAGCGTTATTGTTACTGCTAATATTGATTATTTTGCCCGTATCACCATCATGAAAAAATTGGGAGATGTACATCCTGTCATTACCTTGTTAGGAATTATTGTAGGCTTAAGTTTATTTGGTTTTATTGGTTTGATATTCGGCCCTCTGCTGGTAAACTATATTATTGTACTGTTCAATATTTATATGAATGAATTTGTAGAAAAAACTGAAGACAGTTTGATAACAATAAATGCCAATACAAATGGTAAAGAGATAGGAGAAACTATTTAGCCGCCATCATTCATTCCATCATTTTGATCCATTCATTTTGCGGTTCTCTATTGTAAATACAACTGAGTGATTTTTGTTTAGATATTTATGCAAAAGAAATAAATTAATAAACTGGTTTTTTTGATCTTTTTTATTCATCAGTCCCCGGGTTAATATTATGGATATTTATTTCAAAATTGTTCAAATAGAATTTATCGAAAAGCCCAGTTAAGACTAACGAGGCTCATTACCAAAAACAAACTGTTTGCAAAAAATATTACCTATCACTTCAATTTGGTAAAATAAAGGCGGGATAATTATTTTATTTTTAATTGTTGCGAATACAAAGATGCCAACTCAATATTGCTTGTGCAATACCCTTTTTTCGGTAGTTTAATATTTCCCTACTCACTTCACATCAGGTGTTTCCAGATGTTTTTACACAGAAAATCATTGTGGGTCAGCCCAATTACTAAAAGTGATCGTTGTTGTTGTATAAGATATTTTAACCGGATATTTCAGGGAATAAGTTTTTTTTCTCTTGTTATCCTCAAATTTTAAATGTGCAATCTTTTGGGAATTAGTTGAATAAAATCATTTTCAAAAAGTTACTTTTGCAATTCATTTTTTTAACCTAATAATTGTTTCAAGTGGTTCATAATTTCAATGCAGGCCCTTCTATATTGCCACAGCAGGTTTTCCGGCAGGCAGCTGAGGCGGTACTTAACTATCATAATACCGGCTTATCTATATTAGAAATTGGACACCGAACTTCCACTTTCCAGGCTATTATGGATGAGGCCCGTGCATTGGTTAGAGAACTGATGGATTTAAAAGATACTCATGAAGTGCTTTTTTTGCATGGTGGCGCTTCTACCCAGTTTATGCAGGTACCCATGAATCTTTTGGATGACAAACAAACAGCTGCGTATGCAGATACGGGTGTGTGGGGGCAAAAAGCTATTAAAGAAGCAAAGCTATTTGGTAATGTAGCGATGGTATGTACCGGAAAGGATACCAATTATACTGTGATACCAAAAGATTTTGCAGTGCCCAATGATGCAGTCTATTTTCACATTACCACCAACAATACCATTTACGGAAGCCAGTGGCAAAAAATTCCATCTGTAAGCATTCCTTTAGTGGGAGATATGAGCAGTGATATTTTTAGCCGTGTGATTGATTTTAATGCTTTTGATTTAATATATGCAGGTGCACAAAAAAACATGGGCCCGGCTGGTGTGAATTTATTGGTGGTGAATAAAAATATATTGGGAAAGATAAAGCGGCCTATTCCGACCATCATGGATTACCGCAACCATATAAAGGAAGGCAGTATGCTGAATACACCACCTGTATTTGCAGTGTATGTGTGCATGCTTACTTTGCGCTGGCTGAAAGAAATGGGCGGTGTGGCTGCAGTGGAGAAATTGAATAATGAAAAGGCAGCTTTGCTGTATAAAGAGATTGATAGCAATCCTTTGTTTACGGGTACTGTTGCAAAAGAAGACCGCAGCAAAATGAATGTATGCTTTGTGATGAATGATGCTACGCTGGAAGAAAATTTTTTAGCATATACAAAAGAAAAAAATATCATAGGCATTAAAGGCCACCGCCTGGTAGGTGGCTTCAGGGCATCGTTATACAATGCATTGCCAATAAGCAGTGTGGAAGTATTGGTGGATGCGATGCAGACATTTGCAAGTGCGAATGCATAGATTTATTATTTATCAAAACTTATTCAATGGTTACAATACATCCTTTTAAAGCTTTACGTCCGGAGGCACAGCATGCTAAAAACGTGGCTTCCCGTCCTTACGATGTACTGAACAGCAAAGAGGCAAAAATAGAAGCACAGGGAAATCCCAACAGTTTCCTGCATATTACCAAAAGTGAAATTGATCTTCCGGAGGATACAGATATTCATTCACCCATTGTTTATAAAACTGCGAAAGAAAACTTAGTTGCATTCATCAGCCGTAATGTATTGTTCCGGGAGAGTAAAGCCTGCTATTATATTTATCAATTGGTAATGAATGGTGTAAGCCAGACAGGCCTGGTTTGTGGCAGCAGCGTGGATGATTATGAAAATGACCTGGTGAAAAAACATGAATTTACCAGGCCGGAAAAAGAGCAGGACAGGATCAATCATATCAAAACAACCGGTGCACAAACTGGTAATGTTTTCCTTGCTTATAAAAATGTGAATGAGATAGATACCCTGATCAGTAAATGGAAGAAAGATAAAAACCCAGTATACGACCTGGTAGCAGATGATAAAGTGCAGCATAGTATATGGATCATCAACGACACTGATACCATTGCTAAAATTACAGAACTGTTTAAAGAACATGTACCCTGTACTTATATTGCAGATGGCCATCACCGTGCAGCTTCTGCTGCTAAAGTGCGCCAGGCATTGGGTAAAAATGCGCCTGCTGGTGCTGATCTTTTTTTAACCACACTGTTCCCTTCTAACCAGCTACGGATTATGGATTACAACCGTGTACTGAAAGATCTGAATGGTTTAAGTGCTGATGAATTACTGGATAAAATAGCAGAAAAATTTACGGTTGAAAAAGCTGCGGCAGCAGTGTCGCCTTCAAAATTGCATGAGTTTGGAATGTACCTGGATAAACAATGGTACAAGCTTACATCAAAAGAAGGAACCTGGTCAGAAGATCCCATCGGTATCCTGGATGTAACCATTTTACAGGATAATATGTTAGATCCGTTATTCGGTATTAAAGACCAGCGTACGGATAAGCGTATTGATTTTGTTGGAGGTATCAGGGGGCTTGGTGAATTGGAGAAAAGAGTGGATAGTGGTGAAATGGCCGTTGCCTTCAGTCTTTATCCTGTAAGTATTCAGCAATTGTTTGACATTGCAGACAGCGGTAATGTTATGCCACCAAAAAGCACCTGGTTTGAACCCAAGCTGAGAGATGGGCTGCTGACACACCTGATCAACGACTAAGATTTAGTTAATATCATTTTTTAGAATAGAAGAGATGCCTCAATAGCATCTCTTTCTTTATCTTTAACGGGATGAAAAAGTTTACCTATCTATTACTGCTGTGCTTTTTCTTTTTTTACGGCAGCGCCTTTTCTCAAACTGCAAAAGAATTGCAGGAAACAGCCCGGTCATTTATGCAGCAGGCTGATTATACCAATGCGATATTGGTATTGAACAGGGCCATCCAGCTGGAACCGCAGAATTTAGATATTGCAAAAGATCTGTCACTTTCGTATTACATGCAAAGGGATAATACCAAAGCGCTGGAAATAATAAAACCATTGCTCGATAGGGAAGATTCAGACGACCAGTGTTTCCAGATTGCTTCTAATATTTACAAACAACTTCAGCAGCCAAAGGAGTGTGATAAATTATACCGCAAAGGCATCAAGAAATTTCCTGATAGCGGTCCGTTGTACAATGAATTAGGGGAATTGCTTTGGGAGCAAAAAGATTACAACGCCATTAAGCAGTGGGAAAAAGGGATTGAGGTAGATCCAAGTTTTTCTAAAAATTATTACAATGCCTGCAAGTATTATTTTTTCACCACTGATAAAATATGGGGTATTATTTATGGTGAAACTTTCATCAATATGGAACCCTTCAGCAGCCGAACTCCGGAAATAAAAAGCATACTGCTGGAGAGTTATAAAAAATTATTTGCAGCAACTGAAATTACTTTGCCTGCAGGGGCAGAAAAAAATAAGTTTGTAGAGGCATATATCAAAACCATCAGCAAACAAAATGCAGTTGCAACGGCCGGTATCAATACAGAAACACTAACCATGATCAGAACCCGTTTTATCCTGGATTGGTACCAGGATTATGCAGACAAGTTACCTTTTAAATTATTTGAATTGCACCGCCAGTTATTACAGGAAGGTATGTTTGATGCATATAATCAGTGGGTTTTTGAATCGGTACAAAATTTAGCTGCTTACCAAAACTGGACGGTTCTACATGCTGCCGAGTACAACGAGTTTACTAAGTTTCAAAAAGGAAGGATATTTAAAATACCAGTGGGTCAGTATTATCACGAATTGAAGTAACTATTTTTCTTACGTTACACAGCCATTTCATTTATTTGGGATGGCTTTTTTTATATATCTTAGTTATTGTTAAGCCTCTTTAAGTTACTAACGAATGCTTGCTAATATGAATGACACTTCAAGAATATTTGATTTTCTACAATACCAGTTGGATAAATTTCCCAAAGCAGATATGCTTGCAGGGAAAGTAAATGGCCAATGGCAATCTTTTAGTACACAGGAAGTAAAAGATTCGGTAGACAAACTGAGCGCTGGCTTGCTGGCAATGGGAATTGGCGGTCATGATATGACCGTGGAGCACCAGGATAAGGTAGCATTGATCAGCAAGAACCGGCCGGAGTGGTTGATACTGGATATGGCCTGTCAGCAAATTGGCGCTTTGCTTTGCCCTATATATCCTACCACCAATGTGAATGAGCTTGAATTTATTTTTAATGATGCAGCCGTAAAATTAGCTTTTGTAAGTGGCGATGATATTTTATCAAAAGTTGTAAGTATAAAAAACAATGTTCCTTCTTTAGAAAAAATATATGCGTTTGATGAACTGCCCGGGGCTATTTACTGGAAGACAATCCTGGATATGCCTTTGCAGGAACACGTGGAAAAGTTATCCGCAATAAGAGCAACGATTTCAGCTGAACATTGCGCTACCATTATTTATACTTCCGGTACCACAGGTTTTCCAAAAGGGGTAATGCTGAGCCATAGAAATATTGTAGCCAACGTATTAAATTCTGTAAAGAGTTTTCCTTTTGAAGAAAAAGTATCTGCAAGAAGTTTAAGCTTTTTGCCACTCAATCATATTTTTGAGCGGATGGTTTCTTACATCTATATCACCAGTGGTATTTCTATTTATTATGCTGAAAGTTTGGATACCATTGGTGAAAATCTGAAGGAAGTACAACCCAATTTGTTTTGTACAGTGCCACGCCTGCTGGAAAAAGTGTATGAAAAAATTATGTCTAAAGGTGCAGAACTCAGGGGCATTAAAAGAAAACTATTTGACTGGGCGGTAGTGCTGGGCAATGAGTACGATAATCAAAAAAGTAAAAGCCTTTGGTATAATGCACAACTGGCTATTGCAAATAAAATTGTTTTCAGCAAATGGCGTGAGGGACTAGGTAATAATGTGGAGCTGGTCATTACAGGCGGTGCAGCCTGCCAGGTAAGGCTGATCAGGTTGTTTACTGCTGCAAAGATTCCCATTTATGAAGGATATGGACCTACGGAAAACAGTCCTGTTATCAGTGTGAACTGCCGGTACCAGGGAGGTACAAAGTTTGGAACGGTTGGCCCGGTAATACAGGGACAGGAAGTAAAATTAGAAGCAGATGGAGAAATATGTGTAAAAGGTCCCAGTGTGATGATGGGGTATTATAAACGACCTGAACTAACAGCAGAAACGATTATTGATGGCTGGTTACATACGGGTGATATTGGCATTTTTGAAGACAGTAAATACCTGAAGATAACGGACCGGAAGAAGGAATTATTTAAAACAAGCGGTGGTAAGTATGTGGCTCCTCAGCCAATTGAAAATAAAATGAAAGAGTCGCCATTTGTGGAACAGATGATGGTGGTGGGTGCAGAGCAAAAATTTGTAGGGGCGTTAATTGTACCCTCCATACCAAACCTAAAGGAGTGGATGCGGCAAAAGGGTTTAACCTTTGTAACAAATGAAGATGCCGTTAATAATCCGGAAGTGCTGAAATTATACAGGGAGCTGATTGACAGTTTCAACAAATTCTTTAATCATGTAGAACAGATAAAGCGTTTTGAGTTGTTACCAAATGAATGGACAATCGAAAGCGGTGAACTAACCCCAACGCTGAAGCTTAAGCGAAAAGTGATCATGGAAAAATACAAAGATGCTTACCAGCGGATTTATAATATTGAGCTGTAGGCTATACTACTGAGAATTCATGTCGCTAAGAATTGACAATAAAAAATAAATATGAAAAATCAATTCATCGTCTTATTATTTGCTTTGTCAAATTCAATAGTCGCATTTTCACAGAATCACAGCTATGAAGTGTACGCATTGAAATTTACTTCAGAAGCGACGATACCAAGTGCAATGGTTGCCATTGATGCGCCTAAAACAGATAGTGTGACTGCAGTGTTCATGTTCTGGCTGATTAAAGGGAAAAACGGCAAAAACATCCTGGTAGACGCAGGCTTTCATAAAGATGTTGAGGAAGCAAAAGAAATTGGTTTTACAAACTATGTTCGTCCGGATTCAATGCTTTTAAGACTAGGTATGAAAGCAACCGATATTAGCGATATAATTTTATCACACCCTCATTGGGACCATATAGATGGAATTGACTTGTTTCCTAATGCACAGGTTGGATTCGGAAGGACGACTACAATTATTTTGTGGGTAATGCCTGGCAAAAGGATGGACTCAACTGGTCATTTAATAAAAGGGATGTTCGTAAACTCAGAGAAGATAATTTAGCAGGAAAATTAAATTTGGTCGACGGTGACAATAAAGAAATTATCCCAGGAATCAAGGTTTACACAGGTTCAAGACACACATTTAATTCTCAATTCGTGCTTGTAGAAAGCGGGGCAGACAAAATAATTATTGCATCGGACAACATTTATACCTATTACAATTTAGAGCATTTAAAATCGGCACCAATGCCTGCTACTTTTGATACAACAGCATATGTAAAATCGATGGAAAGGATGAAAATTTTATCTTCAAATATTAAATTTATAATACCTGGGCATGATGCTTTGACGTTTAGACGATTTCCAATAATAGCAGAAGGTATTGTTAAAATAAAATAATTCAAACACGTTGAAAAAAGCACAGCCTGCAACATAGGAGGGGGTTTGGCAATATGGTGGGCGACGAATATATTCTCAATTTTTTTTCGCTATTTAGCTTCAGTTCAAGCCGACGAATAACGCCCCATCCAAGCCGTAACCGGTTACGGGAAATTTTTCTTCTTAGTTTTTGAAGGATATTGCGTTCTGGTTGCAGGTACAGCAGCTCCGCCCAGCAATATTTGAACACTTTCATTCAAGATCACATATTTATTGGCAACAAATAATTCCATCTTATCGGGCGGAAGCCTCAGATCAAAACTTCCTGCAGATGATAACACGTCATCAAAGTCAGGATTGTAGTGATTAAAAAGAGCAATATCCAGGGCAAGGTTTTTGGCAACTATCAAAGAATTGTATTTACCTGTTACGGTCAACATTTCTATATCCATCAGTTCAGTTTCTGGCAGAGTACTTTTTTGACCATTTGCTTTTGTATTACTACCTAAAGGCTTACCTGCATTTGGTATCAAACCAACATTCGTAGTTACACCACCAGTTCCCTCCATAATATAGTGGGTGGCAATAAAACGTTTTACATAAGTTCTTGATTCTTCCGGCAGGTAATATTGCAGGCTCCAAAAATTTCTGCTGCCGCTTTTTTTGATGGCGCTGTAAACCCTTCCAGGGCCACCATTGTACGCTGCCATCACCAACAACCAGTCGTGCAAATCTTTGTAAAGCGATAAAAGATATCTTGCTGCCGCATGACTACTTTTAAGGTAATCTCTTCTTTCATCTACATATCCGTTTACTACCAGGCCAAACTGCTTGGCAGTGTAAGGCATAAATTGCCATGGACCACCAGCACCAACATGGCTGGTAGCACCAGTACTTAAGTTGGATTCTATTACAGCAATATATTTCAGTTCCTTTGGTAACCCGTATTGCTGCAACACATTTTCAATCAGGTTAAAATAAGGCTGACCCCATCCTTTCATACGGGTAAGATATTTTGAATGACTTCTCATATAATCCTGCACAAATAACTCAGCATTCGGGTTAATCTGAGCATTATATGGTAGAGTGGTACTATAAGTAGTATTGGAGAAAAGGCTTTTAAAACCATACCGGGTTACCTGGTTAAAGTATTCTACCTTTTCTTTTTTTGGAAGTTCCCTTGAATGAACTACTTCATCAATCAGTTGGTCCTCCGTGTTGATATCATTAATAGTGGTGTCTGGTTGAAGTTGCTGAAGGATATTTTTATTAAAGGAGTGCTTTTCGGCGAATGAAATATTCGCCAGCAATAACAACGATGCAATATATAGACCAGCACTTCTTTTCATTTCACTATACAGTTTTGCATTGCTTCATGATAAACGAAGAAAGTTGTAACAAAGTTACTTCAGTTAATTTATTTGTAATCACCTGCAGCCCAAATGGCATGCCGTTACTATGTTTAAATATAGGGAGTGAGATACCGGGAAGACCGGTTAAATTAGCAAATACGGTGTAAATATCAGCCAGGTACATCGCTATTGGGTCATCTGTTTTTTCCCCAATAGTAAAAGCCGTGGATGGACAAGTGGGTAATATGATGGCATCGTAATGATTAAAAATTTCATTCGTTTTATCTACCAGCATTCTCCTTACCTGTTGAGCTTTGCTGAAGTAAGCGTCATAGTAGCCAGCACTTAATACAAAGGTTCCCAGCATGATCCTTCTTTGAACCTCTTTTCCAAATCCTTCGCTCCTGTTCAATTTATAAAACTCGGTCAGGTCGGCAGGCGTTTCTTTTGTAACGTGGCCATAACGGATGCCATCAAACCTGCTGAGATTAGAACTGGCTTCAGCAGTAGTTAACACGTAATATGCAGGAACAATATAATCCAGCAGATCAAATGAAACAGCCTCAACAATATGGCCATCTTCTTTTAGGCGAACGATTAAATCTCTGATACCATCTGCAATTTCTTTATCTAAAGATGGATGATTGATGGCTTCATCAAAATAGGCAATGCGATATTTTTTTTGTTCTGTATCAGAAGACTGACGTTGCAATTCTTTATTGTAATCAGGTACCGGTTGCTGTACTGAAGTGCTGTCGAATTCATCTGCACCTGCAATTACTTCCAGTACCAGTGAAACATCATTGATACTATTTGCAAAAACTCCAATTTGGTCAAATGAAGAAGCATATGCAATCAAACCATATCTTGATATGCGGCCATAAGTAGGTTTGAGACCAATAATACCGCAAAAATCTGCTGGCTGTCTTACTGATCCACCAGTATCGCTTCCCAAGCTTACCATACACAAACCAGCTTGCACCGCCACGGCACTTCCGCCTGAAGAACCACCTGGGACTTTACTTTCATCCAATGCATTCAATACATTTCCGTAAAATGAATTTTCATTGGTGCTCCCCATCGCAAATTCATCACAGTTACAGGTGCCAATGATGATCGCATCTTCATCCAGTAATCTTTGCACAGCAGTGGAATTATAAACAGCTTCGTAACCATCTAATATTTTTGATGCTGCTGTTGCTTTATGTCCCTTGTAACAAATTACATCTTTCAATGCCACCACTACGCCGTGTAGTTTACCCGTCTTTTTTCCAGATACCCTGTCAGCATCTAATAAAGTTGCTCTTTCAAGCGCCTCTTCCGCATACACTTCTGTAAAAGCATTTAGTCTTTCCAACTGCTTTATCTTTTCAAGGTAAGTATTCACCATATCCACACAGGAAACAGTCCCAGAATTAAGAGCATGCTGATATTTACTGATTGTACTAAACAAACTATTGGTATTTTGTTGTTTATTAATTATAAAATCGGCTGGAGCGATTGATGTGTTATCATCCGCTTCAGCCGAAAAATGTTTTAAAATATGAAGGATTTACTTTGGTAATTCCTGTGCCTGCTTTTCGTTCAACTGTTTTCTCAATTCCCTCAATTCCTCATCTTTATCTTTTTCTTTCATGCCTTCTTCTATCTCACTTTTTATATTCTCTTTGGCATCTTTAAATTCCCTCATTCCCTTACCAATACCTTTCATTAGTTCGGGTATTTTCTTACCACCAAAAAAAAGCAAAGCAACCAGGATGATTACTATCCATTCAGACCCACCTGGCAAACCCAGCATGAATACTGATCCTAAAAATGATGTAATGAGCATAATGATAAAATTAGGGAGTAAAGATAAAGTAATTCTTAACGAAACTTCATCTTTATTGCCACAAAATTGAGTTGTTTAAATGTTAATCTGGGATAAGAAATATACTCTTACTTAATGTACCTGCCACATTTGGCTTTGCCATTAGCGGCTTCACTCATAGTGATTCCTCTTGAACAGGAAAAAAGTAATAATAAGAAAGTAACAGCAAGTAACGGGAGGAGTGCTTTTTTCATAGTTGTACGGTTTAGTTTAAAATTATCGGATTGTAAAAGAACGCTTTTCCGGCAGCGTTGTTGTGAAAGTTTGGCAATTATCATTCCAATCTTGCAGGGTTTAGTCCATTTAAAGCAAAAAAAGAGCGGAAACTCTGCAGTTTCCGCTCTTCAATATTTTCTTAAAAAGACTATTTTCCTGATGCAACAGCCATTCTTTTCTCCTGAATACGTGCACTTTTACCACTACGGCTTCTCAGGTACAACAGTTTAGAGCGGCGTACTTTACCAACTTTATTCAAAACAATACTTTCAATGTTTGGAGAATAAAAAGGAAACAAACGCTCTACACCTACACCATCACTCATCTTACGAACTGTGAAGGTAGCAGTAGCCCCATCGCCCTGGCGTTTGATAACATCGCCTTTAAAACTCTGGATACGCTCTTTGGCACCCTCAACTATTTTATAGTTAACAGTAATATTATCACCTGCCTTAAAAGATGGCAAAGTTGGTTTGCTTGTTAATTGCTCGTGTACAAAATTTACAGCGTTCATAATCTATGATTTTTCGGAGGGCAAAAGTAGGGGAAAATATTCAATTGATCACAATCAATGTTTATATTTTTTACCTGGCGATGTTTACAGCCCTCTTTTCCCTAATAACGGTTACTTTAATTTGACCAGGAAAGGTCATTTCTGTTTGTATTTTTTGAGCTATTTCAAAACTGAGTTTATCACTGTCAACATCGCTAACTTTATCAGCTTCCACAATTACCCTCAGTTCCCTCCCTGCTTGTATAGCGTAAGCTTTTTCAACTCCCTGGTAAGCCTGGGCAAGGTTTTCAAGATCCTTGATACGCTGAATGTATTGCTGCATGATCTCACGTCTTGCACCCGGCCTTGCACCACTGATAGCATCGCAAGCCTGTATGATCGGAGAAATAACATATTGCATTTCCATTTCATCGTGGTGAGCGCCAATAGCATTCACTACTGCAGGATTCTCACCATATTTTTCTGCAAGCTTGGCTCCAAGGAGTGCATGACTTAATTCAGTCTCTTCATCTGGAACTTTACCAATATCATGCAACAGGCCAGCACGTTTTGCCAGTTTTGGATTGAGGCCCAATTCTGCCGCCATGATAGCACATAAGTTAGCAGTCTCTCTGCTGTGCATTAACAGGTTTTGGCCATACGAAGAACGGAAACGCATCCGTCCAACCATCCTTATCAATTCTTTATGCAATCCATGCACACCTAATTCCATTGCCGTACGTTCGCCGATTTCCATTACCTGGTCGTCCAACTGGCGTTTGGTTTTCTCTACCACTTCTTCAATACGGGCTGGGTGGATACGGCCATCGGCTACAAGGCGTTGTAATGATAAACGTGCAATCTCCCTTCTTAATGGATCAAATGAAGATAATACGATTGCTTCGGGAGTATCATCTACGATCAAATCTACACCAGTGGCAGCTTCAATAGCCCTGATATTACGTCCTTCTCTTCCAATGATAGATCCTTTTATTTCGTCACTTTCCAGGTTGAATACAGTAATAGAATTTTCTATTGCCTGCTCTGCCGCTGTACGCTGAATGGTTTGTATAACAATTTTACGGGCTTCTTTATTCGCTTTTAATTTGGCTTCTTCTATAATTTCCTGCTGTAAAGCGATTGCTTTTGTTTGCGCCTCCTGTTTCAAACCTTCAATTAATTGAGCTTTGGCATCTTCAGCCGACAATCCTGCTACTTTTTCTAAGCGGCGGATATGTTCTTCCTGGTGTTTTTCCAGTTCGGTACGCTTGGTATTTACTACCTCAATCTGGCGGTTAAGGGTTTCTTTGATAGCTTCGTTTTCTTTGGTCTGCTTGTCTAAGTTGCCTTCTTTTTGATTGATACTTTGTTCTTTCTGTTTGATGCGATTTTCAGAATCAACGATTTTTTGGTTGCGCTGCATTACCTCACGGTCATGGGCTGCTTTCATTTGCACAAACTTCTCTTTTGCCTCCAGTTCTTTTTCTTTTTTTAAGGTTTCCGACCTTAATTCTGCTTCTTTTAAAATTCCCTGGGCTTGTGACTGTGCTTCTTCAACTTGTTTTTTTGTGTTTTTGGCAAATAATAATTTGCCCAGTACAACACCTATAACTAGTGCTGCTACTCCGACGATAATGGAAATTATGTTTGGCTCCATTGAAATGTTTTGTTTTGAAAATGGTTCACAATCTTAAAAATTACCTCATTAACCCTAAATAAATTATTGATAGAGATAGATAGAGGGCGAAGATAATGATTTTAACGTTAGAAAATGAGCGGCCAGAAAGCCTGTAATTTGCTCATAAATAAAATTATACAAGGTTAAAACCTATACTAAAATGTAAATTCCGGGCAGGCAGTTATAAATTAATGCAGCAGTAATTCGCAAGGCTTAATACCCGTATGTTTCTTAAATGCAGTACTAAAGTGAGAGATGGAGGAGTAACCTAATGAAGAAGATACTTCAGTAACACTCAGGCCTTTATCATACAATAAATATTTAGCATGCTCCATCCTTTGACTCTGATAAAAATCGAAGATGGTGGTACCAAATAACTCTTTGAACCCTTTTTTCAGGTAGCATTCATTGATCGCCACTTTCCGGCTAAGCTCTTTAATGGTAAGCGGCTCGCCAATATGTTGTAGAAGTACTTCCCTGGACTTAATGATCTTTTCTCTGTCTGCCTCGTTAGCCAGAAATTTGCAGGTGAATACTTCTTCCTCTTTTTCCCCCAACATACAATCCATACTATATAAAAGCAGGATCTGGGTTTGTGCATTAATGAAGATATTTTCTAAACTATCTGTGTAATTGTGGTTAAGCAATGCTTCAATAGTGAGCCTTGTTTTGCCGCAGAGGGGTAATGTCTTAGAAAAAGAATTAGTATGGGTAAACGATAATACCTGGTCAGATAAATTTGTCAGTTTTTTCCCTTTTGTAAACTGGGTAAGGTAGGAAGGTTTGAAGCTAAAGCTTAAAACATCCACACTTTCAGCTTTTTCAACACAGGTTTTTGACGCACTAAATTTACAAAAATCACATTCTGTTTGTTTTTGCCGGCAATACATATTGCCACTAACACAAAATTTCAGTTCAAGGGAATTGGCATCAGGATTATTTTTTTCATAATGATAAACCAGCATTCCGGTATCCTCAATATTCCAGTCATTTATCTTTTTGTAACGCTGAATGGAGTAAGTCACAGAGCCCGGGACCGCTCTTTCAATATCCTGCAAAATATCCAGTTCGTTAAAAACGAATGAATTTTTTTGTGAAATATCTAATATGTTACTTAATTGACCCATCGAAAAATTTCGATGCAAATATACGGCATCGCTTTAATATACAAAAAGAAGCTTTGCATCGAGAGAAAATTTTACAAATCTGTGATTGTTTAGCTGGGGAAATCTTTGGGAAAAATTTATCCCTTTAGAACTATTCAGTTGCTCTCAAACCCTTTATTTGTAGTATATTTGCCGGAATACAGATATTGATAATATTAAAGTGATTTTCCCACATTTATGAGTACAGAAATTGAAGAAGTTGTAGCCCCGCTCACCAACGGCTATGGTGCCGATAGTATCCAGGTTTTAGAAGGTTTAGAAGCAGTTAGAAAACGTCCGGCGATGTACATCGGCGATATTGGTGTGAAAGGTTTGCATCACCTGGTGTATGAAGTAGTGGATAACTCCATTGACGAAGCATTAGCTGGTTATTGTAAAAATATTGACGTTACTATCAATGAAGACAATTCTATTACCGTTGAGGATGATGGCCGTGGTATTCCTACAGGTATGCATACCAAAGAAAACCGTAGTGCATTGGAAGTAGTGATGACAGTGCTGCATGCAGGTGGTAAGTTTGATAAAGATTCCTATAAAGTTTCCGGGGGATTGCACGGTGTGGGTGTTAGTTGTGTGAATGCACTCAGCAGCAAGCTGCATGTGGTGGTAAACAGGGATGGCAAATCATTCGAACAGGAATATGCTACAGGCATACCAAAATACCCGGTTAGGGAAATTGGTAATTCCGATAAACATGGTACCAAGGTTCAGTTTTGGCCAGACCTTACAATTTTTAATTCCGGAATATATAACAGGGAAATATTAGAAGGCCGTTTAAGAGAGTTAGCTTTTTTAAACCGCAAAATCAATATCGTCATCAAAGATCTTAGGGAGAAAGATGATCATGGAAACACTTATACCAAAACTTTTTACAGTGAAGGGGGTATTGTTGAGTTTGTAGAAATGCTCGATAAGAATGCCAATAGGAATCCTCTTTTGCCTACAGTGATCTATTGCGATGGGAGAGATGAGGCCAGCAATGTAGCGGTAGAGGTGGCTATGATCTATAATACAGGTTACCAGGAGCACCTGTTCAGCTATGTAAATAATATCAATACTATTGAAGGTGGTACACATGTGGCTGGCTTCCGCCGTTCCATCACCAGGGTATTTAAAAGCTATGGTGAAAAGGAAGGCATGTTTGAAAAAGCCAAAGTGGATATTGAAGGAGATGATTTCAGAGAAGGATTAAGTGCTATTATTTCTGTAAAAGTACCAGAACCACAGTTTGAAGGACAGACAAAGACAAAATTGGGAAACAACGAAGTAATGGGTGTGGTAGATAGTACCTTGAGCAGGGTGCTGGTGGCTTATCTTGAAGAAAACCCCAGGGATGCCAAGACAATTATACAAAAAGTAATATTGGCTGCACAGGCAAGAGCTGCTGCTAAAAAGGCCCGTGATATGGTGCAGCGTAAAAGTGTACTAACTGGTGGAGGGCTCCCGGGTAAACTGGCAGATTGCAGCGATAAAGATCCACACCGTTGTGAACTGTATTTAGTAGAAGGAGACTCGGCTGGTGGTACTGCCAAACAAGGCAGGGACAGAAGCTACCAGGCGATATTACCACTCAGGGGTAAGATATTGAATGTTGAAAAAGCAATGGAGCATAAGATATATGACAATGAGGAGATCAGGAATATCTTTACAGCATTGGGCGTAAAGATTGGTACGGCAGAAGATCCTAAAGCATTAGATACTTCAAAATTGCGTTATCATAAATTGATTATTATGACGGATGCAGATGTAGATGGTAGCCACATTGCAACGCTTATACTGACGTTTATTTTTAGGTATATGAAGGAATTGGTAGAGCAGGGATTTGTATTCATTGCCCAGCCACCTTTGTATTTGGTAAAAAAAGGGAAAGATCAGGATTATGCCTGGACAGATGCTGAACGTAAGGGACTGATTGCTTTATTTGGACAGGGTAAAGATGATAGCGTAACTACACAGCGCTATAAAGGTTTGGGTGAAATGAATGCCGAACAATTGTGGGAAACCACCATGAACCCGGCCACCCGTACTTTAAAACAGGTAACCATTGAAAGTGCTGCGGAAGCAGACAGGGTATTCAGTATGCTGATGGGAGATGAAGTACCTCCAAGAAGAGAATTCATCGAAACACATGCTAAGTATGCAAAGATTGATGCGTAACAATTAAAAGGATTTTTATAAATAAAAGCCTCCGTATTCTAAACGGAGGCTTTTTAATTGTACTAACCAATTGCATTAAGGGTTACTGTAAAAGTACTTCCGGTTCCAAAATCACTTTCAACCATAATCGTTCCTCCTTGCGCTTCTATAAATTCTTTGCTGATGGAAAGTCCTAAACCTGTTCCTTCTTTTTTGGTTCCCGGCACACGAAAATAGCGGTCGAATATTTTATCAATATACTGTGGGGCAATGCCCTGTCCTGAATCTTTTACAGAAAACTTTATTTTTTTATTCTCTTCTGTTATTGCCAGGAAAATAATTGAATTATCGTAAGAATAACGAATGGCATTCGAAATCAGATTGGTTAATACCCAGGCTGTTTTATCATTGTCTGCCAATACTTTTTTTAATTTTTCGGGTATGGAAAGCTGAAGCTTTATTTGTTTTTGTTCGGCAGCCTGCCGGTTAGCATTTACAGCATAATTCAATATTTCTTTTGGATCTGACGGCAACGCAGCTATTTGTATGGTGCCGCTTTCTACCTTGTCATGTTTAATAACTCACCTGTTATTTTTAATAAACGGTTGGCATCATCTTTTATGCTATCCAATAAACTTTGTTGTTCTTCATTTACCTGGCCAATCTGTTTATTCTCTAACAACTGCAGGCTCATTTTAATTGAAGAAATCGGCGTCTTCAATTCATGTGAAACAGTGGCAATAAAATTTGTTTTGGCAAAATCCAGTTCTTTGTAAGGGGTAATATTCTGGAGCAGGATCACATTGCCAATTAATTTTTCTTCTTTTTCACCAGTTGGAATAATTTTTATTGGGATAATCTCTTTTTCAAAATAACTTTCTTTATTATCAGCATAAATTTTTATGGGTTCTTTCTTTGAATTTTCCTTTTCCTCTTTATTCATGAAAAGATCCTGTACTAATGAACGCACCAGGTCATTTTTCATGGCAATATCCTGTACTGCTTTTCCAATTACCTGCTCCTGTTGTAATCCTGAAATCTTCAATGCCACATTGTTCATAAACAGGATATGCTTTTTTTCATCCAGGCCAATTACCGGGTCTGCCATATTGTTAATGAGGGTTTCGATTCTTTTTTTCTCCATCATCAATTTTTCAATATTGCTGGTTTTATATTCCTGTAGTTTTTGGGCCATGGTATTAAAGCTATCGGCCAGTTCACCAAACTCATTGTGCTTTTCAAAGTGCACCCTTTTTGTATAATTTTCTGCAGCTATTTCTTTGATGCTTTCTGTTAATTCTTTAACTGGGTTACCAACATTTCCTGGCAAATTTACCAGCAAAATGAAAGCGATCAAAAAGCAAATAGTACCCACTAATACAATCCAGAAAATAGCTTTATCTGCTGTCTGTTGTGCAATGGAACTTTTGTGCTGAATGGCTCTCATATTTACCAGCATAATATTGGTCAGGTCATTAGTAATGCTGTTAACCAAAGCAGTATCCGAAGGATTAGCTTTTAATTTTTCAAAATGTGCGGAGAGTTGATCCGTATATTCTTTTTCGCCGGGTTCTGTAATATTAAGCTGTTGTTTTTTCAGGTTGGTTTCAAAAATTTCTTTGTCTTCCTTACCGGTAAGACTTCCATTCACGGCAATCAGCATCTGCCGGGAATAGTCGAGTGTATTATAATTGGCCACTAAAATATTTTTAGTTTCGCCGGATAACTTGGTTATGTAAGCACTGCTCAGTATTGTTAATACCAATACCATCGTAAACAGCAGCCCTACTCCCAATAAAAGTTTTGCTTTAATTTTCATCAGCTTAAAATTACAAGGTCAATATCGTTACTGGATAATTTTTTCAGTAAATCGTTAAATACATTAGATGCCAGTATAATTTTTAGTAAACTTAGATGTGGTTTACCAATACAAATGGTGGTGATGTTTCTCTCTTCGCATTGCTCAATAATAGCTTTGGCAATATGGCGGTTTTCCACTTTGATAATTTCTGCGCCTAATTCGGTGGCCAGTTTAAAATTATTGATCAGGTGCCGTTGTTTATCCAGGGCAATTTTGTCAGCGCTTTCTGCCGGTGTTTGCACATACAACACATACCAGTTGCTGTGGTAATAATTGGCAAGTCTTGCTGTTTTCCTGATGACTGTTTTAGCTGTATCTTCATTACTGCTGATACACGCTAAAAAGCGTTCATGTTTTTTTGCATGTTCTTTAGTTACTTCTGTTTCTACTTTTCTTTCTACCTGTGAAGCCACTTCTTTCAGTGCCAGTTCCCGGAGTTGCAAAATATGGTCGCTTTTAAAAAAATTTTTCAGGGCAGTTTCTATTTTTTCAGCCTTATAAATTTTCCCTTCTTTAAGGCGTATAATTAATTCATCTGCTGTCAAATCAATGTTTACTACTTCGTCTGCAAGTGCCAGCACACTATCCGGTATCCTTTCTTTCACTTCCACGCCAGTGATATTTTTTACTTCTTCATTCAGGCTTTCAATATGCTGAATGTTTACTGCGCTGATCACGTTGATACCGGCTTCTAAAATCTCCAGCACATCCTGCCAGCGCTTTTCATTTTTGCTGCCTTCAATATTGGTATGTGCCAGTTCATCCACAATCACCACTTCAGGCCGCAAACTAATTACGGCCTGCACATCTAATTCTTCCAGTTCTTTTCCTTTGTAAAATAATTTTCTACGGGGTACTACCGGCAGTCCTTCCAGCAAGTCGTGAGTTTCTTTCCTGTTGTGTGTTTCTATGTATCCAACCTTTACATCAATACCATTCTTTAATAATGAATGTGCCTCCTGCAGCATGCGGTACGTCTTGCCCACACCGGCACTCATGCCAATATAAATTTTAAATTTTCCACGCCTTGATTTTTTTATCAGGTCGAGAAAATGCTGGACGGTTTGGTCTTTGTCTGGCATAATGATTATTTAATCAAAACTTCTTTTTAATGATAAGTTTTTCACCGGCGACATAATCAGCGGATATTTTTCCACCCAAACATTGCTTCTTTCCAATCCAAAATTTTCGTCTTCTCTCACAGCTATTTTTTTCACTAACATACTAATTTTTTTCATTGTCTTTTTGGGTTGTATTTAAAATTGTTGCAAGGGTTGTCAACCTTTACCAGGTTGCTTTCAAATAAAAGTGCTTTAAAGTAGGTAGACAACCCTTTATTGAAGTGCGGTAATTTTTTGACGTACCTTTTTATCTTATTTTAATTTATCTAATTCAATATTTAACAGCAGCACATTTACTTTTGCAGGGCCAAACATTCCAAGAAATGGTTTTTCGGTTTGTTTATCAACCAGCAGCAGAACTCGTTCTTCCATTATTTTACGAACAGCAGCTATTCTCTTTACCTGTACTTTAGCAGCGGCAGGCGAAAGATCAGGATCAAGGCCACTACCGGAGGCGGTTACCAGCTCTGCAGGAATTTCTTCTTTCTTGACTCCGGGATTGTGTACTAAAAAGCTATCAATCCTGTCCTGCACCTGTTTTAAATAATCAAGATTGCTGGGGCCTTTATTAGAACCTGCAGAACCTGCTGCATTGTAACCCACTGCTGAGGGGCGGCTCCAGAAATATTTATCCTCTGTAAATTGCTGGCCAATTTTGGTGTAGCCTACCACTTTGCCATTTACGGTTACCGTTTCTCCTTTGCCACCACCAGGTGCTGCTTTTGCCACCAATGCTATAAACAATGGATACAGCACACTACATAAAATGATCATCACCAGGGTGAGTTTTACGGATGGCCAAACATATTTTTTCATAATCTTTATTTTAATTTTTTATACAAATAATGCAACTGCCAGGTCAATTAATTTAATGCCGATAAACGGAACGATCACACCACCAAGCCCATAGATCACCAGGTTTCTTCTCAGCAACGCACTTGCGCCAATTGGCTTGTATGCAACTCCTTTTAGCGCCAGCGGAATCAGCATGGGTATAATAAGGGCATTGAAAATAACCGCTGAAAGAATGGCACTCTCGGGGCTGTGCAACTGCATAATATTCAGTGCCTGCAAAGCAGGTATGGAAGTAATGAACAATGCCGGAACAATGGCGAAATATTTTGCTACATCATTGGCGATAGAAAACGTAGTTAATGTTCCTCTTGTCATCAATAATTGTTTGCCAATCTCCACAATTTCTATCAGCTTGGTTGGATCATTATCAAGGTCAACCATATTGCCGGCCTCCTTAGCAGCAGCCGTACCACTATTCATTGCTACGCCAACATCAGCCTGTGCCAGCGCCGGCGCATCGTTTGTTCCGTCACCCATCATGGCTACCAGTTTACCTCCTTGCTGTTCCTGTTTGATATAATTCATTTTATCTTCAGGCTTTGCCTCTGCAATAAAATCATCCACACCTGCTTTTTCAGCAATGTATTTTGCAGTCAAAGGGTTATCGCCTGTAACCATCACAGTCTTTACACCCATTTTACGCAGGCGTTCAAAACGTTCCTGAATGCCTGGTTTGATGATGTCCTGCAATTCAATTACACCAATCACTTTATCATTTTCACTTACCACCAATGGTGTACCGCCGTTGCTTGAAATGTCTTTTACTTTATCCGCTGTTTCGGGTGGCACTGCATTACCTGCTTTGTTCGCCATTGTTCTTATAGAATCAAACGCACCTTTGCGGATCTTTACGCCTGATGGCAAATCAATTCCGCTGCTTCTTGTTTCAGCAGTAAACTCAATAAATTTTGCACCATCGGTATGCAATGTTTTTACATCTAGTTTTGATAATTCAATAATTGATTTTCCTTCTGGTGTTTCATCTGCAATAGATGATAAAGCACAGGCTTCAGTGAACGTTGTTGCGCTTACACCATTGGCTGGATAAAAGTTGGTGGCTTTACGGTTACCAATGGTGATGGTTCCTGTTTTATCAAGTAATAATGTATCAAGGTCTCCAGCCGTTTCCACTGCCTTGCCACTTTTGGTAATAACATTTGCTCTTAATGCCCTGTCCATACCTGCAATACCAATGGCGCTTAACAAACCGCCAATGGTTGTTGGAATTAAACACACATATAAAGAAACAAAAGCTGCAATAGTAATGGGTGTGTTGGCATAATCTGCAAATGGTTTTAGTGTTACACACACAATCAAAAAGATAATAGTGAAACTTGCCAGCAAAATGGTCAATGCAATTTCATTCGGTGTTTTTTGCCTGGACGCACCTTCCACCAATGCAATCATTTTATCTAAGAATGACTCTCCGGGTTCTGTTGTTACTTTTACTTTTATCTTATCAGATAATACTTTTGTACCACCCGTTACAGATGATTTATCGCCACCGGATTCTCTTATCACCGGTGCACTTTCACCTGTAATGGCGCTTTCATCTATCGTTGCAAGGCCCTGCACAATTTCTCCATCCATTGGGATAGTATCGCCGGCTTCACAAATAAACATATCGCCTTTTACTAACTGTGAAGAGGGAACGAGTTTGATTTCATTTACATACATATCACCAACAGTAATTACTTTTTTTGCAGGTGTGTCTTCTCTTGTTTTACGTAAACTGTCTGCCTGTGCCTTGCCCCTTGCTTCTGCAATGGCTTCGGCAAAATTTGCAAACAGTACCGTAATTAAAAGTATGATTGTGATGGTGAGATTATAAGCAAGCGACCCTTGCGAAGTTTCTCCTGAAGCTATCCATGCACACACACCCATCATAATAATGGTGCCGATATATACAGTAAACATTACCGGATTCTTCAACATCACACCAGGATGTAGTTTTATAAAAGACTGTTTTAATGCACCTGATACTAGACTGGCATCAAAAAGTTTAGCTGATTTTACTGACATTATTGTAACTTTATTTTTAAATTAATTATATGCTTTTAAGTGAAAAGTCATTGGCTTTACATGAAGTGGTACATCAAATGGGATTTGGTTCTTTAGATGATTTTGCTTTAGAAAAAGTAAAAGAAACCTTAACGAAAGAAGTTGTATTCTGCACCCGTCGTATAGCAATCTTCTCAG
>JAYWII010000034.1:0-61469 GCA_043788995.1 Chitinophagaceae bacterium | reverse complement strand
TCGATTCAGCATCCAAAATGCCCAACAGCGAGTACCTCACCCGTACTTCGGTTCATAAAGATGCCGCCGCAATATTGTTGGGGGTGATTGATGAACTTGCAAATAAGAACTGACTATTTAATTCAACACATAACATCAAATTAATTTATTATGAAAAAATGGCTCCTTCGTATAACGGCAACTTTGCTTATCATCTTTGTAGTAATATGCATTGCTGTTTACCTGCGGTTGAAAGATAATCATCCGGGTTTTAAGGTAGATATTTCTATACCGGCAGCATCACCATCAATACTTTCAGCAGGTTTTGCAGCTATTACCATTACGCCTACTGTTGCGGATAGCTGGATGGATGTGAACCATGATTTTAAATTTGATGAAGCCCAGGGCGATACTTATACAGATAAAAATGGCAATGGAAAATTTGATCCGGTATGGATGGCAGGTTTTCACAACAACCGCCCTGCACAGGGTGTGCATGATGACCTATGGGCACGTACCATGATTATTGATGATGGAAAAACCCGGATAGCAATGGTGGCCATTGATATGATTGGATTTAGTGCAGATGATATCATTGATGTACGCCAACGCATACCTGCAGATGAAAAAATTACCTACGCAATAGTAACCAGCACACATACCCACCAGGGCCCTGATGTGATTGGGATGTGGGGTAAAAGTGAATATAGCAGCGGTGTTGACAAGGTGTACTTACAATTTGTAAAAGATAAAATCCTGGAATCTATTTCACTTGCCGTAAAACATATCCGGCCGGCAAAAATTACATTCGCACAAGATCTTGAAGGTGCAAAAGACCTTGTTAGTGACTTTAGGGATCCCCGGGCCTTCGACTATGGCCTGCGTATCCTTCATGCCACAGATGCCATCACCGACACTACACTTGGCACACTCATCGGCTGGGCAAATCACCCCGAAACACTTGAAGATGGAAACCTGCTTATCAGTTCCGACTTTCCTCATTATGTACGTGAAGCATTTGAGAAAGGGATAGCACATGGCGACACGGTAATTCATAAAGGGCGTGGAGGGGTTACGCTTTATGTAAATGGGGCCATCGGTGGCATGATGAGCACCGGGAAAGAATTAGGCATCACTGATATGTTCAGTGATAATAAATATTTCGAGGCCTCATTTAATAAAACAAAAGCCCAGGGGCAAAGGCTTGCGCTATTGGCGCTTAAAGCACTTGACAGCAGTACAACACAGCTTACCTCTTCTTCTATTCAATTGCGGGCCAAAACCTTTGAGCTTCCGCTGGATAATAAATTATACCGCCTTGGAGCTACCCTGGGAATCTTTACCCGTGGGTTATCAGGATGGTGGAAGATCCGCACTGAGATTGCAGTTTGGCGATTAGGCCCCGCCACTTTTATACACGAGCCTGGGGAGTTGTATCCGGAAATAGCTAACGGGGGTATTGAAACGCCACAAGGACAAGACTACAAAATAGCCCCGGTAGAAGTACCTTCACTTCGTGAGCTTACACCGGGAAAGTTCAAGTTCATTATCGGATTATCCAATGACATGATCGGGTACATTATTCCAAAAAGCCAGTGGGATGAAAATCCGCCATATACCTATAATCAAACAGAGGCGCCTTATGGAGAAATTAATTCTGTGGGCCCAATGACAGGCCCTATTATTTATAAAGAACTTAAAAAGATGTTGATGGAATAAAAAACAATATTGCCATCATAGAAAATAATAAATCTAAATTTTTGTTTGCTGAACAAAGAACAATATGCATAACCTGGCAAATTTTTAGAGCGCCGTTATTAAAACAGGCCTTGACATAGAGGCTCACATGTTTGCTATTAACCCTTGGGCCAATTTCTATTGCTTTCAAAAAATCCACCAGCAACACCTGTTCATTCAGTGAAAGTCAACTGAAAAAATCGTTCATTCTTCGGTTCTAACCCCAATGCTGACATGCTAATTTTTTTTATCCAAATAGTTAAAACCATAAAGGCAAATTTTAGTATGTTTTTTTGCCAGTATATTGTAGATTAGTATTACTATTGCAAAACTTACAATTGTTTGCCTTCCTTCTAATTTTATTTCTTCAGCCTTTTTTTCTTCCAGTCATCCAACTCTTCAAAGGTCCAGGCTGTTTGCCTGCCGACTGTTGCTGCACGTATTTCTTTAACATCATCTACACTAACAACCTTTTGCTTATTGCCAAAACTATTTCTGATGTAACTCAATACAGCAGCAATGTATTCGTCTGTATGTTCTTTTTGGGCCACCATTCCGCCGGGATATTTCTTATTATCAATGGAGCCATTTAACCCATGCAATACTATATTAATCAAGATATCCTTATCGCCGTTTACCCTGGCAGAACCGGCTAACGGAGGGGCAACCAAAGAGGGCAATCCCTCTCCATTCGTACCATGACAGGTAGCACACAATTGTTTAAAATTATTGGCGCCGTTAAATACAAGGTCTCGATCTTCTCCATCCATACCAATTGTACTCACTCTTAATACTGCCAGCGATTCATCTTTCTCCTGCATACTTCTGGTGGCAGCTTTTACCAGCAATGGGTTATCAGCGTTGCTGCTTTTTAATTCTTTTAGCAGTGCCAATGCTTTTGGGTCTTTACAATACCTCAGCGATAGGGCCAACTGTATTCTTACGCCGACATTGTTGTCTGTTTTTAAATTACCCAGGTTTGATAAAAGAGTTGCGTTATTTGCCTGCATAAATTGCTCACTTATACGAATAGCCGCTTTTCTTATTTCGGCATCATCATCTCTTAATGCAATAAATATTATTTCTTCATCAATGGCATCAAGGCCTTCTAGTGTCCACAGTGCATGAAACCTGGCAATGGGCGAAGGATCTTTTTTCCAGAAGGTCATTTTTTCTAAAAAAGATTTTTTATTGGTTGCTATTTTTTTAAGTGCAGCCACTACAGATTGGTCGCTATGTACTATCAATAATTTCTGTGCATTATCCCGCCACCAGCCATTAGGGTGCGATAGGTAAGCAACCAGTTGTTCACTGGAAGCATTGAGGAGTTGAGGCTTTGGGCCTGGCTTGTACCCATCATGTACTACCCTGTAAATGCGGCCACGGTTTATGTTAAGGTCTAACTGTTTTCTTTTTATTTGTGGATGGATATAGCTATCTGGTTTTGTCCATGCACTTTCCTGTATAATGCCATGGTACATGTCAACAATATATAAACAACCATCTGGCCCGGTTGCGGTATTCACGGGCCGAAAGTTCAAATCGGTGGATGCAAGGAACTCTCTTTTATCGTAGGCATTTTTTAAAATGGCGATGCCATTGCTGTCAATTAATTTTGCCCGGCGTATTAAACGGCCCACTGGTTCGCAAATAAAAAGATCGCCCTGCATAGTAGCAGGTAATCTGTCACCACGGTAGACCGATTGACCACAGGAAGCAGTGAAATGATTTAAGGTACTGTCGGCCCGTAAACGTTCCTGACCACCTTGTACATCTGGTGTGCCAATGATGGGCCATACTTCATCAAAGTCCCCAGCCCGTTGGTTATCCAAATCTAATTCTCCATACACCGGGTTTTCCTGGAAATTCAATGCCGGTGTTTCGCCACCAGCGGAAGAAAAAAACAAGCGACCAAAATTATCATTTGTCAATCCCCATTGACCGCCTGGCGGACTCGACATTGTATCTACATTCAACATCCCATTATTATACCTGTACCGAACCGGGTTACTGGTAACATAAATCCAGTTATCTACGTTCCATATCAATCCGCTTTTCTGGTGCTCCAGGTTGGCGTCATCCGGTTTATCATTGTGGTAAACCAATATTTTTTCATCTGCTTTGCCATCGCCGTCTTTATCCCGGTAACTGTACATATTGTAAGTATAGGTCTCATTTACCACCAGCCTGTCATCTAGTGCCAGCATCATTCTTGGTAATACCAGGCTATCAATGTACACGGTATGCCTGTCCATTTTTCCATCACCATCGGTGTCTTCTAATCTGGTAATGCGGCAGGTGGGCAGGCGTTCGCCAGTGCCATTAATATCCTGCATATAGCTCCGCATTTCTGCCACATACAGCCTGCCATTGCCATCCCAAACAATTGCAACAGGCTCTTGTATTTCCGGTTCGCTTGCCACCAATTCAAGATGGTAACCGGGCGGCAATTGCATCGTACTCATACTTTGAGACGGTGTTAAAAATGCAGCGGACGGGTTTGGGTTTATTTTTTCCGGCCTTGGTGGAGGAGGTGCTTCGGGTTGCTGATGATTACATGCAAAAAAGAAAACAAATAAGAAAGTTGATGAAGATAAGCGCAGGGAAAGTTTCATAATAGACACATTGTGTGTTAAAGTAAAATAATTTTTATTGAATCATTTTTAAGTATCGCCCCATCCAATAAGGCAATAACCAAAACACAGGTTCCCGTTCCATAGATGGGTCGCCGCCAACTGCTGCCCAGGGATTTTTATCCCAGCGTACTACCATCCTAATACTTGCAGGTGGAAGCTGGTTTATTTGAAGGTCGTCTAATACAGGTTTATTTACTACCAACACATCGGCTCTTTTTGTATGGTCAATATGCCAGTCAACCAAGTCGAGCGGAGTGTCTGTTAAAAAATCAACTGAGGCAGGTAACTCAGCCTGTTTTTTGGTAGCATAACAATACAGAAAATTAATCAACGGATTCTTGTCAGCTTTTCGCCTTTCCATCCATTCTTCTAAGTGCTTCTTGTAAAAAGATAACAGTCCCGGGTCTTTTTCGCATTGCAAAAATATGGGATACAAATACACCTGCAGGCTTACATCGTAATAAATAAACCATGCTGGGTTTTGGTTAGTAACCTTTTCCATATTATCTAAATAGTGTTCTTCTTTAATCAATCGCAAATAATGATCCTGGTATTTTTTATCGTTGGTCATGTAGTAGGCCAGTTTTAAAAACGCCAGCAATTCCATTGAGTTTTGTTTTTGATCAGGTAGCCATTCGGGATCCCGGTTAAGTAGATCTGGCGACCATACCGACCAGCGGGTAGGGGTGCCATCAATATCAATCATGTTAAAATTATGGGCTATAAGATGGTCAACTAATTTAGCTACGTGATTGCGGATTAAAATTTTTTCTGTGGCATCAGCAGCCAGTTCATAATAAAAAAAATAGCCGAGCATGTGGCCACACCATTCATCGCTGCTGGCATCGCCTTTCCACAACCATTTGCCATCTTTCGATTTTCTCCACCGCACCTCCACTGGTTTAAAACGTGGTTCTTTTACCATTTCATCTGCCAGTTCTTTTGCAGTATAAGTAATGTTAGTGTCATGTACCCGGCTCAGCCAGTCAACCGGTACAATTGATCTTGCGAAATAGCCATCGCCACCTGTTATCTCTTCCTGCATCTTTAAAAAGGCAAATGCTTTTTTTGCTTTCTCTTTGGCATCGCCACTCTTTGTAGCGGCATAACGAAAGGATTCCATGGCAAGATAGTTACCGGTAAACTCCCCGTCATTATCATCATCTTCCAGCTGCCATGAAGTTATATCGCCGGGAATATTTAAATGGCTTTGTCCTGCAATCCAGGGTTCCCGGATATGCCTTTTCATCAGTACATCATAAAAATATTCCTGCTTGGCAGCAAGATCAATTTTTCTTTTCATAATGGCGCTTACTCCATTGGGTGTTGCTAACCATGCGGTGCCGTCACTGTCAAAGGCAATGTCTTTTACATGATCATCAATCAACCACCGGTTGCTGAAACGCAGTGAATGAGAACCGTTTTTATAAAACCTGACCACACCTACATCAGTACCCACCCACATCGTACCATCTGCCTCTTTGCTGATACAATTTATATAGATTGACGGGCAACCTTCTTTTGGTGTAAGTACACGGTGTTTTTTTTCGTTATCTATAATTGTTACGCCGCCTAAGCCGCCCGCCCACAGTGTATGGTCGTTTGATATTGCTAATCCTTTTACATAAGCGCTCAGCAAATAAGAAGTATCTACAAAATGTTTTGTGCCGGTGGCATTGCAGTGATACAAGCCCACGTCGGAGCCAATCCACACACCATTGTTATTATCAGAAATTATTTTTCTTAGTGATCTGGCGATAGGATAATTTTTCTTTTCAACTGTATTTTCCTTGCACAGCCAAATGCCTTTTGGGCCTGCAGCGTAAACACCTTCCCTGGCAATACACATCACCGAAATGGGGCCTTCAGTTCCCTTTAAAAATTGCAGGGTTTTATTTTTAAAAGTATAAATGCCATTCCAGGTACCCATCCACACAGTGCCTTCATCATCAGCTACCACAGCAAATGAAGGGCCTTTATCCATAGCCGAAAATGGTGAAACCCAGGATGTTTCATTTTTATTTTTTACGAGTATGCCGGCTGCGGTGGCTATCCATACTTTGCCTTGTGTATCTACGGCAATGCTTCTAACTTCCTGCTCTTTTATGTCATTGCCAATGGGATATGCTTTATGATAATCCTGTAAAAAAGCGGTGTCTTTAAAAATGGTTGATTGAGCAGTTGAATGAACTGAAAAAATCAGGAAAGCTAAAAGTATTAAGTTGAATTGAATGGTAATTGATTTATACATCATCTCGAATTTATTATTAAATATTTTGAATAGTGAAGAGTAATTTATTTTTAACCACACTGATTATGTCTATTACACTTCATCAATATTGCCCGGGCATACACACTTTTACAAATCAGTTTCTATTGAACAATGCATGTTAAAAACTTACACTTGTTCTTCCGGAACAAATGATTCATAAATAGAATAACTAAATTTTTAAAAACATTTTCTTTTTATACAAGATGTAAACAGGAATAAAACAAAGCACACAGTAGAGCAATGCCCATATTAATGAGATCATTTCAAGCGATAGCCCTGATGGTACCACCGCCTTAATAATGATATCATTTAAACTTGTACCATGCACCCCGCCAACTTTGAAATAAATAATATCATAAAAAAATTCCGAAATGAGGTAAGCAGCAATGGCGTTAGTACCAAAAACTTTTGCAATGGTTGCCCATTTTTTTTGCCCTAAAATATCTACCAAAAAATAAAGTGCAGCCAGTATCATACAGTCCAAACCAGCCATGTATAAAACAAAGGAACTGGTCCATAAATTTTTATTAATGGGGAAAAACCAGTTCCAGGCATTTGCAATGGCAAACGAAATAAAGCCTGAAAAAAACAACCAGATAATTTTGCGTTCCGCAGTTTTATTACTCAATAATAAATGGCCTGCCAGCATACCAGCAATGCCTGTAACAATAGCAGTAAAACTGCTTAGTATCCCTTCGGGATCCCAGTTGCCCTGATACATCCTGCCGGGAAGTAACATGCTATCCAACCATGCAGCAAGGTTTTTACCAGGTTCTAATACAGCGTATCCATAGCCCGGCACTGGAACCAGTACCATCAGTAAAAAGTAGGCAATCAGGATGAATATTGCCAACCTTATCTGGAAGCTAATACCGGTAAAGAGATGGAGCAAGGCACAACAAAAAAACACGATTGATATGCGCTGTAAAACACCTGTAAAGCGAAGCAATGCAAGATTGAAAGAAGGTAAGATACTGAGGAATAAACCTATTAAGAAAAGGATAGCTGCACGTTTAAATATCTTGCTTACTATTGTTTTTTTTGCAACTGCCTTTTGCAACTGCCCAGATAAAGAAAGTACTACTGAAACACCTACAATAAAAATAAAAGATGGAAAAATAAAATCTGTTGGAGTAATGCCATTCCATACCGCATGCTCTAATGGAGCATACACATTTGTAGCAATGCCGGGATCATTTACCAAGATCATACCGGCCATGGTGATGCCCCTAAAAATATCAAGGGCTTCAATACGTGTTGCCTGGTTAGAAGATAAAACAGCTACAGGTTTAGTATGCATTAATAGTGGGTATAATTTTTATTATTAAGTTTCATTAAGCTGCCTCATTAAATAATGAACAAGCAATGTCGAAAGTTGAAAGGGAAGAAAATCCTTTAATCAAAACTCACAATTCACCACTTGCCGCTCACTCAATCACTTTTAAATACCGGCCCATCCAGTAAGGCAGCAGGTATTCATCGCCGGCAAGTTCTGTCATACCGTTTTCGCCGTCATCCAAATCAAAAGCATTTGAGTTGTGCCGGTGCATGGGCATTTCCCCGGCTGGCAATAAAACCTCTGTGGTTTGATTCCTGAAATTGGGTGGCAGCATTACAATATCTTTTCTATGAGAATTTTTTACATTCCATCTTACAAGGTCCATCGGGAATTCTTCTAAATGCCAAAACACTGATGGTTCGTCGTAAGCGCCGGTGGTAGCATAATTGATAAGATTCCACAGCGCATTTCTTTCGGGTTTTTCAATTTCCGAGTGATCGTTAATTACCCATTTGTATTGCTCCCGCAGCTCCGGTGTAAAGGCGTACTTATACAATGGCCAATAAGTTAAAAATGCCATTTCATCATCAGAGTGGTTCCATCCTCCCACACCAAGATCAATGCCCATTCGGATGGTGCCCGGTGTTTCTTTTATTTTGGTATAACTCACCAGCATGTTTTTTACATAACCAAATTCATTGATCAGTTTATACGCTTCTGTTTTATATTTTTCTTTGCCTGTTAATGCATAACCCAACTGCAGGCCTGCCAAAATATGTGCACTGCCCAGCTTTCTGTCTTCTACCGTTTCAGGAAATGAGTTAATGTATTCAGGGTTCCACCTGCCCCATAAAGTGGGCTTGCCATCTGCATCAATAAAATAATAATTGTTGTCAATGATATGAGTAAGGATTTTATCAATAAAATCGGCTACTCTTTTATGCTCGCTTTCTGTTTCTGCCACCATTTCATTTAATACAGATGCAATAAAAATATAGCCAACAAATTCATCGCTGCTGGTGGTGCCTTTCCATTCCCATTCAGGGTCTTGCGAAGCATGCCATGCCTGCGGATCAGAATATTTAAATCCCGTGCGTTCAAAAGTTCTTGCCGGAAAACCTTTTAAATGATTCACAGAAATAATTCTTTCAAAGGCTTCAAAGGCTTCCCAGGCATAGCGTTTGGCATTTTTATCTTTTGTTACTGAATAACGGAATGCCTGGCTGCCCAGATAGAATGCCGACCATAAACCATCATTATCTGTATCGGTCATTTGCGCCGTGGAAACATCGCCGGGAGATGATAGCGTAACATTTGCAATGAATCCATAACGGATGTGGCGTTGCCGGATATTGTCCTGGAAATAGGTTGCCTTTGCCAGTAATGTTTGGGCAATAAATTCAATTTTATTTAAGCCTGTTGGAGTTAACACATACACATTGCCTTTACTGTCTGCTGTAATATCTATCACCTTATCTTCATCCAGCCATCTCTTAGAAGCATAGTAACGGTAAGTACCGGAAGGTTCTTTCATAAAGGCACCCATTGGCGAGCCTGCCCACACGTTATTATCCACCACCTGCAGGCAACTAATATTTTCTACCGGTAATTTGGTTTGAATAGGAAAACTTTCTTCACCCGTAAATTTATGGATGCCATAATAGCCCCGGGCAGTGCCCAGTATCATTTCGTTTTCCCTGAAAGCCATTGCCTGCAGGCCCTGCGCTTTATGCAGTGTTATAAAATGATTGCCCGATAATTGATACACCGCCGCTGCTCCCAGCAAATAAAACAGTCCGTTATTTACCTGCACCTGTAATATTTTATCATTGGGTTTTTCAATGTCTGTTAGCTTATTGTTTTTATAAACCGATGCGGCATTGCTACCAATAAACAACATGCTGCCATCTGCTGCCACAGCAAACTGGCCGTACTTTCCTTTGGGCAAAATTTTATAAGGCACACCGGCATATCCATTGGTGAGCCATTTGTCTTCATATAAATAAAATAAATGCCCTGTGCCTTCCTGGATGCTGATGTCTGCAGGGATTTTTTGTGCCAGTGGCGTATAACGCAAATCTTTTACCAGGGCTTTATCACTTACCCGGTAAACTCCTTTGCTGGTGAGCACATACACATTATCGTTATAATCGGTAACTATTTTTTTAAGTACAGCATCTTTTAATGATCCAGGAGTGGCATACTTTACAGATATGGCCTGCTTAAATGGTTTGCCAGGTTCAGCATTAGCAGTACTGGGCAAGGTTGATAACAAAAAAAATAATCCAGCAACTGATAGAAAAAATATTCGCATGCCTTTATTTAAGTTTTATTAAACAGAAAATGAAAATATTACAGCGGCTTTTAAAACAGCATACAACTGGGACAAATGAAATTTTAAAAAGATTTACTTAAAGCCCGTGTGATAAAAGATAAAAGCCTGCGCTGCATTAATTGGGTATGCAAGCTTTTATCTTTATGTTTCAGTTTACCACTGTAACTGGTATTATTGCAACAGCCACATTTTTGAAAACTGGTTATCTACAGCAGGAGATAAAC
Organism: Chitinophagaceae bacterium; assembly: GCA_043788995.1. Classification (GTDB taxonomy): domain Bacteria; phylum Bacteroidota; class Bacteroidia; order Chitinophagales; family Chitinophagaceae; genus Ferruginibacter. The sequence continues at coordinate 51,007 of JAYWII010000034.1, read as the reverse complement.
CAGCAACGCCTGCATTGTAAGCATCCACATTTTGTCCAAGCTCTGCACCAGGATAAATAAACCGTAACGGAAAAGGATAGGTGCTTAATAACCCATTATTAAAAATGTTGGGTAATTGTGTCCTTCTAATATCAAGATAAGTTTCTGTAGCTACCGTAAATAAGGCAAGCCATTTCTGATCGGCTATTTTAACCAGCTTGCCATTGTCATCTCCCGGCAATGTAATACTGGGCTGGGCAAGATATGTAGTGGTTTTGCTGTCTGGAATACCCCACCGTTCCATGCTTAAAGTAATGCCCTCGCGGTAATACGTATCCGCATTGGCTGCAATCAAACCTTTTGCTGTAGCTTCTGCAAGAATAAACTGTACTTCATCGCTGTTCATGATGGTGGCCTTTAGTAAAGGGTGTACATTTTCCCTGAACAATTGCGAAAACCTGGATACTTTAAAGTTGCCATAAATGCCGGCACTGGTAACATCATAGTTTCCATTTCCATAAGGATAATCGCCATACATGCCAGCGATAAAGCCTGTATAAATTTTATTGGAATCAAGAATATTGGAAGCCTGTGCCTTAATATCCGGATTACTCCTGTCAATATATTCCCAGACAGATTCATCCGTAAATCCATTTGCATCTGTTGTAGAAAATGTAACCCCATCCTGGGCCTGGTTGCTTGTCCATGGTTTTTCTACCGGAGCCAGCCAGATAGAAAGACGTGGATCATTTAAATCAGTTAATTTATCTGCCAGTGTTTTAGCAGGCCTTCTTCTGTCAAATTCAGAATAGTCCCAGTTTAACCTTCCTCCCTTCCAGGAGTTTTCTGAAGTAGTGCCTATGAAAGGAATAGCTGCATTATCATTATTGCTGGTAAAGATGGGATGACCTGAAGGATCATTTACAATGGCAGAAATTTGTGCCCCTGCATCTCCTATTTTTTTTGAGGCACGCATTAGTAAACGAAGCTTTAAAGAGTTGGCAAACTTTTGCCATTTTACTTTATCCCCTGCATACATTAGGTCATACGTTTCGGATATAGGTTCAGTTCCTTCTTTGATCATCGTGTTGGCTTCGTCCAGTTCTTTCAGCAAACCTGTATAGATATCTGCCTGTTTATCATACTTGGGGTACAATATCCCTTCTCTGCCTTTCAAAGCTTCTGAATAATATATATCCCCATAAAAATCCGTCATGAAAGAAAACAACAAAGACCTGAATATTTTAAAAATCCCTTTATGGGTTGTTGAACCTTTTTTATCTGCTAATGCCACGGAGTTATCAATTAGTTTTAGTATCCCTACGGCTGCATACAAGTCGTCTGTTGGGTATCTAAAGCTCTGATAAGTATTATCGCCCCCCTGGAAATTTCTTCCCATGTATTGTACTGCACCTGGCAGCCTGCTGTTATCATACCCCATTCCGGCATAAAACAAAGTGGTTTGTTTTATAATAGAAGATAAAAGAAATTGGTCATCCACATCTTCTACAGCATTTAGCTGCTGCTGGTAGTCGTAACTGCGTAGCGCATCTTTACTACAGGAAGCAAAGCAAACAAATAAAAACAGCGCAGCAATTTTATTTATAAATGATTTCATATAATTTTTTTAAAAGTTAGCATATTAAAAAGTTACTGAAAGTTTGAAACCATAAGAGCGGATACCTGGAAGGGTTGCCCTTAAAACTCCCTGGTCGGTACCTACGCCCTGAAATGCGGATTCAGGGTCTTCATTGCGGCCAGACTTATTCCATTGAAATACATTTCTGCCAATTAATGAAACTGTAAGGTTCTGTATTTTATACTTGCTGAGAAATGTATTGGGCAATGTATATGCCAGTGAAATTTCCCTCAGCTTAAAATTGGTAGCATCATAAGTTCGGGTAGAGGTGAAATTCCAAATCACATCACCGTAACTGTTAGTGGGTACCTGATAAAAGGTATTATTAGGGTCAGCACCATTTACGATGTAATCCTTATCGGTTGCATTTGCCGGGTCGCCTGTATAATCTGGATTGAGGAATACCCCTTTTGCATAGCTGGCATCTTGCAAATCATCCGAACGCTGTCCATCATTATTACTGTTAACGGCATCGTACTGGCTTGAATTTTCAGCAGGCCAGGGGTGGCCTCCCTTAGAAGCATCCCTGCCACCGTTCCACCAGGGATTATTGGGGCCTGAACCTAACGTAGTGTAGGCCATACCATCAGACTCAAGGTACTTTTGATTTACTGATACATACTTGCCGCCAGAGCGTAAACTACCTACCAAGTTCAATGAAAATTGTTTGTACCTAACAGTAGTGTTTAGCCCTAAAATAAAATCCGGGTTAAAATTGCCTAACTTAGCCCGGTCCCTTTCATCACCAGAACTTTGGAATTCGCCACCGGAGCCATCCAAAATAGGCATGCCTGCATATAAACCAGATTTCATTCTTAATACAGGTTCTGCTTCATACATATTACCTATTTCTTCCCCTACAGCTATCTTCACTTTTTCATTTCTGCCATAATCAGCAAACACGTATCCATTGGGGGCAAATTGATCTGACAAGCGTGTGATGGTTGCTTTGAATTTGGTAAAGCTTGCAGAGAGGTCCCAGGTAAAGCTCTTTGTTTTAACAGGTGTTATTCCCAGGCCAATTTCGAAACCTTTGCTTTTTACATCCCCGATATTGGTAAGCGCCCCCGGATAGCCGGTTCCAAGTACGATGGGTATATTATCAATCTGATTTTTTTGTTCTTTAACAAAATAGGTAAAATCAACATGCAACCTGTTATTAAACATACCTAAATCGAAACCTCCTTCGGTAGTTATAGAATGCTGGGGTTTAATATTGGGATCTACCAGGTTTGTATTTACCATTATTGTTTTTGCAGCTCCCCAATCATTGGCATCAAAAGTGTAAGTATCCACACTTTTTCTTCTTAATAAACCATTACCTACATCAGCCTTGGCAAGCCGGAATTTTAAAAGATTTATCGCTGCCGGAAGTTTAAAAGATTCGGAAGCAACCCAACTCAAAGAAGCCGAAGGATAGAAATAACTTATTTTTTCATCTGGTAAAATTCCGTTCCAGTCATTACGGCCGGTTACATCTAAAAAAAGTTGATTGTTATACCCGATAGTTGCAGTACCATAAACGCTGTAGGTTTGCCCCGTACCCCAACCGGTAGCCGAAGGGTATAATTGCCCTGGTGCAGCATTCGTTAATGTAAATAATTGGGGTATAGAAAGGCGGCCAGCGGTCATTTCTAAAGAATTATTACTGGAAAAAGCGTAATTAGCCCCAACAGATGCCCCTACAGAAAATTTGCCGAAATTATTATTGTAGGTAAGTATAGCATCGGAATTAATGAGGGAACTGTTGTTATTACCCTGAACAAATTTTCCTAAATGGTCTGCATCTTTCCACGATTGCCTTTGGTCAAAATATTCTACCACATTTTGCATACCTGTTCTTAATAATAGGGAGAATTTTTTTGATAGCTGCCAGTCTAATTGAATTTTGCCAAAGAAATTATCCCTGGTAAAACGATGCACATTTTCATAAGCCCACCAATAGGGGTTATCAAGATTTACTCCTGCATCTTCTGGCCTGCCGGGGCGGTTATCATTCATTATGGCACCATTCTGCCTTTTTCCTTCAAACCCGGTTAGCCAGTAATTACGCATGTCGGATAATGGCTGTAAGCTGGTGGGAAACGCATACAATAAGGTGTTTAACACCGCATCATCTCCTCCGCCCGCCGTCCTTGCTTTATTGGGGGAATACGTATGGATGTAGCTGGCGTTTACCGAAACCCTTACTTTATTGGTGAGCCTGTATTCAGCATTCAACGTAATTGATTTTTGATCTACTTTAGTATTGGGCATCACTCCTTTATTGCCCATATTTGATAAGGATAAACGAAAAGAACCTTTATCATAATTTCCCTGTACACTAATGTTATGGGTACCAGTACGCCCCGTTTGCAAATACGCTTCCACCGGATTTTGTCCATTGGAAAACATAGCCCTGGTAGCCCATTGCTGTGTTTTTATATCCCAATAATCCGTAGTGGTGGTACCATCTAATTTTGGGCCCCATGTATCGGTGCCGTCCACAGCCCATTCATTTGCCCTCGATCCTGGCCCGTATTCTGTTTGAATAGGTACAAACTGGAAAGCCTTATCCCAAACCTGCGAAGTATTATAAGAAACACCAATGCCTTTTTTTCCGCCTTTACCTGATTTTGTGGTAATCATTATTACTCCATTACCACCTTCTTTTCCATACAAAGCGCCTGCACTGCCTCCTTTCAAAATAGTAATATTGTCAATATCTTCCGGGTTCAATTGTGAAAGGATATTTCCAAAATCAACATTGTCTTTTTGTGTAATAGTTTGGGTGCCTACCGGGATACCATCTATTACATACAAGGGCTGCCCTTTTAAAGAAACATCCGTGCCACCACCACCCAACGTAGGAAGAGCCGTGGTACCACGAATATTCACCAGTACAGAAGAGGTTGGGTCGCTGCTGACGTTGGTAAAATTTACACCACTCACTTTACCATCCATTGATTTCAATAAATTAATATTGCTGGCCTTTACCAGGTCTTCTGATTTTACTTCACCAACGGAGTAGCCCAGGTTTTTTTTATTTCTGGTAATACCAAGTGCGGTTACTATTACTGCAGAAAGATCCTCCACATTAGAGTCGAGTAAAATATTTATTTCTGAAGATCCCGTTAGTTTTACTTCTTTGGTTTTGTAACCTACCATGCTAAAAATAAGCGTGGCTGTTTTGGATGAAACCTGAAGGTTGAATTTCCCGGCATCACTTGTCCTTGTTACATTGTTAGTATTTTTTTCTGCAACAGTAACATCTGCTAGCGGGCCATTTTTATCCCTTACGGTTCCTGTAATTTCTTCAACAATAATTTTATTATTTTTTACCGCAGCCTCAATATTAATTTTTACTGATTGCTTTATAATATAAACGTTGCTTACTTTTTCGTAGGTTAATCCAACAGGCGTTAATACTTTTTTTAATAAAGTACCGGGATCTTTTGGTAAGTCTTTCTCTAAATCATTATCAATAACTTTTACTTCTTTTAAAGCTGCTGCCTCGTAACTAAAATACACATTGTAAACACGCTGAAATTTCTGCATAAAAATTTCCAGCGATATAGTGTTTTCTTCAATGCCGACAGCGGTTTCAGCCAGGCTACCCTGCTCCTGCATGGCAATCCCCTGAGCTAATACATTACCATTTGAGACTAACACAAAGCATAATGGTATTAGCAGGAATTTAATAAAAGCATACTTCTTTTTCATACCTGTGTGTTTTAGTTTGGTTAAAGTTGAATGTGTAACTGATTGTGTTGTTCTGTTATTTTAAGGTTCAGTGTTTTTGCCAGTATGTTTGTAAATGAGTTTAAATCGGTAACAGGAATTACTGCAGTTATTTTTAACTGCTTCAAATTTTCGTTTTTAAAAATTGTTTCAATGCCATAATATTCATAAATGAGTTTGGTAATATCAAGTAATGAAGTGGACGAAAAATTCCATTTCCTGTCAGTCCATGCTGAATAAAAAATGCTGTTGGCTTTTGATTTTACAAATGAATTATTTAAGGTATCTAACACTACTTTTTCGCCAGGGCTCATGTAAATAGCTGAAGTGGAATTATTATCTGAACTAACTTTTACTTTCCCTGCAGTTAAAACAATTTCAGTTGCCCTGCTCCGGGCATTTACATTAAACGCTGTGCCGAGTACTGAAATAGAAATTGAGTTGCTGTGTACCGTAAATGGCCGGTGGTCTGCTTTTTTCTTTACTTCAAAATAGGCATTTCCTGTTAAGGTAATTTCACGGTTTGGACTGCTGCTGATGTCACTGCTGCAGGTAAGGGAGGAGTTTGCATTGAGGATAACTACCGTGCTGTCTGCTAACCATATTTCTTTTGTTTCTTTATCCCCGGTTCGCTGTACAATGAATGTTTTTTCTTCCGGTTTCTTATTAAAGAAATATGACGTCATAATAATAATGCCTGATGCAATAGCGGCAACCTGCAGGAGCTGCAGACTCTTTTTTCTAAGCACAGTAAAAGACAGCGCAGGCTGGTTTATCCGCTGGTAAATGGTTTGCTTTAAAATTAATTTTTCTTCCTCAGTTAAAGGCAGCACTGAATGTTTGCTGAATGAGGCTTCCACTTTTTCCCTTGCACCTAAAATTGTTTGCTGCTGGTGTGGGTTTGTTTGCAAATAATTATTCCAAAATTCATTACTTTCATTTTCTGCAAACAGTATCCATTGGCGAAAGTATCCGTCTGCAGCAAACTGGTCTTCTGTATAACCATTATAGTATGAAGGATTATTTCTCACCTCCCCCTTAGAGAATAAATTGAAGCGCCGATACTCATTTTTTTAAGAAGAAATTTTCTGCAGGTATATTTTATTGAAGACGGCTGGTTTTACTTAGCAAACACCGTTTTATTTTGAGGCAATAAAGAACCCGGTTTTTATAAAGTAACTGCAAAAAATAAAATACTAAACATGATATTTCGTAAGCGAAGAATAGTCCGGAAGGCAAGGTTATTTACAGATTGATAATTGATACTGAGTTTCTCTGCAATTTGTTCATAGCTGAAGCCTTCGTTAAAATGCAATTCCAGCACCTGCTTTTGCCGGGCACTCAATTTAGTTAATGCCTGCTCAAGCCTGTTTTTTTTCTCTTGGTCGGCATCCCTTGCAATAAGGATGCTCTCAATATTTTGTTCAGGTGAAATGAACGACTCCTGTAGTGGATAATGCTTGGATGAATTTTCTTTTTTAAGCTTTTTTAAAATAATGCTCCGCAATACTTTAGTAAGGTAGCTTTGAGAGTATTGAATATCAGAAATGCTGTGCCTGTAATTCCATATTTCTATAAAAACCTCCTGCACCGAGTCTTTAGCCAATTCACGATTATCTGTAAAATATAATGCTGCATTAAATAACTTGTCAATATACTTATCATACAAAAAACCCAATGCCTGTGAATCGCCATTTTTGAGAAGGCTCCAGTAAGCAGCATCTATGTTGTGCAGTTTATCAGACATGTTTTGGCAAATGTATTAAGGCAATGGCAGCAATTTTTTCACAAAAAATTTCTTAATCTAAATGTAACTTAAAAATTGGAAAATGCAAATAGCGGGTTAAAGAATAATCGAAAGATAAATAAATTTTTTATTTCATAAGCAATGCCGGATCCATCCCCAGGTACTTAATGCTCTCCCCAGATTTATCCAATTGATAAGAATAAGTTATGTGCAGCAATCCATCTTTGTTTTGTATCAATGATGGATAAGAAAAACTTCCTTTGCCTGGTGGTTCATTTTCCAGGTAGTATTTCCATTTCCAGTTTTTGCCTTCGTCATCAGAAATATAAAGGCTGAGCCTGTACCTGCCATCTTCAATATCATTACCGATGAAAGCCCATTTGCCATCCTGCAAAACCAACAGTTCCACACTGGCAGTATTAGGAATATTTGTCTTGGTAGCGGCAGACCAGCTTTCGCCATTGTTATTTGATTCACTTACCTGCACTCTTGATGGTGCATCTCCATTGTCACGCATGTACGCTGCAATGGATCCATCTTTTTTTAGCACAAGTGCTGGTTGTACATTACCCCTTCCAACGATGGGCAAACTGGAATGCCATTTATTGCCATCATCATCAGATATTGCTATCATAGAAAAATTATACCCGTCTGAATAAAGCGGAAGCAATATTTTACTGCTGTCTAAAAGCAGTGGCTTAATCCTTGTCATCCAGCCAATGCTGCGTTTTGTAATATCCCTGCCGGCTTCAATAATCCTATCATCATAAGCAGGTGCATAAGCAGACCAGCCAGCTTTATTTTCCGGCAGTTCTTTAAATCTTCCAGCTACTTCTGCAGCGAAGCCATCACCGGGTTTTAAAAGAATATTATCCTGCCAATTCCATACTGGTACGTCTGCTTTTAAATAGTCTGTGGATGTTTTTAAACGGAGGATGGAATACTCCCATTTATTTGCCTGTACAGCGATCCATACCAAAAAAAGTTTTCCTTTTTTGTTTATAAAAAGCACGGGGTTGCAATCAGGGATATTGTAGGTATCTGCCAATAAAAAAGGAGAGCTCCATGTGTTGCTTCCCTTTTTTAAACGGGCACCCATAATTTTTACATCATCAGCAGTACGTTCGCCGCTGCCCATAAACCAGGCACATAAAAAATCGCCATTGGGCAAACTCACTATGCTGCTGCCATGCGTATGTTTTTCCTGCAGAGGAAAAATCAACATACTGGAAACCGGTGTAACTTTCTGTGTATTGGTTTGTGCTAATATCATTTTCAACAGCAGCACGCTCAGTATGCAAAAGAGGAGTAACTTCTTCATCATTTATATTTAGCAACAGTTGAAATTATATTTTATTTACCAGGCTTGGTCAAAAAAATTATTGTTACCATTTTTTATTCCACGCTAAAATTATATTTACCAGAACCAATTTTCACCAGCACATACTCCGTTGTTTTACCAACCTGTTTTATATCTTTTAATAAATTGACAGGAGTACCATTTTCTTTAATTTTTACGGAGGAGATAGCAGGAATATAAACCACTGCTTTAGTGTTTGCCGGAATTTCTATATGCCATTTAAATCCATTTGCATCCATGCTGCGGTTACTTACAATCAATCCCTGTGGACATTGATAACTGGCATTTACAAATTTCAGGTCAGGTGTAGCAATGGGTTTCATTTCAATAATTTTAAATGCAGGTGCTGCTGCTTTAATACCTGCAAGGTCTTCATAATACCAGGTCAATAAATCGCCGATCATCATCACATGGTTGGCAGAATTCATGGCAGGCCCGGCAGTGTTACCGTTCCATAATTCCCAAATGCTGGTAGCACCCTGTGTAAGCATATAGCCCCAGCTTGGATAGCTGGTAGTAGTTGCTAAAAGATACGCAATATCGGGACGGCCATTGTGCGTAAGTGTTCTCATTAATTGTTGAATACCTATCAGGCCGGTGGTAATATGACCCTTGCCATCGTTCACGGTTTTATCTACTACTCGGGCAAATACTTCTTTGCGAAAGTTATCCGGAACTAAATTAAAAGCCAGTGCCAATACATTGGCCGTGGTGGTATTATTGGCATAATAATTATGAGTGCTATTGAAAAATTTTTTGTTGAAAGCGACTTTAATTTTTGCTGCTTCATTTTTAAAATAAGCAATGTCTTTTTTATTATTGATGATGCCTGCAAACCTAATCATGATGTTTACCATGTCATAATAAAAAGCGGTACTCAAATAATCCCCAGGTGTTTTTCTGTTGGGGTCGTTTGAAAAAATAAGCGTTAATGTTTCGGGGGGCACACACCAGTCGCCATAAGTATTTTCTGTAATAATGCCTTCTTTCATGAAATGGCTTTTTAAAAAAAACAACCATTTTTTGATGGATGCATAGTGCCGCTGAATGGGAGCTATATCACCAAACTGCTGGTACAGCACATCAATATTATATACATAGGCAGAAGGCCAGGTGGTGTTATTGGTGTACATTCTCCAGTAAGCCGGTGCCACGTCAGGGATACTTCCTGCTTCATTTTGTGCATCTTCAATATCCTGCATCCATTTAGCATACAACAAAAGAGTGTTGAACATAAAACTTTCGCCTTTGCCCACTGCAGCCCTGTCACCCAGCCAGCCCATCCTTTCATCCCGTTGCGGACAATCAGTTGGGATACCCCGATAGTTGCTCCTGATGCCCCAGTACATGTTGTGATAAATTTTGTTCAGCACTTCATTCGAAGTTTCCATACTGCCAATCACTTCCATGTTATCATGTACCACTTTCCCTTCAATATTATCCAGTGTTGGCGTACCCGGAAAACCAGTAACTTCTACATACTGAAAACCATGATAGGTAAACCCCGGTTCCCATATTTCTATGCCTTCCCCCTTCAATGTATAAATATCTGTAACCCTTGCATCGCCTAAGTTGCCGGTATAAATAGTGCCATCTTCTTCTAATCTTTCAGCAAATCGCATTCTCACTTTGGTACCTCTTGCACCTGCCACTTTTAATTGTACCCAGCCCACCATATTTTGCGCCATGTTAAACACAAACATTCCGGGCTTTGGTTGTGTAACAGTTTTCGGTTTCATCGTTTGGGCAATAGTAATGGGTGGGTTCAATTGCGATTGAATAATTGGTGCTGCTGCTGTTGTTAACTGTACCGGTTTCCACCGGACATCTGTTATAAAGCCGGGCTTTGCCCAATCATTAAATTCTTTGGTGGCATCATATTCTTCGCCGTCAAATTCGTTGTTGGAAATGATGGGACCATCGCCACTGATCATCCAGCTACTATCCGTTTTTACAAATTGTGTACTGCCATCCTCAAAAGTTATTTGTATCTGCATCATCAATTTTGGAAAGCCATAGTTTACACAATTATTGGTAGTATCTTCCAAATGCTGGCGTATAGCTACAAAGCGGCCATTGCCCAAAATAACCCCGGCAGCATTGTTTCCATTTTTAAGCTGGGCTGTAACATCAAACGTATTATAGAAAACCCTTTTTGCATAATCTGTAGGCCCGGGTGCCAATACCTGGTTACCAATTTTGTTTCCATTCAGGTAAAGCTCGTACAAGCCAACACCCGAAATATATGCGATGGCTTTTTTTATGGTTTTAGGCACTGAAAAATCTTTTCTTGCATAACGGGCAGCCACTCTTGTAAACCGGTCATCTGGTTTTTCTGCCTCTGAAAAAATGCCGTCATAGCCAATCCATTCTGCCTGCCAGTCGTTTTTATTTAACAAGCCCATTGCCCAGCTTGCTGTATTGCTCCATGGTGTTTCAATGCCATTGTTAGCCCACACTTTTACTTTCCAGTAGCAGGTTTGCGTACTTTTTAAAGCACTGCCATTGTATGCAATTAAGATGCTGTTATTGGAAATCTGCTTTTTGCTATCCCACAAATCACCCATATTATTTTTCAATTTTTCAGGAGTGGAGGCAACGAGTATTTGATATGCGGCCTGCAAAGTATTTCTTAGTTTCGATTGTAGTTGCCAGCTTAACCGTGGTAGTTTACTATCAATGGCAAGTGGAGAGTTTACTGATTCACATAAAAGACTTTGTATTGTAACCTGCTGTGCAAAGCAGGCTGTATGTATAATTATTGTTGAAAAAAATAAAAGGAAATATTTGCTCATCTATTTAAATATTTTATGAATAGAGACAAACTACAGCTTATAATACTCATCCTCACATTACCCATTTTTTCATTGAATGTTTTAAGTTAGTAGTGCTGCTGCTTTATTCATATATTCAAACAATTCATTTGTATCAATCCAATAACACAACTCAATGTTCAATCAAAAAAATAGTTCCTATTGATTGAGTATAAAAAATCACCTGCAGTCTCTATAATTATTTACTCTTATTTTCGATAATGATTATTTGTTTGTCATCTTTTTAAGATTGTTTTAAATCTGCGGAATATATGAAACCGATTGTACAAATTTCCCTCGACCTTACCAATATAGACGAAGCATTAGAAACAGCTTCACTGGCCATACGTGCAGGTGTTGACTGGCTGGAAGCCGGTACACCATTGATTCTGGCTGAAGGTTTGCGTGGAGTGAAGTTATTAAGGGAAGCGTTTCCTGACGTACCCATTGTAGCAGATCTTAAAACAATGGATGGTGGTTACCTGGAAGCAGAGATGATGGCCAAGGCAGGCGCTACCCATGTGGTGGTGATGGCACGTGCCCATGAGGAAACCATCAAATGTGTGGTAAATGCAGGCCGTGATTTTGGCGTAAAAGTAATGGGCGATAATCTTGGTTGCGACAATATGGTTAGTGCTGCAAAATGGCTGGAAGGTCTGGGTTGCGATTATGTGGTACACCATATTGGTTACGATGAACGCAGGGGCATTGCAGCACGGGGATTGCGAATGCCAAGCCCTTTAGACCAGTTACGTGAAGTGGTAAATGCAGTAACCATTCCGGTGCAGGCTGTTGGTGGGCTTTCATTGGAACAGGCCATTCAATGCCCTGCATATGGGGCACCGTTAGTAGTGCTGGGGGCACCATTGACCATTGATGCAGATGCTTTTAAAACGGCCGATGGCAACCTGGAGGCATCGCTCCGGTTGATTTGCAATGCCATCCATGCTTATGGGAATTTGGGTGTGTAACAATATAGTTGCAAAAATTTTTTTTCATTGCATCATCTTTTGTAAAAAAAATTTTATACAGAAGATACCATTGCCTCTTTCAAAAAAAATAAAAATATGCCATCAATAAAAACAGCCGCAGTTATTAATTTTTCTTCGGTAAAAGGATCAGTAGAAATAAGAGAGATAGCCAAACCGGAAATTGGTGAAGACGATGTGTTGCTGGAAGTAGCGAACGTTGGTGTATGTGGCAGTGACTTGCATCAATGGACGGCTGACCATAGCTGGCAGGTAAATTATCCTGTTGTATTGGGACATGAATTTGGCGGCCATATCATTGAACTGGGTAGCCGGGTAACCAACTGGAAATTGGGCGATAGGGTAGTAAGTGAAACTGCTGCCATTATCAATGCTAATAGCCCTTTAACAAAAACAGGATTGTACAATCTTGATCCCGACAGAAAAGGTTTTGGCTATGGTGTAAATGGCGCCATGACGAAGTATGTAAAAGTACCTGCAAGATGTTTGCACCATGTACCAGATCAACTTCCTTTTGAGCAGGCCTGCCTTACAGAACCCTGCTGCGTAGCTTACAATGCAGTAGTAAATAATTCGCATATAAAACCTGGCGACCGTGTAATTGTAATTGGCCCCGGCACCATCGGAATATTGTGTGCTGCCATGGCAAAACTATGTGGCGCACAAGTAGCCATTACTGGTTTGGAAGCAGACAGGCATCGCCTCAACATCGCAACACAATATGGTTGCGAAGCCATTGTTGGTGATGCGACCGAATGGGCCAAACGTGCAGATGGCCTGGGTACAGACCTTGTGATCGATGCCGCAGGTTCCAGCTTTACGCTTAAAATTGCACTTGACCTGGTGCGTCCGAACGGCCGTATCACCAAAGTAGGATGGGGGCCTCAGCCACTCGGTTTTTCGCTTGATCCGCTGGTACAAAAAAATGTAACCTTGCAGGGAAGCTTCAGCCATAACTGGCCGGTTTGGGAAAGAGTGATCGCCCTGATGGCAAGTGGTCAACTCGATGTAAAACCCATCATTGGTGGCGTGTGGCCCATTACCGAATGGCATGAGGCGTTTGAAAAAATGCACAAGGGCGAAGTAGTGAAAAGTGTTTTAAAACCTGTTTGATATATGCGTTTACAAGATAAAGTTATCATTGTTACTGGCAGTACTACCGGCATTGGTAAAGCAATCGCCATCCGTTGTGCAGCAGAAGGCGCCAGCATTGTATTAAATGGTTTGGAAGAAGCATGGGGCAACGAAGTGCTGGCAGAACTTGGAACGGAAAAGGCAGTGTTACACATAGAAGACATTAGCGCAGATGGAGCACCGGAACGGCTGGTAGCACTGGCGATAAAAAAATTCGGCAGGCTGGATGCTGTTGTCAACAATGCAGCCATTGTAGCATCCTCCAATATTCATACAACCGATAAAGCATTTTTACAACGGCTGCTGGCGGTTAATACCATTGCACCTTTTTGTTTGATAAAAGCAGCGTTGCCTTATTTATCAGCGCAACGTGGATGTGTGCTCAACATTGGATCAGTAAACGCTTACAGTGGTGAACCAAACCTGTTCGCCTACAGTGTAACCAAGGGGGCATTGATGACCATGACAAGAAACCTGGGCGACACCTTGCACCGGGAAAACGGGGTTCGTGTAAACCAGATCAACCCGGGCTGGGTACTTACCGAAACCGAAAAGCAACGCAAAAAAGAACATGGCCTCGCTGCAGACTGGTATAAAGATCTTCCTGCTGTGTATGCACCAGCGGGTAGAATTTTAAAGCCTGCGGAAATAGCCGCTGCCGCCGTTTACTTGCTGGCAGATGAGTGTGGGCCTATCAGTGGCCAGGTGGTAGATCTGGAACAGCATCCCTTTATTGGACGCAACCCACCAAAAGACACTTCTACGATTCAAACATCAAAATAACGAAAGACACTATGCCAAAACTTGCCGTATTTCCCAAAGCATTTATGCAGGCACTTTGCAAAGACGGCACCATGCTGGTAGAAGAATGGATCAACCTGGCTGTGAAGCTGGATATTGACGGACTGGAATGGTATGCCGGTTTTTTGCAGATGGCGGATAAGCGCAACTGGGCTATGTTTCGGAAGATGGTGGAAGACCAGGGAAAAGTAATCCCAATGATGTGTTGCTCACCTGATTTTACACATCCTGATAAAAAATTCCGCGATAAAGAAATTGAAAAAGAAAAGCATTGGATTGATATGACCTATGCTTTGGGCGGCGGCTATTGCAGGGTACTTTCGGGGCAAAGACGACCTGAGCTTTCCATTGACGAAGGCGTGCAGTTAGCAGCAGATTGCATTTACGAATGCCTGCTTTATGCACAGGAAAGAAATATAACGCTGATACTGGAAAATCATTACAAGGATGATTTTTGGGAATACCCGGAGTTTGCTCAGCAGGCAGCTATTTTTTGTCAATTGGTAGCAAGCATTGATCATCCCAACTTTGGAGTTAATTACGATCCCAGCAATACTTATCTTGCCGGGGAAGATCCACTGGAATTATTAAAAAGAATATCCAGCCGTGTGGTAACCATGCATGCCAGCGACCGCTATTTAAAAGAAGGCACCATTGATGATTTGCGTAAAGAAGAGGGCGGGGCTGCAGGTTATGCAAAACGATTAAGCCATGGTGAAATTGGTAAAGGCTTAAATGATTACGATGCAATTTTTGCCGAATTAGAAAAAGTGGGATTTGACAACTGGATAAGTATCGAAGATGGCGTTGATGGCATGGACCAGTTGGAACGGAGTGTTTCCTTTTTAAGAAAGAAGATACCTGTTTACTGGCCGGATAAATAACTGCTGTCCTGTTAAAGATGAATGCTCCAGGTGAGTCACCCCCAAAGGGTGGCTCACCTGGAGCATTCACGAATTACCCGGCAATTTAAATGTGATATGACACTACTAATAAAAGATACAGAAAAGTGAGTATTGCTAAGCCGAAAAATTCTCTAATCATAAAAATGAATTTAAAAGCGATATTATATCCTGTGGCAATTTTTGCAGTAAGTGTCTCCTGCTATGCACAGCAGCCATCGAAAGCTGTCTCAAAGACCGCCATCACTAAATGGATCAATAAAAAAGATTGGGCCAATGGATTGCAGTTAGCATTACATTCATCGGTGAATACGGATTCTTTTTATCGGGCATATCATACCAATAAAAAATTATGGGATGCAGCTTTTACTTTTTTAAAAGATCAGAATTTAGATGATATCCAGCCTGGTAAATATCCCATCATCGGTGAACAGGTATTTGCCAATGTTACCGAAGCTCCTTCTAAAAACAAGGAAGAAGTAAAATGGGAATCGCATAAGAATTACATCGACCTGCAATACATTATCAAAGGGAAAGAAATGATTGGCGTAGCCGATACTTCAAAAGCTACCATTACAAAACCATATACAGTTGATGTGATCAATTACGATGCGGAAGGAATTTATTATACGGCTGAGCCAGGCAGGTTCTTTTTGTTTTTTCCGAACAATGCACACCGACCATTGATCAAAGTGGAGGGTTATGATGTGGTGAAAAAAATAGTGATCAAAATTCAGATCGCTCCTGCAAATTGAATAGGAGCAAATCAGTTCATTAATAAAAATTGAATGATGCGTTTAGTTGGTTACACCAAACCCCGTCGGCGGTTATGCCAAGGACTTAAAATAAAGCCATAGTATTCTTCAACCGCCGTCAGGCCTGCCCGTCCGTTCAGGCTGGGTTTGTAACCTCTGACGGGGTTGAGGGAGAGTTAACCCAATTGCGAACCGTCAATAAAATCGATTTTAATTTTAAAAAATAAATCTGCCAGCCATGCAAAAGATAAACCAATCATCTCGCCGTTCTTTTTTAGAAAAAATCGGCGCAGGCGCTGCTGGTGTTGCGCTGTCTGCCGGTTTTGGAGCAAAGGTATTTGCAGAAAGAAATACAACTCCGCTCTCATTAAGGTCTGATGACAAGAACACATTTGTAAGTGATAAAAAGTTTGTTCCGGTGATGATCACACCTTACAAACAAAACGGCCAGATTGATTATGAAACACTTTCAAAGCTGATGGATTTTTACCTGGCGGCGGGTGTAAAAGGTTTCTTTGCCAACTGCCAGAGCAGCGAAATGTATTTTCTCAGTGAAGAAGAAAGATTGTCCTTAACAAGGCATGTGGTAAAGCGGGTGAATGGGGCTGTATCGGTGGTGGCAACCGGTTCTTTCGGCGACACGCTGGAAGCGAAGGCGGAATTTTCAAAGAAGATCTATCACACCGGTATCAATGCCGTGATCATGATCTCCAGCCTGTTTGTAAAAGCCGAAGAAAGCGATGATGTGCTGATCAGTAATTTTGAAAAATTCTTTGCGCTCACAGATAATATACCCATGGGTACCTACGAATGCCCGGCGCCTTATAAAAGGATCATCAGTCCTGGTGTGTTTAAATATTTACTTGGTACCAACCGCATGGTGTATCATAAAGACACCGCCATTGACTTTGATAAAGTAAAAGCCAAGCTGGAGCTTTGCAAAAATAACCGGATAGAATTTTACGATGCCTGTGTGGCCAATACGATGTATTCACTGCAGGCAGGGGCAAAGGGGATGTCTGCTATTTCAGGAAATTTTTATCCGGAGATTTTAGTGTGGATGTGTAATAATTCAACCAACCCCGACAGGCAGGAGGATGTGAAATTTATCCAGGCGCAGTTGACAAAAACAGAAGATATCATTGCACAGAATTATCCGCTGAGTTCAAAATATTTTTTACAAAAAAGAGGGCTGCCGATAGAAGTTATCAGCAGGGTATCGTCAACACCATTGACCACACAACAAAAGCAGGCACTGGATGATACGTATAAAGTATTTCTGGGCTGGTGCGACCGTATGGGTATTCAACCGGTTAAGTTGTAATTTTTTTGACTGTCTCCCTAGGGAATTTTTATGCTGTAATATAGCTTGCAGTACTATTTAAAATATTGCTTGTCTATCTTTAGGAAATAGCGTGTCTGATCAACTTAAAAATTTCACCATTGCATGAACAGGAAAATTTTAATATTTATTTTTTGTTTAAGCAACCTCTCTTTGTTTGCACAGGATAATACGCATAACCTGATGCCCGTGCCACAATCGCTGAAAATAAATGGCAGCAAATGCAGAATAAATAAATCATTTACCATTGCAGTAACAGGTAAGCCCGGCGACCGTGTGTACAAAGAAGCATCAAGGGCATTGAGAAGACTGGACAACCGCATGGGTTTTTTCTTCAGGCAAGGCAATATTGATTCAAAAGATACAAGCCTTTCAGCCACTTTAATGATTGATGTAAAACGGACAGCCGCTTTATCGCTGCACGAAGATGAAAGCTATAAATTATCGGGTAGTACATCGCAAATAAAAATTATCGCCAACACAGACCTGGGAGCCATCAGGGCATTGGAGACCTTGCAGCAATTGTTGAGTGTAGATCATGCAGGCTATTATTTCCCCGGTGTTGATATTGAAGATGCACCACGCTTTCCCTGGCGGGGATTGTTGCTGGATATCACCCTGCACTGGATGCCGATGGACGTTGTAAAAAGAACGCTTGATGCCATGGCTGCTGTAAAGATGAATGTATTTCACATGCACCTTACCGAAGACCAGTTGTTTGGCATTGAATCAAAAGCTTACCCAAGGCTGACTTCAGTGGGTGCAGAAGAAAATTTTTATACACAGGAAAACATCAAAGAAATAATTACCTATGCCGATCAGCGTGGCATAAGGGTGGTACCGGAGTTTGATGTGCCCGGTCATTGTACCGCCATGCTGAAAGCATATCCGCAATTGGCGAGTGTAAAAATGGAGTATGAATTGCAACGCTATTTCGGTGTGTTCGATCCGGCACTGGATGTTACCAAAGAATATACCTATGCTTTTTTAGATACCCTGTTTACAGAAATGAGCCGGCTTTTTCCGGATGAATATTTTCACATTGGCGGCGATGAAAATACCGGGAAAGACTGGGAGCGTAGCCCCGACACAAAAGCCTACATGCAGCAAAAAGGCATGACCACCTACCTGCAACTGCAGACAGAATTTATCAGCCGTCTGTTACCCATACTGCAAAAAAATGGCAAGAAGATGATGGGCTGGGATGAGATATTGCAACCCGGGGTGCCGCATGATATCATGATCCAGTCATGCTTGGAACAGCATCATTGGTGGAAGCTGCAAAAAAAGGATACACCGGTTTATTATCAACAGGCTATTATATTGATCTCATTCAGCCAACAGATTTTCATTACCTCGTTGATCCGGTTCCTGCCGATGCAAACCTTACTGTTGAACAACAAAAATTAATTGTAGGCGGAGAAGCGACCATGTGGACGGAGCATGTAACACCCGAAACTGTTGACTCAAGGATATGGCCACGTACTGCTGCTATTGCAGAGCGTTTATGGTCTGCCGCAACGGTAAAAGATGTAGATGATATGTACAGAAGGCTGGATAAAATAAACCTTTACCTGGAAGGCCTTGGTACCACGCAGATAAAAAACAAAAGCATGCTGATGCGCAGGCTGGCCAATGGTTACAACACCACGGCACTGGAGGTTTTGGTGGATGTGATTGAACCATTAAAAATATACGAACGCAATGAAGGCGATACCATGTACACTGTTTTTTCGCCCTACACAAAAATTGCAGATGTTGCAACACCCGATCAAAAAATTGCAAGGGAATTTCGCAATACAGTTAAGGAGTATTGTGTTTCAAAAGACAGCATTAAACTGGCTTCTATTATTGAAAAAATCAGTTTATGGAAAAAAATGATGCTGCGTTTAAGCAACTGATAAAGCAATCACCCGTGCTTCAGGAGGCAGCTATTCTATCCACCAATTTAGAACTGATTGCAACTATTGGTCTTCAGGCTGTCCATTATATTGTTTCTAAAACTTCGCCACCTTCTGGCTGGGCCGACAAAAGTTTTCAGTTAACTAAAAATGCAATGCAGCAAGGCGGACGTTGCGAACTACAGGTAGTTAGCGCTATCGATGATCTGATTAATGCGGCTGTTGAAAAAAAATGATTTGTAATTGATTAACCAATATTTTTTGTGCGGAATACAACAATTTATCTTGATAATGTCAATTAAATAAAGGGCTATTCTTTAGGTGAAATTTATAGTAAGAGTGCTAATTTTTCTTATATTTGTGGTCTAGCATTGCAGCTAAAAGGCAATAAAAATCTTGGTGAGTTATTCGGTGAGTAAATTTTTTTAACTCTCTAAAAGTACTGATTTAATAGGGGTTTTATTGGAGGGTTCGAATCCCTGCAGCTCCACCTTCTATGTTGTGAATATTTGGCATCCAAATATTCACAACATTTTTTAGCAGCTACTCCACTGTTTTGATAAACCCTTTTACTTTATCTGCTGATTTCTTCAATCTAAATTGTAACTGCAAAACACCCATTGGATTAACCTGCAAATCATTTTGATAAATTCTCAAATGCATAATCCTATATTTTCTTTTTGAATTCAAAATTTCTTATGTGGATTAAAATGAATGGGAAGTCCATTATAGTATGCATACAAAGTTCATTACACGGGTAAGTTGTCATTATTATTAAATCAATAGCCTTCTAAAAATAGGTGTAAAAAAGGGTGGGACGTCTTCTTCCGCAAAAGCAGCTCTGGTATCTCAATAAAATGTCAGGGTATTTATTATTTTCCTGTAGTTACTAAAACCCCCGGTAAATAAATACACCTTTTCGGACAGTATTAGGCCCTGTTCATCCTTAGCAGTGTTATTTCATTCTTTTCAGACTGTAAATTTACGAAGGTATTTTAGAGTGGTTGGTTATGTCGTTTTATTAAGCAGCATTGTTTCAAATTGGTAAAAGATAAGCATTGAAAAGATCAATTTTCTTTTATCCAAAGCACTGTTTATCCCTGCTAACGCTTGTGTACGATGTTGATGTTTTGATACAGGGTTACTGGTTATTAGTAAAATGATAATGATAGATATTGAAAATATACTGTATTCTTGCAAGTATCCAGTATTTTATGTTCTATCCTAATACCGTAAGGTAGTTTACGATTAGTTTGCCCGTATTCATATTATACCCCCCGAAGATTTCAAAGAAAAATAAACAATAACTGTTTTATTACTAAACTGTTTCAAACATGCATGCTATGTTTACATTTACCCGTATTGCCAAGAATTTATTGATTACTCTTTTTTTGGGTAATAGCCGGAAAACCAAGCTCCCGGTGTATTTATCCTTTATTTGCTTTTTGCTGCTGGGGTCTTTGCAGTTAAAGGCACAAACCAACGGTGATTACCGCAGCGTCACCTCAGGCGACTGGCAAAATGCATCTACATGGGAGACTTACAATGGCAGTTGGGGGGCAGCTTCTTCAAGCCCCACTTCTACTGATAATGTAATTACCATTCTAACCGGACATACAGTCACTGTAACCAGTTCCGTAACGGTAGATCAAACAGTAATAGATGCTGGAGGTTCACTTACCCTTACTTCAGGAACATTTACCATTAATAATGGCACAGGAACAGATCTTGTAAATAACGGGTCATTTGGGACTGTTTCGACAGTTGCTAATTTAACTGTTTCAGCTGGCGCAAATATAGATGGCGCAGCTTCAGATATTGCTTTTGGTGGAACGACACTCACAAATAATGGTACTATTTATAGTTTATTTTGTGCAAGAGGTACAATCGCCGGAACAGGTTCAATAGGGACCTTGCTTATATTCAATACAACAGGTGACATTAATTTAGGTGGCGATCAAACGGTTACCTCCTTATTGAACTTTAATTATGGCAGGTTAGTTACCGGATCCAATAAAATAATTATTGCTACTACTGCTTCTATTCAGCAAAATGGCACCAATGTGTATGTTTTGGGTAATTTACAGTACAACTACCCTGCCGGAGCACAAGTGACAAAGTATTATCGTGTCGGTGACGCCAGTGGGGATGTTCCCATTGAACTTACCTTATATAATGTATCCGGCACAGGTGGTGTTATTATTTCTACTACTGTTAATGATCATCCCAACATTGGCAGTGCTGGAATTGATGCTGCAAAAAGTGTAAACCGTAGCTGGCGTATAACAAATAATGGTTTAAGTTTTACGGATGCATGGCCCCAGTTCCATTGGAATCCATCAGAGGTGGACCTTGGTTCCAACCCCGGCAATTTTATTATTGGTAAATACAATGCCCCTGACTGGACATATCCTACGACAGCATTTCCTGGCACAAATTCACTTTATGGACAAGGCATTACTACTTTCGGCGATTTTCAAATTGGAGAATCTACGCTAGACCCTTCCGCTACTACAGGAGACTACAGAAGTGCAACCGGTGGCAACTGGAGTACCGCCACTACATGGCAAACCTATAACGGCTCTGCCTGGTTAGCTGCATCTGTAGCACCCTCTTCTTCGGATGGCAAAATCACCATCAGGACCGGAAATGCTGTTGTAGTAAGTTCACCAGTAGTTGCCGACCAGGTGTTGGTTAGTACAGGAAGCTCACTTACAGTTACATTCGCCAATGGCCCATTTCAAATTGCAGATGGTGCTGGCGATGACCTGATTGTTAACGGCACCCTCACATTGAATAACGGGGGAGAAATCACTCAAAGTGCTACTTCATCCATTTCGGTAAATTCGGGGGGCATTTTTGATTTTAACGCTGGCACGCTGGGAGGCAACGGAAGTTTATCTGTACAAAACGGAGGTACCGTAAATTTTGCTGGATCAACCCCCATGTTCTTAAATGGATCAACAACCATCAGCAATGCAGGAACCATTAACTGGTTAACAACTGCAGATATTAATTTTAATGGTGGGAATATTACACTAAATAATAATGCAAATATCAACATTTCAGCAGGCGCTTCAATTACAAAAGGCGGAGGCAGTGGGTCTTCATTTTCAATCAATAATAACAGCACCGGCATCATCACAAAAACCGGCAGCAGCACCAGCACATTTACTGAATTTGTAACTCTTACAAACAGCATTGGCGGTGTGGTGCTGACTACAGACGGCACTTTACAATTTAATTCAGCCACCTTTACCAATTTTGGTACTATCCAGGTTTCTTCAGGAGCAGTGCTGGACTTTGTAAACACCACGGTAAGCTTAAACGGCAACACTGCTATCACCGGCAGCGGTACCATCAACCTTAATGGTGGGGTAACCAGGATCCAGTTTGCTGTTCAGGTTCCATCCGGAGTAACTGTTAATTTTTCTGCCGGTATTATCAATGGATTCAACACCATCACCTTTTTAAATGCTTCTACCATGAACTGGAACGGAGGAGAGTTTCAGCAAGGCGCAGGCATGACGATTAACAATGGGGCAAATCTCAATATAACCAACACCGTTGGCATAAAGGGCAACAACCTGATCACCAACAATGGCACCCTCACCTGGGGCGGCACCAGTACCATTCAGTATGGCATTGGAGGTTCTAATTCGCAGATACTCAATAATGGCATACTCAACATCGGTGCAGCAAATGGATTTGTAAATTCAGGCGGTTCTAACACTTTTTATCTTACCAACAGTGTTACTGGTACCATCAACAAAACAAATGGCAATACAACCCTTGACGCCAGCGCATTTTTTGAAAACAGTGGAGTGGTAAATTTAACCTCAGGTGTACTTATAATCAACAGCAGCTTTAGTACCTACGCAGGTACATTTAATATTACCGGTGGTGCAGAACTTACGGGTACGGCTACTACAAACTTTACCGGAACAACTTTTACCAACAACGGCAGTGTAACCACCGCTGAACTTGCCTTTACAGCCAGCACAGCCCAAACCCTTGCAGGCAACGGTGTTATTCAAACACTGCGTATCAACAATGCAAACGGGCTTACGCTTACAGGCAATCAAAATGTTTATTTCTTCCTACACCTTATAAATGGAAAAATTGCAACAGGGGCCAATAAGCTTATTCTTGATGATGGCGTTACAATAACAGGTGGCAGTGCAAACTCTTATGTAATTGGAAATCTGGAACGCAAAGTAACAACCCCAGGTGCCAAGGCATTCCCAATTGGAGGTGTTACTTATTATGCACCCGTAACACTTGATCCAAGTTTTACAGGAACCGGCGCCCTGCAGGCAAGAACAGACGATGGCAACCATCCGGATATCGTTAATTCCGGTATTGATCAAAACAAAAGTGTAAGCAGAAAATGGACACTTACCAACAACGGACTTGCATTCACTGAATGTGATGTAACATTTAACTGGAATGCGGGTGAGGTCGATGGAGGTGCTAATCAAAATAATTTTATCCTTGCAAAATATGATGGTGGCACATGGACGAAGCCTGCCGGTGTTATAGCGAGTGTAAATTCATTGTATGTAGGCAATTTAACTTCTTTCAGCGAATTTCAGATTGGCGAACCAACTTCTTCACCATTAGCGATCACCTGCCCCACCAATATCACCACCTGCCAGAATGCAGCCACCGGGCTTTGCAATTATATATTCAAAGCTCAACCTATTGCTTCTACTGTTGTGTTAAACTATGTCAATCGTTTTATCACCTATAACAATGTTTCCATTAATGGTGGTGGCAACGCGGCAACAGTTGCTCCTGGTTCTTCTGTAAGTTTAGGGTACAATCTTTCCGTTTCCTACAACTCAAACGGAAATGACTGCCCGGGCTGTAGTGTACAATCGGCCATTGGCATTGGAAATACTTTACAAACCTTGCAATGTGAACCATTTATCAGCAATGGTTACAACCGTTCTTATACTTCGGGCAACTTTACCGCACCTGTAGTGCCGGGTGTATATTATCTTACACAAATAGGCTCACTTAATTTTACCTGCGAGACATATACGTTCAACAACATTCCAGCAGATGCCATTGGTGTTATTACAGTTGGTGCACCTTATCCAACAGTTACCGGCGGCTCGGGTGCTGTAACCATTACCAATGATGCCCCAACCTGTTTCCCGGTAGGAACCACCACGGTAACATGGACAGCAACAGATGCATTGAACAATACTTCCACCTGCACACAAGATGTAACTGTAACAGCAGGAACAGTTTATTACCGTGACTCGGATGGCGATGGCTTTGGCAATACAGGTTATTCAGTTTACAGTTGCTCCCAACCACCAACCTTTGTTTTGATCGGTGGTGATTGCTATGATTATGACCCATTTATTACCAATATTGGATGCAGTGTTGCAGGTGCTGCTTTAAACTTTGATGGTGTGGATGATAAAATAATTGTAGCTAATGGCGCTGACCTCTCCAATAAATCATTCTCAGTTGAAATGTGGCTGAAGCAAAACGGTAATGCAGATTACGATGTTGCCTTTGCACAAGGGCCAAACTTTGGTCAAAACAAAACACTGCACATTGGATTTAATCCGGGCGGAAATAGTTTCTTTTTTAATTTTTACCAAAACGATTTGAATGTAGCAGTAACACCCGATTTAAACTGGCACCATTGGGCTTGTACATTTGATAATGTTACAAAAGCAAGAAAAATTTACAGAGATGGCGTTTTGATTGCGTCAGATGTTTCTCCCTCAACATTCCTTGGTGACGGAAGTTCTGATATGTATATTGGCGATAATGCATACGGCTCTAATAACTTCGATGGAAATATTGATGAACTGAGGGTATGGACAAAAACCTTATCCCAGGCAGATGTACAGCGAAATATGAACTGCGAAATTACCGCACAGGCAGGATTAGCTGCAGCCTATCATTTCAACCAGGGATTTGCAAATAGCGTTAATCCAACAGAAACTACCCTTGCAGATGCAATAGGAACAAAAAATGGAACACTCTCCAGCTTTGCATTAACAGGGGCCACCTCCAACTGGATAGCTCCAGGTGGTGTGGTTACTGGTGCAACATGTTGCAACATCTCTCTTGCTACTTCTGCAAGCGACACATTAATTGTGTGTACAGAAAGTGGTGCAACCACCGGTAGTGTACACCTGGTTGTTACTGGCGGTACTGCACCATTTACTTTCACCGGCAGCGACACCACAAATTTAGCAGCGGGCAATTACAGTTACCAGGTTACGGATGCAAACGGATGTACTGCTACCGCATCGCTTAAGGTTATTTTAACCAATTGTATTGTACCTTATTATGAACCACCAACCAATGATACCACCAATTCAAAAATTGGTTCAGAGTTAACACAGTTGTATAATTATCCAAATTCATTGGTGGATACCACAGCATCCAATAATATTTTCCTGATAAATGATGCACTGGGTGAAGTATTGATCGAGATCATTGCGAATGTGGGTAAGTACGATTCATTGCTTGCCCTGCTGCAGACAGCACCTTATGGCATGAATAACTTTGTTGATAATGGGGATTCCACATTGATCATTACAGGTATGTATCCCATTGCCAATTTGTTAAAGCTGAATTTACTACCAAGGTTCATTAACTATGTACGACCTTATTATACACCGATAGCAGCCTCTCACTTAGGCCTTACAGAAACCCAGGGTGACAAAGCGATGGTATCTGATAAAGCTAAGGAAGCCTGGAAAATTTCCGGCAAAGGTGTTAAAGTGGGTGTTATGTCTGATAGTTATAATACCAAGTTTGGTTTCCCTGCTCAACTGGATGTTACAAATGGGGATCTACCCGGAACAACAAACCCTATTTACAAAAAGCCTGTAGTGGTATCGGCAGAATATCCTTATGGAAGAGGATCAGATGAGGGCCGTGCCATGTTGCAGATTGTGCATGATGTGGCACCAGATGCTGAATTATATTTCCGGTCTGGTTTTATCAGCGCAGGTAATTTTGCTGATGGTATAAGGGCACTTCGTGACTCTGGTTGCAACGTAATTGTAGACGATATCACTTATTTAACTGAACCATTCTTTACAGATGGTGTGGTAGCACAAGCTGTTGAAGAAGTCACTGCTTCAGGAGTAAACTATTTTACATCGGCAGGTAATTTTGGAGTGAAGTCTTATGAAGGCAATTTTGCTCCTGTAACTGCACCGGCTGGTTATTTGGGTGTTGCTCATGATTTTGGTGGAAATAATTCCTTCCAAAGTTTAACACTGCCAAAAGGCACTTACACCATCGCATTACAATGGGATGATAATTTTTATTCTATCGGTGAAGGCACCGGTGCATTGAATGACCTGGATATTTACCTGGTAGATCAATTTGGCAACCGCCTGTTTGGATTCAACAGGAATAATTTTGGAGGCGATCCACTGGAAATCTTACCGTTTATTGTAAAGGCAACAGTAGATGCCAAGATCATTATTACCCGTAAGACAGGCAATCAAAATGTGCGTTTTAAATATATTATTTTCAGGGGCGAAGGTGTTATCAAAGATTTTAATCAAAACACCGGTACGGTACTTGGGCAGGCGAATGCAGCAAGTTCTATTGCTGTAGGTGCTGTATTGTACACTAATACACCGGCATATGGCGTAACCCCTCCTACTATTGCTTCCTTCTCATCAAGGGGTGGAACGTTGGTGAATGGTGTGAACAGGAATAAACCAGATATTGTTGCACCCAATGGTGTAAATACCACTGTTGATTTTGGTGGCGTAAATATTGACAATGATGCATTCCCTAATTTCTTTGGAACATCTGCCGCTGCGCCACATGCTGCTGCTGTTGCTGCATTGTTAATTGAAGCAAAGAAAAAATATTTTAACGGGGAATCATTTACAGGACCACAAATGAAATCTGTATTGCAAAGCACCGCTATTGATATGGATGTTGCCGGGTATGATGTAAACACCGGACGTGGATTTATACAGGCTGATAAAGCATTGCTGAGTTTTTCTAATCCATTCCCGATAGTTGATAGTTTCCACCTGCAGGGTTCCAATCCTTTACCAGGTGAGCAACCAGTAACCGTTGTAGTTAACGGGGAGTACTTCGCTAACAATGCGTCTGTAATTTTCCAGTACGATACTATTCCGGCTGTAGTAACCAACAATGGTACACAATTGACAGCCAATATCCCGGCATTCTTAGGTAATCCTCCATTGACGGTTTATAATCCGGGTGTTACTACTAATGGTTTGGATGGCGGTGTAAGTGATTCCATCTATTTCTTGTCAACCATACCACAAAATGTAAAGATTACTGTGAACAGCGCCTCGAAGTATTTTGGTGAACAGATACCGGCTTACTCAGCAACTGTTACCATCAATGGGCAGTCATTAACAGCTGCAGGAGTATCATTGGAAGACCTCGGTTTAAATGATATCACTTACTCTTCTTCTGCAAACAATTTAAGTAACATTGGTTTGTACTACAGGCGTGCTGCTTCAGGGGTTACGGATCTGTCCAATCCAAATTCATTGGCTTTGTCTGCATTGTACAACTACCAGTTTGTGGATGGTGTGCTCACTATTAACAGAATGCCGGTTACCATCACGCCACGTGATACCACGCTGACTTATGGTAGATCTATCAAGGGTAAACAAATGAAATTTAATTACACTTACAATGCATCGAATATAGCTACAGCACAGCGTGCCGCATTCTTAGATTCGTTGAAATCTACTCACCAGTCAACCATGTCAAATTCCGTGATCTTAATTAATGGTAAGCAAGCGGTGAACGGAATAACTGCCGCTGATTTCCTGAATATGAGCTTCATGACAAGTGGAAAAGCTGCAGTAAACGGCAAGCAGGCAGTGAATGGAAAAGCTGCAGTGAATGGAACTACTTATGATACCACCTACTTTATACCGGTTGCTCCAGAATCCGTGTACGATTACCAGGATGATTCTGCCAATGCAGTTATCTATAATGGTAAACAGGCGGTGAATGGTAAACAGGCCGTGAATGGTAAAGCTGCTGTAAATGGCAAGGCTGCAGTGAATGGCAAAGCTGCAGTAAACGGTAAGCAAATGGTGAATGGTAAAGCTGCTGTAAACGGCAAGGCTGCTGTAAACAGTAATACCTTTAATGATGAAACCAATGAGAACGTTATGCTGATCGTGGATTCATTGGATGTATACGGACCAGATAGTGATTCTTTAAGTGGTTACGAATCCATGAATATGATCTCTGGATACGAAGTGGGTAGTTGGTTAATTGGCCCTGGTGTTTTATTGAATGAAAACTTTGATATCACCTACGGTTTAGGAAACCTGCACATCGTTCCGGAAACACTGTTTGTAAAAGCAAGGGATACGGTATCCGGTGTAAGTGGTGCTCAGCCTGTTTACAAAGCAGATAAGTATATTTATCAGTATGAAGATGCAGACAGCAATGTGGTTGCAAGCGG
Source organism: Chitinophagaceae bacterium (assembly GCA_043788995.1). Taxonomy (GTDB): domain Bacteria; phylum Bacteroidota; class Bacteroidia; order Chitinophagales; family Chitinophagaceae; genus Ferruginibacter. Next base: position 22,459 of record JAYWII010000034.1, on the reverse strand, counting down.
TCCTTCGTTCAACGTGCTGAACAGTTCTAATGTGAATGTAGGTACTGGTAATCTTCCCAATGGCACTTATCAAATTGTGCCTTACGGTATCATACTAAAAGGTGAAGTGCCTAATTATACGCCTGTATATTTAAATGGTACTTTAACAGTTTCGCCTCCATTGACAGCAACGGCTGTTGCTGGTACGATTAACTGTTATGGTGGAACCACTACAGTAACTGTTAATGCAACAGGCGGTACAGCTCCATATACAGGAACCGGTGTTAAAACAGTATCGGCAGGAGCTTATAGTTTCACCGTTACTGATGCAGTAAGTATGACAACAACTGTAAGCGGTACCATCAGTCAGCCGACCGCCATCACATCTGCTGTGTCGGCTCAAACCAATGTACTCTGCTTTGGTGCTGCTACCGGCAGCGCTGCCATCAGTGCTTCAGGTGGAACAGGAATCTTGACTTATGCATGGTCTCCTTCAGGAGGAACAAGTTCCACTGCTACTGGGTTAAGTGCAGGTAATTATACAGTTGCCATTACTGATGCAAGTGGTTGTTTGAAAACACAGGCGGTTAATATTACACAGCCATCAAGCGCTGTGAATGTAGTATGCACTAACAGTAATAATACACTGTATTTTGGTTACACTGGAGATCAGTCAACTGTCATCAAAGGAACAGTGAGTGGCGGAACAGCTCCTTATACAATTGCAATTACAATGAACAGGCCGGTAAAGTGCAATTATATCAATGATGCAGGCGATGAAAAGTGGATCGCTACAGGTGGAACAACAATTAATTCCAGCTGCCCTGCTTATCCAAACCTGGCAACAACAGCACCGGTATCTACCCTTACCAATGTGGCGGCAAACGGGTCATATACAGTTAACCTTACACTGATGGCTGATGCTGATATCACCATTACTGTCACGGATGCAAATGGCTGTACTAAATCCTGCACCACTAAGGTATATGCGGAAGATGTAAGGTGTTTTGCCGGCAATAGCGGAAATGCAAAAGTTACCATTTGCCACAGAACTGGCAGCAGCAAAAATCCATGTGTAAAGATTTGCATTAGCCAATTAGATGTTCAGGAACATCTTGCCCATGGCGACTTCCTTGGTAATTGTACTCCTAACTGTGTGGCACCTGTGGTAGTTGCAAAGGCTGCGGCTGTAGTTTCCGAGCCTATGGGTGATGGACCACTAAGTTTGAAAGTAATTCCAAATCCAACTTCTACTTCTTTCAACCTGGTGTTAAGAAGCGTAAGCAAAGAGCATATCAACGTAAGAGTAATTGATGTTACCGGAAGAGTAATAGAAGTAAAAAGCGGAGTAAGGGCTAACAGCACATTGCAATTAGGCAGTAAATATTCTACCGGATTCTACTTTGCAGAAATAATGCAGGGTAAGGAAAAAATAGTCGTTCGTTTACTGAAGCAACGGTAATCTTTTTATGATTATTTTAAAGAGGCTGCCTTACAAGGCAGCCTCTTTATTAATTTTAGCATTGCCTTTACTGGTAATAATACAGCAAGAGAGGTGATAAAGGTTCAGCAATATAAAAAAGAACTGCCAGAGGTTATATCCGTCTTACCATCTGCATCCGTTTCCTTAATGAAAAGAGTACTTTTAAAACCATCTTATTTTTAAATTAAGAATCTGAATTTATTAGGTCTCATTTTCTTAGTTTTACTATACCTTAATTATCTACGGAATGATCAATACTACCTGCCGGTTTATTCTATTCAATTTTCTATTTTTTATTTGCGTGCAGGCAACTGCTCAATTGAATGTAGCAGATAGTTTAAAAAAAATACTTTCCACGGATATCACAGATACAGCCCGGGTGAATTTACTTAATGCTTTAAGCAAAAGTTTTTTTAACGATAATCCAGATACTGCTGTCACTATTGCTATGTCTTCCAAAAAACTGGCGGAACAGATCAATTACCAAACTGGATTAGCACTTGCTGAAAAAGATATGGGAATAGGTTATTACTTGCAGGGGAAATATAAGGAAGCCGTATTAACCTGGCAGCAGGCAATAGAAGTGTATAAGTTAATTGGCGATAAAAAAGGAGTTGCCAATATGTTGAGTAACCAGGGAGCAGTTTACTTTAACCAGGGAGATGATGCCAAATCACTGGAGCTGCATTTACAATCACTTAAAATGTCTGAAGAAATTGGCGATACACTGAGAATACTTACTTCACTCACCAATATTGGAGCAGTGTATTTAAATAAACCAGCAACCTATCAAAAGGCGCTTGAGTATTTTCTCCGATCTTATAAATTAAGCCTGGCAATAAATGATACCTATTCTATCGGAACATCTACAGCCAACCTGGGAGAAACCTATTATAAAATGGGCAATGATTCCACTGCGCTTTTTTATTTGAACCAATCAGTAAAAGCATACGAAGGCACAGAAGATCTGCCTTATTCACTGAATTATCTTGGCCGGGTTTATACCAGGCAAAAAGAATTTGGAAAGGCAATTGAAACACATTCGGAGGCTTATGAAATTTCTAAAAAACTGGATACCCGGCTGGATATGACACAATCTCTCGTGGGATTGGCCCAGGCTTATGCTGCAAATGGCGATATTACTTCATCCATTGATGCTTATAAACAATCAATCGAGGTTGGTAAACCTTTAAATGCGGTTACGGAAATTAAAGATGCCTACCAGGGTTTGTCAAAAGCATACGCACAACAATCTGATTATAGCAATGCGTTTAAGTACCAGGATCTTTTATTAGCAATAAAGGATACCATCTATAATATCAATACCGATAAAAAACTGGGAACCCTTCAGTTTGGCTTTGACCTTGACAAGAAAGAATCGCAGATCAATTTATTGAACAAGGATAAAGAAATACAACAACAGGAAATAAAAAGGCAGAAGCTGGTACGCAATAGTTTTATTGGCGGCTTTGCTATTGTGTTACTATTTGCCGCAGTATTTTTTAAACAACGCAACCGCATCACCAAAGAGAAAAAAAGAAGCGAAGAATTGCTGCTGAATATTTTGCCGGAAGAGACCGCAGAAGAATTAAAAGCTACAGGCACTGCTAAAACAAAAAGTTTACAATCAGTGAGTGTATTGTTTACTGATTTTAAAAATTTTACACAGGCAAGTGAACATCTTACACCAGAAGAACTGGTTGCTGAGATTAATCATTGTTACAGTGAATTTGACCGTATAATAACCAAACACGGAATTGAAAAAATAAAGACTATTGGTGATTCTTATATGTGTGCAGGAGGATTGCCAGTAACGAATAATACCCATCCATTTGATATTGTATCTGCAGCGTTAGAAATGGTGCAGTTTATAGAAGAAAATAAAAATGAAAGAATAGAAAAAGGGCAACCATATTTTGAATTACGGCTGGGAATTCACACAGGTCCGGTTGTTGCCGGCATTGTGGGGATAAAAAAATTCGCTTATGATATTTGGGGCGATACTGTAAATACAGCTTCCCGTATGGAAAGTAGTGGTGAAGTTGGGAAAGTAAACATCAGCGGCACTACTTACGAATTAATAAAGGATAAATTTATCTGTGTGCATCGTGGTAAAATTCATGCCAAGAACAAAGGTGAAATTGATATGTATTTTGTTGAGGGATTACTGTAAGTATAGCCTGTCTTAATACAAAATTGAATACATTTTTTTACGATCCAAAAAGAAAAGCATCCATTTTATAGGGCTAAACTACTGTCGTTACGAATAACCAGCACAACTAAAAGATCTGTCTTTTTAGTTGAAAATTATATAGGTGCTAATATAGTATAAGCTTAAAAAAATGAAAGTTTATTTTAATTCTTAAAACTAAGTTTACATCCTTATTCGGTTGCCGGAAGATTAATAAAACGCTTGCACTTAATATGACTGCTTCCCAAACATTATTATTGAATAATGATTCAGGATTTATCAGGTATTATATTCAAACATTTATGACATCCCTCAGGGTTATATTATTTAATCATTTTCTAAAAGGCTTTTGCTCCTTCATGTAAATTATTTTGTATGGCTTCTTTAACCAATAAATCTTATCGCTTTGCTTTTATCCTGATCACCTCGTTGTTTTTTTTATGGGGCTTTGCTCACAATCTTGATCCTATTTTAATACCGCATTTGAAAAGATCATTTACACTTACCACCACTCAATCCACACTGGTGGATTCAGCAGTTTTTATTGCTTATTTTATCATGGCATTACCTGCTGGATTTATCATGAAAAAGTATGGTTATAAAATTGGTATCATTGCCGGGCTGTTACTTTTTGCAGCAGGGGCGTTCCTGTTTATTCCGGCTGCTGATATGCAGTCGTATAATTTTTTCCTGGTCGCATTATTCATTATTGCATGCGGATTAACTATTTTAGAAACAGCAGCCAATCCATATGCATCTTCTTTAGGTGATGCTGAAACGGCCACACAAAGGTTAAATTTTTCGCAGTCTTTTAATGGTCTGGCAGCGGCTTTGGCACCTGTTATTGGTGCCAGGATCATACTTACTAAAGGATATACAGATGAAGAACTGAATGTGATGACGGAAACGGCAAAAAAAATAGCGTTGGCTTCGGAAGCCTCCTCTGTAAAAATGCCCTACTTTATACTTGGACTGGTACTGATTTTAATTGCTATTGTTTTCGCATTCACAAAATTACCAACCATCCAAAATACAGAAGGGCATGTTGCAGGAAAAAATATACTTCATGCTTTTAAGCGCCGGCATCTATCTTGGGCAGTAGCTGCACAGTTCTTTTGTGTGGGTGCACAGGTTTGTGTTTTTAGCTTATTCATTTTATACGCCACCAAATCAGCAGCAATCACCGAGGTTAAGGCAGCTGATTATTTGGGAGCCTGCGGGTTGGCATTCCTGATTGGAAGATTCTTTGGAACTTTTATAATGAAATTTATTGATGCCAATCGCTTGCTGGCCTTGTATGCTGCCATTAATATTCTATTATGTGTTACAGCTATTCTGGCTCATGGTATCATAACGGTGTATGCAGTAATTGGCATTTGCTTTTTTATGTCTATTATGTTCCCCACCATTTTCGCCCTGGGTATTAAAGACCTGAAAGGTGATACAGAATTTGGCAGTAGCCTCATCATTATGTCTATCGTGGGAGGTGCAATACTACCAAGGATTTTTGGTTACATCAGCGATGGCACAGGAAATATTCAGTATGGGTTTATTGTTCCGCTTGTTTGCTTTATAGTGGTACTATTCTTTGGATGGAAGGGTTATAAAGTAATCCAAAAGGGGGATTTTGTAGTTAAAAACTAAGTTTTAATAAACAGTAAGGTACAATGGAAGCATTAGTATGTACAAAGCCAGGGGTATTTGATTACATAGATATTGCAGCACCTGTATTACAGCCAGGGAATGCAATAATAAAGGTCCGGCGAATTGGTATTTGCGGCACCGATCTGCATGCATATAGAGGCACACAACCTTATTTTACTTATCCAAGGATATTAGGGCATGAACTGGCCGGAGATTTAATTGAAGCTGATGGAGCTGATGGATTTGTACCCGGCGAGGCAGTGACTATTATTCCTTATTTTAATTGTGGCAAATGCATTGCCTGCAGAAATGGTAAGCCTAACTGTTGTACAGATATTAAAGTAGCAGGAGTACATATTGATGGGGGAATGGTAGCCTGTCTTTCTGTTCCATCGTATTCGCTTGTTAAAAGTGAGGGATTGAGTTATGATGAACTGGCACTGGTGGAACCGTTGGCGATTGGAGCACATGGTATCCGGCGGGCTAATGTACAAAAAGATGAGTTTGTATTGGTAATTGGTGCAGGACCGATTGGGTTAGGCACTATGGAGTTTGCACGGATTGCAGGAGCTAAGGTAATCGCATTAGACATTAATGATCAGCGGTTACAGTTTTGTAAAGAAAAGATCAATGTGGCATTTACAATTAATCCTGCAAAAGAAGATGCGCTTGCCAGGTTAAAGGAAATTACTAATAACGACATGCCTGTTGTAGTGATTGATGCAACCGGTAGCCAGAAAGCCATTAACAGTGCACTGCAATACCTTGCTCATGGCGGAAGATTTGTATTGATCGGATTACAGAAAGAAGAGATTAGTTTTAGTCATCCTGAATTTCATAAACGGGAAGCAACGTTAATGAGTAGCCGCAATGCTACAAGAGAAGATTTTGAACAAGTAATTGATGCTGTAAAAAGCGGATTGATCAATCCGCTGACGTATATTACCCACCGGGCAAAATTTAATGATTTAAAGGATGTTTTTGAAACCTGGCTGGAACCATCAGCAGGTGTAATAAAAGCAATGGTGGATTTAGATTAAACAAGGTTCTGTAAAATAAAAAAATATGATCAGGAGAATTTGTATTTGCTGTATTTCTTTTTTTGTATTTGCTGGCTCATCATATGCACAGCAGGCTCAAAAACTTTGGTATAAAAAACCTGCAAAAGTTTGGACAGAAGCCTTGCCCGTGGGCAATGGCCGTTTGGGAGCGATGATCTTCGGAGGAATTACTGAAGAACTCATTCAATTAAATGAAGCTACTTTATGGACCGGCGGACCGGTAAGGACCAATGTGAATCCCAAGGCCTATGAAAATTTATTACTTGCAAGGGAAGCATTGTTTAATGGAGAAAATTATAACAAGGCTTATGAGGCTGCAAAGGGAATGCAGGGCTATTATTCAGAATCGTATTTGCCATTGGGAGATTTGATCATTCGCCAGCAATTTGAAGATACGATCGTATCAAACTATTACAGGGATCTGAATATCAATGATGCCATTGCAACAACAAGGTTTACTATTAAAGGGATTACCTACACCAGGCAAATAATCAGTTCTGCACCCGACCAGGTAATTGTTATCCGCCTTACTGCGGATCAGCCTGGTCAGTTAAACTTTACAATTGGTACTGGCGGGCTTTTAAAATACAGGCAATCGGTGATCAGTAATAATGAGATAGCCATGAAGGGAAAAGTGCCGTCACATATCCAACCAAATTATGTTCGATCTGATAATGCGGTGGAAGAAAATGATACTGCAGGATGCAGAGGCATGCGTTTTGAGTGGCGGATAAAAGCTATCAGTAAAGAAGGTATTATTACTTCTGATACCAGTGGCATCACTGTAAAAAATGGTGCCGATGTGCTGATCATACTTACTGCTGCCACTAGTTTTAATGGATTTGATAAATGTCCGGATGCAGAAGGAAAGGATGAAAATAAATTAGCAACAGGATATTTAAATTCAGCTGTTAAAAAGAACTGGCAATTATTGTTGAGCAATCATCTTACAGATTTTCACAAATACTTTAACCGGGTATCTTTTAAACTTGCCACACCTGCCGAAAATAAAAATGCAGCGCTGCCAACAGATGAGCGCCTGCTGGGCTATACCGAAGGTGCAAAAGATCCTTCCTTTGAAACAATGTATTTTCAGTATGGCCGCTACCTGCTCATTTCCTGTTCCCGTACGCCAGGGGTACCAGCCAATCTGCAGGGTATATGGAACAAAGAATTGCAACCGCCATGGAGCAGTAATTACACTACCAACATCAACGTACAAATGAATTACTGGCCGGCTGAGGTAGCCAATCTTTCTGAAATGCATTTGCCCATAATGGATTTTATTAAAAATGTTGCAGTAACAGGAAAGTTGACATCAAAAGAATTTTACCATACCAGTGGTTGGGCGCTGCACCACAATAGTGATATATGGGCACTCACCAACCCGGTGGGAGATATAGGGAAAGGAGATCCGATGTGGGCTAACTGGACTATGGGGTCTCCCTGGCTTTCGCAACATTTATGGACACATTACGAGTTTACAAAAGATAAAAAATTCCTGAAAGAAACAGCTTACCCATTAATGAAAGGAGCTGCAGAATTTTGTCTTGATTTTTTGGTGGAAGATAAAAATGATTACCTGGTAACTGCGCCATCTTTTTCGCCTGAAAATAGTTTTATTGATGATAATGGGAAAGCAGGAAGTGCCTCCATTGCCACTACAATGGATATGTCTATTATCCGGGATTTGTTTACCAACATTATCGATGCGTCAAAAGAATTAAATGAAGATGTGACTTTCCGTGAACTGATCATCGCCAAAAGAAATAAACTGTTTCCGCTGCATATTGGTAAAAAGGGAAATTTGCAGGAGTGGTATAAAGACTGGGAAGACGAGGATCCACACCACCGTCATGTTTCTCATTTATTTGGATTGTATCCCGGACGTGAGATTTCACCCATCCTTACACCTGCATTTGCAACAGCTTCAAAGAAAACGCTGGAGTTAAGAGGTGATGCAGGTACCGGATGGAGCCTTGCATGGAAGATCAATTTCTGGGCAAGGTTACTGGACGGAAATCATGCTTATAAAATGATCGGCAATCTATTACACCTAACTGGGCAAACCGGAACTAATTATGCAAATGGCGGCGGCTCATATGTAAACCTTTTTGATGCTCATCCACCATTCCAGATTGATGGAAATTTTGGTGGTATTGCCGGTATGGCGGAAATGCTTTTGCAAAGCCATTTGGGTGAATTACACTTGTTACCTGCCTTGCCACATGAATGGAAAGAAGGTTCCGTAAAAGGCCTGAAAGCAAGAGGTGATTTTGAAGTATTCATCACATGGAAAGATCATCGTATTACCGGTGCCGTTATCAATTCAGGTGCAGGCGGCATCTGTAAAATCAGGACAGCCATTCCAGTAAAGGTTGCAGGGGTTAATGCAACATCGCTTGCTGATGAAAATGGGTATGTTATTACATTCAACACAGTAAAAGGGAAATCCTATTCAGTTGAGACGGTGAATAGATAATTTTTAAATAATACGCAATTAGTCATTCAGGAAAAATAACAGTAAAATTTTAGCCATAGCCATTAAATTTTATCATTTATAAATACAATTAAATATGGATCTGAAATTAAAAGATAAAATAATCATTGTTTCTGGCGGAGCAAAAGGGATCGGTGAAGGGATTGTAAAAGTGTTGGCGGCGGAAGGTGCAGTGCCAATTATTGTCGGCAGAAATGAAGAAGATAATAATAGAATGGTTGCAACAATTGAAAATAGTGGGGGCCGGTCTTTCGAGGTAACTGCTGAACTGTCGTTACCGGAAGCACCTGAAAAAATTGTAAATATTGTGATGGAGAAATTTGGACGTATTGATGGACTCGTAAATAATGCAGGTGTAAATGATGGGGTAGGGCTTGAGCATGGCAACTACCAGGATTTTATGTCATCACTCCATATGAACCTCGTTCATTATTATCTCTTGGCACATTACGCTTTACCTGCACTGAAACGATCAAAGGGATCCATTGTAAACATTTCATCTAAAACGGCAATAACCGGGCAGGGCAATACTTCTGCCTATGCTGCAGCTAATGGCGGACGGAATGCATTAACCAGGGAATGGGCTGTGGAATTGTTAAAATATGGAATCAGGGTAAATGCTGTGGTGGTGTCGGAATGCTGGACACCTGCATATGAAAAATGGATAAAAACCTTACCTGACGGAGCTGCAAAATTGAATGTGATTAATGCAAAAATCCCCTTAGGAAACAGGATGACACATGCAGTGGAAATAGCCAATACAACTGCATTCTTATTGTCGGAGTGCTCAAGTCATACAACAGGGCAATTGTTATATGTTGACGGGGGCTATGTTCATCTGGACAGAGCATTAATCAATGTTTAAGATGCAGGCATCAAAAAATCAGATGAAATTTTGCGTAGCTTATAAAATAGCAGTACAACCACTGGTATACAAAAAGAATGAAAAAAACTGTTTGTTTTTTGAATTCATTGCCTTACTTTTGCGTCCCCAAATAGTTCTTTAGTGAATTTATTGTATTGGGAGCTCCGGTAAAATGCTTGGGCGCTATCACCAAAAAAATGTAACACATGGCAAAAGAGATCACGGCCTATGTCAAGCTCCAATGCAAAGGAGGACAAGCCAATCCTGCACCCCCAATCGGGCCTGCTTTAGGTTCTAAGGGTATCAACATCATGGAGTTCTGTAAGCAATTCAACGCCAGAACCCAGGACAAACAAGGGAAAGTACTTCCCGTATTAATCACCGTTTTCGCCGACAAATCTTTTGAGTTTGTAATTAAAACTCCGCCTGCTGCAGTTCAGTTAATGGATGCTGCTAAACTAAAGAGTGGTAGTAAAGAGCCAAACCGTGTAAAGGTTGGTAAAGTTACCTGGGATCAGGTAGAAGAAATTGCAAAAGATAAAATGGCTGACCTGAATGCATTTACCCTGAACAGTGCAATGAGCATGGTGGCAGGCACTGCAAGAAGTATGGGCCTTACTGTTGATGGCAAAGCTCCCTGGGAAAATTAATTATTATCACCTTAAAAATTTTTAGAAAATGATTACTAAAAAAAGAAAATTAGCAAACGCTAAGGTAGATAGTAATAAAGCTTATTCCCTTAAAGAAGCTTGCTCCTTAGTAAAAGAAATAAACACTACCAAATTCGACAGTTCTGTTGATTTGCATATCAAATTAGGCGTTGATCCAAAGAAAGCGGATCAGGCAATCCGTGGAACAGTATCATTACCTCACGGTACAGGTAAAACTAAAAAAGTATTGGTGCTTTGTACTCCTGATAAAGAGGAAGCTGCAAAAGGTGCTGGTGCAGATTTTGTAGGCCTTGATGAATTCATTACAAAAATTGAAGGTGGCTGGACAGATGTTGATGTTATCATCGCAACTCCTGCTGTAATGCCTAAGATTGGTAAATTGGGTAAAGTATTAGGACCACGTAACTTAATGCCGAATCCTAAAACTGGTACCGTTACCAACGATGTAGCTGCAGCAGTGAATGAAGTAAAGGGCGGTAAAATTGCTTTTAAAGTTGACAAAGTTGGTATCATACATGCTTCTATCGGTCGTGTAAGTTTCAGTGTAGAAAAAATTGCTGAAAACAGCCAGGAGCTGATCAATGCTTTGGTAAAATTAAAACCATCTTCTTCTAAAGGTACCTACCTTAAAGGAGTTAGTATGGCCAGCTCAATGAGCCCGGGCATTTTAATTGATACAAAATCTGTTCAAAACTAATTATTGTCATCTGAGCTTGTCGAAGGACGATAATAATTGATAAAAAATATTTGTTATGACAAAACAAGAAAAGAATGATGTGATAGAAGTGTTGAAGGGCAAATTCAGCCAGTACAACAATTTCTATGTAACTGATACCGAAAGTTTGACAGTGGCCCAAATTACAGATTTGCGCCGTCACTGTTTTGATAAGCAGGTAGAAATGAAGGTGGCTAAAAACACCCTCATCCGTAAGGCATTAGAAGGTATTGATGCAGAAAAATATACTGGTGTATATGATTCTTTACATAAAGTAACTGCATTATTATTTAGCGAAAATCCTAAAGAACCAGCTTTAATTTTAGCCGGTTTCAGAAAGAAAAGCAAAGGCGAAAAACCTGAACTGAAAGCAGCGTTCATTAATGGAGATGTATTTGTAGGAGACAATCAATTGACTGCACTTACAAAAATTAAAACCAAGAATGAATTGATTGGTGAGATCATTGGCTTGCTTAACTCTCCAATACAACGTGTGTTGGGTGCTTTGCAAAACAAAGATGCAGCTAAAGCAGCAGAAGTTGAAGTTGTTGCTGAATTGACAACACCAGTTGCAGAAGCCCCAGCAGCAGTGGAAGCCGCTGCACCAGTTGCTGAAGCACCTGCTGCGCCAGAGGCTCCAGCCACTGATGCAGTAGCAGAATAATTATTATTGCATAAACGGATTGAAATAATGACCTGGCTGATGGTTCAAACAAAAGGCTAAACAAATTTTTTTAAACCTCCGCCGGAGTGAAAAACAATGAAGGCGGAAAAAATTTAAACAACATGGCAGACGTAAAAGTATTAGCTGAAAATTTAGTAAGCTTGACAGTAAAAGAAGTACAGGAATTAGCAGAATTTTTAAAATCAGAGTACGGTATTGAACCAGCTGCAGCTGCAGTTGTAGTAAGTGCAGGTGGTGGCGAAGCTGCTGCTGTTGAAGAAAAAACTTCTTTCAACGTAATTTTGAAAGCAGGTGGGCCAAACAAATTAGCGGTTGTAAAAATCGTTAAAGAATTAACTGGATTAGGATTGAAAGAAGCTAAAGATTTAGTGGATGGCGCTCCAAAACCAATTAAAGAAGGTGTTGATAAAGTAACTGCTGAAGAATTAAAAACAAAATTGACTGAAGCAGGTGCTGAAGTTGAAATCGCTTAATTAGGTAATTTTAAGATAGCTTTAAAAGTCGTCTCATTTCGGTGGGGCGGCTTTTTGTTTTAAGAAGAGTTTGTTAATCGAATATGGATGTTTTTTATTTACCGCTGGTATAAAATATTTTTCCATCTCCACTAATTATTACACATTTAATGATTCATTCAACTAAATAAATTTTTTATGAGGCTTCTCACTTTCTCAGTAGTCTGTGTTTTATCAGCACTGTGTGCCTGCAATAATGCAGACAAAGCAACCACTGCTGCCGATGTAACAAAACGAACTGTATTTTTCGATGCCGCCGGTATGGATTCATCTGTACGTCCCGGCGACAACTTTTTTGAATATGCCAATGGCAAATGGGTTAAAAACACTAAGATACCGGACGACCAGAGTGGCTGGGGGAGTTTTTATACCCTCTATGATGAGAATCAGAAAAGCCTTCGTACTATATTAGACGAGGCTGCTAAAGCCAACGCTGCCAAAGGAACGCTGGAGCAAAAGTTAGGCGACTATTTTGCAAGTGGTATGGATTCCCTCGCCATTGAAAAGCTGGGCGCTGAACCATTGAAACCCATGCTTGCAAAAATTGATGCAGTAAAAGATTATAATGAATTCATCAACCTGAATGCAGAAGCTGATGCCACCAATGAAGGCAGCACACTGATGAGTCTTAATGTGGGCAATGATGAAAAGAACAGCAGCATGAATATCATGGTGTTTTCACAAAGTGGTTTAACGCTTCCTGATAAAGCCTATTACACCAAAGCTGACAGCGCTAATATCGCCGCAAGAAAAGCCCTGGTCACCTATGCACAAAAATTATTCACCCTCACCGGTTCTGATACTGCGGCTGCAGCAAAAATGGCTGCCTCATTGCTGGCATTGGAAACAGAGATCGCAAAATCCCACCGTACACCAGTTGAGTTAAGAGATCCGCAAAAGAACTATAATAAAATGGCAGTGGCCGATCTTGAAAAGAAATCACCCAATCTTGCATGGGCAAATTATTTCAGCAAACTCGGTGTAAAAACTGATAGTGTGAATGTTGGCCAGCCGGATTATTATATTGCTTTAAGCAAATTACTTCCTGCACAATCCATTGATGCATGGAAAACAAAATTCAAGTTCGATTATATTACTGCCAATGCAGGCATTCTTTCCAGGGATTTTGTAAAAGCAAGTTTTGAATACAATAAAACATTCAATGGCCTCAAAACAGACAGGGACAGGTGGAAGAAAATGGTAAGCCGTGTTAACAATGATGCAGGCGATCTGTTGGGACAGCTTTATGTAAAAAAATATTTTACAGAAGCAGCCAAACAACGCATGGATGAACTGGTGAACAACCTGCAGAAAGCATTTGACACCCGTATCAAAAATTTAGACTGGATGAGTGACAGCACCAAACAAAGGGCGCTCACAAAACTGCATACTTTCCTTAAAAAAGTTGGTTATCCGTCTAAATGGAAAAATTATGATGATGTAACCGTTGACAGGGCCGACTTTTATACCAACGTAAAAAAATTCGGCGCACATAATTTAAAAGAAATCCTGGATAAAGTTGGTAAGCCTGTTGACAGAACAGAGTGGGGCATGAGTCCGCCAACAGTAAATGCATATTACAATCCTACCAATAATGAGATTGTATTTCCTGCCGGTATCCTGCAATTTCCATTCTTTGACGTGAATGCAGATGATGCCATTAACTATGGCGCTATTGGTATGGCGATCGGCCATGAAATGACACACGGTTTTGATGACCAGGGCAGTCAGTATGATGAAGTGGGTAACATGCAAAACTGGTGGGGCAAAGCAGACAAGGATAAGTTCAATGCAAAAACAGGAATGGTTGTAAAACAGTACAGCGCATTTACCATGCTCGACAGCCTTCATGTAAATGGCGAACTCACCCTTGGTGAAAACCTTGCTGATATCGGCGGCCTTGCTATTGCGTATGATGCGTTTAAAATGACAAAACAGGGGCAGGATACAGCAAAGATTGATGGCTTTACACCCGATCAGCGTTTCTTCCTTGGCTTTGCGCAGGTATGGCGTGAAAAAAATAGGGATGAAAATGTAAGGGTGCAGATTGTAACCGATCCACATTCACCGGATATCCATCGTGTAAATGGTCCTTTAATGAACTATGCACCTTTTTATGCTGCATTCGGAATTAAAGAAGGCGATAGGATGTTTTTAAAGCCGGAAGAACGGGCCAAAATATGGTGAGTTAAACTTTTTCTTTTTGATATTAAAGCCAGGCATTTTGCCTGGCTTTAATATTTACTTTTTAATAAGTTTTTGAGTAGCACTTATGTTGTTATTACCGGTTACTTTGAGTGCGTATATACCATTTTTGAATTGCTGATCTATTTTTAGTAAACTTTGCGTTATTTTATTTTTATATACAGATTGTCCCTGGGCATTATAAATTTCTATCGTGGCCGGTAGAAATTTGTCTGCGATCATTACTGAAAAATTATTCAGAACAGGATTAGGATAAACGCTAAATCCAAAACTTCTTTCATTTTTTACAATCGCAACAGGAGAGTAGGTAGTGTTACCTGCAACTTCAATTATTTTCAGGCGATAATATTTATTTCCTCCTGTCGGCTCGAGATCTTCATATGAATAGGAATTACTGGGCTTCCCATTCTTATTGGCAATAATGGTGTTAATATCCTTGAAATTTCTGCCATCATCGCTTCGCTGGATCACGTATTTAACTCCCCCCGTTTCCTGAGATGCAGTCCATTTTAAAATGCTTGACTTATCAGATAAAGATCTGGCAGAGAAATCAGTTAATTTGATAGGAACAATACCAATTGTGGCAATTACGCATCCACCAGCGGCATTTAGTACAGCTGAGGCGTAAATTAATGGAGTGTTGCAGGGTACGCAGGTAAAAGCATCACCCGTTCCACCTCCACCCAGCGTACCTGAAATGAGTGCGGTTGTAATAATCGTTAAAGGGGTTCCGCCGTAAATATTAACAATCACCCCTTCTGGCCAGCCTAACAGTAACACACCGCAACCACTGGAGCATTGGGGATATAGGCTTTGGTATGCAAACGCTCCCGGGGGGCATTGTGCTTTAGTAATAGAATGGCTGAATGCTATTACGAAAAACAAAAGTAGTAGCTTTTTCATGTCTGAATGGATTTGTTCGAAGGTTTTTCCGGTAAATTCAAATTGGATTGGTTCTTGTATACGAGGCTCAAACTGAGCAAATACAAAGTGCTTTCAAAGTGAACCTAATAAAAAAACGCTTTTCAACTATCATTAACGTAATAACACTTAGTATAATTGTGTAAGTTTCAATTTTACTTTATTTAAAATATAGTGAGGAGGGAGAATTGATCTTAAATTAAGAAACAATGCTTTGTAGGGAAGATTAAAAATCTTTAATGTCAAGTCGGATAGAGGCGCTAAAAAAGCATATTTAGGAAAATAAAAAGAAAGACACGCTGCAAAATTTCGTCTGATAATCAGAGCTTTGATAAATATTAACAAAAATCAAACCAAAAGATTAAAATTTCGCTTTAGGGATTTTAATAATTAAATATTTATTACTACCTTTGCCATCCTTTAATTTAGGCCTAGTGACATTTACCTGTTTCTAAGCTAAAATTAAAGACCTTCTCAGCACTAAAACGTTTTAATAACAAATATGTCTGCAACAAAATCACCCGTCGCTCAGCGTATCAATTTCGGAAAAGTTGAACTCTTGGCGGAAACACCCGATTTACTCGGAATCCAGATTCAATCATTTAAGGACTTTTTTCAGTTAGAAACAACACCAGATAAGCGTAATAATGAAGGCTTATTCCGTGTGTTCAAGGAAAATTTTCCGATTACTGATACCAGGAATATTTTTGTCTTGGAATTCCTTGATTATTTTGTGGATCCACCACGGTACACTATTGATGAGTGTATCGAAAGGGGATTAACTTATGCTGTGCCTTTAAAAGCAAAGCTTAGGTTAAGCTGTAATGATGAAGAACACGTAGATTTCCAGACTATCGTTCAGGATGTATTCTTAGGAAATATTCCCTATATGACTCCCCGTGGTACCTTTGTAATCAATGGTGCTGAAAGGGTGGTGGTTAGCCAGTTACACCGTTCACCAGGGGTGTTCTTTGGTCAGTCTGTTCACCCGAACGGTACTAAAATTTACTCTGCAAGGGTTATTCCTTTCAAAGGTGCCTGGATGGAATTTGCTACCGACATTAATAATGTGATGTACGCTTATATCGACCGTAAAAAGAAATTTCCTGTAACTACTTTATTGCGTTCCATTGGTTTTGAAACCGATAAAGATATTCTGGAACTTTTCGGAATGGCTGATGAAGTTAAGGTTGATAAAAAAGTACTTCAAAAATATGTAGGAAAAAAGCTTGCAGCCCGTGTGTTACGTACTTGGGTGGAAGATTTTGTGGATGAAGATACCGGTGAGGTAGTAAGTATTGAGCGTAATGAAATTGTTTTGGAAAGGGATACTGTGCTGGATGAAAGCAATATTGATATGATTGCTGATATGGATGTGAAGAGTGTGTTTGTACAAAAAGAAGAAGTAAGCGGTGATTACGCAATCATTTACAATACTTTAAATAAAGATACTTCTAATAGTGAACTAGAAGCAGTTCAGCATATTTACCGCCAGTTACGTGGTGCAGATGCTCCGGATAATGAAACAGCCCGTGGTATCATTGACAAATTATTCTTTAGTGATAAACGCTATGATCTGGGTGAAGTAGGCCGTTATAAAATTAACCGCCGCCTTGGATTGAATTTCCCAATTGAGAAGAAAGTTTTAACTAAAGATGATATCATCGCTATCATTAAAACATTGGTTCAATTGACCAATGGCAAATCTGAAGTGGATGATATTGATCACTTAAGCAACCGCCGTGTACGTACCGTGGGTGAACAGTTGTATGCTCAGTTTGGTGTAGGTCTGGCACGTATGGCCCGTACCATCCGTGAAAGGATGAATGTAAGAGATAATGAGGTGTTTACTCCAGTTGATTTGATCAACGCCAGGACTTTATCTTCAGTTATCAATTCATTCTTTGGTACATCACAGTTATCTCAATTTTTGGATCAGACAAATCCATTGTCTGAAATAACCCATAAACGTCGTATCTCAGCACTCGGACCCGGTGGTTTAAGCCGTGAAAGAGCTGGTTTTGAGGTACGTGACGTACACTATTCTCACTATGGTCGTCTTTGTACCATTGAGACACCGGAAGGACCAAACATTGGATTGATCTCTACCCTTTGTGTGCATGCTAAAATTAATGATATGGGCTTCATTGAAACTCCTTATCATAAAGTAACTGATGGGCGTGCAGACATGAAGAAAATTACATTCTTAAGTGCTGAGGAAGAAGATACAGCTAAGATTGCACAGGCAAATGTGCCGATGGATGAAAAAGGAAATTTTGTAGAAGATAAAATTAAGAGTCGCCAGACTGGTGATTTCCCAATTCTTGATAAAGGTGATGTAGAATTCATGGATGTGGCTCCTAACCAAATTGTTGGTTTGAGTGCTTCCTTAATTCCGTTTCTGGAGCATGATGATGCCAACAGGGCACTGATGGGATCAAACATGCAACGCCAGGCTGTTCCGTTGATTCGTTTGGAATCCCCTGTAGTAGGTACTGGTTTAGAAGGTAAAGCTGCCCGTGACGCAAGGATTCAGTTGCATGCAGAAGGAACAGGTGTCGTAGAATATGTAGATGCGAATGAAATTCATGTTCGTTACAACCGCAGTGAATTACAACAATTAGTAAGTTTTGAAGAAGATCTGAAAGTATATAAGATCACCAAATTCGTTCGTACTAACCAGGAAACTTGTATCAACCTTCGCCCTGCAGTAGTGAAAGGCCAGAAAGTAGTAGAAGGTGATTTCTTAACCGAAGGTTATGCAACCAAAGGTGGTGAGCTTGCTTTGGGTAGAAACCTTAAAGTGGCATTCATGCCATGGAAAGGTTACAACTTTGAAGATGCGATCGTAATTTCTGAGAAAGTAGTAAAGGATGATCTGTTTACTTCTATTCATATCAGCGAGTTTGAAACAGAGGTACGTGATACTAAATTAGGTGAAGAAGAATTGACTCCGGATATTCCAAATGTAAGTGAAGAAGCAACGAAGGATCTGGATCAGAATGGTATCATCAGAATCGGTGCTCATGTTAAAGAAGGAGATATTATTATTGGTAAGATCACTCCAAAAGGTGAAAGCGATCCAACTCCGGAAGAGAAGTTATTACGTGCCATTTTTGGTGATAAAGCCGGAGATGCTAAAGATGCCTCATTAAAAGCTCCAAGCGGAACGGAAGGTGTGGTGATCAATAAGAAATTATTCCAACGTGCCAAGAAAGATAAGAACGCTAAAGTAAGAGAGAAAGCAAGTTTAGAGAAGATTGAAAAGACGCATGAGAAGAACGAAGCTGATGTACTTGAAATGTTGGTTAACAAATTGCAGACCTTATTGAAGGACAAATCTTCAACAGGTGTTAGCAATAATTTTGGTGAAGTGTTGATTGGTAAAGGTGCCAAATTCAATCCAAAGAACCTGGCTAATATTGATTATTTAAATGTTAATCCACTGGGTTGGACAGGTGATGCAAAAACAGATGACCTGATCAACATTTTATTGCACAACTATACTATCAGGTACAACGAAGAATTAGGACGTTACAAGAGAGAGAAATTCAATATCAGTATTGGTGATGAATTACCTGCAGGTGTGTTGAAGCTGGCTAAGGTTTACCTGGCTGTTAAGCGTAAGCTAAAAGTAGGAGATAAGATGGCAGGACGTCACGGTAATAAAGGTATTGTTGCTAAAATTGTACGTGCAGAAGATATGCCGTTCCTGGAAGATGGAACACCTGTTGATATCGTATTGAATCCATTGGGCGTACCTAGTCGTATGAACCTTGGACAGATTTATGAAACTGTTCTTGGCTGGGCTGGTGAAAAATTAGGTTTAAAATTTGCTACCCCAATTTTTGATGGTGCAAGCGTGGATGAGATAGCTCAGCATATCGAAAAAGCAGGTCTTCCTACATTTGGTCATACTTATTTATATGATGGTGAAACAGGTCAGCGTTTTGATCAGAAGGCTACAGTTGGTATTATCTATGTGATCAAATTGCACCATATGGTAGATGATAAGATGCATGCCCGTTCAATCGGACCATACAGTTTAATTACTCAGCAACCGCTGGGTGGTAAAGCACAGTTCGGTGGTCAGCGTTTTGGTGAGATGGAGGTTTGGGCACTGGAAGCTTATGGTGCATCTAACATATTGCAGGAATTGTTGACGCTGAAATCTGATGACATCATTGGTAGAGCGAAGACTTATGAAGCAATTGTGAAAGGTGAAAATATTCCAAGACCGGGTATTCCTGAATCATTCAATGTATTGGTTCATGAATTGAGAGGATTAGGATTAGATCTGAACTTTGAATAAAAAATAGAAAGTCAAAAATCAAAATTTAAACGTTTTGATTTTTGGCTTTTGAATTCACTCCCAAATGCTTCAACAGTACAAGGGAGATTATTCTTTCTTTTTACTAAAAAGAAAGAATAACAGAACAAGTTCACAACGATGCTGAATAAAGATTAAATGATCGTTCCCAAAGAATTATCAATTATCAATTTAAAAATTATCAATTACAAATATGGCATTCAAAAAAGAAAATCGTCCAAGGCCAACTTTTTCTCAAATTACCATTGGTTTGGCTTCTCCAGACAGCATTTTGGAAAAAAGCTTTGGTGAAGTATTAAAGCCTGAGACAATTAACTACCGTACGTATAAGCCTGAAAGAGATGGTTTATTCTGCGAAAGAATTTTTGGACCGGTAAAAGATTATGAATGTGCCTGCGGAAAGTACAAGCGTATCCGTTATAAAGGTATTGTGTGCGACAGGTGCGGTGTGGAAGTAACTGAGAAGAAAGTTCGTCGTGAAAGAATGGGACACATCAAACTAGTAGTGCCGGTAGTGCATATCTGGTATTTTAAATCATTGCCGAATAAAATTGGTTATTTGTTAGGAATGAGCTCTAAGAAATTAGAGACCATTATCTATTACGAAAGATTCGTGGTGATCAATTCAGGTATCCGTGCAGATAAAGGACAGAACTTTGGTGATCTGCTGACTGAAGAAGAATACTTGGATATCTTAGATACATTGCCAAAAGATAATCAGCATTTGTCTGATGAAGATCCGAATAAGTTTTTAGCAAAGATGGGTGCTGAGGCAGTTCATGATTTGTTACAGCGTATCGACCTGGATCAGTTAAGTTTTGATTTGCGTAATGCTGCTGCAAGTGAAACATCTCAGCAACGTAAGGCAGATGCCTTAAAGCGTCTAAGCGTTGTAGAAAGTTTCCGTGATGCTAACAAAAGAATTAATAACCGCCCTGAGTGGATGGTTATGCAATATATTCCTGTTATTCCACCAGAACTTCGTCCATTGGTTCCATTGGATGGCGGCCGTTTTGCATCTTCTGATTTGAATGACCTTTATCGTCGTGTTATTATTCGTAACAACCGTTTAAAAAGATTATTAGAAATTAAAGCGCCGGAAGTAATCCTTCGTAACGAAAAACGTATGTTACAGGAAGCCATCGATTCATTGTTTGATAACAGCCGTAAATCAAATGCTGTAAAAGCAGAAGGTGGAAGGGCATTGAAATCTTTGAGTGATGTACTGAAAGGTAAGCAAGGGCGTTTCCGTCAGAACTTATTGGGTAAACGTGTTGATTATTCTGGTCGTTCTGTAATTGTGGTAGGACCCGAATTGAAAATGCATGAGTGTGGTTTGCCAAAAGATATGGCTGCCGAATTGTTCAAGCCATTTATTATTAGAAAATTAATTGAAAGAGGTATTGTAAAAACAGTTAAATCTGCCCGTAAACTGGTAGATAAAAAAGAAGCTGTTATTTGGGATATCTTAGAAAATATTTTGAAAGGGCACCCAATCATGTTGAACAGGGCCCCAACACTTCACCGTTTGTCAATCCAGGCGTTTCAGCCAAAATTGATTGAAGGTAAAGCGATCCAGTTGCATCCGTTGGTAACTACGGCGTTCAATGCGGATTTTGATGGTGATCAGATGGCGGTGCATGTGCCGTTGAGCAATGCTGCTATTTTGGAAGCCCAGTTATTGATGCTTTCTTCTCACAACATTTTGAATCCACAGAATGGTACACCAATCACCCTTCCTTCACAGGACATGGTTCTTGGATTGTATTACATTACCAAGGGTAAAAAATCAACACCAGAAGAAATAGTAAAAGGTGAAGGAAAGGCTTTCTATTCTGCTGAAGAAGTAATCATTGCCTACAATGAGCAACAAATAGATCTTCATGCACACATCAGGGTAAAAGCTGATTTCAGAAATGAAGACGGTACATTAACTCATAAGTTAATTGAAACTACTGTTGGTCGTGTAATTTTCAACCAGCATGTTCCAAAAACTGTTGGATTCATCAATGCTTTATTGACTAAAAAATCATTAAGGGAAATCATTGGTGACATCATTAAATGGACAAACGTTCCAATTACTGCTAAGTTCCTGGATGATATCAAAACATTGGGTTATCGTATGGCTTTCCGTGGTGGATTGTCATTCAATATTAATGATCTGATCATTCCGGATATTAAGCAACAGTTGATTGATAATGCAACAGGTGAAGTAGATGAGGTTTGGGATAACTACAATATGGGTTTAATTACCAACAACGAACGTTATAACCAAACAGTAGATATCTGGAGTCGTGTGGATACCAAGATTACAGAAACATTGATCCGTGAATTGGCAGCAGATAAGCAAGGTTTCAACTCTGTTTATATGATGCTTGATTCAGGAGCCCGTGGTAGTAAACAACAGATCAAACAGCTTGCAGGTATCAGGGGATTAATGGCTAAGCCACGTAAGTCTGGTTCAAGTGGAAGTGAAATTATTGAGAACCCGATCTTATCAAACTTTAAGGATGGATTGAATGTATTGGAATACTTTATCTCAACCCACGGTGCCCGTAAAGGTTTGGCGGATACGGCTTTGAAAACTGCGGATGCCGGTTACTTAACCCGTAGGTTGGTTGACGTTAGCCAGGATGTAGTAATTAATGAAGAAGATTGCGGAACACTTCGTGGTAATGCTACATCAGCATTAAAAGA
>JAYWII010000033.1:0-15157 GCA_043788995.1 Chitinophagaceae bacterium | reverse complement strand
TCTGCCTTTGTTAGTTTAATCGTATATCGTATCATTTGTAAAGTGTTTTACAAATCTACATATAATACGTCATATTATACTTAACTTAACACTAGTTTTATTTTATTAGTTTCCACACTGGCGCAGGGTCGTTCAATAACTCCCCTTTAGGGGATGGGGGTATTCATAAAATCCTTTTCCAGTTTTTCTTCCCAGCTCACCCTTAGCCACTTTATCTTTTTGTATAGATGAAGGTTTAAATCTTTCTTCTTTATCAAAGGCATCATACAAACTTTGAGATACTGCCAGGTTCACGTCCATTCCAATCAGGTCCATCAGTTTAAATGGTCCCATTTTAAAGCCAACAGATTCCATGATGATATCCACTGTTTCAAAACTGGCAATTCCTTCTTCCACCATTTTCATTGCTTCCAGGTAGTAATGCCTTGCCACACGGTTTACAATAAAGCCTGGTGCGTCTTTACACATCACAGGTGTTTTATTGAATTGGCGGCAAAGATGATAAACTTTTTCTGCAACTGCATCAGCTGTTTGATCTCCTTTTATTACCTCTACTAATTTCATTACCGGGGCAGGATTAAAAAAGTGCATGCCCACCACCCGTTGAGGATTTATAATACCGGCCTGAATTGCAGAAACAGGTAAAGAAGAAGTGTTGGTTGCAAAAATAACTTCAGTTGAATTGATGGCTGCAAGCTGGTTAAAGATGCTGATCTTGGCTTCCAGTTTTTCAACAATGGCTTCAATAAAAATATCAGCAATGCACTGGTTAATATTATTGACAAACCGGATGCGCTGAAAGATGTGATGGCTTTCTTCTGCAGTGATCTTTTCCTTCTCCACTAATGATTGCAGGCTTTGTTGCATATTGCTCCTTGCTTTCTCCAGCACTTCAGTACTGATATCAAACAAGATGGTGGAGAAGCCGCTTTGTGCAGCCACCTGTGCAATGCCGCTGCCCATAGTACCAGCGCCAATAATGCAAACCGTTTGTATCATGCTTCAAAAATAATATAACAATGCAAAAAATGTGGTTATAAAAAAACCTTCCCAAAGGAAGGTTTTTATTTTTTATTGTTTTGCTGCTTCCAGCGTTTCAATTCGCTTCAGCAGAGCATCTATTTTTTTATTTTGAGATTCAATAACAGCCTGTTGTTCCTGTACTGCTTTTACCAATGGCACCACAAATTCAGCATAACGCAATGAATACTGGTCCGTATCATTTTTCGGTTTATCAACACCACTGAAATTAAAACCAATTTTGTTTGCTGCGGCTTCCACTTCCTGTGCAATAAAACCTGTGTAGCGGATCTGGTCATTTTTGCTTACTTCTTCATAATACTTCGACAGCTGAGGGTTTAAAGTTCTTGCACTGATATTGCTGTTGAAAGATCCGTTTGTGCGGTCCAATGAAAAATTTCTGTTCACTATTCTCTTTCCACTTAATTTACCAGTGGTACTAAAAACCGCCGGCATTGTGCTATTATTATTCCCCGTTGCAGTTGGGTTAGCGGCATATTTTTCTGCTCTTACTTTTTCAAAATCATAATGGTAAGTAACAGGTCTTAACTGCATGATAAAATCAAGGCCTTTTACATCTTCATTCACATCTTTTTTATAACGGCCATCGCTCAATACACTCCAGCCTACCTGGCCACCAATAGAAGTTACCAAAGTGTTTCCTATCCTTACACTGTTATTAGTGATGGCGGTGGCTTTGTAACCCACTGCGGTGGTATTGAACAATGTTCCGAGACTCACATCAGCGGAATCACCAATGGCGGTATTGTAACTGCCGGTGGAAACAGTGCGTAAAGCATAACTGCCGTAAGCTGTGTTCTGACCACCAGTTGTATTACTGATTAATGTATTAAATCCGGCTGCCGTATTAAAAATACCATCCGTATTACT
This sequence comes from Chitinophagaceae bacterium, assembly GCA_043788995.1. GTDB lineage: Bacteria > Bacteroidota > Bacteroidia > Chitinophagales > Chitinophagaceae > Ferruginibacter. Next base: position 13,246 of record JAYWII010000033.1, on the reverse strand, counting down.
TGCAAGTGCTGCCCTTCCCACACTGGTGTTGGCAAAGCCAAAGCCATTAAAAGTTAATGCTGCATAACCCAAAGCCGTGTTATAAAAGCCACCGATATTATCGCTTAACGCAAAAGCACCAACGGCTGAATTTTGCTCATCCTGTGTGTTGGATAATGCCGCATAACCCACCGCTGTATTATAACTGCTGTCATTAGACGAAAGCGTAAAATCGCCGATGGCAACATTTACAGAGCCAGTAACATTAGAAACCAAACTAAAATTACCAATAGCAGTATTACCATTACCGGTAGTATTGCTGTATAAAGCGCCGTTACCGATACCGATCTCACTATTATCCTGGTTAAAAAACAATGCACTGTCACCAATGGCTATCACACCCGGTTCAGCGATCCTGGTAGTTCCGTTAGCACCTCTGCCAAATGAAATTCCACCAATAGTACTGATCTGCCCGGCAAACCCATTGTTCACTCTGAATACCAAAGGCTTTAAGTCGGTAGTGCCAATAAAATTAAGTGTACTGTCTGTAGTTGCATTGCCTGTTAATCCCCAGCCGCTGCCAGAACCAGTCTGTAATTTTACCCATATAGCAGAACCTTTTCCACTATTATAATAAAAGCCCACACCACCGGGTACTGCGCCATTGGTATTGTAAACCAACAGGCTGGTTGCCGGTGCAGTAATAGTAACAGCATCAGTTAAACTGGTGAGCGCCACCCTTGGGATCAATAGACCTTTGTTAGCGGCAGTTATGTCCAGCTGGGCGCTTGCATCAGGCGTGGGAGTTCCGATACCAACGTTCTGTGCGGTTGCATCAAACGCACCGATGGTAAGTGTGAATGCAAGTAGCGCTAAGTGTTTAATTTTTTTCATTTGTAAATTGATTGAATAGTTTTAACTGATCGTTTTCGGCAAACTTTAAATTAGTAAATTCTTATGATTAAAAACTAAATGGGGACAATTTAAAAATTAAACAGCGCTGGTAAACTGTTTTAAAAACCGCACATCATTCTCACTGAACAAGCGCAGATCTTTTATTTGGTACTTAAGCATGGTAATACGTTCTATTCCCATACCAAAGGCAAAGCCTGTGTATTTGTTACTATCGATACCGCAATTCTCCAGTAAGTTTGGATGTACCATACCGCAACCTAAAATTTCTACCCAGCCGGTATGTTTACAAACATTACATCCTTTACCTCCGCAAATAAGGCAGCTGATATCCATTTCTGCACTCGGCTCTGTAAAAGGGAAATAGCTTGGCCTGAAACGCACCTTAAAATTTTTACCAAACAGTTCCTGAACAAAGAAATACAGTGTTTGTTTCAAATCAGCGAAAGAAACATTTTCTGCAATGTACAATCCTTCCACCTGGTGAAAGAAACAATGTGCCCTGGCACTGATGGTTTCATTACGGTAAACCCTGCCCGGGCAGATGATGCGGATGGGTAATTTACCTTTCTCCATTTCTCTCACCTGCACACTGGAAGTATGTGTACGCAACAGCCAATCTGGATTTTGTGAAATATAAAAAGTATCCTGCATATCCCTTGCCGGGTGATTCTCGGGTAAATTCAGTGCAGTAAAGTTGTGCCAGTCATCTTCTATCTCCGGTCCTTCTGCCACAGCAAAACCCAGGCGCTGAAAGATGGAAACAATCTGGTTACGCACTAAGCTGATGGGATGACGGCTGCCCATTGGCAACGGATCGCCGGGTAAAGAAATATCTATATTGCTGGCGGCTGTCTGCTGACCATTTTCTGTTGCTGCTTTCAGCTCCTCATATTTAGTTTCTGCAAATACTTTAAACTCATTGAGCAAAAGGCCAAACTCTCTTTTCTTATCTGCAGCCACATTTTTCATTTCAGCCATCACATCTTTCACCAGTCCTTTGGTACCGAGGTATTTTATTCTGAAAGCTTCTGCTTCTTCACTTTTTTGAGCAACAAAACTTTTTATTTCGTTCTTATATTCCTCAATCTGCTGTAACAAATTTTCCATGAAGCAAAAATAAGGAAAAAGCCCCTCCTAACCTCCCCGGTGGGGAGGGATAAGTCAAGAGTTTGATAATTGAAATGTTTAAGAAGTAGCTAGGTATCCCGGTAGTGGTTGATTAAAGAACGAATGCAAAAATTGGGACATACAATGTTTAAATTTGGTATGAAGCACCGTCCCTTCTCTACCGGAGAAGGGAAAGAGGGATGAGGCCGTTTCTTTTTTCCCTAAGTTTGCCCAAAATAAAACGGATGTACGATTTGCATGATTTTTTAGAGCCGGTGAATATTCATGGACTGAATGAAGACAGTGGTTATAATGACGGGCAGTTTGCCCGGTTCATTAATGTGTATGAAACAGAAATGCCTGATGTTTCCGGTGCGGATATAGTGCTGGTGGGAGTAAAAGAATACCGCGGCAGTGCTGTGTTTGGCGACAGCAGTAGTGCTTCAGATATTATCCGTAAACAGTTGTACCAATTGCATTACTGGCATAGTGAAATTAAGATCGCAGACATTGGTAATATTAAAACAGGAGCATCTTTAAGTGATAGTTACGCAGCTGTAAAAACAGTGTTGTCGGAGTTATTAAAGCAAAATAAAACTGTGGTGATACTGGGCGGCTCACACGATATTACACTGGCACAATATTTTGCTTACAAAGAATTGGGTAAAGTAATAGAAGCTACTTGTATAGATGCAACTATCGATTTGCGTGGTGAGAGCCCATTAAGAAGTGAGAATTTTTTGCTGGAAATGCTTACCAGCGAACCCAACCTGGTAAAGCATTACAACCATATCGGCTTTCAAAGTTATTTTGTTCACCCCCGTATGCTGGAAACAATGGACAAGCTAAGGTTTGACTGCTACCGGGTGGGGATGGCCAAAGAAAGTATGGATGAGATGGAGCCGGTATTACGCAATACACATTTACTCAGTTTTGATATCAATGCCATTAAATACAGTGATGCTCCTTCTGGCAAATGCAGCCCCAATGGTTTTACAGGCGAAGAAGCCTGCATGCTTACCCGCTATGCAGGCATGAGCAATAACCTGAGCAGTTTTGGTATTTACGGATACGAGCCACAGTCAGACATCAATGAGCTGACAGCAAAACAAATTGCACAAATGCTCTGGTATTTTATTGACGGCAAAAACCGCAGCAAACAGGAAGCCTCCTTAAGGGAAAGCAGTTTGTTCAATGAATTCAATACCGTGTTTGCAGAAGTGGATACGGTGTTTTTGCAAAGCAGGAAAACGGGCCGCTGGTGGATGCAATTACCAGATAAAAAAATGATTGCCTGCAGTTATAATGATTATGTGATTGCCAGCAGGAATGAAATACCGGAGCGCTGGATGAGGGCACAGGAAAGAGGTTAAAATGGTTGCGGTACAAAAACCTAACATACCAGGCCCCGGGCTTTGGATATCTGTTCATCGCTGCCCATCACGATCAGGCTTTCACCTTGATTGATAAAATAATTTACCGGCGGATTGATATCATAATGCTGAGCAGAATTTTTTATACCCAGGATGGTGCAATTGGTTTTATTCCACAGATCCAGGTCGCCCAGCAGTATGCTAGTTTTTGTTATGAGCTCTGCAATCCTGAATTGATCATTGCTTCTTGTGCTCATAATAGAAAGCAGCTCCACCACATCTGGTTTCATGGCCAGTGTAGCCATGTGTGAGCCTCCAATCTTATCCGGCATGATCACATTACTGGCTCCGGCTATTTTCAGTTTGTTTACCGTAGAATCCTGCGATGCCCTGCTGATGATGGTGAGTTTGGGGTTGAGCTGTTTGGCAGTAAGCACCACAAATAAATTATCTGCATCCACCGGTAATGTGGTGATGAGTGTTTTGGCAGTTTTGATTCCTGCTTCCAGCAGAAACTCATCTTTGGTCCCGTCTCCTTTTAAAAAATAAGGGACTGCAAATTCAATGTTTGGCGGCAGATCATTTTTTTGTTCCAGTATTACAAACGGTATTTTGTTATTGTGTAATACGTGTGCACATTCCTTTCCATTGCGACCAAAGCCACAAATGATCACATGATTTTTTAAGTGTTGGATCTTATTTTCCATGACAAATAATTTATAACTTTTAATAAACTCCAGGTCAAAAAAATACCGGGACAGCAGGGTAATAAAATAGGCAAACAGGCCAATGTTTATCATAATGAGCAGGGCGGTAAAAATCTTTCCGGCATTGTGCAGGGGTTGTACTTCGCCAAAGCCAACGGAACCAACCGTTATTACCGTCATGTAAAAAGCATCCACTAAATTGTAATCTTCAATCAGCATATAACCGGCAGTACCAACAATTAATAATACACCCAGGTAAAGCAATGGTGTAGGAAGACCCTTAAAAATATTTAGTTCTTTTACCAGGTTCATGGCGATATAATCTTGTTGAAAATTATACCTTTAAACCCATATGAAAAAGAGACCACTGTCGGGTAACAAGATGATAAAAATCAGTAATTGGAACTTGTTATTCATATTGCTGTGCAGTATGCTGATTCAGTCCTGTTCTGTTACCAGGCAAATCAAGAAACAGGCAACACAAATTTTATTGAACGATTCCATTATCAGTACGGGCCATATTGGTATCAGCATTTATGAACCAGCCACGGAGCGGTACTGGTATAATTACAATGCAACAAAATATTTTGTACCGGCGAGTAATACCAAATTGTTTTCCCTCTATGCAGGGATGAAATATTTGGGGGATAGTTTGGTGGGGTTGAGGTATCAAAATTTTAGCGACAATTCAATCAATGTTTTTCCAACCGGCGACCCTACTTTTTTGCACCCTGATTTTATAAATCAACCAATACTGAATTTTTTAAAAAATGAAAGAAGAAATATCAATGTATCAGATGAATGGAAAGAGAAAGCTTTAGGTTATGGATGGTCTTGGAATGATTACAACGATGATTATATGGTTGAAAGAAGTCCCTTACCTGTTTATGGGAATATTGCAACCTTCAAACTAAATGGGCTGAAATTTAAGGATCAATATTCTGCAGGTATTGCCTGGGCTATTTCTCCAAAGACCTTTAAGGATAGCATCAATGATTTTTATGCGTTATCACTTCAGTTAAGGAGCTCAAAGGCAATGATGGATTCGGCCTTATCAAAAAAAGCAGTGTCGGCTTTTTCAATACTCAGGAATAAGACCAATAATAATTTTATTTTAGTGAATGCAGATTCAACATTTACTAAACAAGAAATTCCAATCGCTACCAATGGTGTTTCCACAGCTGTTCAAATTCTGAATACTGAATTCAATTTAAAAATAAACACGGGTGTGCAAGCAGATAACTTATTATACAATGTTGTTCCATCACATTTGCAACTGCATTCAATAAAATCCCAACCTTCCGATTCCCTCTTCATCCCGATGATGCACCGCAGCGATAATTTTTTTGCTGAGCAAACCTTGCTGATGGCCAGCAATGAAAAATTGGGATACATGAATGATGAAGCCTTCATTGATACCATATTAAACACTGACCTGAAAGATATTCCACAGCGGCCGCAATGGGTGGATGGCAGCGGACTCAGCAGGTATAACTTGTTTACGCCTCAGGATTTTATTTACATCTTAAATAAACTAAAAAATGATTTTGGTTTTGAAAGACTGAAAAAAATATTACCCACCGGTGGTACCGGAACATTAAAAAGATATTTCAACAGCGACAGCAATTTTATCTATGCTAAAACCGGAACCCTCAGCAACCAGGTAGCCCTCAGTGGTTTTTTAATTACCCAAAAAAATAAGCTGCTGGTATTTTCTATTCTCAATAACAATTATGAAGGAAGCACAGTGGCAGTCCGCAGGGCAGTAGAAAAATTCTTACAGCAAATCAGGAAGAAGTACTGAGAAATGTTTGCCACGAATAAGACGAATCTTCACGAATGAGGTTTTTTAATTCGTGCCAATTAGTGAAATTGGTGGCAAATTATCTGCCAAACATTTTATCCAAATCCGCTTTCTTAAATTCTGAATAAGTAGGTTTCCCGTTGGGTGTAATGTTTGGAGCAGCGCAAATAAATAATTCTTCCACCAGCACCGTCATTTCTTTTTGCGAAAGTGAAGTGCCTGCTTTAATAGCCTGTTGCAATGCCAGGGAGCGGAACAGTTTTTCTCTTTTGCTGTATTTTAAATCGGTGCTGAAATGTTTATACTGTTCCAGCATTTTTTCGATGGCTGCTTTTTCATTACCCTGTATCACATCTGCCGGTGTGCCTTGTATTACAAAAGTATTTTTACCAAAAGATTCCAGGTGATAACCGAGATAATGCAGGTCACTGATCAGTTCATTTAATAAAACTGTATCCGCAGGTGCCAGTTCCATGGTTACAGGAAACAAACTTCTTTGTGTGGCAATAGGTTTACCATCCACTGCTTTCATAAATCGTTCGTACAAAATTCTTTCATGTGCATTTTGCTGATGAATGAGCAGAAAGCCCTGTTGGTTTTGTACAATGATGTAGGTGTTGTGCAGTTGGGTGAGTGGGTGAGTGGTAAGTGGTAAGTGGTGAATGGGAAGCAGCGAAGCAGGCTGATCATGATCAATAAAAGGCTGCGCCATTGCCTGCTCATAGCTCACTGCTAATGGCTCAAAGCTTTTCCCTTCGGCGCCGCTCAGGGCTCTCCAGTGCTTCAGGTCACTTTTCTTTTCAATAAAATGTGCCTGGTTTTTTTGTGTAAAAGTGCTGTACAAAGAAGAAGAGGCAGCAGTAGATTTTTTTTCTTCTGTAAAAGGTTTGTTCACTGCATCCAGGCTTTGTATGGAAGCATCCAGTTCAAAATCCAGTGTGGGGGTAATGCTGAATTGCGCCAGTGCATGTTTTACTGCACTCTGCACAAAAGCATATACGATCTTTTCATCTTCAAACTTTATTTCCTGCTTGGTTGGGTGTACATTAATGTCCACCTGCGTGGGATCTAAATCAATGAACAATGCATACATCGGGAAACTGTCCTTAGCAATCATCTGATCAAACGCATTCATAATGGAGTGGTTCAGGTAAGCGCTTTTAATAAACCGGTTGTTCACAAACAAATACTGATCGCCCCTGGTTTTTTTAGCCGTTTCCGGTTTGCCTACAAAGCCATAGATATTCATGTAATCCGTTTGTTCCTGCACACTCACCATTTTGGCATTGTAACTGTTACCCAGTATCTGCACAATGCGTTGTTTGAGGGAGCCTTTTTCTAAATGAAAAACTTCCTGCCCGTTGCTGGTGAGTGAAAAAAAGATATCCGGAAAAGCCATCGCCACCCGGATAAATTCATCCACGATATATCTTAATTCAGATGCATTGCTTTTTAAAAAATTTCTCCGTGCCGGCACATTGAAGAACAGGTTTTTCATTGCAATACTGGTTCCCTGTTGCCATGCTATGGGTTCCTGCAGGGTTACCAGGCTGTTCTCTATTTCTATGAAAGTGCCGGTGCTGTCTGCTTCTTTTTTTGTTTTCAATTCCACCTGGGCCACTGCCGCTATACTGGCCAGCGCCTCACCCCTGAAGCCCATGGTTTTGATATGGAAAAGATCTTCAATGTTTTTTATTTTGGAAGTAGCATGGCGCTCAAAAGCCATCCGGGCATCTGTTTCACTCATGCCGTTGCCGTTGTCAATTACCTGTATCAGCGCTTTGCCGGCATCTTTTACCAGCAGTTGTATTTCAGTCGCCCCAGCATCCACCGCATTTTCCAGCAGTTCCTTTACGGCACTGGCCGGCCGCTGAATCACTTCTCCTGCAGCTATTTGGTTAGCAATATTGTCTGGTAGTAACTGAATGATGTCTGGCAAAATGAAAACTGCTTTAGCTGCAAAATTAAGGAAACAAGGTGGCAGGCAGGCAGCTAATAAAAAAGGTTCGTACCAGTGTTAACTACATTTTTTGCAGCCCCTGCAAAAATACCGTGAAAACACCCCCTTTTGTAAAAAATGAATGATGTAAAATTGCAGACCGAAACTAAAAAATTGCTTACACCGTATGTTCACCAATGAACAACAGATTTTAAAAAGTTCAAATAATAAGCACTGAAACCACCTAAACTCAACTGCATGAAACTACTTTTATCTATCCCTCCCGAATGGTTAATGATCTTCGTAATTGTACTGGCCTTTGGTATTGGCTGCGGCATTGGCTGGTTTTTTCTTAAGAAGAAGCAGGGTAAGATTTAGCCCTGCCTTCTGAAAAATTCTATTTTATTATTGTGAAGTATTCTTTAAAAATTAAAGAACGGAATACTGGGGGTAAAGAAATATTCTCCACCCTTCATGGTTACAAACTGAGAGAACTCCGCAGTTTTAAAAGAACCTGCATCTCCCCATATCGCAGCAAATTGCCCTGTACTTTTCTTCTCCTCACTTTGGCCAATGATTGGGTCTAAACCTGCATTAGGAATGGGGAAATTTTTATTATTAGCCCAGGTTTCCTGCAAAAATTCAAATTGATCTGTAATACTTGACTGGTAACTCTGAAAAAGTAAGCCCACTCCTTCTTCCGGCATCATATCTATGTTTTCAAAAGATTCATCTTCTCTTTTTCCATAAGGAATTCCCCGGCGGCCCATTACATGAATTCCCTCTGAACCGTCTCTGGGGTTTACTTTTCTGATGTGTGCATGAAAGGGGCATTTAGACCCATTCGTATCCGTTTTTCCGTCTCCCCTGTAATCATTGCTGTAATTAAAAGCATTGAGGGTACCACTCCCAATCATGCCGTCTTCATCCGAAAGTGTAACGGGTGAACCATCTTCAAAGCGGCCAACAATCATGGCACCAGCCCTTTCCGCATCTTCCCCCTGCAGGCCCAATTGGGTTGCCAGCACTTCTTCTGCCAGCTTAAACCCTTTTACATTTTGCTCCAGTTTGCGAAAAACCAAAAAACTACCATACGCATCTATATCCGGCGTGTCTGATCCTGTTACAAATGGATCAGCTATTAGTACCTGTTTCAGGTTTTTAACAGCCAGCGGATTAAACCCCAAAAGCGGCAGGTTATCTTTATCAAATGTTTCCAATTCATCTTTAAAAAAAAGTGGCTGGCTGGCACCATCCATATAGCCAAAGTGTTCAATGCCATCCCCGTTCTCATTTCTAAGGGCATGGCCTTCCTCTGTTGTTAATACATCAGCAATGCCAGCTATATCTGCCCTGAGATTATCTGCTGCTTCATTCAGCACCACTTCATCATGATAAGCAAGCAGTATTAATGCATCTGCCTCCTGCTGAAAAGGCTGCTCCCAGGCTGATGGAAGCGGATCATGAATATGAGCCTTCTTCATTCCGTTTTTAAAAGATTCCTCTAATGCTGGTATATCAATATCTAACCCAAGATATTTTAAACCAGTTGCAGAAATACTAACGGTGGAAAATAACCCACCCTCAATACCCCGTTCTTTAAATAACTTATTTTCTTTTAATTGTTGTTTGGTGGAGGTTATTTGGGATGCATAATTACTCAACCAGGTTTTTACATTGTTTGCTGATGCAGTAAACTTAATAAAAATGTTAGCTGTATGTGGGCGGCCATGACCTTTTAAAATGTTTCCCTGCAGGTGGGAGAATAATATATCCAGTTTCAAATCGTGCTGTTCAATTGGAAGTGGGGTGTTTAATGTTGGCATAATAATATTTGTTTGGTGCCTACTCTTTGAAAGGGTTTTCGGCATACCCCTGTATGGTTAATTTTTAGAAGTAATGGCAGCGCCATCTTTAAAAATGTAGTTTAATTTTTTTTGCTGAACCTGCACATCCCTTCTTAATTCCATTTTAGAAATTTTCAACTGGGCTTTAGAAGCATCAATTGATTGGGTGATGTTTTCAACTGCCGGGTCATTAGTGGTTGCCGATAAAGTCACTAATTTTTTTGAAATACTGTCCAGCCGTTGCTGCATTTGTTCCATATCAAGGCCGGCCTGTAAAGCAATTTGTTGTGAAGAGTCTGCCACTTCTTTTGATTGTTGTGCTTTTTGTTTCCAGCTAAATCCCATCAGGCTGCCTTCGGTAAAACCGGCTCTTTCCAGTATGCCGTTGAACAATGCCGGAAAACAGATCAGCAGCAGGAACAGCGCTATCAGCACTGCGTCTTTAAATATAGAAAGGAAGTCTTTTATTTTACTCATGATGATTGGGTTTTATTGGTGGGGTATCAATTTTTTTTACACCTGCTGTATTTTTATTGATGCTAATGTTGTAATAAAACATTCGCACAGCAATAATGCGGAGGCTAACCTACAGTAAAGAATTTTGAAATACAATAACCAATTTATGGTATATGGATGCTGCGGTTGTTTGAATCATTTACTTTATTTATCATTTAAAAAAGGGTAGTATTTTTATGCAACGTCTGTAACAGATTAAAATAAAAATCATGCAGCCCAACGAAACACTCAAAGCAGAAATATTACAGGCGGTGGAAATCCAGATCAGGGATAACAAGCCGCCGGAAACCAACCAAACCTACAACCGGCTGCTGGCATCGGGTATCAGTGAAGCAAATGCTAAAATCTATATTGGTCAGTGCATCGCAGTGGAAATTTTTAATATTATGAAGCATCAGCAGCCATTTGATGAAAAAAGGTTTGTAAAGAATTTGGAGAAGTTGCCGGAGGAACCGGAGGAGTAATTCCTTGAGAGAGGTGACATCTTTTTAAAAGATATCAGCTCTATTCTTTTAACTTAAATTTGAAACACTTATTCCAACACATGATAGCTAAAGACGCTGCTTATAAAATTATAGAAGACCTTGTTACACGTTTTGATGAACAGATAGCTTCTTACAAAAAAGCAGACTACAACGAAACCCTCACCCGGAAAGATTTTATTGATCCTTTTTTTAAAGCGCTGGGCTGGGATATGGACAACAGCCAGGGTAATGCAGAAGCTTACCGGGAAGTGATACATGAAGACAGGGTGAAAGTGGGCGCTGCTACCAAGGCACCGGATTACTCTTTTAAACTGGCTGGTGGCAAACGGTTATTTTTTGTGGAAGCTAAGAAACCAAGTGTGGCAGTAAAAGAAAAAATAATGCCGGCTTACCAAATACGCCGCTATGCCTGGAGTGCCAAACTGCCCATCAGTATTTTAACCGACTTTGAAGAATTTGCCATTTACGATTGTAACAAAAAGCCAAACGCCACCGATAAACCATCGGTAGGGCGAATAAAATATTTTACCTACAAAGAATACTTAAAGGAGTTTGATTTTATCTGGGACACCTTCTCCAAAGAAAGGGTATTAAAAGGCAGCTTTGATAAATTTATTGCTGCAGATAAAAACAAAAAAGGCACCGCCACAGTGGATAAGGAATTCCTGATCAGCTTAGATGAGTGGAGAAAACAACTGGCTCTGAACATTGCACTGCGTAATGAAAATTTGAATGAAGACGAACTGAATTTTGTGGTACAGCAAACACTTGACCGCCTGATATTTTTACGCATTGCAGAAGACCGTGGCGTAGAAGAATATGGAAGATTAAAGAATCTGCTGAAAGGAGAGAATTATTATAGTAACCTGTTTACCTATTTTAAAGAAGCCGACAGTAAATACAACAGCGGCCTGTTTGATTTTAAGAAAGATACCATCAGCCTGGATGTGCTGATAGATAACAAAACAATTAAGGCTATCATCAGCGAATTGTATTATCCTATCAGTCCGTATGAGTTTAGTGTGCTGAGTGTGGAAATATTAGGCAGCGCTTACGAACAGTTTTTGGGCAAGCAGATAAAGCTCTCCGCAGGGCACCGGGCTACCATTGAAGAAAAGCCGGAGGTACGCAAGGCAGGCGGTGTGTATTATACTCCTCAATACATAGTGGAATACATTGTAGAAAACACCGTAGGTAAATTAACAGCAGGTAAAAAACCAACGGATGTTGCCAGGTTAAAAATTGTGGACCCTGCATGTGGCAGTGGTAGCTTTTTATTAGGCGCTTACCAGTATTTATTAAACTGGCATATGCTGGAATACAAACCCGATTTTGAAAGACTTACCAGCATTGCACAAAACGGTACAGCTTACAATGAGAAGCAACGAAACGATGCCATTAAAGAACGCAACAAACTGCCGCTTACACCCGATGGTAATTTAACCACTGCACTGAAGAAGCAAATTTTACTCAACAATATTTACGGTGTGGATATAGACACACAGGCTGTGGAAGTAACTAAGCTGAGTTTATTATTAAAATGTATGGAAGGCGAAACCGGCAGCAGCATTACTGCCGAAATGCGTTTTGGAGAACGCATACTGCCCACGCTGGACAGTAATATTAAAAGCGGCAATAGTTTAATTGACATGGATTTTTACGACGGGCAAATAGATTTTGAACCGGTATTGGAAAAGAAAGTAAAACCATTTAGCTGGGAGAAAGGATTTAAGGATGTGTTTAAGCAGGGAGGGTTTGATGCGGTGATTGGGAACCCACCGTATGTAAGAATTCAAACACTAAAAGATATTTCACAAGAATCAATAGACTATTATAAAAAGAAATACCAATCGGCAGAATATGGTAATTATGATTTGTATGTTGCTTTTGTAGAAAAGGGTTTTTTGCTTCTTAATAAAAAAGGACTTTTAGGGTTTATTTTACCTAACAAATTCTTTAATACAGATTATGGAAGAGGATTGAGAGGTTTTATTATTGATCAAAAAGCTTTGGATAAGATTTTAGATTTTGGCAGCAATCAAGTATTTGAAAATGCTACAACATACTGTTGCCTTCTTTTTTTAAACGCCAATAAAAAAACAAATTTCAACTATATAAAAGTAAATCCAGCGTTACTCAGAGAGGAATTGAATTTTACCAACTTAGCAGTCAGTGAATATTCAAATGATGTATGGAGTTTTCAGGGAGAGAATGAAAATGGTATTCTCACTAAATTAAATTTCCAATCTATTAAATTGATTGATCTGCCGTGTGAAATATCAAGAGGTTCAAGTACTGGCAATGATACTATTTTTATAGTTAAGGAAAATCCTGACGGAACTTACACAACCTCAAATGGAGATACAATAAATCTGGAAAAAGCAATTTTGAAAAAACCGACCTATGCAACAAATTTTTCAAGATATAATTTCAAAAAAGATACTAATGTTAAGTTAAGTATAATATGACGTATTGTATGTAGATTTGTAAAACACTTTACAAATGATACGATATACGATTAAACTAACAAAGGCAGAAGTGGATGAGTTATTTACAATAATCAATAAGGGGTCT
>JAYWII010000032.1:0-15263 GCA_043788995.1 Chitinophagaceae bacterium | reverse complement strand
GAAATGCTTCTAATGAAAATAAATTTACAGGGAAAATACCGATGTCGGTAAATTTATCACGCCTTTTAAAATGGTTGGAATATAGTGATGTTCATTTTAAATTGGAAGGAAAAAAACTTATCGTAACGCAATAAATATAATTCCAGAAAAACCAACAATAGAATACACAAAAGCTTAAAAAAAACCGGAAGTGCTGAAGACACTCCCGGCGGAATTTAAGTCAATTAATTTTCACAATCGTTCCAGACTGTTTATTAACAAACCTAAAAATCAAAAGTATGCAAAAAAAAGGGCTTTTTGTCCATCGGGAAAATGGACTCCACCAAAAACTGTTGATGATGAAACTTACTGCTTTTCTTTTACTAGTCACCTTTCTGCAGGTAAGTGCAGGAGGGTATTCTCAAAGTATTAGTATTTCATTAAAGAAAGCTTCAATTGAAAAGGTTTTTCAGGAAATTGAAAAGCAAAGTGAGTATCGGTTTTTTTACAACGAAAAACTATTAAAAAATTCAAAGAAAATTACATTAGACTTAAAGAATAGTTCATTGAAAAGTGTACTGGATGTATGTTTTAAAGATCAGCCATTTTCTTATGTAATTGACGAAAGGCAAATTATAATAAAACAAAAGGAGCCCGTCGTGTCGATAGAATTTGTTAGCACCAGCCCCGTGCTGGCAACAACGGTAGAGGTAAGTGGTAAAATAGCCAACGAAACCGGAGACCCCCTCAGTGGCGCCACCATTACCGAAAAAGGAACCTCCAATGCTACCACTTCCAATGCCAACGGAAATTTTACCATACAGGTAGCCGATGCAAAAGCGGTGTTAGTTATTACTTATGTGGGATACAAAAGCATAGAAGTAGCAACAGGTGGCAAAACAAATTTAATAGTAACACTTTCTTTGCAAAATGGAAGTTTGAATGACATTGTGGTGATTGGCTACGGTAGTAAGAAAAAGATAAACTATACTGGTGCAGTTAGTACCGTAGGTACTAAAGAAATTGTTGCGGCACCAGTAGCAGATATCAGCAATGCACTAACAGGCCGTTTATCTGGTTTAATTGCTGTTCAGCGAAACGGAGAGCCAGGTAGGGATGGTTCTAATCTTTTAATAAGAGGCGTAAGCACTACAGGCGATAACTCGCCGTTGGTAGTAATTGACGGTATTCCAAGAGGAGACTTTTCACAATTAGATCCCAACGAAATAGAAACGGTTACGTTGTTAAAAGACCCTGCCTCGGCTGCTGTATTTGGTGTAAGAGCTGCTAATGGCGTTATTTTAATAACTACTAAAAGAGGTAAAGCTGGTAAATCTTCCCTTTCTTTTTCTGTTCGTTCCGACTGGCAGAAACCAACCCGCCTTCCTGAATACATGGATTCTTACAACTATGCAAAATTATTAAATGAAGGTTCTACCAATTCAGGTACCACACCTCCTTTCAGCCAGGCTGATCTGGATGCTTATAAAAATGGCACTGACCGTGACGCCTATCCCAATACAGACTGGATAAAAGCAACACTTAAGGATTATGCGCCCCAGCAACAATATAATTTATCATTGAATGGGGGGACAGAAAAAACCAGGTACTTTATTTCTTTAGGCCATGTAAACCAAAATGGTTTGTACAGCAACAGCAATTTTAAGCGATATAATTTCAGGTCTAATATTGATGTAGATGCTACTTCAACCACAAGGATTTCATTAGATGTAAGTGGCAGATTGGAAAATAGAAATGCGCCATCACAGGATGCCAATCAGTTGCTTTATTTTGCTTTATATGCCCCACCCATTTTTCCTGCTGTATTTTCTAATGGTTTGCCGGGTTCATTTCCCAGTGGCAGAAACCCAGGGGAAAGAGCTAAAAATGGCGGTTATAACAAAAATAATTCCAACACCTTATTAACCAATCTAACAATAACACAGCAATTACCTTTTGTAAAAGGGCTTTCTCTAAAAGGGATAGTAGCCTACGACCGTAGTTTTAATACAAACAAAACATGGCGTACACCATACACTGTTTACACGTACAACAAAGCTACTAAGGAATACATACCGGTTAATGGGGAAGGCATCAATACCATTTCACTTTCAGAAGGGTCTAATCAGGGTAGTTCATTAACAATGGAAGCTCATTTAAACTATCAGCGTACATTCGGCAAACACGAGGTTAGTGGATTGTTTTTATACACCCAAAACGAAGGCAATTATAATTACCTAACTGGTTTCAGGGATAATTTTCTTTCTACAGCTATTGATCAGTTATTTGCCGGCGATGATGCAACCCAACAAACTAGCGGAGGGGCAAATGTATCAGGCAGAAGGGGATATGTTGGCAGGGTAAATTATGTTTTTGCTAACAAGTATTTATTTGAAGGAAACTTCAGGTATGATGGTTCTTTTAATTTTGCTCCCGGAAAAAAATGGGGTTTCTTTCCTTCTTTTTCAGCAGGATGGAAAATATCTGAAGAAGCGTTTTTCAAGAATACAACCAACGCTTTTGATTACCTTAAAATCCGGGGTTCTTATGGCGTGCTCGGTAACGACCGTATAGAGCCTTACCGTTATTTATCCTCTTATCAGTATGGTAGTGGCTATCCTTTTGGCGATGCAGGAAGCTTAGCTATGAACAAAGGCCTAACCTCTACTGGTATTCCTGATCCAAACACTACCTGGGAAACTGCAAAATCAGTAAATATTGGTTTTGATGGTAGCATGTGGAATAGGAAATTAACTTTTGAATTTGACTGGTTCCATAAAAGAACGTCTGATATTCTTGGACAAAGATTGCTATCGGTTCCATCCACTTTTGGTGATGTATTACCACTGGAGAACTTAAACATAGTTGACAACAGCGGTATTGAATTTTCTTTAGGTTATGAAAATAAGATATCAAAAAATGTAAATTATTTTGTTAGGGGCAATTTTACCTATGCACATAATAAAATAATTTTTCAGGATGAACCCACTTCTGTAAATCCAAATCAAAAAAGAACAGGAAAAAGTATTAACCAGTATTTTGGATACCAGGCTATGGGATACTTTAATACACAGGCTGAAATTGATGCAGCTCCAACACAACCAAATCCTGTTAAACCTGGAGATATCCGGTATGCAGATATTAGCGGCAGGGATGCCAGTGGGAATTTAACGGGTAAGCCAGACGGTAAAATAGATGCTGATGATGTTACAGCAATCGGATCAACACCCATACCACAAATAATCTATGGTATTTCTGGTGGGATCACTTATAAAAACTTTGATCTTAACTTCCTGTTTCAGGGAGCCGCTAAAGTACATGCATATGTAACAGGCGAACTGGCCTGGCCGTTTTATAATGGTGCTAAAGCTTTGGTGGAGCACGCTGATCATTGGACACCGCAAAATACCGGTGCTAAATATCCACGTATCACAGATGTACCTACCGCCAATAATACACAGCAATCTTCATTTTGGTTAAAAAATGCTGCTTATTTACGGTTGAAAAACCTGCAATTGGGTTACAATTTACCTAAGAATACATTGGCTAAATTAAAGATGAGTGCAGTTAGGATTTTTGTAAGTGGACAAAATTTGCTCACTTTCGATAAGTTAAGAGTAACAGATCCCGAAGGTCCCGGAGATAGTGGCACAAGCTTTAATGGCAATGGATCTAAAGGTTGGTTTTATCCACAACAAAAGGTGGTAGCGGTAGGAATTAATGTTACATTTTAAAAATATTAAACATGAAAAAAATTAAATCAGGATTACTATATTCATTAATATTAATTAGCTTTTTTGGATGTAAAAAAGATCTGTTGAATCAGCCTCCAAAAGATAAGTTAACGGATGCCTCCGTATGGACAGATTTAAAATTAGCCACGTTATATTTAAACGAGGCGTACAATGGGGTACCATCTGGCTACGAACGTGGATTTTATTTATTATCTACTGCAACAGATGAGGCAAATACAGGTTACCCCTGGGCCTATTCGCACAATTGGAACCGGGGTGATTTTTCTGCTTCAGATGCACCCAGGTTTTCTGCTCCGTGGGAAGGCACGCCCACCCCTTGGGCAAACAGTTATCTGTTTATTCGCAGGGTGAATGTTTTTTTAGAAAAAATTGATGCCGTACCAGGTGATGATGCTGTAAAAAAAGTGTTGAAAGGGGAGGCGTTGTTTTTACGTGCGCTATTTTACCACGAGCTGGTGAAGTTATATGGCGGTGTGCCAATAATTGATAAACCTCAGTCATTGGAAAATATTGAAGATCTTTTGGTTAAGAGAAATACAGCGGAGGAGTGCAATACTTTTATTGTTGCCGATTTAGATGCAGCGGCTGCAATACTTCCAGAAACGCAATCTGGGTCTAACACTGGCCGTGCTTCCAAAGCAGCTGCATTGGCACTAAAAGGAAGGCAATTATTGTACGCAGAAAAATGGGCTGAATCTGCAGCCGCTTCCAAGCAGGCAATGGCAATCCCCGGCTTTGCACTTTTTCCCAATTACGAACAAATGTTTTGGGCAGCAAACAATAACAATAGTGAAGTATTTTTTTCTAAAAGTTATTTAACCAAATTAAGAAATCACCCTTCTAATATGTTTAATTCCCTCTACACTATGAATGGATGGGGAGGAACACAACCTACTCAAAATTTAGTAGATGAATATGAAATGACCGATGGGTTGTCTTACAATGCATCGCCACTATATAATGCAAATCAACCTTATAAAAATAGGGATCCACGTTTTGGGGCAAGTATCTTATTTGATGGTGCAATGTGGAATGGTCGTGAAATAGAATTGAAAGAAGGTGGTAGGGAAGGAATGGGTACTGCCAACGATGCCACGAAAACAGGGTATAACCTGCGTAAATTTATGGATCCAGTTATCGTTAATGCAGATGCCGGCAATGGATACAATAATTGGATTATTATCCGGTTAGGCGAAGTGTTGCTTAATTATGCAGAAGCACAAAACGAGGCTATTGGCCCCGATGCCTCGGTGTATGATGCAGTAAATGCAGTTAGAGCCAGGCCAAGTGTAAATATGCCAGCATTACCAGGCGGCCTAAACCAACTACAGATGCGTAATAAAATTCGGCACGAGCGTAGCATTGAACTTGCTTTTGAAGAACATCGCTTTTTTGACTTGCGCCGTTGGAAAGGAGCTGATGGCAAATACCTTGCTGAAACCCTTTTAAATGCTCCAGTGTATGGCATGAAAATAAATGCCGGTCGAACTACTTACACAAGGTTTAAATTTGAGGATAGGGTTTATATGCCCAAACACAGGTTATTACCCGTTCCTCAATCAGAAATTGATAAAGACAAAAATTTAGAACAAAATCCGGGCTGGCAGTAAGCGTTTTTTATTGCATCCTTTTACTACCGAGTTTTAGTTATTGAAATATAACAGCAATTGCCCTTTTAAAAATGGGCAATTGCTGTTTAAAGTTGTAAATATTATGAAATTCACATCTCAATTGTTGTTGCTTTTTGTACTGCTTATTTTCAATGTAACGGCCTGTAAATCAAAACAGGAAAAATTACTTTTCACGGCAGTAAATCTGTCCAGTTCTAACATTGATTTTGAAAACAAAATAGTTGAAACTGCAGAAAAAAATGTGATGGTATATGAATATTATTACAATGGAGCAGGGGTAGCTGCGGCGGATTTTAATAATGATGGTTTATGTGATTTGTATTTTACTGGCAATGATGTGGAAAATAAATTATACCTCAATAAAGGCGGTTTATCTTTTGAAGATATTACTAATAAAGCTGGCGTTAAAGGTAGGGCTGGCTGGAAGACAGGAGTTACTGCTGTAGATATTAATGGAGATGGGTGGATGGATATTTATGTTTCTTATTCGGGCCCGGTAAAAAAAGAAAACCTGTACGAAGAGCTGTACATTAACCAGGGCTGCGGAAAAGATGGGATACCTGTGTTTGTTGAAAAAGCAGCGGAGTATGGCTTAGACTCAAAACTTACTTTTACTACGCAAGCTGCTTTTTTTGATTTTGATGGAGACGGTGATTTAGATATGTTTCAATGCAACCATGCACAACGCTATTATTCTGCTTTTTTTAATACCGAAAAAGTACGTAACCAACGCCATCCACAATTTGGTAGCCGCTTGTACCGCAATGATGGCGGACATTTTACTGATATTAGCGAAGCAGCCGGCATACATGGTGGCGGATTAAATTTTGGCCTGGGCGTATCTATCAGCGATATAAACAACGATGGCTTGCCTGATATTTACGTTACCACCGATTTTGAAGAACAGGATTTTCTTTATTTGAATACAGGCAACGGTACATTTAAAGAGGTAACTAAAAAGTCTTTTGGGCATCTTTCTAAATTTGCAATGGGCTGCGATATTGCAGATTTTAACAACGATTTATTGCAAGATGTATTGGTGGTAGATATGCTGCCCGAAAAGTTGGAAAGGCAAAAATTATTAAAAGGCCCGGACGAGTTTGATAAATATTCGCTGATGGTAAATAGTGGTTTTCAAAACCAGTATATGCGTAATACACTACAGCTAAACCAGGGCAATACAAAAGACAGCATTCCCTTGTTTTCTGAAATTGGCCAATTGGCGGGCATGTATAATACCGATTGGAGTTGGTCTCCTTTATTTGCAGATTTTGATAACGATGGGTATAAAGATATTTTTATTACCAATGGGTTTTTAAGAGATTTTACTAACCTCGATTTTTTAAAGTACACCTACCAGGATGCTGCCGACAAAGCCCGTGATAATGGTAGTATTCTGCCGGTGTTTGAACTGATTAAAAAAATGCCCACCGTAAAATTATCTAACTATGCTTTTAAAAATAACGGGTCGCTAAGTTTTTCCAATGAAACTGCCGCATGGGGCCTTGATAAGCCAATGGTGTCTAATGGAGCAGTGTATGTGGACTTAGATAATGATGGCGATTTAGAATTGGTGACCAACAACGTAAACGAAAAAGCTACGGTTTGGCAAAACCACGCAAGCGAATTGTATCAAAACAATTTTATAAAAGTAAAGCTTAAAGGAAAAGGAAAAAATAGCAAAGCCATTGGCGCCAAAGTCTTTGTATTCTCTAATAATAAACAACAGCTACAGGAACTCAATCCTACCAGGGGCTATCAATCTTCAGTTGATTATGTACTCAATTTTGGATTGGGGACAGATAGTAATAATGTTAGTATTAAAGTGGTTTGGCAAAATGGTACTATCTCCATTAAAAATAATGTTGGCATAAATAAACTTGTTGAATTTGATGAGTTAACCCCAGCAAATATTTCCATGGATAATTACAATCAAAATTCAACAACTACTCCATTATTTACCGATTGGACAAAAGCATCCGGCATTAATTTTTTACACCAGGAAAACGATTTTGTCGATTTTAAAACGGAACAATTAATTCCTTATGAACTATCAAAACAAGGCCCTTGTTTATCAAAAGCCGATGTAAATAATGATGGGTTAGATGATTTTTTTGTTGGCGGTGCAGCAGGTTTTGAAGGTAAATTATTTATCCAAAATAACAATCAAACTTTTTCAGCTTCCACCAATCAGCCATTCAGTGCAGATAAAGCTTGTGAGGATGTGGCCTCCACATTTTTTGATGCAGATGGCGATGGAGATTTGGATTTATATGTTGTTAGCGGCAGCAATGAATTTTTAACGGGCAATCCTGCATTGGCCGATCGCTTGTATATAAATAATGGTAAAGGAAATTTTACAAAAGCTGTTGAAGGGGCTATTCCTAAAGAGTATTCTAATGGAAGTTGCATAGCCGCAGCAGACTATGATAAGGATGGCGACATAGATATTTTTGTGGGCAGTGGTGTAAATGGAGGAACATTTCCAATACCTTCTTTTGGCGGAATTTTACGCAATGAAACAGACCCTAAAACCAAGGCAATAAAATTTACGGTAGCCACCAATGAGGTAAATGAAAAGTTGAAAAACCTTGGTATGGTTACCGATGCAAAATGGGAAGACATTAATAATGATGGCTGGCCAGATTTGGTGGTAGTGGGCGAGTGGATGAAGGTTCACCTCTTCATTAACCATAATGGCAAATTGCAAGAAATACAAAACACCGGTTTGGAGCAAACAGCAGGGTTATGGGCAAAAATGTTGGTGGCCGATTTTGATGGTGATGGCGATTTGGATATGATTGCCGGCAATGCCGGTACAAACAACCAATGGAAACCTACAGCGCAAAATCCAATTACAATGTACGCCGCAGATTTTGATGGTAATGGAAGTATTGATCCTATTATTTGTATGCAGATAAATGGAAAGCAATATCCCATTGCATCGTTAGATGAGTTTGCAGAAAAGATTCCATCTATCCGCAAAAAATTTATTTATTATAAAGATTTTGCTAAGGCATCTATTGATGAAATTTTCACTAAAGAACAATTGGGCAAAGCAACCATATTCACCTTGCAAATATTACAAACCAGCTACATTGAAAATTTAGGCAACCTGCATTTTGCCATAAAACCTTTACCCATTGAAGCACAGTTTTCAAAAGTAAGCGGCATACTTTATAATGATTATGATTTGGATGGTAGGAAAGACATTTTAGTTGCAGGTAATTTTTTCGAAAACAGGGTACAGTATGGCAATGCAGATGCAAGTTATGGCTTACTGTTAAAAGGCGATGGCAAGGGTAAGTTTAGCCCGGTAATGCCTAAGAATACAGGTTTTTATGCCAATGGAAACGTTCGGGATATGGTTGAATTAAAATCAAAAACAACCAATTTAATTATAATCGCAAAAAACAATGATTCGCTACAGGTGATAAAAGTTATCAAATAATTTTAAAGGAAAACGGAGCAATCGTTTTCCTGTAAAAAATAAATTCAGTAGTAAAAATTACCCTCGTTTCACAACATAGTTTTTATCGGGTTAACACAATATTATTAAAATCATACATCCATAAAAAAAGTAAAAATTCCATGAAGAAAAAACACTTGCTGATAATTGCAATACTGGCAATAAATATTTTAAATGTGCAGGCACAGCATAAAAATTCAATTGTACAAACACAACGCCTCAGCAACACACCAAAAAAAATTACAGCCCCCACGCCGCCCATGGGCTGGAACTCCTGGAATAATTATGGTTGCGATATTACCGAAGCTGAATTTAAAGCACAGGTAGATTATGTTGCAGCAAACCTTAAACAAGTTGGTTATGAATACATGACGGTGGATATATCCTGGTACTCTGCTAATGTTTCTGCTGATTTTAAAAGCCCATATCATCATCCCACCTACGCAAAACACGATGCTGCCATAGACAAGTACGGCCGTTTTTTACCAGCAAAAAATAAATTTCCTTCTGCAGCAAATGGTTCGTTTAAAGCCCTAGCCGATTATGTACACAGCAAAGGATTAAAATTTGGTTTGCATATAATGAGGGGCATTCCATGGCAGGCAGTAGAAAATGATTTACCCATACTCGATTCAAAATATACCGCAAGGGATATAGCCAATGGCGCCGACGTATGTGAATGGTACAATGCTACTTATGGTATTGATATGCGCCAGCCCGGCGCACAGGAATATTATAATTCTATCTTTCAATTGTATGCCTCCTGGGATGTTGATTTTATAAAAGTAGATGACCTTTCCAGGCCCTACCATGCGGCTGAAATTACAGCGGTGAGAAAAGCCATTGAAAAATCAGGACGGGATATTGTATTCAGTACATCGCCAGGCGTAACGCCCATTACTGCCCGTTACCATGTTCTTAACAATGCAGATATGTTCAGGGTATCCAACGATTTTTGGGATAACTGGGGCCGCCTGAAAGAACAGTTTGTATTTGCCAATCAATGGAGTGTACATGCAGTAAAATTTCCCGGCCATTGGCCAGATTTAGATATGATACCGGTAGGTAAAATTGCCACCAGGTCGGGCGATGGTGGCGGAGAAAGGTTTACGCTGTTTACCAAAGACGAACAATATAGCATGCTCACATTATGGTGCATTGCCCGCTCTCCATTAATTATTGGTAATGATCTTACACAAAATGATGCCTTTACATTATCCCTGCTCTCCAACCCCGAAGTGATAGCAGTAAATCAAAAAGGAAATAATCAAAAACAAATACACAATGCAGATGGTATAATTATTTGGCAGTCTAATTGTGCCGATAATAAAAGCTATACGGTAGCGCTGTTTAATCAAAAAGATACGGCCACAAAAATCAACTTTCAATTTAAACAACTTGGGTTAAATGGAAAATGCACTGTAAGGGATTTATGGGATAAAAAAGATCTGGGCATATTTGAAAATGATTTTGCAGCATCCATCAATGCACATGGAGCAGGGCTATATAAAATTTCACCGGTTGAACAGGATTAATTTTAATACAGGTGAATGCGAAGGTGGACGAGATAAAAGTTAAAAAAGTAGAAGATACAAAATGATACCATCACCAAGGGCTTTAATAAAATTAAATGCACCAATTATAGCTAACGGCAAACTATTGCAGTACAATTAGGGAAAGAAGATTAAATCAAAAAAAAGAGCTTTAGTTTTAGATATTTCAGCAAATACAACATTAAACATGGCAAGGACAATTATAATTTTCACGCTGCAACTATTGAGTACCATTTGTTTTGCCCAGGCAAACAATTTGTCTTCCTACAACTGGAAAGCTGACTGGATATCAACAATGGAAAATCAAAATGAAACAAATACCTGGCTGGCATATCGAAAAACACTGAATGTGGAAAGGTTGCCGGTACATGCCATTGCAAACATTGCCGTTGATTCTAAATACTGGCTTTGGGTAAATGGCAAACAAATAATTTTTGAAGGGGGTTTGAAGCGTGGGCCTAATGCAAATGATACTTATTATGACGAAGTTGATATTGCCCCCTACCTAAAAAAGGGAACAAATATCATAGCAATCCAGTTATGGTATTTTGGCAAAGATGGCTTTTCCCATAACAGCAGTGGCAAGGGTGCTTTGTTATTCGATTGCCAGTGGCCAGGGTTTGATTTACTAAGTGATGGTTCCTGGCAATGCAGTGTATTAAAAGCTTTTAAAACATGCGATGAACCCAAGCCAAATTTCCGTTTATCTGAATCAAGTATTTTGTTTGATGCCCGGGAGGATATTGGAAACTGGCAAACAGATACCACTATTGCTTTAGCGTCTGCCACGGTGGTGGGCAAAGCAGGAGGTGCCCCATGGAATCAATTAATTGCAAGGCCAATACCCCAATGGAAAGATTTTGGTGTTAAATTGTTGGATAAGCCCATTGTTATTTCTTCTGCTACTGCAGATACATTGATATATCGCTTAAAATATAATGCACAGTTTACCACGTCCATAAAAATTGATAGCAGGGAAGAAGGCCAAACCCTGAAATTTTTTACAGACAATTATCTTATCTACACTGGTGGTGCTACTGGTTTGCGAAGTGAATACAAAACAAAGAAAGGCATTCAGGAGTACGAAACGCCTGGTTGGTTAAACGGCCACCAGTTGTACTGCATTATACCAAAGGGAGTAAAAGTTATCGAAGTTGGATACCGTGAAACAGGTTATAACACCGCCTTTGCCGGCAGCTTTTCCTGTAGCGATTCCTTTTTAAATAAATTATGGCAGAAAAGCCTTCGCACCTTATATGTCACTATGAGGGATACTTACATGGACTGCCCGGAACGGGAAAGGGCGCAATGGACAGGCGATGCAGTCAATGAATCCGGGGAGGCGTTTTATGCTCTTGATACAATGAGCCACCTGCTAAGCAAAAAATGGTTCAACGAATTTGCTGATTGGCAAAGGCCCGATAGCAGTTTGTATGGCCCCGTACCTTCTGGCAATTGGTCGTTGGAATTGCCCGACCAGTCTTTATCAGCCATTGGTTACTATGGAGTGTGGAATTATTTTATGCATACGGCCGATACGGCAACCTTAAAAAATGTATATGCCGCCGCAAAAAAATATTTATTACTGTGGAAAATTAACGATAAGGGTACGGTAGAATTTCGAAAAGGTGGTTGGCCATGGGGTGATTGGGGCGATAATAAAGACATGGAGCTTATCTTCAATTTATTGTATTACACTGCGGTAAAAGGGATGGCCTTGTCAGCCGAAGTGTTGCAAAAAAATGATGATTTAACGTACTATGCGGCTATCCTGAAAAGATTTAAAACTTCATTTAATGAACAGTTCTGGAATGGCAAAATGTACCGGCATCCTCAATATAAATTAATGGATGATGATAGGGTACAGGCCCTGGCAGTAGTATCTGGTATTGCAGATCATGAAAAATATCCGGCTATTTTAAAAGTATTAACAGAGCAAATGCACGCCAGCCCTTACATGGAAAAATATGTAATGGAAGCTTTTTTTATAATGGGTTTTGATAGCCAGGCTTTGGCAAGGACCCGGGTGCGTTTTGCTGAGATGGTTAATGATAATTATTTCACCACCTTATGGGAAGGTTGGAAACCTAATCACCAGGAGTATGGCGGAGGTACCGTAAATCATGGATGGAGCGGAGGTGCCTTAACTATACTATCGCAGTATGTGTGTGGTATCTCCCCGGTTGAGTCCGGATATAAAATATTCCAGGTTCTTCCCCAACCTGCAGGTTTAAAAAATGCTGCTGCAATTGTTCAATCAATTGCAGGCGAAATAAAGGCATCTTTTTCAAATGATAAAGGCCGGTTTGTTTTACATGTGTCAGTTCCTGTTAATACTTCGGCAATTATGGGCGTTCCGATAGGCAGGGTTTCTACAATTAAATTAAATGGCAAAACTGTATGGAAGAATGGCAAAGCAAAAGAAGCAGGTATTATTTTCAAAGATAATGATAACAGGTACATAAAAATTTTGAAGGGATATGGTAACTGGAACATTGAGGCATACTAAAAAAGGCTATAGGCATAAGTTTACAGTACCCTAAATCTATTCTGAAGAAGGCCAGGTTTGTAAATAGAAACAATTCCAATCATATTACAGAATAACAGTGCTGCTATCAATATCTCAATGATGAAAATTAAAAAAATAACACCCACTTTTTTTTTACCAACTTGCTGCAGGCAGCTATTGGCAATATGTTTATTATATGCGTCTACAGCACATGCTCACAACAAATCTATTCCACTATCGGTTAAAGGCCTTGCATGCGAATACCAAATTAATC
Source organism: Chitinophagaceae bacterium (assembly GCA_043788995.1). Taxonomy (GTDB): domain Bacteria; phylum Bacteroidota; class Bacteroidia; order Chitinophagales; family Chitinophagaceae; genus Ferruginibacter. The sequence continues at coordinate 2,093 of JAYWII010000032.1, read as the reverse complement.
CCGTAGGAATTACAACGGTTACGCCCCGTTTATCATGGCACATATTGGCATCAAAAAAAAACACTTTGCAAGCTTCTTATAAAATTATGGTGGCTACATCTCCTTTACTGTTAAAGAATAATATGGCTGACGTTTGGGATTCAAAAACCATAAAAACATCAGTTAACACCTTCATTGTTTTTGACGGCAAACAGTTGCAATCGCACCGCAGGTATTATTGGAAGGTGATGGTAACTGATAATTACGGTAATCCATCTGGCTGGAGTGATGTAGCAGAGTGGACCATGGGTATTTTAAAAGAAAGCGAATGGAAAGCAAGGTGGATTAGCGATGGGTTGCAAAGAAATAAATTAATAGGCGATACCATAAAATGGGGGCGACAATTTGATAACTACCGCCGCAGTTTTTTGCCGGTGGCTTACATGCGTAAATCAATTTTTATTTCAAAAAACATTAAACGGGCATGGGCCTATATCTCCGCTTTTGGACTTTATGAAGCATATATAAACGGCAGGCGTTGCGGCGATGATTATTTTACACCCGGATGGGCACAATATGACAAACGCAATTTTTATCAAACTTATGACGTAACAAAACTTCTCAATAAAAATCAAAATGTATTGGGTGCCATAGTAGGAGACGGATGGTATGTGCAACGGCATTATGGCGATTCGCTAAAGTTTTTTATGCAACTGCATATTGAATATACAGACGGTACAAAAGCGGTTGTGGGTACAGATAATAGCTGGAAGGTGACCAATAATACACCACTACTTAAAACAGATATATTTGATGGTGAAACCTACGATGCCAATAAAGAAATTCCGGGCTGGAATAATACTGGCTTTAACGACCAGCATTGGAAAAGCGCAATTGAATGCAATAAAGTTGATGTAATTAAAACAGCCTATTATGGCGAACCTATTCGCAAACAGGAAGAAATAAAACCGGTATCGGTAGCGGAACTTGGCAATGGTGACCTGCTTTTTAATTTCGGACAAAACTTTACAGGATGGGCCAGGCTTAAATTAAAAAACAAAATTTCATCGCCCATTCAGTTACAGTATGCAGAAGCCCTCAATCCAGCAGGCGATGTTTTTATAAAAAATTTGCGTTCCGCAAAAAATAACGACAAGTATTATCCCAAAGGGCTTGCAGGAGAGGAATGGGAGCCACTTTTTACTTTCCGTGGTTTTCAATATGTACAGGTAAGTGGCTGCAAAAAAGAAGATATTGAATTAACAGGTATCGTGCTGCACAGCAATGTAAGAAGGACCGGCTATTTTGAATGTGGCGATACTATGATTAATAAACTATACAGTAGTATTATTTGGAGCCAGCGTTCCAATTTTTTTGAAGTACCAACTGATTGCCCTCAAAGAGATGAACGCATGGGCTGGACAGGCGACATGCAGGTGTTTCAAAAAACAGGCATTTACAATATGAACATTGGAGCCTTTACCAGCCGGTGGCTTACCTCGTTAAACGATGGGCAAAGTGCCGAAGGCGGCTACGCCGACTTTGCACCGCTGCATGATTTGTACGGCACTGCCGGTTGGGCCGATGCAGGAATTATTTGTCCACTTATGCAATACAAAATGTATGGCGATAAACAGATTTTACAAACATGGTACAGCAACATGGCAAAGTATATTGATTATACTGTTAACCAAAGTAAAGACTTTATTCGCAACCCATCCTGCTGGCCCGGCGACTGGCTGAGTGTAAATGCACCCATGTCTGAGAGCATCATTACGAACATGTACTTTGCTTACAGCACAAAACTGATGGCAGAGATTGCAACCATTTTAAACAAAGAAACCGATGCCGCCAAATACACTGCATTGTTTAAAAATATAAGGATAGCTTTTAATAAAAAATTTGTTGGCGCCAATGATACCATCCAAGGTAATACCCAAACTTCCTACACGCTTTCGCTGGCTTTTGATTTGGTAGATAGCAGCAAAAGAGCCGTAACGTTTGATAAATTATTGGAGCAGATAGCCGCAAGGGATAATCATATATCAACCGGCTTTTTGGGCGTAAAACATTTCTTTGAAATACTCTCGGAAAACGGCCGGAGTGATGTGGCT
>JAYWII010000031.1:0-15376 GCA_043788995.1 Chitinophagaceae bacterium | reverse complement strand
GCATTTGAAAGGGCTACATATTCGCTGCGGTTAAAGGTTTCATTATCTTTTTTCCAAAGAGCTAATAGCAATGTCTTGATGCTTTCCTTTTTCTCCGTATCCAGTATATCGCCTTCACCAATATAAAATGGGTTAAACTTAATGGGTTTTGTTTCCGAATAGGTGAAATAATATCCATTAACCATATCACACAAACCTTTGTAAGAATGCCCCACATCTACCAGCACAATATGTGTGCCTTTTTCGTAGTAGCTCCTCACCATGTGGTTGGTAAAGAAAGATTTTCCGCTGCCGGATGGCCCAAGAATAAATTTGTTACGATTTGTACAGATTCCTTTGTCCATTGGTTCATCGGAAATATCCACATGCACCGGTCTGCCGGAGAGCCTATCGCCAAGCCTTATGCCTATTGGGCTTACAGAAGAACGATAGTTGGTTTCCAAGTTAAAAAAGCAACAAGCTTGTGGAGAGAAAGTATCAAAGGTGTCGTTCATTGGAAAATCAGCGTCATTGCCTGGTATCCCTGCCCAAAAGATTTGGGCTGCACCTTCGGTCTCTTGCTTGGGTGTAGCATCCATTTGGGTGAGAGCTGAGGAACAAAGGTTTCTCAGGTTTTTCAATTCATCCTTATTATCTGTCCAGGCCAGTAAATTAAAATGTGCCTTGTAATCTTTGTTCGCTGATGGCTTCATTTAAAAAAGCATCTGTAGATTCTTTTAAAATAAAGTTTTCCCGGCTATAAGCAGAAAGGGATTGCAGCCGCAATCTTTTACTTTCCAATTTTTGAATGGTTTTTTGTACATCTTCTATAAATACATATTGATTGTAAATATGATTGCACGAAAGCAGTTGACCAATTGGTGATGCAAAGCCACCACTAAATTTTGTCTTGTCTGTTGAGTATTTATCATAGTTAATTCTTGAACCACACAGCGCCGGAACAAATTCAGCATCTGCAATGGTGTAAAGCTGGCAATGGTTTTCACCAATCTTCCATTCGGGCTTAAATTCAATATCTCTGATGGCGACAGAATCATTTCCAAGATTGAGGTATTGTAATATTAAATCTACCAAGGCATCATCACCCAATTCTTTTAACGTTACAAAACCACTATCACTTAATATCTTTTGAAACTGACCCACATGGTTCTGAAAATCATGATAGTGTTTTGGATTTATTGATTCTTCCGGTACAATTGTCTTCTTTAATAAACTTGAAAATACAGAAGATGATAATTTTCTATTGGCTGGTTTCTTTGTAAGCAGAATGTAACACTGATGGTCTAAGTAAGGACGTTCATTAAAAAACCGTTCGCTGCTGCGGCTTAAAAAACTATCGTCTTCCTTTCCAAAATCTGGTTTATACTTTGCTTCCGTAAACCAATCCTGTTTGTGCAGAATTGCATTTACTGGCAATACTTTAATTGCCTTTATCCAGGCATGATGGAATGCTTCATACTCATCATTGCTCATGGTGAATAATTCCGGTAACTCTACTTTAAAGGCAACAGTTACATCACCCATCTTTGAAAGGATGGCATTGTGCTCTACGCCGTACACCGGCAATATATCAAATAGATTTCTCATGGAGTAACAGTTTTTTCAAACGGATGATGGAATAACTTTTCACAACTTTTGGTATAGCTTTCTTTGCAACTTTTTTCATTAAACCAAACTCACCATAAGTGCGGCTAAGTTTATATACATACATGAATAAAGCAGTAGCAAGAGAAATAATTACTGTAAGGCAGATGAATACATTTACACCGATGATGTAAATGACAGCAAAGAAGATTAACAGAATTACCAGCCCGCCACCCAGGTACCAGATGTACTGTGCCTTTAAGCCTTTAAACTCAATGGGCTTGTTGATGCTCTTGTTTATTTGATATACGCTGTTGCTCATATTCACTCTTCACTTTAGCTATATCTGTGGACATAAACTGCTGCAAAAAGGCTTCCAGATATGGTGTTTTGTAGGGTAAATGGGGTAGGACAACCCCAGCAAACTGTATTGAAATGAAAGACATAATTAAAAAAATAACTAAATGGAATTAAGGCAGGATATTTCTATTTATCAACAAGTTTTTTTAAAATTCTTATTGATTTAAAATTTGAATGTTGATTTAAAAGATACATACGTAATGTCTTTACCACTACCTGTGGCTTTAGGATAGTTTCCCACTTTAAAATAAGAAACGTCAAAAGAAAACGATAGATTTTTTGTTAGTTGATAGTTAGTTTCAACAACATAAAATTCACCCAATGTTTTTTTGTTTGTGCTAAAAACCACATCTGGTTTTGGCCTGTTCTCGAGCATTCCAGGCGAATACGTTCCGTCCTGATCACTATTTCTTGACAGGAAGAATACTTCTGCCAGAACATTTAACTTTTGAACAGGGTTTATTTTTATGTACGGATTTAAGCTTATGATATTTGAAGCTCCAATTGGAACTGCCAGGCCATAAGCAGGTTTGGCATACAATAAATTGTAGGTATTTAATTTATTGTCGCCCCTGATTTTATCTCCTGAAGCCGCATTAGCCGCAAAACCAATAATGCCTTTTTTGCCGGGCAGTACCATTATATTCATGTTTGCTAAAACATTGTAGGCCCTGATAGTTAAATCGTTGAATTTACCAGATTGATAAGCACCTTCAACTTCAAAATTAATTTTTTGCAGTTTTGAAAATAAACGTAATCCATAGGTCTGCCTGCTTTCAGGCCCGGTTTGATAGTTGTATTTTCTCAGCTTAGATTGAAAATTAACTGCGTAATAATCTAACCCGATTTTACGACCAGAAAAATATTGTGTGCCATACATACCAATCAATCCTTCTTTGAAACTTTGGTCATCAAAAACATATTGTTTAGATATTGTTTTTGAAACTGCGAAGAAGTCAATTCCGCCGTTTTTAAATGTTCTTTTTATTATAAGGCCATCAAATGCCTGTCTCGTGTTTGGCCCTTCCCTTACTGTAAGTAATCTGTGGTTGCCATAGAATAATTCCTGTCTTCCCAATCTAAATTTCCAAAGATTTACTTTTAATTCAGTAAAAGCCTGGTGCAGGCTTAATTGATTTTCGTCAATTTCGGGAACAACCGGATTGTTATTTAAAAATCGAAGTGTATTGTTGATTTGGATAAAAAAACGAAGATGATTACCTAATTCAATATTTGTATGTAGCATTAACCGGTGCCAAAGCTGAATAGCTGAAATATTTTTATACGTTGTTGGTACATCTCCAAAGTTTATATTGCTATAAACCTGAAATTGCTCCCGCAATTCACCACCAAAAGAAATGTAATTTTTATTTCCTGAAGTAATATATTTAAGATGATTAAGCCCTTTCTTAAGACTATCATTTTTTAAAAGCGAAAAGTCATCTTCAAAGCGTAAAAGACTGATTTTATTTTGTGCTGTTGCAAATGAGGCTACCATTATAAAGGCAATCGTCATTATGGACATTAAATAATTAAGGTTCTTCATAAATATTGTGATCTGTTATTATTAACCAATGTTTGATTTAAGTTTAGTTTATTGGATTGATAACCGTAGGTCAATATCATTAGGGACAATGACCTACGGATACTATCGCTTTCACGAATAAAAATAATATGGTTTTATTACCTGCCCTGTATTAGCACCGAATACAGATTTGCGAAAGCCAAATTCCAGTTGTTGCATGGTTACAGGAATATCTCCAGGAAAAAAGGGGAAATAATGTGGTGAATTTTCAATAACAGTCGGGCTCACTGCATTTATTCGAATACCATTTTCCAATTCAATGGCTGCTGCCCGTACAAAAGCTTCAACTGCTCCGTTGGCGGCTGATGCATTTGCAAAGTTCTTTTGTGGGTCATGCGTTAAAGCACCGGTGATTAAAGTGAATGAGCCTTTAGGATTGATGTAGTGTTGCCCGATAAGCACCAGGTTAATTTGTCCCATCATTTTTCCATCAACGCCTTTTCTAAATTCCTTGTCATTCATTTTTTTCCAGGGGCCCACATAAGTTGGACCTGCCGTGCTGATGAGTGCATCAAAAGCTCCAACTTGCCTGAACAAATTTTCAATGGATTCGGTAGAAGTAATATCTACCTGGATGTCGCCGCCTTTGGAAGCTGCTTTAATTACTTCATTTTCTTTTTCAAATGCACCGGTTAAGTGCTTGCCCATGGTGCCTGTTGCACCTACGATGATAATTTTCATTGTTGTAAATTTTTAATTATTTATTTACACAAAAGTAATTTCACCGGCAGGTGATATGGTAGGACAATGATGCAGTTGTGCAGGACTTATCCGGGGTTATGCCGGAATGTTTCGGGTGAATACCCTGTTTGCTTTTTGAAGAATCTTATAAAATAGGAAACATCTTCGTAGCCTAAAAGGTCGGCTATATCTTTAATTTGATTGGGCGTAGCCAGCAGGTTTCTTTTGGCCTCCAGAATAATATGCGCATTTATTAATTCCGAAGCTGTTTTTCCTATTGTTGTTTTAGTGATTTCATTTAATTGATATGGAGAAAGATTCATCAAACTTGTGTATTGAGTTACTTGTTTATGGGTAGTAATGTGCATCTCCAAGAGTTCCAAAAATTCTTCAAGGCGTTCCTGTGTATATGGATTTATATTTGTTGATGGCCCGGTAGGATTCGGGCTTTGTCTTATAAATTCAATAAGAAAAATATCCAGGTTTGCTTTAATTACATCCTGAAATCCATCCTCCCTGCCGGTGTACTCCTCAAAAATATTCATTAATATATCGTGCAATTTTTCAAACCTTTTTATCTCAATCTTACAATAGTTTTTATTGCTTGCTTTTCGTAATCGCTGAGTTGACACCCTATTTTTAGGGTGATAAAATTCAGTATTAAATTCTATTATGTAACCTGTAGAATCTGCTTTCAACTGAAGCTGGTGTACCTGCCCAGGCCGCATAAAGAAAATTGAATTGTCAAAAACATTATAAGTTGTAAAGTCTATTTCATGAGTACCCTCACCTTTTTGTAAAGCAATAATAAAAAAGAAATTATGCCTGTGCAATTCATGAAATAAGTCTTCCCTATCAAGTAGCTTCTCAACCTTACGTATCTTAAAACGCTCGGAAGATGGTAGTTCATTATGAGCTGAATTGATTTGTCTTATGGGAATTTTTTTCATCGTGCCTAATTACCGATAATGTTATGGGCTTACTTTGTGCTGGTTTTTTATAATATCCCGAACTAAAGCCACTTGCAAAACTGATGTTCAAGGTAACGACTAAAAGCCAACAAATTAAGTTTGGCTCATGATCAAATATTGGTAGCGACCTGTGAAGAAAGTTTGTCAACCCCGCCCTTTTGCTATACCTGATGCGTTATTTTTTTCACCGCCAGATATTTGCCTATATTTTAAAACTCTTCCAATATCATTTTCTTGCTTACTGTTATTCCAGCCATTGTACCCATTGCTACCGCATTTGCAACAGTACGCACACGGGTTACATTGTCGCCACATGCAAAGACACCCTCAACTGAAGTTTCCTGAAAAGTATCAATCTTGATATACCCTTCTTCGGTTAATTCGCATCCCAAATATTCCGGAATTATACAATGCTGATGAAAGGAAGTAGGTGCATAGATGGCTGTGAGTTTAGATTGTGTTCCGTCCCGGAAAATGACCTCTTTAAGATACCCATTGTTGTGCTCAAATCGGTCAACTTCTTTTTCTATTATTTTAATCCCGTGCTTTTCAAGGCTTGCATTTTGTTCAACTGATAATGCAGAGATTCCATTGGTAAAAAGGGTTAAATCATTTGTCCAGTTTGAAATAAGCCTGGCTAAATCAAAACCAAATTCACCATTGCCCAAAAGACCTGTTGTTTCATTTCTTACTTCGTAACCATGACAGTAAGGACAATGAAGAACAGAGATACCCCAACAAGTTTCAAACCCTTCAATATTGGGCATTACATCTATGATGCCTGTAGCAAAAATTAATTTCTTTGCAGTGAATGTTTCCCCCGAAGCAACAGAAATTTCAAAACCATTTTCAGTTTTAACACCATTTGTTGCCACACCATCAAAGAACTTTACCGTATCATAACTTCTAACCTGTAGATTTGCCAATGCAGCAATTTCTGTTGGGGTGTCGCCGTCATGTGTTATGAAGTTGTGTGAATAGGGTGTCTGCCTGTTACAAGGTTTGCCTCCATCAATGATTAAAATTTTTTTCAAGGCTCTGCCAAGAGCCATTCCGGCTGCAAGACCAGAATAACTGCCTCCCACTATTATTACATCAAAAGTATTGTTGCCTGTCATGGTATTATATTTTAAGATTTCTACTAAATAAAATCGTACAGCAATGAACGCTGTTGCTTTGCCACTTCGTGTTATAAATTCATGCTTCAGTAAGGAAGTCATGAATACCTGAAAGTTTTTTATTTAAACTTTTCGTTTTCTATTTGAAGCCATTTTAATAATCGAATCAACAAATGGAACACCGGCAAACACTATCCAGGGAACCAATACAATAGTCAATAATAAGGTTCTCTGATACAATGGCAATACCGCTAATGGCTTACCAAACAGATAAAAAAACAGCGTAATAGAAGGATAAATTACAACCCATATTTTCAGGGATGCAAACAATTTCATTTTAGTTTTCATGCTATTTATTTTTTGGAATATTTATTTTATTCAGCAAAAGTAGTTGCGCATGCAGGCGATATGATAGGACAGAAATAAAGTTAAACAGGACTTAATTAAAATTCTGTCTTACAACCCGGGTAAATATCCAGTATGATTTTTTTAAACTGATAAAACGGGAAATATTTTCGGGACTCAGGTGAGCTGCTATACCTGCTCATTTTGCAGACAAATTCAGCCTGTTTGCATATCAGTTTCACAAAAGCCGAAATATTGAGAGACCTTCATGCTCCTTAGTTAGGGACTTCAGCGTATGAAAAAATCATTTATTGCTTTATTGCACGTGGGTTTTTGGACCTGCTACTTCATATTGATAGCAATCATGTTAGCGGTTTACTATAGAAGCAGCGTGCATGTGAGTAACCAGGAAGCCAGGATTTTAAATGCTTTAAAAAATCTTTTGTTATTTGCATTTATACCTTCTTTCAATTCATATTGGACCTATTATTTTTTGTTATTTTCCAGATACCTTGTCCACAAAAGAATTTTTCTTTCGATAATCCATGGCATATTAATTTCTACAGCAGGAGCCCTGATGAGTTATATTCTGATTCGGTATTTAATAGAATCTGGTTACATGACAGACATGGATGATGCAGGTAAACACGGCAGATCTACCGCTGTGACAGTAATAATTGCTATGACGCTTATTGGTATAATAACCGGCGTAGTGGCATTGATAATAAAAGGATTTATAAATTGGTTTAATGAAAAAAAACTGAAAGAAGCATTAAAAGAAAAAAACCATGAAATGGAAATGGCTTTGATAAAATCGAAACTTGATCCGCACCTTTTGTTTAACACCATTAATAACATTGATGCGCTCATTATAAAAGATGCTGTTGAAGCGTCTAATTATTTGAATAAGTTATCAGACATCATGCGGTTTATGTTGTACGAAACGATGGCTGAAAAAATTCTTCTTTCGCAGGAAATTGAATACATAGAAAAATACATCGCACTACAAAAAATAAGAACTGCCAACGAACATTATGTACACTTTTCAGTAACCGGAATTATTGGTAATAAAATGATTGCCCCAATGGTGTTTATTCCGTTTATTGAAAATGCCTTTAAACATACTAATAATAAAAAATTGGAGAATGCCATTACTGTCCATATCATTATAAGTAACAAGACCATTCAACTGGTATGTGAAAATAAATTTGATTCGAAACCCTTGGTGCGGCAAGCTGACAGCGGTTTAGGTAATGAGCTAATTCAAAAAAGGCTACAGCTTATCTACCCCGAAAAACATACGCTGGAAGTGAATAAAACAAATGAACTATATACAGTAAACTTAACAATTACCAATGGATAAATATACCTGCATCATTATAGAAGATGAGCCCCTTGCGCTTGAAAAAACGAAAGACTTTGTAAACAAAGTTCCCTTTTTACATTTAAGTGCAACTTTCGATAATGCATTGAATGGGCTCACTTATTTAAACAACAACAAAGTAGATGTACTTTTTTTGGATATCAACATGGATGAATTATCCGGTATTGAATTATTGGAAAGCTCAAAAATAAACAGCCAGGTTATTATTACAACTGCCTATCAGCAGTATGCCTTAAAGGGATACGAACTTCAGATAACAGACTATCTTTTAAAACCGTTTACGTTCAATCGTTTTTTACAAGCAGTAAATAAGGCGCAGGAAAATTTAACCCATCGTACTTTAGATGCTCAACCGGATTTTATTTTCGTAAAAACAGAAAACCGGTTAGAGAAAATTATGCTTAATGAGATCGTATATATCGAAGGGATGAGAGATTACCTGAGAATTCATACTGTGAATAAAAAGATAATGACCTTGCAAAATTTCAGCGAACTGGAAAAGTTGATTCCTTCAAACCTGGTTTGCAGGGTACATAAATCATACATGGTGGCACTAAATAAAATAGATTCAATTGAGCGGAGCAGGATAAAAATTGCAGATCAGTTAATCCCTGTTTCAGAAACATACAAAGAAGCTTTTCTTCAACTCATTAACAGTAGGCCATAAACATCCAATAATTTGGCAGATTAAAATCACCCATTGGCAGACATACTCCCTCACTTTGCATAGCTGAATTGCAGGCCCACACTTAGTCATATACTTTTGCTTTAGTTAATCAAACATAAACAACTAAAAAAAGAATTATGAAAAAAGTAGTACAAACAGGATTTATCATGAGTATGATTTTCCTTTCAGCAACCACATTTGGCCAAACTCAATCGGCCGAATCAAACAACGTAAACGAAGGCAGAAAAACTGCAAAAACCTACTTTGATCTTATGATTAATGTAGCTAGTACAAACATCAACTACGGTGGTGCAAACAGTAGCCTGTCTGATTACAAGAAATCAAATAACGGGGTACAGGCCGGCGCATCATTTCAGGCAGGTATCACTCCCCACTTTTCACTTGTTTCTGAGTTATATTTTATGCGGAAAGGCGGTAAATTAAAAGCCGATAATCCATTAACCAACAGCGAATCAACACTTCATTTAAATACCCTGGAATTACCTTTGTTGGCCCGCTTTCATTTTGGTAAATTTTATGTAAATGCTGGTCCCTCTATCGCTTATACACTTAGTGGTGACTGGAAAATTAATGACAAGACTACCAAACTATCATTTAACAATTCTACCGAAGGTTATAAGCGTTTTGATGCAGGTATCCAGGCAGGTGGAGGCTTTGAGTTTCCATTTAAACAAAGGAGGATAGCGTTGGACATAAGATACAATTATGGATTAACCAATATTTCTTACAACAAGGAAATGTATAACCGGGCTGTAATGATCAGTGTACATTTTTCAAAACCATGGAAGACAAATCCACTTGCGAAACATAAAAATTAATAAATCTTAAACTTCCGGATGTAGATGACATTGCCGGCCTTCAATCTTAACAAAAGAAATGATGAAAAACAGCTTCCAACGAATACTTATCATACTATGCTTCATCTTCTTTTACTCAGTTAATATAACATGTGTATTTAAAGATTCGGGCAAAGCAAAAGTTGAAATGATTGTAACGGTAAAGTTATCTCCGGAAATTCAAGCACCTTATTGGACTGTGCAAAGGTTTTTTCACAATAAACAAACAGAAATGTTTCTAAAGATTTCAAATATTACAAACAGTTTCTAATAAATTTTAAAAAATGACTGCAAATAAAAATAACCTAACCGGCAAAGACCTGTCAACGAAACGGGCACCGATGAGTTCATTGCGAAAGACCTCAATCTTAGCTGGCGTGCTTTACCTGCTCACCTTTGTCTCGATACCCACTGTTGCGCTCTATAATTCAATACACCTGCCTGGTTATATCACTGGCTCTGGTTCTGACAATCCAGTTATCATCGGCGGTATCCTCGAGATCATTGTAGCCCTTGCCGGAATCGGCACTGCCGTTGTATTGTACCCAGTACTCAGAAAGCAGAACGAAAGTGCTGCACTTGGCCTGGTTGCGGCTCGCATTCTGGAATCAGGCACCATATTCGTTGGCGTTGCATTTCTTTTATCAATCGTAACCCTGCACCAGGCAGGAGCCGGAGTAGATGCTTTAACTACCAGTCATGCATTGGTTGCTCTTTATGATCGCATCTTCACGCTAGGACAAAGCTTTATGCCGGCTATTTGTGACCTGTTGCTCGGATTCCTTTTGTATAAATCACGCCTTGTTCCTCGTGCCCTTGCCATGATTGGAATGCTTGGAGCTTTACCACTTGTTGCCGGTTATGTTGCCATGTTGTTTGGTCTCATTGAGCGAAATTCTCCTATGGCAGGCTTATCAGCAGTATTGGTTGCATTATTTGAGTTTTCGCTGGGCATCTGGCTAATTGTTAAAGGCTTCAATACAACAACAAAAGCTCAAAACCCACGAAATGAAATAATTCAATTCGGCCGGGATTAAAATAACATCACTAATAAAATTTCACAATGAAAACAATAAAGATGAAAGCTAAAATTTATATAACAGCTATCCTTTTATTAATAGGATTTATGACCAACGCACAGCAAATTGAACCTACCAAATTGGATGGTTCCTGGATGGGGAAAGCAGAAGCAAAAGGCATGTCATTGGAAGAATTAGTGCTGTTTAGATTTGAATTAAAAAATGGCTACGTCAAAGGCTACATGGATTTTCCAGATAAAAGAATAAAGGGCATTGCTCTTGATAAAGTGTGGATGGTTATGGACACTGTATTTGCAGATGCCAGGAAGTCATTGGGATGGCCGGAGTCGGCTCCATTAATTTTTAAAGGGCTGCTTAAGCCCGGAGATTCAACTTTAGTTGGATGGTGGGGAGGCGACAGACCTTTAACATTGAGCCGCACCAATTATGTGTTTTCACTCAAAACAAATGTAAATCCAAATATTGCTGGATATAGAATTATTAAACTGATTGAAAGCACCCCTTTGAAAGATCAACAAACAACCGGTGATTGCTGGAGTTTTGCTACCACTTCCTTTATTGAAACAGAAGCTATCAGGCTTGGCAAAAAGCCGGTTGTTCTCTCTCCAATGTTTTTTGTGAGGCCCACTTATATCAATAAAGCCGAGAATTATATAAGAAAAAATGGCAGCAGTTTTTTTGGCGAAGGAGATTTAACCTTCAGTGTTTTGAAAGCTTACAAAGAATATGGAGCAATTCCTGAAATGGCTTATTCCGGAAAAAATAAGGCTGATACCAAACACGATCACACAGCAATGAATAATGCCTTGCTGGAAAAAGTTAAGTTTTATGCTCAGTCTCACGGCAATTTAACCCCTATGGTATATAGAAAAGAAGTAGATAGCATTATGACTGTGGCCATGGGAAAAGCGCCTGATATATTTCAATATGGCGGAAAGCAATTTACCCCGAAGTCATTTGCAAATGAAATGATCGGTATCAACCCCGATGACTATGTAGAAATTACTTCATTCAGCCATCATCCTTTTTACACAAAATTTGCCTTGGAGATTGAAGCAAACTGGGCTAATAATTATTATCTCAATCTACCGCTAAACGATTTCAGCGCCGTTATCGACAATGCCCTGATGCATAATTATTCGGTTTGCTGGGATGGGGATATATATGAGGGATATAAAGATGGATTTGCAGTTATGAGTGATAATAAAATTATTACACAACAGATCAGGCAGACCGCTTTCGACAATCGTACTACAGAAGACATACACAATATGCATATTATCGGTATGGCAGAAAATGAAAAAGGTGACAAATTCTATATCGTTAAAAACTCAACTGATAACAATGATTGCGGGGGGTATCTGTATATGTCAAAGGAATACCTGCTTTTAAAAACAATTTCTGTAATGGTTAATAAAAATGCCATACCTAAAGCAATTAAAATGAAACTTAAAGAATTGCAATAAAGCAGTTTTGCTTTGAATTTGTTATATCCTTTGTTATAGATCAAATAACCAACACATATTTACACAACTAAATAAATTATTAAGATGAATAAAATATTTGACTTTATGGACTACTTTTTTTTAGTGCTCATATTTCTTTCAGGTGAAGAAGACGATATGATCCCAATCGATTATATTTTGTAGCATTTTGAAATACATCATTCGAGCATTTAAAATATTAACATTCTATCCGATAATAAACAAATCATGGAAACGATTACAACCAAACAGAAGTTTATAAATTTCCCGTTAACCAGAATTATACTAGGACTTATAGTGTGTTTTATTTCATTTATAATCGCACAACAGCTAGCAGCAAAAATGCTGGACTTAACTTCACTAAATAAAAATTATAGAAACCTTATAAAAGGTATAATTGCGTCTTCAGCAGTAATAAGTACCTATATCTACTTTTTTAGGAGATATGAAAAAAGGGAAATCAAAGAATTTTCAAGTAAGGGTATAGCTAAATATCTCCTAAGTGGAACAATGATTGGTGTAGTATTACAATCACTGACAATGTTGGTGATTGTATTAAATGGAGGTTTTAAAATAGTTTCTATTAACCCTATTTCCAATGTGATTATTCCATTCACAATAGCTTTTACGGTTGCAGTTTTTGAAGAAATCTTAATTCGTGGAATTATTTTCAGAATTATCGAAGAAAAAATTGGCAGCTATATTTCTTTATTAATTTCTGCAATCATTTTTGGAGCTTTACATTTATTAAATCCCAATAGTACACTAATATCCGGATTGTGTGTTGGTATTGAAGCAGGATTGTTACTGGGTGCTGCTTATATTTATACCAGGAACCTTTGGTTTCCGATTGCTATACATTTTGCATGGAATTTTATGCAATCAGGAATTTTTGGTGCAATCACTTCGGGTAACGAAAAAACATCAAGTTTGCTTACTACAAAATTAACCGGAAACTCATTCATTACTGGTGGGGAATTTGGGCCGGAGGGAACAATACAAGCATTAATATTTTGCGTATTGGTTTCTATTGTTCTACTACAATTGAGTAAACATAAATTGATTCATCCTTATTGGAAAAAGAAATAAACCAATAAAATACTTTCAGGGAGGGAGTGAAAGTTAGTTTCTATGCAAAAGCGTAACCTGGCTATTTTAGATCGATATTTAATTAAAAAACAAAATACATTATGATAAGCAACCCCGCAAAAATTGAAAAGCAAATACGTTACTTAACCGTTTATGCAATCCTCTCTTCTATTTTACTGATTACTGCCTTGTTCTTAATTTTTAAAATGGATAGAAAGACGGAAAACTTATCGGTAGAGGAACTTACCGCAAAGCGGATAAATATTGTTGAACCAAATGGACTACCCAGATTAGTTCTTTCCAATGTGGAAAAATCACCTGCAAATTTGAATCACGGAAAACCTTTTGGAATTCCGGGAGGCAACCGTGGTGGTTTAATATTTTATGATGACGAAGCCACTGAATGTGGCGGGCTTGTATTTTCTGGAAGAAAAGATAGCAGTGGAAAATATTTTGCATCAGGGCATTTTTCTTTTGACCAATACAATCAAAACCAGGTTCTGTATTTACAATATCTTGATGATAACGGGGACAGGAAAACAGGTTTATATGTAGATGATTGGCATAACAGTCCGCCTTACCCCGAGTTTCGCCGCACATACAAGGAAACAGAAAAATTACCTAATGGTCCAGAGAGAGATGCTAAACTAAAACAACTACTGGAACCTGCTAATAGTGACCCTGCCTTTGCCCATCGGGTTTTTATTGGTAAAGATGCAGACAAATCAGCCGTAATAAACTTAGCAGATAAAAAAGGCAAGACAAGGATTCAACTTATCGTAGATTCTACGGGAGAAGCCAAAATAAATTTTCTAGACCCTACAGGCAAAATTGTTTATAGTTTACCCAATAAAGAGAATCACTAATTAACAGCAGGCCATTGCATACACCAACTTTTAAGTTGGCGGCAATTTTTGACATACATTAATTTTAATGAGGGGAAAACATGAAAAAAGCAAATAAAGAAAACTACAGGCACTTCTAATCGACAAAATAGAAGGATTAATTGAACAAAGAGAAGCAACTATTGGAACAATTAAAACCACCTACTTATTATGTGGAAATGGTGAACCTATAATTTTACTGCACGGAGCTGGTGCAGGCGCTGTTACCTGGTACCCATCAATTAATACTATCTCTAAAAATTTTCAAGTTGTTGCACCAGATATAGTTGGATATGGAGAATCTGATAAACCTGATGCGCCTTATAATAGGCCATATTTTTCGAACTGGCTCAAAGATTTCATGAAGGAATTGAAAATATCAAAGGCTCATATTGTCGGACTGTCTCAAGGTGGCGCCATTGCGTTGCAGTTTGCCATAGACAATGCTGAAATGGTTGATAAGCTTGTTTTAGTTAACGCTGCAGGTTTAGGTGCAAAAGTTTCTTTTTGGCCTTTAATTGGAACAATATGGATGAATAGTTTTCCATCATCAATGGCAAATCGTTTTAATTCGCATTATATACTTCATAAACCTACAAACAGAGATCCGAACCATATTGGCTACTCAATAGCCGTTCTCAAATCTAAAGGAGGAAAAAATGCATTTAAGCAGGGGCGTGGAACCGCAGTATCTAAAATATCAGAAGAATTATTAAAGCAAATAAAAAATGAAACACTTATCATTTGGGGGAAAGATGATAAATTATTTTCTGTTGAATATGGTGAAGCAGCAGCTAAAATTATCCCAAATGCAAAGCTTCATTTAATTCAAGATGCTGGACATTTACCGTTAATGGATCAACCCGAAATTTTCAATAAAATTCTTGATGATTTTTTAAAAAGCGAATAGAAAACGGCATATAACAAAAGTATTGACAATAGTAGGAGTGAACGTTGAAGTAATTGGCTATAAAGTTAAGCCCGAGAAAAGCCAGGTTAATGGTCTTGGTTACTATAGGTTGAATAAAAACAATTTAATAAGGCAGAAGCATTATTAAAATTGAATATTCCAAACTACCACGAAACTACCAATTGTATGATGGGTTGGGAGATTTGTATCTGGCAAAGGTGATAAAGCAAAAGTCATAGAAAGTTTCCAAAAAACTTTAACGCTTAAAGCAATTCCTGAAACAAAAGAAAAACTTGAAAAGTTATTAAAAGAAAAGAAATAAGCTCTACAATAAAGAACAATATTTATAGATCATAAAAAATAGACAATGAAAAATGTATTAAAACTGGAAGAAATAGCAATGACTGCGATGGGGAT
>JAYWII010000030.1:0-15654 GCA_043788995.1 Chitinophagaceae bacterium | reverse complement strand
CAGGCCAAATAGAAAATTTCCCAGAAATCATAAACAACAAAAACCAAAATCGATGAATTATAAGCCACTGTAGCCGATTCTTATTTAAACGACATTGATTTAAAATTACTGATTGATTATTCTTAACGCTCCATTATTTTGTGTGACGAGAATTATTTTCTTCTTTCCCACCTTCACCACTTTAATATCTCTCACAGCTCCTCTTATATTGATACCACTTTGCTGTGCCGGTAATGCTGTAAAGTCTCCTTTACCATTTCCTTTTAACAGTACCCCATAACTGGCATCATAAATTCCCACCTGTAACACAATACAGCACCATGCACAAAAGATATTACCCGGCATACAATTATTTGCACTAATCTATTTTTTAAATTGAGATTATGCATTTCAATTGTTATCTTCCATATGCAATTTTCATTTATCTTAAGCATACTTTCATGACTTCATTTGAAATCAACCGCCGCAGGTTTATTAAAGCTAGTGCCGTTTCGCTGGCATTAGGTGTACTGGATGCAAAAGGGTTCAATTTTATGGAACTCCCGTTAACGCTTAGGGTGGGGTTGATCGGCACCGGCTGGTATGGTAAAAGTGACCTGTTTCGTTTGATACAGGTGGAACCTGTTGAAGTGGTAGCCTTGTGTGACGTGGATAAGAATATACTGAACGGTGCAGCAACAATGGTGAGCCAGCGGCAATTGTCTAAAAAGATGCCCCTCCTGTACAGCGACTACCGGAAAATGCTGGCAGAAAATAAGCTGGACATTGTACTAGTCGGCACTCCTGATCACTGGCATGCATTGATAGCTATTGCGGCCATGCAGGCAGGTGCTCATGTGTATGTACAAAAGCCCATCAGTACGGATGTACTGGAAGGAGAAGCAATGGTGGCAGCCGCCAGGAAATATAACCGGGTGGTACAGGTGGGCACACAGCGTAAAAGCACACCGCATTTAATTGATGCTAAAAAAAATATTGTGGATGCAGGGCTGCTGGGCAAAGTATCGCATGTAGAAATGTGCTGTTATTATCACATGCGTGCCAATGGAAATCCTGCTGTAAAACCAGTACCAGATTTTTTTGATTATGAAATGTGGACCGGGCCTGCACCACTACGACCTTATGATGACCTGCCGCACAAGCGCTGGTGGCGGACTTTTATGGAATATGGCAATGGCATCATGGGCGACATGTGTGTACACATGTTTGATACGGTGCGGTGGATGCTGCACCTGGGTTGGCCAAAACGCATCAGCTCTACCGGTGGAATTTATGTTGATAAAGCAGGCAAGTCAAATATTTCAGATACTCAAACTGCCTTGTTTGAATATGACGAACTGAACTGTGTATGGCAACACCGCAGCTGGGGCAATCCTGCAGATCCTGAGTATCCCTGGTCCTTTATTATCTACGGTGAAAAAGGCACGCTGAAGGCAAGCACCATGCAGTATGATTTTATACCAATTGATAAAAAGGAGCAACGCATTCACAAAGATGTGGTCTATGAAAAAGAAAAATATCCCAAAGACCTTACAGAACCTGACATTGAATTGAATGCGGCACCCGCCACCCGGTTGCACATGACCGATTTTTTAAAAGCCATCCGGCAAGGTGGCAGGCCTGTTGCAGATATTGAACAGGGGCATATCTCCACTGCCAGTTGTATACTCGCCAATATGTCTATGAAAGTTGGGCGGCCGCTGGTGTACGATCCCGTACAACGTATCATCATTAATGATACAGCAGCCAATGCATTATTGCAAAGGCCTTACCGTCAGCCATGGGTACATCCTTGGGGGGCAGTATAGCGCTGTATTGACGATTGTGAATGAACTTTTGCGAAAGCCTTCCCTTTTTTAAGACAATAGCAATTTAGACATTTTTCCCTATTCTCACCTTGAATGAATGATTGTATGTACTGTTATTTGGAACATTTTGTTGCTGCCGTTCAATCATTCATTCAAGGTGAGACTCCGCTGAAAGCGAATAAAACTAAGAACCAATTGCATTTCTCTTTTTAGTCCATTTAGCACTCATAAAAAATAATACAAATCCACTAAGCACTGTAACTAAACCAAAAACAGAAAATACACGGAGCAGGATATTCCCAAAATTATCCCTGCCTTCATAATCCATAGTATGCATCATCCAGAGAAAATCAAACAACCGCCATTGGTTATTCCTGAATTTCTGTACCGTACCTTGTTCGTTTGCCACATATACAGTTACGCTGGAAGGATGCTCAAAAGTAATGGCATAGGCGGGCAGCGGATTCTCCCTGTATTCATGATGTTTATCAGTATTGGTTAAGTATTCAACTGCTTTTACTGTTGGTTCACCATTAAACCGCATTTTTGCTATTGCAACCGCTTCTTCTTTTGTCAATGGCCCACGAAGCCGGCCCGTCTCAGCATCGGCAAGATGGTTCATTGCATGCATATTATGTTGATGATTGGCTTGATTGTGAATGGCGCTTACACAGCGGACCTGGTAGAAAGGTTTGCCCAATATTTCTATTAACTGAATAGAAACCACTGAATCTATCCGGTGGATTTTTTTGATCGTATCCAATACCATGGTTGGCGAAACCAACGCAATATCAGATGATAACAATGGCGCATTCTTTTTCTGAAAATCTCCATGCACTTCATCCATGTTACTCCAGCTGAAGTAAAGGCCACCGATGGTCCATAACATAAATTGAATGCCCAGGATAACACCGAGCCAGCGATGTATTTTTCGAATATAATAGTGCTTGCTTTTTGCCATAAACAGTTAGAGGATTTGGGTTTTACCGGGCATAGTTAAAAGTTTATTCTCTTTCTTTTTTTTAACAAATAAATCCGTCTTTAGCATTTTTAAAAATAATGAGTTGTAAATATACTGTTTACAGTCCAATAGAAATTCTCTGTATTGATTGATAGAAAACAGGGATTTTAAAGAGTACCTTATTGATGGATTTACTGCCATTATTTAAATGGTTTTATAATATCCACCAGGATTTTCCGAAAACAGATTCATAACCATCTTTTTATCGCCGGATGATGAGAGAAGGGGTAAGTTTATATATTTTTATTTAGCAAAATAACTATTTGCAGCAATCTTTCTTTCTCACAAAAATTACTTTGAAGACTTTCCATAAAAATCGTCCTATGGCTTTTACTACATTCATTTTTCGTCCAGATAAAATTAACAATCCTCATTCAAAAGATCAGGAAATAAATTAATGGCTAATAGCCTTGTTAAAGTGCATTAGTGCAGATACTGACAAAATCCCTATCTGCACTGTGCTTCGATTTCCTGGTTATTATTTATAGTTAACTGCACTTAAATCCATGCCACATATGGAACACTTGTCAGCATCAATGCCTGGTATACCTGCATTCATTGGGCAAGTGTTCAAAGCCATTACTGTCATTTTCATCTTTTCTTTAGGTGAAAGATTTGACATTGTCACACACATAGGACACTTGCCGGATTTATTAACAGCAACATCAGTATACTGTGTAGCATTATTCAATCTCATCACATTCCTTTTCATCTGCTCCTTTGGAGACAAAGTTGAAACCAATCCACCCTTTGAATATTGACCTGTAACAACAAAATCATTCGGGGAGGTTTGCATTTTCATTACCTCCATTTTCATTAGTTCCTTTTTAGATTTTGCCAACTGATCCTGTGAAAATCTGGTTGTATTATTTTGAGAAAAAACGGAAATTGTCAGGATGGTTAAACCTGCTATCATCAGCATTTTTAAAGATTTCATTTTAGTAATTTTTATTATTAACAGATTAAATACAATCATTCGGCATAACGTAATACCGATAGCCTGGCATAGGTTGCCTGGCGTTATCAAAAATATAAATTCTAAATAAGGAAAAAGCAATTGCGGATGTAAACCGCTACACCACTGCCTTGAGGAGGCGCATGGCTAATTAGATTTTCTGTTAGTAAGAAGAAGATATCAACAGAAGGCATTTCAAAACAGGAAACAGGTAATGCAACAGTAACTGGCTGCGGCAGTTGAAACACCGGCTGTGAAGTTTGCTGGTCCGTTTGACTCTTGAAAAATTTGTTTTCGTCTTTACAGCAATCATCGGTTTTCTTACCCGATTTCTCCATTCCACAGTTACCGCATGTTTTGGATGTGTGATTACCCAGACCTGCGCCAGCCAACTTGCCCATACAATAATGCATGTGCACTGGGGCGCCTGTAGAGGAACTAATGTACAAAATGGCTAATATGGCTACGAGAAACTTTTTCATTTTTAAAAGAATTAACTAATTTCTTCTAAAGTGCCCCATATTTATCGGGAGATATTTATCAACCATAAAGGAACGAATCAACTACGTAGAAAACACTGACAGAGATCAATGTCAGATATGATTTTTAATTGTTTTAGCGATATTTTAATAACAAGCTTTAGCTACAAACTCAGGTATTCATTTATGTCCCTTCAATTTAAGGGCTATTAAAAGTATTACTCCATTTCACGATCGTATTAATCAATACTCATCACTTCTTATCTTGTAATGCTTTGCTATTTATTTGTTTTGGGCCAACCAATCCCGGAGTTCCTTTATTTCCTTGTTTTGATCTATTATCATTTTCTTCGCCATTTGTTTTAATGCTGCCTGTTTTCCATAACTGATTTCAGCCTCAGCCATTTTTACTGCAGCTTCATGATGAGGTATCATCATCATTACATAATCCATGTCTGTATTACCCATCATTTTTACAGAGGACATGTTATCCATCATTTTATTCATTGAAGCCGTTAATTCTTTATGCAGTTCAGCAGGTTGCTGTTTTGCTTCCGGCATTTTATGATCCTTTATTAATTGTTGCATTTGAGCGATCTCAGTTTTTTGCGCTGTAATAATGCTTTGTGCCATTGTTTTAATCTGCGTATTTGTACCCTTGGCATTTTCTAATTCGCTCATATCAATAGCGCCCTGGTGATGCATCATCATCATATTTGCAAAATCATGATCAAAATCTCCCGAGATCTCCATAGCATGCATTTTGTTCATCATGTTATTCATGGATTGCATCATACCACCATCGCTATTCATCATACCCGAATTCATAGAATCACTTGGCATACTATGATTCATGGAAGAATCCATTTCGGTGGCAGGGGGGCTGGTTTTGCCAGCATCGTTGCAGGACTGCATAAAATATGCATTTATTAGCAGGGCTCCTGTTATTAAAATTTTGTATTTCATATGTTTAATTTTATTTGTAAATCAAATTTTCTAAATCTTTATTTTTTGATTGATAACATGCTTGCGTTAATGGCTACAACAATGGTACTAACTGTCATTAATACTGCACCCGCTGCAGGACTTAACAATATTCCCCAATTATACAAAGCACCTGCAGCAAGGGGTAACGCCACTACATTATAACCTGTTGCCCATATTAAATTCTGGATCATCTTACGATAAGTTGCTTTCCCAAATAAAATAAGATTCACTACATCTTCAGGATTACTGTTTACCAAAACTATGCCTGCTGTTTCAGCAGCGATGTCACTACCGCTTCCAACAGCTATCCCTACATCGGCAATCGCTAAGGCTGGAGCATCATTCACGCCATCGCCTGTCATGGCAACAAATTCTCCGTTAGCCTGCAGCTCCTTTATTTTCTCTAATTTCTGGTGGGGTAATACTTCCCCAATAAATCCATTCATTCCCAATTTTCCTGAAACTGATTTTGCTACAAGCAAATTATCTCCTGTTAATAAAATTGTTTTAATGTTATTTGCCTGCAAGGTTTTAATTGCACCGAAAGACTCCGGCCGGATTTCATCTGATAATGCTATGTATCCTGTCAGCACATTATTGATGATGATAAATACAACAGTTTCTGTATCGTTAGCAGTGAAGCCATCCGGAACACCTATATTATTTTCTTTTAAATATCCGGGGCTCACAACTGATATTTTTTTGTCTTCTGCTATTGCTTCCACACCCTTACCTGTAATGGCTTTGAAATTTTCCGTTGCCGGGATAGTAAGAGATAATTCCTTCGCTTTTTCCAGAATACCTGCTGCAATTGGATGTTCTGATTGCTGTTCTAATGCAGCAGCGAGGCGGATGATTTCATTTTCTTTTACATCGCTTTTTAAGGAGATAATTTTGGACACTGCAAATTTTCCCACAGTGAGGGTGCCTGTTTTATCAAATACAATGGTGGTTATTTTTCTTGCATTTTCAAATGCTGTTCTGTTCTTGATCAGCAAACCATTTTTGGCAGATAAAGCCGTTGATTTTGCTACAACAAGGGGTACCGCCAATCCCAATGCATGGGGGCAGCAAATAACAATTACTGTCACCATTCTTTCCATTGCAAATGCTAAAGATTGTCCTGTGAGATACCAGTATAAAAAAGTTGCCACACCTGAAACGATTGCAATAACAGTTAACCATCTTGCGGCGGTATCTGCCAGTAACTGGGTTTTTGATTTTGACTTTTGTGCATCTTCAACCAATTTAACTACCTGGGAGAGGTATGAATCTTTTGCAGCATGAGATACTGTAACTTTAACAGCACCGTTACCGTTAATTGAACCTGCAATTACTTTATCGCCTTTTACTTTTTGTACGGGTTTTGATTCACCGGTTAACATAGATTCATTCAGGTAACTTTCTCCTTCTAAAATAACTCCATCTGCCGCCACTTTTTCGCCGGGCTTTACAAGAATGATGTCATTCGCTTTCAGGGTTTCTGTTTTTACATCATGTACCATATCAGGCATTACCATATGAGCATCAGATGGCATTAATTGCACTAAAAGTTCCAGTTCTTTTGATGCGCCTGCAATGGATTTCATTTCTATCCAATGGCCCAACAGCATTATCAAAATTAATGTTGCCAATTCCCAAAAGAAATCCATACCCTCTAAACCAAACACGATAGCCACACTATAGATATATGCCACAGAAATAGCAAACCCAATCAGGAACATCATTCCCGGATTCTTTTCTTTTGCCTCTACAATTAATCCTTTTAAAAAGGGCCAGCCACCGTAAAAAAATACAACTGACGATAAGGCAAACAGTAAATATTGAGAACCTGGAAACTGCCAGTTCACCCCCATAAAATGCTGTATCATGGTTGATAATAACATAATTGGAATAGTAAGTGCCAGCACCACATAAAATCGTTTTCGAAAATCAGCGATCATGCTGTTATGATCATGCCCCTGATGACCCATTGGTGGGTTAACACCATGCTGGTGACTGGAATGAGCATCCTTACTATTACCGGGCTTGGCCAGTACTAAAGTCATTCCGCAAATGGGGCATGAGCCTGGCTTTTCCTGCACTATTTGTGGGTGCATGGGACAGGTGTATGTTGCTGGCTGATGTTGATGTTCCATAATAAATAATTCATTTTAATGTGCTGAATAATTAATTGCCTTTATACTATCGGTAACTTTATTTGAAAATAGCTCAACTCCTTTTTCATTCAGGTGTCTGAAATCAGCAAAAAGTTCCATTCTTTTGGTAAAAAAAGTATCCCTGGAATAATCAAGAAAGTTGATATGGTATTCCTTTGCAAGTTTCCTTCCTTCAATCACTGACAGATCGGCACCTATTGGATTATTCATATATGGAGGGCACACAATAAATAGCTGAACATTGGCATTGATACAATCCTGAATAAATAACCTGTAAGTATTTACTTTAACACTGTCTAATTCCTTTTCTATCGAATAATCAAAAGTTTTTAATGGTCCGGAAAAATTTCTTTTTAGTGGTCTAAAGCCATTGGAGTCATTGCCCCTTCCTTTGCCATAAGAAGAATTCCCTTTTATCATTGACAGCAAAAGCGAATTGTATGGATACATATTTGAAATCAGCTTAACTCTTTCATGTGGTCCCTTTAGCTCTGCAATTGAACGGAGTTCGGGATGTTTATTGTAGTAAGGCAAAAGAACAGCTAACTTGTCATAAGCATCCTGTTTTATACTGAAATTACCTGCATCAAAACTTAGCACTATCATCTTAGGCTTAAATCGTTTTAAAACACTTTTAAGTACCGCATAGTGATAAAAAATTGGTTCCCCAACCCTGCCGGCATTATAACAGGTCATTCCAATCTCTTTCTCGAAGATATTTGGATTGAAAAGGTTTACAGCCCTGGAAGAGCCAAATATTACAATATCTGCCTTTGCTTTTTCAATGGAATGTGTTGTTAAAAAATCATAGCCTGACTGTTGCCTGAAATAAAAATTTTTCAGCAGATTTCCAATCATAAAATCTAACAGGAATACTACTGCAAAAAATGCACACATTTTCAATAAAAATATTTTCAAAGAATTATTTTTAAACATTTTCATCTTAAGTAGCTTTAAAATTGAAAGTAAATAAATTGCCCCCCATCAAAAACGCCGAATAAAATGATGAGGATAACCAGCAATGAATAATATGAGTTACGTACCCAGAAATTTTTATGATGAGACAAGGTAAATGAGCCTGTATAAAACTCCTTCTTAAATTCTGCTATCAATAAAAAAGAAATGGCAAAAAATGAATACACCAGAATCGCAGTACCATTATTAAAAACAGATCCCTTAAATGTTAGTATTTTTTTTATAACTGTAAAAGCATCTTCAACAGTTTGCGACCTGAAGAATATTCTTGAAAAAGTTATTAGTAAAAAGGTTACCAGAATCTGAAAAAACAGATGAAGCCTGGGAAATTTATTAATACCAGTGAAGCTGTTAAATTTCTCCCGGTATTTTTTTGTCATCAGTGCAAATACCAGGTAAAAACCATTGATACCTCCCCAGATAATATAAGTCCAGTTAGCACCATGCCATAAACCACTTATCAGAAATACCACCATCAGGTTAAAATACCATCTTGGAACAGAACCTTTGTTACCTCCCATAGGAAAATATAAATAATCCTTAAACCAGGTAGATAACGAAATATGCCAGCGCTTCCAAAATTCGCCGGTAGATTTTGCAAAGATCGGACGTCTAAAGTTTGCCATTAAATCAAATCCTAAAACCTTTGCAGCGCCAATAGCAATGTCTGAATAACCAGAAAAATCACAGTATACCTGGAACGAAAAAAAAATTGTCGCCAGCAACAAAGTCATCCCGTCCTGCTGATCTACATAATTGTATGCTCCGTTTACATAAATGCCCAGCCTGTCTGCTATAACTAATTTTTTAAAAAGCCCCCATATCATTAATTTAAGGCCTTCAAATATCCGGTCATCATCAAAGTGATGTTTTTCCCTGAATTGGTGCAACAGATTTTGTGGCCTTTCAATTGGCCCGGTTACCAGCTGAGGAAAAAACATTACATACAGTGCATAAATTCCAAAATGCCGCTCTGCCTTTTGATTGCCTCTATATACTTCAATGGTGTAACTCATTGCCTGAAAAGTATGGAATGAGAGACCAATGGGCAGCAGGATAGATAAATAAGGAATTGGATTTGAAAGCCCAAATCCATGTAATAAATAAGAAAAATTTGTGTTGATAAAATTATAATATTTGAAAACACATAGGATACCAATATTAGCGACAAGGCTATAAATCAAAAATAATTTACGCCGTTTTCCTTGTGCATTTTCGATATAAATTCCTGCAAAGTAATCAACCACAATAGTGAATCCTAAAATCAAAATATAGATCGGCACAAATGCCATATAAAAATAACAGCTGCTCAATAATAACAATAACCACCGCTGCCGGTGTGGCATAATAAAATAAAACGTTGTAACTATAATAAAAAAATAAACAAAATGAAAAGAATTAAAAAGCATTGCGTCAGGTTTTAAGTTTACACTCGTTTAATTAGAGACATTAAGACTGTCCTTTAATTGCTGAAAGAAGTGCCAGAGAAAGGCGTATTGCTTCTATAATGTTTCTTTAACACTACCACAGTTAAGCATAGCGCTGCCGTAATAAGGATTTTTTATTATCTTATTATTACTGAGCCAGGATGCGTTTTTCATGGGACAATACTGCAGGTAGAAGGGTTCTGAGGATAGTTTTACCGTTTTGGCAAAAGCTAACATATTAGCAGATAAGGAAGTAAATTTTTCCCTTTGTACTTTAAGGTCTTTAGATTGTGAAATGGCAATTGCATCACTTAATAATACATTTCGGTGTTCATCTTTTAAAGTTTCTTTATTAGCGCCGTTCACTTCTTTTGTAAATGCTGCAGCGCTGGCCGCCGCTACATCAACATTGCTGCTAACTAAAGCATCTTTTAATGTAAAATATGAAGTAAGTAATGATGAGGTTTGAGTTGTTGTGCTATCCTGGGCAAAACCGTATTCTACAAATGCGGTTGCAAACATAGCAACGGTGAAAAGTATTTTTTTCATTTTAATCTGATTTAATGTTTATACAAAAGAATTACAGGCATGAGGATGTCCCATGCATAAAGCATTAAATCAAATCATATTTGGAAACTCTGAATGGCTATGCGTACGTCTGCTATAGGAGGATGGTGGCCAAGTACAAGGTATTTGTTGCTGGTGGCTACTTGTGAAAGATATATTTCATCAATATTACAGTATGCAGAAATGAAGGTTGTAAAGAAAACCGGATGAACGAGTGGATTTGAATGAGAAACAGCTTTATCGGCTTGTATTATTTTTACAACTTTATCATTGCAGCAATCGTCTGTTTTTGAATTACCATTTTTTTCCGGCTCCTGTTTTTCGGCCTCATGATGATGATGTTTTTTTTCTTCTGCATGATGATTTACTGAAACATCATTGTCTTTTTTGCGATGATGCTGATGTTTTTTACCATCAGCATGAACGTGTACTGAAATTTCCTTTTTATCATCATCGTGATGACGGGGCATATTAAAACCCATATCCACCCCCATAGAACAGGCAAAACCTACAATAGTATTCAATGCAAATACTGTGAGAAGGAAAGCCGCTTTGAATTGTATGGATATATTTCTTTTCATTTTACCTGTCGTAAAAATAAGGCTATTTTAATAATAATAATAAGAATAATACTACGATAGAATAAAGCGACACTGCTGCACATTTTGGAAGCTATATAATTATGGAAATGTTCTATAGATTCAGGCACTTATTGATACATATAACAGTTTAAATAGCACCTGTTTTTAATTTAGGCGGTAAAGCTGATGTTCCATTATTGTCCTGTTTCCTTTTTCGGTATTCATAAATAATAAGGCAAAGCGCTCCGGCAGCTAACGGGAACAACCAATCAAACGGCCTTAAAGGGGAAGTATGGAAGTAAAGGTTAAAAACCGGCACATAAATCAGCAGCAACATTAAAGAAATAGATAAACCAAATGCAAGCAGCAAATATTTATTTGAAAATAGATATTTACCCAATGCCGGTCCATAAGTGCGTCTTGACAAGAGATTAGCATATTGACCAAATACAATAGAGACAAAAGTAATAGTTATTGATTTTTCATAATGATGAGCCGAGTGAAAATTATAATAATAGGCTGCCAGGAAGGCGCCGTATGCAGCTAATCCCATTACCGAACCGTTAAAAAGAATACCCATCATGGTTTCTTTATTGAGTATTTTATCTTTTGGATTCCTTGGTGGGTTTTCCATCATTCTTTTTTCAGGCGGATCATACGTGAGCATAATCAAAGGAAACATTTCGCCAATCATATCTATTAATAAAATCTGAACAGCAATAATTGGAGTGGCAACACCCATAAATGCACCGGTAAAACCTGCCAGCACACAGGTTAATTCCGCAATGTTGGAGGAAAGATTTGTCTTGATTGTTTTTTCAAGATTTCTGAAAATGGTTCTTCCTTCTTTTACTGCCAAAACAATGGTTGAAAAATTATCATCCAATAAAATAATATTGGCGGCCTCCTGCGCCACCTTTGAACCATTTAATCCCATAGCCACTCCAATATCAGCCTTCTTTAAGCTCAATGTATCATTTACTCCATCACCAGTTACCGCTACAATTTCTCCCTGTTTTTTGAGCAAATCCACAATACGAAATTTATCATCCGGAGAAACCCTTGAGAAAATCACAGCCCTTTTATTAAATGTAGTACATACTTCTTCATCACTCATCTTTTGCAGGGAAGCTCCGTTGATTACATCCGGGAATTGATTGCTCTCATTCATCAAGCCGATATTCTTTGCTATGGCTTTCGCTGTTACCTCATTATCTCCGGTAATCATAAACACTTTGATGTGTGCTTTGAAAACGGATTCAATTGCAGCCTTTACTTCTTCATGTGGAGGATCCAGCATGGTAACAAATCCTGCAAAAGTCAGCTCCATCTCTGCATCATCAATTGTATAATCTGATTTGCTTTCAAGGTCTTTGTAAGCAATGGCAATAATTCTTAAAGCATTTTCTGCAAAGCTTGCAGACATGGAAATGATGGCTGCTTTTTCTGTATCCGTCAGCGCTTTTATATTACCATTAACAATAATTTTTGATGATGATGCTAATACTGATTCCAATGAACCCTTTACAAAGGAAATTACTTTGTCATGATGTTTCCGGATAATGGTTGCCCTTTTTCGAAATGAATCAAATCCAAAAGATTTTAATACCAGGTAATCTTTTTCCACTTCTTCTAAACTAAACCCGGCTTTCATGGCGAGTGCGGCAAAAGATGCCTCGGTAGGGTCACCAATGCAATACCAACCAGGATGATATTTATCGGGCGGATTTATTTTTCCCGTTGAAGAAAGAAAACCCGAAAGAAAAAAAACTTTCAAGTCTCCCAACGAATCTTTTTTCAACACCTGCCCTTTTTCGTTGAGAATTTCACCTTCCGGCTTGTATCCTAACCCAGAGACAGAAAACGTCATTCCATTTAAATGACAACCGGTGATGGTCATTTCGTTTTTGGTGATCGTTCCCGTCTTATCAGAAGCAATGACGGTGGCAGAACCCAGCGTTTGCGCCGATGCAATCTTTTTTACAATGGCATTTCTTTTAGCCAGTCTTCCCACAGCCAATGCCAGCGCCATAGAAATTTGTGCCGGTAAACCTTCCGGAACCATCGCTGCTGCCACGCTTATAGAAAAAACAAGCGCTACTGCCATAGTATCATTCAGCAACAATCGTGTGCCGAACAGCAGTATGCCAATCACCAATGTGGCATACATCAATTTCTTTGCAACATCTTTTATCTCGGTTTGAATAGGTGCATCAGTTGATTTTATTTTTTGAGCAGATGAACTTATTTTTCCAATCTCTGTCTGCATGCCTGTTGCGTACACAACCCCCTTTGCTTCACCCCTGGCAACAGTGGTGCCCATGAACACCGAATTTTTTATTTCAGAAAGAATACTGTCTTTTTCGATTGCAAATAAATGATCTTTTGAGGATGGCAGTGATTCCCCGGTAAGTATAAATTCATTGGCTGAAAATCCGTTAGATTCAAGCAAGCGAATATCAGCAGGAATACCCACCCCTTCAGAAAGCAACACCATATCACCCGGTACAATATCTTCTGAAAATATTTCAATGATTTTCCCTTCCCTCGTAACGGTGCATTTATCCACCACCAGTTTTTTAATAGAGGCTAAAATATTTTCCGATTTCCACTCCTGGTAAAACCCAATCAATCCATTCATCACAACAATGATCAATAGAATGAGACCGTCCCTGGGTTGTTGCAGGTAAAAGGAGGCCAGTGAAGCAGCGATTAATAATATAATAAGCGGACTTCCGAACTGCCCCAGCAGGATTTGGAAAATACTTCTTGTATTGGCGGCCTTTAAAACATTCTTGCCAAATTTTTGCCTTGCCAATTGTATGGCGGTTTCATCCAGACCAGTTTGAAGATTACTGCTGAATTGTTTAATGACAGCATCAATATCTTGTTTGTAAACTTCCATCTGCTGTCATTTTATAAATGTTTATTTATAAGCCAAAAAATCCAAAGGGAAAGAGATGAAAGATAAGTTGTTCTATTATCTTTAATTCACGATGGCAAATGGAAACTCAATCCTGATGTTTTCCCAGGCTACTGCAATCTTTCCCTTATTCTCTGTAGTAGCTTCTATAAAATACTGCAACCGCTCTGTGTGTTCAACTTTGGCTGGCTTTACTTTTATTCTTACAATATCATCCTTCTCATCGTATGCAGATGCCAGGTGTTGTTCCCAGTTTTTATTGATAATAACGATCCACTCTTCTCTGCCGGGTATCGTAAAGAAAGCATATTTACCAGCAGGAATTTCTTTACCATTCACAATAACAGGTTTCCCAGTTTCAATAATCGTGGCATCATGTGCCCCGGTAACCTATACTTCATCGTAAGGAACCAGGCCACCCCATATAATTCTTTTGCGAACACCGGGAGAGTGATATTTAATTTTTACGCTGTCTCCCTTAATGACCGCTACAGCCATGGATTTAATACTTTTCTTTGTGGTGTCTTTGATCGAATTCGGGTTATAACAAACTGCTTCTGTTTGCTGTGCCGTGGTGTTCAAAGTAATAAATAATACAACCGCTGATAACACTGATTTTATAACTGCATTCATATTGTTTGATTTTTAAATTGATTAATGATTATGACCCGCCATCGGGTCTGCACCTTTTTTAAACACGTACTCACTATGCAAAAGATATGCGCCGGTAATTACTACCACATCGCCGGTATTCAATCCTGATTTTATTTCAATGCGGTCCTCACTTTCCAGCCCAGTTTGCACCATCACACTTTTAAAAGTGTTACTGGCGGTCTGTATCCAAACCGTAGCGCCTTTTCCATCACGGATCACTGCATCAATTGGTAAGGTGAGTGTTTTTCTTTGCGGACTTTTCAGCAATACATAAGCAGGCATTCCCGGTTTTAACTGATTACCGGGATTGGGAATAGACACACGGATTAAATTAATCCTTGTATCAGGATTGATCTCAGGATTTACAAATTCAATGTGCCCTTTTATTTCTCTTCCATCCAGGTCCGGGAGCTGCACCGTGGCGATACTGTTCCTGTCGATTGCAGCCAATTGCGAAGTATATACCTGTGCCTCTGCCCAAAGACTGGAAAGGTCAGCCAGTTTAATAATTGTACCACCTTCCATTACATAATTTCCTTCCTGGATATCCATGGTGGTGATGTAACCTGATGCTGTACTGTAAAAAGTGGTTGTTGCGGTAGCTTTTTTATCGTTTGCCAGTTGCTGTACCTGTACTTCAGACATCCCCCACAGCAGTAATTTATTTTTAGCACTTTCTAACAGCTGATCGAAGTCAATGGCTGATTCATTGGTGAATACTTTTTTCTTATCCAGCGCCAGTAAATATTCCTGTTTGGCATTATTCAATTCCTCACTGTATATATCGTACAGCGGTACACCTTTCTTTACATAGTCACCCATGTTTTTGAAATATAATTTCTCTACCCTGCCCATTACCCTTGAACTGACTGAGGAAGATTTCAGCTGGTCAAAATTCAGGGTCGCTGTTAATGCCAGCTGATCGCTAATGCTTCCGTTCCGGATAGTATCTGTATGGATATTGCCCAACTGAATTTGCTGTTCACTCAATTGTAATTCATCTTTCTTTTCACCATTCTTTTTCTTTACCGGTGTAAGATCCATTTTACAAATAGGACACTTACCAGGTTTGTATTCCACCACCTGCGGATCCATTGAACAGGTATAATAGATATCCG
>JAYWII010000029.1:0-62774 GCA_043788995.1 Chitinophagaceae bacterium | reverse complement strand
AAAAATCACTTTTTAGAATTTCATGTAAGCTGCACAGTTACTTATTTAAGCAGCCTTAAAAAATGATTGCTGCAATAAGTTTGAAAAAAGCAGTGGCTTAATTGGGCTGTAAATGAGTTTGAAAAAGCCATTTTTAAAAGCGCAGACTACTTTACTGTAGTCTGGTGTCCATTTTTCAATGGCCTGCAGCATTTTTTCAAAGCCAAGAATGTTTTTGGTACGCATAAAGTTGTAACAGAACATGATCAGGTTCATTTCTCCGTTTACTTTCTGCAATCCTTTCAGTAACGTATGGGTGTAACCCAAATGCCTTTTTATAGTACCGAAGGGATGTTCGCAGATGGCCTGCCGCCGTTTGTAATACTGTGGGTTTTGTTTGATGTTGTTATCATTGATGTCCACTGCATCCTGGTATTCACTCCGCTGGATAATACGCTTGGGAAGTTTGGTGCATTGATTTTTTAAAGCACAGGTTTTACAGGCATCGGTACGGTATGTTTTAAAACGGCAGCTGGTTTCATTAGCTTCTCCTTTTTTATTATGCCAGGTACCCAGCGACGTTAGTACAGCACCTGCAGGACAGGTATAGCTGTCTGTTAGTTGATCATAACAAAAGCTTTCTGCTAAAAATTCATTGGCAATATGTTTTACGGAGGGTTGCTCTTTATAGGCTACATGGGTCATCATATTATCCTGCTGGCACTGCTGCAGTTCTGCTCCTGTATGATAGCCTTTGTCTGCAAGCACCATCAGGCTGTCTTGTTGTTTTAGCTGTAAATTTTGTTTGGCTTGTGTGGCTGCTTTGTGCAACGCCTTGCCATCATTGGTATTGGTGGCCTGCGTATGCACTATCAGGTGGTGTTTATCGTCTACTGCATTCTGTGTGTTGTAGGCTACTTCCACAATACTTTTTACAATGATGATGCTGCGGCTGTCTGCATCGGTGGTGCTGATCTGTTTGTCTGTGGTATTATCTAACTGCTGCTGAAGGGTATCGTATTTGATAGTGCGTTCTTTTAGTTTGGCAAGGCCCTGTGTTATCTTTTCTTTTTTTATTTGCAGTTCCTCCTCACCGGTAGTGTTTTCCTGTCTGTCCAGCTCATCGAGTTCCTGTAAATATTTTGCCGTCTTATCTTCAATAAACTGACGGTGCTTGTCTATCTTTTTTTGATTGTAATTATTCTTTTTACTGTTCACTGCTTTAAACTTACTGCCGTCTATACCGATGACTGTTTTGCCCAGCAGGCCTGCTTCACCCAGGAATTGTACATACAGCCTGAACATGGACTGTAATGGTGCCGCATGCAGTTTACGAAAGTCGGCAATGGTATGATAGTTGGGCTGCAGCCCACGCAGCAGCCACTGCAGCTCTATATTGCGGCTGCATTCTTTTTCCAGCTTGCGGCTGCTGCGGATCTTATTGAGATAACCATACAGGTACAATTTTAAAAACACCGCCGGTGCATACGGCGGACGGCCTTCGCTTTTGTGCACAGTGCCGGTGAAACCTAATTGTTCCAGATCGAGTTTATCAATAAAAGCATCCATGAGCCTTACTGCATTATCGGCACTCACCTGGTCTTCCAGCGTACTGAAGTAGGTTTGATGGCGGTTGTTTCCCTGTATAAATTGCATAGCTGATTTGTAACAAAAACCATACAGCATTTTAGCTATTCACATTGTGTGTATATTTGGGTGAAAGCATGAGTTTTTTCACAAACTCCCGTTGTACGCTACATTTTCATCACGTTTATAATTTCCACTTGTTTCTTTATAAGGAAACTTCTATCTTTACCAAAAACTACTAAATGGTTGAGAAGTTTCATGTTGAATTTTTACCGGAAGCTGTGGAATTTATGGAGCAGTTAGACAATAAAGCTCAAACGAAGATTTACTATAACATTAGAAAAGCTCAATTAAAGAATGACCCAGAATTGTTCAAAAAGTTGACAGATACCATTTGGGAATTCAGGACTTTATACAATAAGACTTATTATCGGATTTTCGCTTTTTGGGATAAAAAACATGGGCAAAATACTTTGGTTCTTGCAACTCATGGCCTCATAAAAAAGACAGGTAAGACACCCCAAGCAGACTTGGATAAAGCCGAAAAAATAAGACAACAATATTTAGCTCAAAAAAAATAATAAATTATGCAGACCAAGAAAAAAATGAAAACCGTTTCCCTTGACGCAATGATAGACAAGCATGTGGGGAAAATTGGGTCATCAGCGAGAGATACCTTTGAACATGAGCTTAAGCTTGATCTATTGGGAAATGCAATTAAGGAGGCAAGACTTCATCATAACTTAACTCAAGAACAACTCGGACAGCTAGTTGGTGTTCAGAAGGCGCAGATTTCAAAATTAGAAAACAACTTCACAAATGCTAGGTTTGACACTGTAATCAAAGTGTTTAATGCTTTACATGCAAAAGTGAATTTTAATGTTCAGCTCCCTAAAAGGAAATTAAAAATTGCTTAATCTTCGGTAGACCAATGCAGCGTACAATCGAGTAGACGGCCTCACCGCTTGTAAGCGATGAGGTGCGCCTCTCACACCACTGTACGTACGGGTCTCGTATACAGCGGTTCATTAAGTTGCGGAGCTACTTTTACGTAGTAATCGAGCATGGATTCATAACCTCTTTGTTGCAGGCGTTTAATCGTTACAGTTGTTCCCAATATGGGTGATTGGGCGATTGCCCATCCTCCCTTTCTTGTTCTGCTCCATACATAGGCATGATACTGGTCTGCCCCTAAACGGATCAGGTTTTTACGCTTGCGTTCAGGCTTCTTCCAGTCTGCCCAGAT
Organism: Chitinophagaceae bacterium; assembly: GCA_043788995.1. Taxonomy (GTDB): domain Bacteria; phylum Bacteroidota; class Bacteroidia; order Chitinophagales; family Chitinophagaceae; genus Ferruginibacter. Next base: position 59,962 of record JAYWII010000029.1, on the reverse strand, counting down.
GCAGTAGCGTAGCCGGTTACGCAACCAGCCATCAAGGTCACGCAGTTTGCCACTGATACTTGCCATACGGAAATAATTCAGCCAGCCCCTGCATACTTCTTTCAGTTTGCTGATGCGTTCGTTTACACTTTTCGGAGTGGTTTTTCGGGTGATGCTTTTAAGGTTTTGTTTCAGTTGCTTCCAGCTTTTATCGCTTACCACTAACTGGTATTTGCCCTTTACGCCTTTCTGGTACGTGGGTACAAATTTGTAGCCCCCTCTTGGCGCAAGGGTGTAGGTAGGGTAATGAGCGTTGGCAATCCTTGTGCCGTCTACAAAAAGTGCTTCGCTGTCGTTGGTACTAACTCTCACAAACTTATGCCCTTGTTGGTAAATCCACAATACTCCAACCCATTCCGCAGACGCCGCTGTTGGTTGTTCTCACCAACAGCCGAAGCCATGCCCAGCTTATTCATACAGGTGTGTAAGAAACCGAAAATTATTCACCCCAGTGAGAAATACAAACAGTGGCTTTAAACATACATACTTTTACCGGTTCACATTGTGTATATATTTGGATAACAAGGGTAGTTTTTCACAAACTCCCGTTAGTCGGCATTTTATAAATATTTCTCAAAACAAACTAATAGGATCACATATGAAAAAGACAACTTTGATATTTCTTTTATTATTGCCAATTTTACTGATGGCGCAACCAAATAAGAAAGTTACAGCAGCTTTTCTCCAGTCTTTTGCTGATGCATTTAATGCTCATGATGTTAAGGCTATCATGTTTCATATGACGGATGACTGTGTGTTTGAGTCTTCGGCTGGCCCAGATGTTGACGGAGAAAAATTTACCGGGCAGCAACAAGTTAAGAAAGCATTTGAAAACGTATTTGCAACATTCCCTGATGCTCATTGGGGTAATGCCACCCACTGTATTGCAGGAAACAGGGGTTTCTCCGAATGGATTTTTACCGGAACTAAATCAGATGGTACCCGTGTTGAAGTTACAGGATGCGATTTATTTATTTTTAAGAATGGTAAAATAGCAATTAAGAATTCTTATAGAAAGAATCGTCTGGCGGCAAAATAAGAGGAAGACCCAGCTAACATTGCCATGGGGGTGGACGGAACGAAATCCAGATTAACCTGTCAACTTTTTTCAAGACTAGAAGCCTTGGCACAAGGCTTCAATTTTAAGCTTTACGTTTCTATCCGGCAGCTAGGCAACTGAATATCGTTGATGATCAAAATACATCTACTTTTTTACAATTTCTTATGGATATATGACATTGCCGCATCCAATTACAAACTGCTGCATGAAATACATCATCATCCTGCTACTTCCCCTGTTTATCGCTTGCAACAGCAAGAAAAAGGAAATACCAGAAATTGATGTTATTGATACTCAAATGGCAGAAGTTTTAGGCCCTCAAAAAATAAAAACGAAAGATTCGATCGATCTTCTGAAAATATTTGATGTTTTTTGCGGAGCTCTTGAAGCAGAAGATGGAGTGTTGCTTGCACAATTAAATAATGAAAATAAACCTTGGCCGGTCTCACTGAATGATATGCTTGAAATTCCAGTGTATTTTCCAAAATTCCTGGTAACTGTACCGATGAAAAGATTTTACAACCGGGAAGTATTGAATGCCTTAAGAAACAGGAATTTAAATCTGGAGGTGCGGTCAACAGGATCTAATAAAGAAAACAGCGCTTCGCAAGAAGATAGCATCACAATTTTTTTTTCAATTTCTTTTAAAACAAAGCATACGTATAAATATTTATATAGAACGGAACTATTTGAAACGTACTATTCATTTGACTTCGCAAAAATCGGCAACTCGTTTAAATTCCACCGTTATGACTCATATGAAGGGCAGCAAGACATTTATCCTTCCATAGACAGTATAAAAACATATTTTCCTAAATCTGGATCTTCAAAACTACATGAAGGCCGAACAGATTACCTTACTAATTTCTGCAACATCTGGTATTCTGAAGCACTTAATGGCTGTAATGAATCTGTCTTGTATAAATACAAAGGTGAAGATGAAATTTACCGCTTTACATGGCTACGATCATTCCATGCTCCGGTAGTAATAAAAATTCAAAAACATCATTTCGATTTTATACTCACTGCTAAAAAAATGATGCCAGCATACAAAGACTATCCTGAAGAATTAAATATAAGTGACTCAGGGTTTATCAGTTGGTTTAAATGGTATACTTTCAAAAGTAAACTAGATAAAATATCTTTCTGGAATATGCCAATGGATGATCCTGAAGAACAAGGTATGGATGGTGCAAGATGGGTACTAGAAGGTTTTAAAGACGGGCAATACCATTTCATTGACAGATGGTCTGCAAAAGGAAGTGCCTTCGGAAAAGCGTGCCTGTACCTAATTAAAATTTCAAATCTTAAGATAAAAGACGAAGATATTTATTAAAGTAATCATAGCCGTTTTCACAGCATGTACAAACATTTAAAAAAAACCTCTCCACAAACCGCTTGCATTTGAAAAAACTGCTTTCTACCTTTACTACCTAAATCTTACAACTATGTATCTTATCAGGGAAGTATTCCAGGCAAAACCCGGCAAAGCAAAAGACCTGGTGAAAATGTTTAAACAGGCAGCACCACATTTTGAAAAAACAGAGGGCATCAGCAACATGAAAGTAATGACAGATATTGTAAGCAATTACTGGACGGTGGTGGTGGAATCTGAGACCAATGATATCGGTGGTTTTATTATCAACCTCCGCTCAGCCACTATGAGTGATGAATTAAAAGAAATAATGAAAGGCTATATGGATTGTGTGGCCGGCGGCCACCGGGAAATATTTATGATTGAATAGCTGTTGTATTCTTTCAATAACCGAACGGCCTCACCTTACTGTAACTTAAACCCGGTTACAAAAAAACAGTATATACCACAACCATACTACTATTACTGTTGGATGTATTTACAAAGCCATTAATTTGCACCAATAATTATTAATATTTATCATTGCAAGATGGCACTATACAAAAAAACAAACCCGTTCTCCAGGCAAAATAATGATACCGGGTTTGCCAGTAACAGTAACGATACAGGTGGCCGCTTTATTAATAAAGATGGCAGCTTTAACCTGGTGAAAGAGGGTATGTCTTTCAGGAAACGATTCAGCGTATTCAATGATATGCTGAACCTGCCGCAATGGAAATTCATCATGGTGATATTAATTTTTTACATCGCCATTAACCTGGTTTTTACGTCAGTCTATTTCGTCATCGGGTCTGAACAATTAGCAGGACTTGCCAACGGTAACAGTTGGAAAACATTCAGGGAAATATTTTATTTCAGTACACAAACTTTTACTACCGTAGGATACGGCCATGTGTACCCTGTTGGTGATATTGCCAATTTTGTATCGGCAATAGAATCACTTACCGGTTTTCTGTCGCTGGCTATCGCAACCGGTCTTATATACGGCCGTTTCTCAAAACCCAGGAGCTATCTTATTTTCAGTGATCATGCTTTAATAAGCCCTTACAGGGAGGGAACCGGGTTGATGTTTCGCTTTGCCGCTTACAAAGACAAGCATGCACTAACAGATGTGGAAATAAAAGTGAATGTAGGTTTACTGGTGGTGGAAAATGATAAACCTGACTACAAGTATTTTAGCCTAAACCTGGAACGTAGCCGGGTAGAGAATATGTCCATGAGCTGGACGGTTGTACACCCCATCAACGAACAAAGCCCTTTTTATGGTTTTACAGAAGAAGACATGAAAACTACAGACGTAGAATTATATGTAATGCTCCGGGGGTTTGATGATGTATTCAGCAACTATGTACAACAACGCACCTCCTACACTTTTAATGAAATATTATTCAACAGGAAATTTGCATCCATGTACAGGGAAAGTGATGATGGCAATACCACCATATTGGAATTGCATAAGCTCAATATCCATAATACTGTTCTTTAACAATACCAGGGAACTTCTCCTTTAAAAATGCAGCATAGTACCTGATTGTTTATTTACAGCATTGCTTAATTTTAATCAAACTTTCTTTATGTACAGAATTGATAAACCTTCAGCTAATTATCCTGATTTCTATCAACCTTATATGGACTGTGTTCCGGATGATGGCGAACTGATCCGGCACTTAACTGCTATCATTCCGGAAACAGAAGTATTGTTATCATCGCTTTCAGAAGAACAGTTATTGTACCGTTATGCCGAGGGCAAATGGACCATCAAAGACATTATCCTTCACCTGGCAGATTGTGAACGGGTGATTATCTACAGGGCGATGAGGATTGCCAGGGCAGATAAAACTAACCTGCCTGGGTTTGATGAAGACCTGTTTGTTGCAAATGCAAATGCGAATAAAAGAGACATTCAAAATATATTGGCTGAATTAAAAGCATACCGAACAGCCAGCATCGCTTTTATAGAATCGCTGGATGATGAAGCATTGAACAGATCAGGTACTGCCAATAATTTTCCGCTCACTACACGTTTGCTGGTGAACCATTTATATGGCCATCACCGGCACCATTTGAATATTTTGAATGAACGTTATCTTCCTGCATTTAAATAATTGGTCACTTCATTATTTTCGTTCCTTTGAGTAAAATACAGTTATGAAAAAAGTTATCTGCTCAGTATTATTTATTGTGTTTTTTATTTCAGCACATACCCAGGATAAAGCGACCAGGCTGATTGTTCGTGGAGACGATATGGGCTATACCCATTCTGGCAATGAGGCTTTAATAAAATGCTTTAAAGAAGGCATTGAAACTTCTATTGAAGTGATCGTTCCCTCACCATGGTTCCCGGAAGCAGTGAAAATGCTGCAGCAAAACCCTGGTGTGGATGTGGGCATTCACCTGGCACTAACCAGCGAATGGGATAATATAAAATGGCGGCCACTATCAAATGGAGCCAGCATTAAAGACAGTAACGGTTACTTCTACCCCATGGTGTATCCGAATAAAAATTATCCGGGCCAGTCACTGCTCGAAAATAAAATACAACTGGAAGATATTGAAAAAGAGTTTCGTTCACAGATAGAAATGGCAATAAAAAAAATACCGCATATCAGCCATATCTCCTCTCACATGAACTGCACCAACATGAATGGGGAAGTAAAAGCGTTGACAAAAAAGCTGGCCAAAGAATACAAGATTGATATTGACCTGGATGACTACGGTGTGAAATATGTGAGCTACGACGGGCCATCTAAAACGTCTGCTGAAAAAATACAAAGCTTTCTCAGCATGCTCAGCAAACTGGAGCCGGGCAACACCTACTGGTTCATTGATCATCCCGGGATGAATGATGAAGAATTAAAAGCAGTATTCCATATCGGTTACGAACAGGTAGCTGCAGACAGGCAGGGTGTAACAGATGTATTTACCAATGAAAAAGTAAAAGCCTTTATCAAAGAAAAAGGAATTCAACTGATCGGGTACAAAGATCTTGTTCCGGCAAAAAAATAAAACAACTTTGCTATGCTGATTGAATCATTACAAACCCTGTTTAACAGGGACCTGAACAAACTGAAAACAGAAATTTCATTGTACCAAAATGAAAAGAAGATCTGGTATATTGAAAAAAGCATTGCGAATTCAGCCGGTAATCTTTGTTTACATTTGATCGGAAATCTTAATACCTATATTGGAGCACAAATCGGCAACACCAATTATATCCGTAACAGAGAGCTGGAATTTTCACAAAAAGATATTCCAGCAACTGAATTGATCAGCAAAATAGAAGATACAATCCTTGTTGTAAACGGGGCATTGAACAAACTAACCGATGAAGCCCTGCACCAGGAATATCCATTGCTGGTTTTTGAAAAGAAAACTTCCACCCTATATTTTTTAGTTCACCTTACCACACACTTCGCCTATCATCTTGGGCAAATAAATTATCACCGCCGCCTGCTGGATTCATTGGATTAAATAAAGAAAAATTGCTTTTTTAATATTACAAAGCACATAGCTGCAAAGTAAACAGCTTCCTCCTCCTGTTGATGCCTGCCCATTCCTGCCTGCCCATTCCATTTAAAGAAAAAAAATTCCATTAAAAGGAATTCCGAAGTCTCCTTCCTGTCATTTAACTACTGATTATCAATTATTTACATTTTGGCATTCAAATAGAATACAATGATGAAACAAGATTAAATGAAGAATAAAAAAAGGGTTAGAACGGAGTAAGAGAAGGTTGCAAAATTTACCTATTTGGGTTATTGACAAACTTGTGGAAGGCTGGTACTTTTGGACTCTGAATAATACAACTCCTGGTATCCCTTTAATAAAACCACCGTTCAATTCTTACTGATTTTTTTTGAACAACTATCCATGAAAGTCCTCCAATAAAACAGCTGGCAGATTTTAATTGCCTTCAATATTGAAAATCCATTTAACTGATATCCCAGGATAAGAGATGAAAGATTTACTGAATGAACTTAAAAATTTAATTATAAAAAATAAATAACCCTAACCTAAAAAAAGAAAACAATATGGAACGCAATTGGTACTTAATCTGCACAAAAAAACAACGGGAAAAAAGAGTAACTGAATTACTGGCAAAAAAAGGAATTGAGAACTACTGTCCCTTTACCATGTGTGAAAATAAGATAAGTGGCACCAAAGCAATAACAGCTTATCAACCACTGTTCAAATGCTATGTTTTTGTACACATTACTGAAGAAGAGATCAAGTTGATAAAACAAACGCCGCACATTGTTAACGTGGTTTACTGGAAATCAAAACCTGCTGTCATCAGCTCTCAGGAGATCAATGCATTAAAGGTAATGACTGATAACTATCAAAGGATAAAGCTGGAAAAAACAGAAGTGGGATCATTCGAAAAATTTCATTTTACTGAAAAAAATATAACTACCCAGCACAACAATGTTTTTTCTATCAAACATAAAGGGCATGTTGCAGTACTCCCCAGCTTAGGTTACAAAATAACAGCACAAAGGGAAAGAACAGAACAAAAAGTTATACCCGTGGCAACAACACCTGCAAGCTCCCTGTTTAAAAGACTCAATCCTTCATTTTTATTTGGGTTTTAAATTTCAACGGGTAACAAGCTTATAAAATCAACAGGCATTTTATTTTTTTAAGGCACAGGCATATAACCTGTGCCTGAATTTTTTAGTGGTTTTGTGTTTAAGTTTTAAATCTCATAGGGAAAAATATTTTTATATCCCTTCCGTCTTCCTACTTTAGCCGAAATAATTTTTATCCAGAATATGTATAAAGCCGCTTTTTTAGACATGGATGGTACCCTGCTGAGGAAAGACCATACTGTAAGTAATGTTACCAGGGACACTATTCAACGGTTAATACAACAAGGTATATTGATAGTTCCTATTTCTGCAAGACCCCTTCACGGCATGTTGCCCATCACCAAAGCTGTTTTCCCGGATGACAATCCTGTGGTAAGCTTAAATGGCGGTTATATTTTTCAACAACAGGCTGTTACTTACCAGGTACATGTGAGCCTGCCCGAAGCTGCGGCGGTATATAGTGAAGTGGAAAAGCAACCGGTATCAGCCATGTATTACAGCCAGATGGAATGGTTTGCACAGGCTCACACCGATGCGGTAAAAAAAGAACAAAAAATAACGGATGTTCCTATCATCATTCAACCTTTCCAGGATACATTGACACTTTGGGAGCAACAGCAAACGGCCCCCAATAAAATTCTCATTGCAGGTGACCCACATGTGATACTTTCTCTTGAAAAAGAATTACTGGCAAAGCACACTGGTCAATTAAATATTTACAAATCGCAACCCCGCTACCTGGAAGTAATGCACCTGCAGGCATCCAAACAAAAAGCCATTCAATTACTGATGACACAGTATGGTCTGCAGCAAAACGAGATCATTGCTATCGGTGATAATTACAATGATAAAGGCATGATAGAATTTGTCGGTATGGGTGTAGCGATGGGCAATGCTCCGGATGAAATTAAAGCTGCAGCCGATTATGTTACCGATACCAATAATCATGATGGGGTTGCCAAAGCATTGAACCATTTTTTTAATTAAAAACTGGTTCAAAATATTTACCAGGGATTTTTAAACATTTAGTAAAAAATTGTTGGTGCACAATAGTTGAATTAGAAAGTCTAGGTTATAGCCTAAATTGTAAACCATTAATAAATATCCTGAACCACCTTAAAATATTATTGACAAATGATCAAACTTATTGGTGTTCCTTACGATGGAAATTCTTCCTTTTTAAAAGGCCCTTCTTTGGCTCCGCCACGTATCAGGCTGATGGATACAGATGGTTCAGCCAATGCTTTTTGTGAGGATGGAAAGGAGATACTCAATGGTAAGACATACACTGACCTGGGTGATATTTCATTTGCAGAATCCAATCCTGCATTTGTTTACAACAACATTAAGAAAATAATTCAACAGGAATTAGTCGGAGGTGATAAAATCATCTGCCTCGGTGGCGATCATTCTGTTTCCTTTCCCATCATTGAAGCATATGCAGAAAAATTCAACAACTTAAATGTACTGCACCTGGATGGACATGCCGACCTGTATGATAACTTTGACAACAACCCCTACTCCCACGCCTCTCCGTTTGCCAGGCTAATGGAAAAAAAGATGGTAAGATCACTGACACAGGTTGGTATAAGGACACTGAATACCCATCAAAAAGAACAGGCTGCATTGTTCAATGTAAATGTGATAGAGATGAAAAACTTCAATTACGATTTTATACAAACATTGCAATCCCCGCTTTATATTTCATTGGACCTGGATGTGCTTGATCCGGCTTTTGCCCCCGGTATATCACATCATGAACCCGGCGGGTTAACTACAAGGGAATTAATTAAGATCATACAATCTGTTCCTGTGGAAATTGTTGGTGCAGACATTGTTGAATACAATCCTGTGAGGGATGTAAATAATATGACTGCAATGGTGGCTTATAAATTGTTTAAAGAATTAGCATCAAAAATGATGATATAACTTTTAGCAACCACTTTCAATTCAAACAACACTTTCTTATTGCATTTTTCCCATGATTTGTTTATCTTTCTGGGGTAAACATTCATGTTATGAACAGTAAAGTATTTTTAATCTCCGCATTCTCTGTATTGTTGCTTACAGCAGGTTTCAGGTATGCAAAAGAAAGCAACTACCAGCAACCCCGGGAGGTTTCAAGGGAAGCCGTTTTAAAAAATAAATTCATTATGCAGTGTTCTCCAGACTGGTCGCAAATTGATGCAGACAGTCTTGCCAACGGAATTAGTGTGCTGCCAGGCTGGGGTAATTACCGTTGGAATATCTCCACTAAAAATGACAGTGCTCAATTTTATTTTAACCAGGGCATTAATATGTATTATGCTTTTCACATAATAGAATCGATGGCTTCATTTAAAAAAGCGGAGCGGTTTGACTCCAATAACGCAATGATATACTGGGCACAGGCACTGGCCTTTGGCCCCAACATTAATGACTTTGCATATTTATATACCCCTGATGCTTTTGCCGCTTCACAAAAAGCAGTTTCATTAAAAAATAATTGTACGCCAAAAGAAAAAGCTTTAATAGATGTAATGGCAGTAAGGTATACTGCCGACAGTACCATCAGCAGGGAATTACTCAACCAATTGTATACCGATGGAATGAAGAAAGCATACAGCCTTTTTAAACAAGATGCAGATATCGCAACACTGTATGCAGATGCCATGATGCTGCAGCATCCGTGGGATTACTGGAAACATAACGGTGAAGCCCAACCGTGGACACCCGGCATTTTAGCTGTGCTTGAAAAAACACTGGCAGCTCATCCAATTCATCCGGGTGCCAATCATTATTATATACATTCTGTAGAAGCTTCTCCCAACCCCGGCAGGGCTTTACCAAGTGCAGACAGGCTGGGAGAATTAATGCCCTCCGTATCACACATGATTCATATGCCATCACATATCTACATACGTACGGGTAATTACAAACAGGGTATGAAAGTAAACGAAATGTCAGTTTCCGGTTACAACAGCTATTTCAACCTGTACCCCGATGTTCAGAATAACCTGCCACTGTATCTTTTTCATAACCTGCACATGCTTTCTGCCTGTGCCATGATGAGGGCTAACTACGCAGCCAGTAAAAAAAGCGCTGATGAGTGTATGCATAGTTTTGATACCAGTTTTATGTCACTCCCTGCGCCGCTCGGCAACTATTTGCAATACATGTATATGACGCCTGTGTTCAATGATGTCCGTTTTGGAAAATGGGATGCCGTGCTGAATACAGCACCGGTGCAGGAACATCATATATACGCAACAGTTTTATGGCACTGGGCAAGAGGCATGGCCTTTGCAGGAAAGAATAATACCGCTGCAGCCAATGAAGCATTAAAAATAATGCAGGAAAAAATGATGGCGCCAGATATGCAGGTGGTGATGCAACCATTTAACGCACCTGTTGCCGCAGCTAAAGTGGCAGAGAAAATTTTAGCCGGTGTAATTGCAGAAAAGGAAAATGATTTGAACAAAGCAATTATACTGCTGACTGAAGCGGCAGCAAATGAAGATGCGCTGATTTATACTGAGCCAAGAGACTGGCTGCTGCCTGCAAGAGGCTATTTGGGTTCTGCTTTATTAAAAGCAGGCAATGCACAAAAAGCTGCAGTTGCTTTTAAAGAGGAGCTGAAAGAAAATCCAAATAATCACTGGTCATTATACGGTTTATACCAGTCACTTAATAAACAAAAGAAAAATTCAGAAGCCATCACAGTAAAAAAACAATTTGACAAAGCTTTTGAAGGAAATGATATCACGGAAGGGCATATTGTATTTTAGATCAGCACAGATTAGTTTAAGAAAAAAAGGAAGTGATATTGTATTTTTAAATGCGACAAAAGTTGACAAAAATATATTGCCGATAATTAGCTAAATCAGCAAATATTCACTTCCTTTAAGCAATCATTCATTTTAAAAAAATTTGTCACATGAAGCTATCCAAAGTATTACTGGCGGTGATTATTTCCGCTACCCTGGGGTTTATCAGTTGCAGCCCCAAAGATGCAGATATTAAAACTGCAATTGATGCAAAAATAAGTGCTACTCCAGAAATGGCTGGTGCTGTAGCAGACGTTAAAGACGGCGTGGCCACCATCAGCGGCATGGTAAAAGATGATGCCTGCAAAGCCATGTGTGAAAAAGAAATTGCAGGAATCAAAGGGGTAAAATCAGTAATCAACAATTGTTCTGTTATTCCTCCACCACCACCGCCTGCTCCTGTAGTTATTGCTGCAGACGATCCACTAACTAAAGCTGTGGCAGATGCCATTAAAGATCATCCTACTGTAAAAGCAGATGTAAAAGATGGCGTTATTACTCTTACCGGGGAAATTAAAAAAGATGCATTGAAAAAACTGATGCCATTGCTGCAATCATTAAAACCTAAAAAAGTAGACAATAAATTAACTGTTAATTAAAATAAAGAGGAACAAATTATGGCACTAGCAGATAAATATAAAGAACTCACCGATGCTGCCACTGCATCAGGCATTACGGACCTGGCAGTAAGAGAACAGGACGGTGTTTTATACATCGATGGAACAGCACCAACCGGAGCAGTAAAGGACCAGCTTTGGAACATTTATGATAAAATAGATCCAAATTTTGTTTCCGGAGATCTGGTACTGAATGTGAACACCAGCCTGAGCGCTGCTGTTACCAAAGTAACAGTAACCACTGAAAGCAGCAATTTAAATATCCGCAAAGGACCGGGTACAGATCAACCCATTGTAGGTAAAGCTGCACATGGAGAAGTGATCACACTGGTAAGCAGAAGCAGCGACCAATGGTGGATGGTACGTACTGATGATGGAGAAGAAGGTTATTCTTATGCACAATACTTAACACCAGTTGAGTAGAAAGAATTTAATAAAATTTGTTAAAAAGCCACCTTCTAAACAAGGTGGCTTTTTAATTAGAATAATAATTGCAACTTCGCAAAAAAATATAAATAATGAAACACCTCTTACATACTGCAACCGCTTTGATTTTTTCTGTTACTATTTTATCCTGTACTGCTCAAACAAATACGGCTTTAACCACTAATGAATTTGAATCTGGGATCAGTACGAAAGACTCCATACAAATTTTAGATGTAAGAACTCCGGGAGAATATAACAGCGGGCATATTAAAGGCTCTTTATTAGCAGACTGGAATAATAAAGAAGAATTTAAAAGGCGTGTTGAATTTATTGATAAAAATAAACCTGTGTATGTGTATTGCCTTGGAGGTGGAAGAAGCGCTGCTGCTGCACAAAAGATGAGGGCAGAAGGTTATGAAAAAGTATATGAATTAAAAGGTGGTATCAATGCATGGAAAGCCGACAGTAAACCCCTGGAAGGAAAGAGCACGGCCAAACAAATGACCATGGAAGAATTTAATGGTGCCATCAGCTCTTCTAAAACAGTGTTGGTGGATTTTGGTGCAGAATGGTGCCCACCCTGCAAAAAGATGGAGCCGGTATTAAAAAGCCTGCAGGCAAATAATCCGGATAAGTATTTATTGGTAAAAGTAGATGGGGGAAAAGATGAAGATATTTTAAAAGCATACAATGTAACTGCACTACCGGTATTCATTTTATTTAAAGATGGCAAACAGGTATGGCGGAAAGATGGTGTGGCGGATGAGAAAGAGATAGCCGGACAGCTTTGATGAAAGATATTGGATACTGGATATTAGATACTGGATATTGGAACTGGTATTATAATATTCATCATGACCATTCACCATTGACGACTATGCTTGTGCCAACTCTTTCACAAAATCACTCACTAAATAACTGATCAGTTTTCCCGTAGATTCATCCCGTCTTCCATCAGATAATTGTGTGGCGCCTTCGCTGATGTGCAGGTAAGCCACTTTAGCATCCTGAGCAGCTACTGTAATATATTGACGGGCATGCAACGCACTGATTCCCGTAGGAGTGGCTGCACTGCTCAGCACTTGCTCTATACAATCCAGGTCCAGCTCAATACCTGTAAAAGTATCTTCCGTAAAACCGGTAGCATGAGCAACCGCCTGGATAAAGTTTTTTCGTTCGTATAAAAAGATATCCTCGTAGCTAACATAATCAATAAACGGATCACTGTGAATATCCATCAGCACATTCTGTGTTACATAATTTTCATGCAGCCCCACAATGCAATACTTGCCTAAAAAACCATCATCATTCGCATACCGAAAAGCATTACCACTGTGCCTGCCTTCAGCCGTTCTAAAGTCTGCATGTGCATCCAGGTTTACTACATTGATCTGGGCCAGCGGCAACACACCAGCTTTATGCAAACCTTTTGACACTCCTTTAATAATGGGATAAGCATTGTTCTGTCCGCCGCCGATTACAATCGGTATCTTCTTACAGGAAGCAATCACCTTTATAATATTTTCCACTTCATCATCCACCAGGTTCACCGCATGGCGATAGGCATCAATCATTTCCTCGTAACCGTAAGCATTGTTCTCAATCAAAAATTTCAGATCCCCAAAATCAAAATGGCCGAGTAACAGGATATCCTCTCCCGTTAAAAAATCATTATTCTGCATATTCAGGAAAGAAGACAAAAAAGGCAGCCAGTTTGTGTCTGCGCCGCCAATGCCATAATTTCCTTTTACCCCAATGTCTTCCGGAATACCCAGCAGCACATACTTCGCTGCAGACTGCTCCAGTTGCTGAGCCCAGTCGCTCTCAGATTTTATATTTTGCACCCTTTCGCCAATCTTGGTTTCGTAGCGGCGAACTTTGGTAACTGATAAAATATCTTCCTTGCTGTAAAACTTAAAATGTTTCATTAATGAAAGTTAGGAAAAATCTGTTGTGAAAAAATATTTTATCTGTTACCTGCATAAACCTATAAGGTCTTGCAGCGCTGCCTGGCGGGGCGGCAGACCTTATAGGTTTTGTAAAAGATTACTATTCAGCCTGGCCTTCGGTACCTGGCCCAATCAAATCCCAGAGGTTACCATACAAGTCTTCAAAAACAGCAACTGTGCCATAAGCTTCACTCACAGGTTGCCTTACAAAGCGGATTCCTTTTGCAACATATTTGCTGTGATCTCTCCAAAAATCATCCGTGTGTAAAAACAAGAACACCCTGCCCCCGGTTTGATTACCCACCCTGCTTAGCTGTTCTTCAGTAGCTGCCTGGGCTAGCAGTAACCTGCAGCCGTCAGAGCCCGGAGGCGCTACCAATACCCATCGCTTGGTTTCGCTTAATACGGTATCTTCAATCAAATCAAAACCCAGTTGCTGAGTATAAAAATGGATCGCTTCATCATAGTTTTTTACCACGATCGCTACGTGTGCTAAATGTTGTTTCATTTGTTTTTAATAATTTATAAATCCTGAATTTTATTTATCACTCATAATTCATCACTCACCACTTACCTAAATCATTTTCCTAATCAATTTGCCCAGCATCATCAAACCATAATCCACATCATCGCTCCAGGGTTTGCCAAAACTAATGCGGATGTAGTTGGAATAATCAATACTGGCAGAAAATATTTTTCCCGGCACAATGGATATCTTATGTTTCATAGCCTCCGTACGCAATTTAAAAGAATCTACTTTTTCATTCAATTCAATCCAGAGGGTAAAACCGCCGGCAGGCCTTGAGATTTTAGTATCCGCAGGAAAGTATTGAATGATCGCCTGCATGTAGCGAAGGTTCTGCGTATGCAATGCCTTGCGCAAATTTTTTAAATGATATTCATAACGACCGTTCTTTAAAAAGTGCGCCATGGCAGCTTGTGTTAAAGAAGGACTGCTAATATTTTGGATACGCTTGATCTGTTTAACCGGTTCAAAAAATTTACCAGGTATTGTCCAGCCAATACGATAGCCCGGTGCAAGTGATTTTGACAAAGAAGAACAATACATCACCATTCCCTTTGTATCAAAATACTTACATGCTTTGGGCCTGCTCTTACCAAAAAATAATTCTCCATAAATATCATCTTCAATCAAAGGAATATTATTTTGTGTGATAATGTCTACCAGTTTCTTTTTATTTTCATCACTCATACAAGTTCCCAGTGGATTATTAAAATTAGGAACCGCTACACAAGCCTTGATGGCGTTTTTTTTGATTGCCTTTTGTAATGCAACCAGGTCTAATCCTTCTGTAGGATCAGCTGGTATCTCCACTACTTTTAATCCAAGGTTTTCAATTGTTTGATAGATACCAAAATAAGTGGGACATTCCACAGCTACGGTATCACCATGATTGGTTACTGCTTTCAGGCACATCATTACAGCTTCCAGGCAACCAGAGGTAATGATCACTTCATCCGGTTTTACTTTGCCACCCCAGTTAAAACTCAGCTTTGCTATTTGCTGCCGCAGTTCTGTATTACCCTGCGAATGTTCATAGTTGATACAATGTCCCTTAGTATTTCGCAAAGCATACACCACCGATTTATTGATTTTTGCAGCCGGAATTAATGAAGCATCCGGAACAGCAATTGCAAAATTGATCACATCGGTAGCCACTATATCACTATAAATAGAGGTGATCATATCCTTCACACTTACTTCATGAGAGCCGGTATCCGGCTTTACCTGATCTGGCAGCTTTGGAAACCGCTGGTGATTGAACCGTACATAATAACCAGACTTCGGCCTTGACTCTATCAGTCCTCTTCCTTCCAAATGATAATATGCCTGGAAGGCTGTGCCCTGGCTTATTCCGTACTCCGCACTCAACAGTCGTACAGAAGGTAATTTATCCCCGATACGCAATACTTCTTCTGCTATCATCTTTTCTAAACCATCTGCAACCTGCAGGTACAAATGGTCATCTTTTGTAAAACCGTTCTTTTTCATAAATAAATCTGATATAGTCAAAATTAATAAATCTGCATCTGTTTTAAATGAAATAATAATTGAAATTTTGTGCTGTAATTGTGAACCGAAAATTATAGCTATGAATAATATTACTATTACAGATTACGAAACAAAGTACCAGCCTGATTTTGAAAGAATGAACCGGCAATGGATTGAAGCCTGGTTTACCATGGAGCCGCTGGATGAATATGTACTGACCAACCCTGAAGCTGCCATACTGAAAGATGGTGGTGCTATTTTGATGGCCTTGTATGATGGATCAGTTGCAGGCACAGTAGGTTTAAGAAAAGTGGGTGAGCAGGTGTACGAATTTACCAAGATGGCCGTGGATGAAAATTTCAGGCGCAAAGGAATTGCAGAGGCATTGAGCTACGCAAGTTTCAAAAAAGCAAAAGAATTGGGTGCCACTAAAGTGATCCTGTATTCCAACACCAAAAATGCGAATGCCATTAAGTTGTATGAAAAAATTGGCTTCAAACATTTACCCGTAGAACCTGGTGTGTATGAAAGAGCAAACGTAAAAATGGAAATTGATATAAAGAGCGAAGCCATTATGTATGCTGATGAAGTGATTGCGACGCAACGATGATGCCATGAAAAATATAGCTGGTACTGATAAAATTAATTCAAAAAAAAGCATAAAATTAAAACGATATGGTAATCACTACAGAAATCCCCGTACGGAAAACACTCCACTCCAAACTTAATGAAGTTGATTTTAATCATCTTGAATTTGGTAAATATGTTGCTGACCACATGCTGGTATGCGACTATGGAAATGGTGCATGGAAATCAGCACAGGTGGTTCCTTACGCCAATCTTTCACTAAGCCCTACTACGCTGGCACTGCATTACGGGCAAACCGTATTTGAAGGCATGAAGGCATTTACAATGGAAGATGGCCGCATCAATATTTTCAGGATGGACAAACACTACAACCGCTTTTTAAAATCACTGGACAGAATGTGCATGGCACCGGTATCCAAAGAGATTTTTACAGAAGGGCTAATGCGTTTGATAGAAACAGACCGGGGTTGGGTGCCAAAAGAAAAAGGAAGTGCCTTATACATACGTCCATTCATGTACGCAAGTGAAGCAAAGTTTGGTGTGAAGATCTCTGATGAATACCGCTTTATAATTTTTACCGGGCCGGTGCCATCTTTATTTGCCAACCCGATAAAAGTGAAAGTGGAAACCGAATACATAAGGGCTGCCAAAGGTGGAACTGGTTTTGCAAAATGTGGCGGTAACTATGGTGGTGCATTTTATCCAACCAAACTGGCAAAAGAACAAGGCTACGACCAGGTGCTGTGGACGGGTGGAAAAGACAATGCGTACATAGAAGAGTCTGGTATGATGAATGCCATGTTTGTGATCAACGATATACTGGTTACACCAGCCTTATCTGATTCTATTTTAGATGGTGTAACGAGAGACTCTTTACTTACGCTGGCTAACGACCTCGGCTATGCAACAGAAGAAAGACCCGTAAGCATTGCTGAACTGGAAACTGCATTCGCAAATGGAACACTGAAAGAAGCATTTGGCGCTGGTACTGCTGCGGTGGTGGCACCGATTCAAACGATACATATCAATGGGGTTGATTACACATTGCCTGTATATAATAAGGAAAGCCTGCACAATCAATTAAAGGATCAGTTAGAACTGATACGTACGGGGGCTGTTGCGGATGTGCATGAATGGAATTGTATTATTGGATAAATATTTTTGTAGTGAATGGCGTTAGAATAAAATTGCCGGCGTGGTGCCGGCAATTTTTTATTTAGATAAGGTCATTTTAAATAATTTAATTTTTTTAACGCATTTTCGACAGATAGTTTAAATTTTTGAAAAGAACTTAATGTTTCAAGTTTTTCAATAGCAATTTTTTGTCCGATAGGCTGATATAAATCTCCTATCACAATTTTATTCCTTCGCCTTGGCAGATGGGCTTGTGCAACATTTAATGCATCCTCTATAACTTTTTTGGGATCCGCAATTGATTCAGGTTCTCTGTTAATACCCAAGTCAACATCTGATTTATTTGTATTCATTTCATCCTTCAGCAACTCTTTATCAGCCAACATCCAAGCTTCGGTCATTTGCACTGGAATTACTGGAACCAAATTCTTACAAATAGTATTGTCCACTTGATCATCAAATGCTGCAATTGTGGGAATAATTTTATGTTGCGTCACATTTTTATCATCACTATTATCTGCATCAACATGAATACAAAGCACTTTAATTCCTGTATTATATGCTTCAGTTGAAACCTTTAGAACATCTTCTACAAATGAATTTTCTTTTGGAAATTTAATAAAGACAGGATCAAATACTTCAATATTACTTTCACATTTGTAAGCCGCATCTTCAAATACTTTACGAATAATACTTTCAAGAAATCTTTGATCGGTTGTCCCCTCGGTAGAGTAGGCAATTGTTAATATATTACTCATCTATTCTTCTATTTTTTGAATTTCTTGCTCAAAGTCTGCGCTTTGTAAATAGTGTATGACATTAGCAAGGGTTAACTTTCGCTCATTCTCTGAAAACTCAATGCCTAACTGAGTACTTCCTTTAACAACGGGAAGCATCTTTGTAACTTGAATTTTATATTTTTTATTATCAACAGTTAAAAACTGAGTAACCAGTTGCGATAACCATATTCTGCAAATATTCTGATTACTTAATTTGAAAGTATCCCCAACTAGTACAGGGGAATGAGTATTCACAATTACTTGTCGTAAGCCCTGACCTTCATCTATTTCGAAATGAGAAACAAGGTCTAAAAGTAATTCTGCGGTAAGCCTCATCCTTGCAGGATGAACCCCATTCTCAGGTTCTTCAAAACACAATAGTCCTTTATAATCATTGTCGTATAAGAAGACACATAAAGTCAAGAGTCTTAGTGTTCCTTCAGATAGAACTCTTGAGGTAAAGATTCTTCCATCTTGATTCTGTACTTGTACAACAAATTGCTTACCTACTTTATCATCTACAACAGATACTTTTGTTATGCTTGGAAGCAACGAATTTAATCTACGGGTAATTTGCTTAATTAAACCAGGATCTAAACTTTCAATTCTGTGCAAAGCAGCTGCAAGATTCTGACCTGTATGTGTAAGATTATCTTTAGCAAGGTAAGAACTTGGTTGACGCAAATCCTCGGGGTTTAATTGCAAAAATCGCCAAATTTTAATCTCTTCTTTTGCGGCAAGAGCATGAGGAAAATCAACAGAATTAACTACACTAATAATAGCTTGATTAATATTATTCAGCGAAAATTCTTTTTTTACTCCACCTTTTCCATCCTGACGTAAATTTACTCGGTCATTTTCTGTATCAATATAAGCAACACCTCGTCTTCCCGATACTACTTTTGGTCTCCACTTTTCTACAACACTTTTTTTAATATAAACCTTAATCCATTTATCTTCATCATGTCTTATTGGGTTTAGGGATTCCGAAGTGATTATCAGATCTTGAATGCCTCTTTCATTCTTAACCTGCTTTATAGTTATTTGATATCTTAAGCGTGTGTATTTTAAAATTGCAGTACCTCCAAATTTATCTTTAATATCCTTGTCAAGTAATAATTCAACGGCAAAACACATTTCAACTGCAGCTGAATCATTGTCATATTGGGTAAAAAGTTCTGTAGCATTCCCTCTTTCTTCACTAAAAGCGGTTTTTAAATCAGTATCAACAATTCTGCTTAGTAAATGCATTGCATCGAATAAATTACTTTTTCCAGAAGCATTTGTTCCTGCAATTATTGTAAGAGGTGCAAATTCCATTTGGAATTTTGAAAAAGTTTTGAATCCATCTATTTCTATCTTAGTAATCATACACTAAATTTAAGCTCTATTGCAAACAAAATCATTTATTAATCAACCGACATTAAAAATTTAGCAATAAACATTAAAAAAACTATATCCCAATCTTCTCATTCACAATTTCCAAAATCTCTGCTTCCGTTGTAATGGTTTTATTTTCTATTTCCTTTCCCTTGGCAACAATGTCTAAAACAAAAGTTTTGTCATCATAACCTGCAGCGTTAATACGCACATTCATAAAAGCTCCCATCACCGCACTGCGAACACACAAGGCGCCCACGCCTGCATCTGAAACAGAATTGGGATTACCCACTTCAGCCATTGCTTTAATTACTTCCATGCTGGCATAAGCAACCTGCATTACTTTGAAGGGAATTTCAATAGCGTATTTCGTTGCATCCTGTATAGCTTTCGTACGAGCAGCTTTCTCTGCATCATTTCCTTTTGGCAGAGCAAAGGCATTCATGATCTGGTTGAATGCTTTGGTATCTGCATCCACCAGTTTCACCAGTTCATTTTTGTATTGCTCTCCTTTCTCCGCCCAGTCGCTGAATTCCTTCCAGCGGTCGTCCCATCCTTTTTTATGACTACTGAGATTGGCTACCATTGTTCCCAAAGCAATACCCAATGAGCCAACATAAGCAGCAATAGAACCACCGCCGGGTGCAGGACTTTCGCTTGCTGTTTCATCAGCAAAATCAGTTAAGGTCATACTCACCAATTTGCTGTCTTCTTTATTTGCCAGCAGGTATTCAATAATTCTTTCTTCGGGTTTGAATGGCCCCAACTCATCAAGCCCCATTGATTTGATAGCGATCTTGATCAGTTCTTTTTCACTTACACCAGTGGAACGTTGTTGTTTCAATAAAAAATATTTACCGGCATCTGTCATTGCTTTTAAAGGGATCAATCCAACTAACTCACTGCCCGTAACCCTGACACCCCGTTCAGTTGCTTTCTTACACACTTCATCAAATGCAATGTGCACCGGGGTGATATTGATATTGGTGAGGTTCATAGAAATTTGTGCAACGCCATATTCCTCAATAAACCAACCAATGGCTTTTACACTTTTTAAAGAGCCGGGTTTGTTTACTTTTTTGCCATCCACCTCAATTGTTCTTCCAGCTTCTCTCACATCAAAGGCAATAGCATTGGCTCTTCTTGTACTGGTGGTATTTAGATTTACATTGTACGCCACCAAAAAACCTCTTGCACCAATGACTGTTGCGCCACGTTTTGAATCAAATACAGCCGGGCCAAAATCTGGTTTCCATTCCGGCTGTATAATTTTTTTTGCAAAACCTTCGTACTCACCTGCACGGATTACAGATAAATTATTTCTTGATTTATCAGGCTGTGCAGCCTCATATAAATAAACTGCCAATTGCTGTTCTTCTCCCACTCTCTTTGCCAGTTGCTGTGCATACTTCGCCGTTTCTTCCATGCTGATGTTGGCAATCGGTATCAACGGACAAACATCTGTTGCACCCATCCGTGGATGCTCGCCTTTGTGTTTGCTCATATCAATTAATTCGCCGGATTTTTTTATGGCAACAAAGGCTGCGTCAATCACCGCTTGTGGTGTACCTACAAAAGTTACTACCGTTCTGTTGGTAGCTTTACCCGGATCAACATTTAATAATCTTACACCTTCTACCTTTTCAATTTCATCGGTTATCTGGCGGATGATATTGAGATCATTTCCTTCGGAAAAATTGGGGACACATTCTATAAGCTGCATTTGAGTTATGAGTTATGAGTGATGAATTATGAGTTGTAAATTCACATACTAAAGTTATTATTTAATGAATTCTCCATTGATCATTACACTATCAATTAAGTTAGTTCCAAATGAATAGGGCAAATATGCCATGGATGGGATTGGTTTTGTAAAAATAAGATTGGCTCTTTTTCCAATGCTGATACTGCCCACTTCTTTTTCCAGTTCCATTGCGTAAGCGCCATTGATAGTGGCTGCATTGATGGCTTCTTCGGGCAGCATTTTCATTTGTATGCAACTTAATGCTACTACAAAATTCATGTTGCCACTTGGTGATGAGCCGGGATTGTAATCGCTGGCCAATGCAATGGCGCAACCATTGTCTATTAATTGTCTTGCTGGTTGGTATTGCATTCTCAAAAAGAATGCTGCGGTTGGAAGTAGCGTGCCAATAGTTTCTGATGCGGCAAGGTCTGATACATCCTTTACAGTCACCGTTTCTAAATGATCCACGGAAACTGCGTTTAATTTTATAGCAGACTGTATTCCGCCGATGCTATTGAGCTGGTTAATGTGCAGCTTTGGTTTTAAACCATAACTCATCCCAGTTTTGCAGATCAGTTCCATTTCTTCTGGTGAGAAGAAACCTGTTTCGCAAAATACATCAATGTAATCGGCTAATTTTTCTTCCGCTATTACTGGCAACATTTCATTGATAATACTATCAATGTACGCTTCATGATTTTCTTTGAATGCTAAAGGATAGGTATGTGCCCCAAGGAAAGTTGATTTAATGAGGATATTTGATTTCTCTTTCAGCCGCTTTATCACTCTCAGCATTTTCAATTCCCCTTCTACCGTTAAGCCATAGCCGCTTTTTATTTCGATGGTACCGGTCCCTAACTTGGTCACCTCCTCTAATCTTTTCCATGCCTGGTTAAAGAGTTCATCTTCTGAAGTATCATTTAGTTTTTGTGCTGAGTTTAAGATACCCCCACCTTTCGCTGCAATTTCCGCATAACTTAATCCCTTGATCTTATCTACAAATTCATTTTCCCTGCTGCCTGCAAATACTATGTGAGTGTGACTGTCGCACCAGGCTGGCAATATGGATTGTCCGTTTGCTTTGATAATATGCTTTGGCAGTTGCGGCACTTTTAGTTCCAGTTCATACATGTGGCCATAATCTGCAATAATGCCATCTTCAATTAACAGGAATGCATCTTCAATAACGGGTAATTCGGCTAATGCTTTACCACGAAGCAATTGGTTTTGCTCTCTTGTGTTGATGAGAAATTTTATATTGATAATAAGTGTGGTCAATGATTTTTTTTGACAGGCTACAATATTTAAACTCACCATTTACTGAGATCGCTAAAAAAATTCCAAAACCCCATTTTCATCAGATAAATTAAATGTCAGAATTGTAGCTTTATGTTTTATAAGTAATTCTTCTATATAAGGGTTGCTCTGATTACCCGTTCTTAACAAAACAACTTTCGGGGGAAATCCCTTCACATTGGAAAGATTGAGAAAATCATCATCATTAGTAACTATTATCAAATTATTTACTAAAGCATAGTTCCAGATTTCAATATCTTTTGCCGGGATGATTAAACCGATATGATCCGCATGAAAACAGTCTTCGAAATGAATTTTTAATTTAGTAATTAATCGCCAGGAGATATTTGCATCAAGAAGCAGTTTCATAGTCAGGCTGCAATAATCTTAATAATAGATTCTCTATTAGCTGCAAAAGAAAGGGCTGCGAATATGTGCTCTTCTTTTAATGAAGGGTAATCTTCCAATATCTGTAAATATGTCATCCCCGAAGCCAGCCATTGCAAAATATCTACCACCGTAATTCTTGTTCCTTTGATACAAGGTTTTCCAAAACGTATTTCAGGATTGATACTTATATAAGAAGAAAATTCTTTCATAGATTAAAGTTATGGTTTTTTAATTTCTGAAATATTAAATGAAATATCAAAATTGTCTGAAAAAGTTATAATTGCTTCCAAAGCATCTTACCAAAACTCTCTAAACTTGGGTCCCTTGCACCCATCAACAACAATACACAGTCATTTGTCAAATGCGGTCTTGCTATTTCTAAAAACTGACTTCTGTCTTCCACAAAAAAAGCATTTTTATCAAATGTTTTAATATCAGTTATCAAATCATTTGCAGAGATATCCTTAACAGCCGTGCCACCTGCATAAAATATTTCACTCATCCATATTTCATCTTCCGGCCTCAACACAGCGGCAATTTCTTTTACAAAATCATGTCGCAAAAATCTGGTGGGGCCATAGCCATGCGGCTGAAACCAGGCTATTACTTTTGGCGCAATGTGCTGGCAGGCGGCAATGGAAGCGGCACATTTGGCCGGGTTGTGTGCATAATCATCAATTACCCACACTCCTTTTTTATTACCTAAAATCTGGTGGCGGCGATAAATACCTTCATAGCTTTTTAGCGCTTCAGCACATGTATTTAAATCAACCCCTAACTGGTTGGCTACACAAGTGGCAGCTACAGCGTTTTCCATATTATGCTTTCCAACAGTATTGATGTTAAATGTTACCCTCCGACTTTGCACAGAATTAGTTTGAATGTTGAATTCAATAGAAAGACCTTGCTGATTAAAATCTTTTGCTACATATCCTGCTTCTCCATTTTCATCTGTTGAAAAATCCTGTTGAATGTTCGCTGATAATTTTTTTGATAAATGATTAGACTGATTTACTACAAATAATTTTTTTGTATTGTTTTTAAATGTTCCAAAAATATTCATCAGCTCATCAATCTCCTGGTGATCTTTATCAATGTTTAATAACAATCCTACTTCAGGATGATACTGAACGATAGAGCCATCGCTTTCATCCGCTTCAATCACCAGCCACTCTCCTGCTCCTACTTTGGCATTACCTATCTTTCCTTCTTTAATGATGCTTACCAAACCAGCACCGCTGATGATACTGGGCTGCATGCCTGCATACTGCAGTATATCAAACAGCATGGCACTGGTGGTGCTTTTTCCGGAGGTTCCTCCTACTGCAATTGTTTTTTTACTGGCGGCAATCATGGCCAGTAATTCTGAACGTTTGATGATAGGAATATTTAGTTGCTTTGCTTTTTGCACTTCGGGCACAGTATCTTCCACTGCTGTTGAAACTACTACCAGATCTGTTTTATCTGTAATCCCTTCCCCATTTTGTAAAAAACATTTTATGCCTTCCGCTTCTAATTTTTCTTTTGTTTCATTGTATTCATCCGGTAAAAAATAACGGTCGCTGCCGCTGATTTTTTTGCCGATGCCGGACAAGTATTGTGCAATGGCACTCATGCCGGTTCCGGCCACGCCGATGAAAAAGATGTTATTGAAATCGTTGATGGTTTTGTTCATCAGTGATACTATTTTGAGAAGTTAATTTAAAGATCAGTCATTTTTCAATTGCAGAATTAAGCTGCATAGTGTTACCTATACAAGTGAGCACTTCGGCTTCGCTCAGTATAAGTTACAACTATGTTTAATAGCCGCACTAAAGCCTGTTTCACAAAAATAGTTAAGCTAATCGTTTTTTGATATGCAGACTTCTGTACGAAACTACAAATGCACTAAACAACAATATTGCTCCCAGCAAAAAAGGTGCTCCCGGCAAATACACCGGGGCCTTATCATGTGAAAAATAAAAGAACAAATTATTCATTACCAGCGGCCCCACAATAGCACTGGCACTTTGCAAACTGGCTAATGCACCTTGCAATTCACCCTGGGCATTGGGAGGCACCTGCCCTGCCATTACCGCCTGTAATGCAGGCTGTGCAACACCTCCAAAACAATAAGGAATTAAAAACACAAACATCATCCAGCCCTGTGTGGCCATACCAAATAAAAACATTCCGATGGTATATAATAACAGGCCCGTGTAAATGCTTTTTTCATTGCCCAGTTTTGGGTTTATATATCTTATCAGGCCACCCTGTACAATTGCCACCAGTAAGCCAACCACACCCAAAGAAATACCTACCATTTTTTCATCCCATTTAAAACGATACATGGTGAAATAACTCCAGTTGCTCTGCACAGCATGAGATGCCAGGTAAACTAAAAAAATGGATATTACCAGGCCACCTAATGCCGGATATTTTCTAAGGCTCAATAATGACCCTAATGGATTGGCTCTCTTCCAATGGAACTCCCTGCGGTTTTCTTTTGACAATGATTCTGGTAAAACAAAATACCCATAGAGCCAGTTGAGCAACGCCAATGCAGCTGCTGCATAAAATGGAACCCGTGGGCCAAAGTGACCAAGCAAACCTCCTATTACCGGGCCTATAATAAATCCAAGCCCAAATGCGGCCCCTACCATCCCAAAATTCTTCGCCCTGTTTTCTGCTGTGCTGATGTCAGCAATGTACGCAAAGCCAGTGGTGATACTGGCTCCGGTGATACCGGCGATAACTCTTCCGATAAACAGCCATGCATAATTCGGCGCCAGTGCTAAAAAAAGGTAATCGACCCCAAAACCAAAAAGAGATGCTAATAGAACTGGGCGGCGTCCGTATTTATCACTCAGGCTCCCCATGATTGGTGCAAATAAAAACTGTACAAATGCATAGGCAAACATGAGCCAGCTGCCGTATTTTGATGCAGTGCTGATATCCACATGCTTCAATTCAGAGATCAGTGTTGGCATTACCGGTATGATAATACCAAACCCGATGACATCTATCAGCAGGGTGATGAAGATAAAACCGATAGCAGCTGTTTTAGAGGAACGCATTAGAAAGTTGGTTTGTATAAATTAAAACGCAATTTATACAAACCAAGAAGATAATTGAGAAAAAATAACGGGCAGCAATTGGATAATCCGGTTTAGAAAACCAAAAGAGTTATCAGCCTTTTAATTTTATTACCAGGTCAATGTATTCCTGCATGGCCGTTTCTTTTGCCGTTCCTTTTAAACATTCCCATGCATTGTATTTTGCCTTGGCGACAAAATCGAATGGATTGGTTGGTGCTTCGCCTGCTACATCACCTTCGGTACTTTGTTTGTACAGTGAGTATAATTTCAGCAACGTATCATTATCTGGTTTTTGGGCCAGGGTTTTGCTGTTGGCAATGGCTTGTTCAAATTGTTCTTTCAGTTCCATATACTTTATATTAAATGATTAGAATAAATATCTTGCAAAATAACACTTTTGATAACAGTTAGATAACTATGAAATTCATTCTCAAAAAACTTATCAATAATCCTGTAGCATTTTAGTTATCCTGTAATTGTTTCAACATCTTCAGATAATCGTACTGCAGATCTTCATGCAGGGTGCTGATGGTTTTGCTGATCTTCTTTAATTGTGCCTGGTAAAGATTGACTAAAGCGGTACTGTTATGAAAAGGAATACCTGAAGCCTTTAAGGTATTGCAAAAATGCAGCAGCAATGCTATCTCCATCTCTTTAGAGGCGGTGTATTTGATATACTTACCGGTGGTTCGTAATATTTTCCGGATACTTTTTTTTGCAAAGTACAGGTTGCTTTGATTGATCTGTGTAAACTGTTCGCTGATCTCCTTTTTCACACCCTCAATATAACCCTGTTCATCATTCGATTCAAAGAGCAAATAATTCATCAACTCTTTATTTTCCTTTTTAAACTTTGCCAGCCGCACACATACATCTGTTAACTCAGCAGCAGAAAGGTTACCCAGTTCCTGTTTCAAATCATTTATAGAAGCAACTTTCATTCAATTATTTCATTTACCTATTATTCAAACACCTGTTTCAATCATCAAAACTATTTTGTACGCTGGCAATATTCAGCTGCTAAAATATTGCTTATTTATGAAACCATATTATTCGGATTAAAAGTGCAAATAATTTCAAAAAAAGTACACCTTTTTTTAAAAAAGATGTACTGCGTTTTCAGTAAATCATGCTATTGTTTTAATATTGCCATCAAATATCTTAACTATGAAAAAAAGCAAACTGCTTATCCTAAGCATTTTAACCAGCATCACCCTGAATGCACAATTGTTAAAGCCTGCTGCCAAGAGTAATTCATTTGAAGATTCACTCAACATAGTGGTCACTGATTATAAAAATAATTTTACCGGATTACAGGGGCCAATACTGTCTGCTGAAACAGATGCAGAAACGTATCAATCCAATACGTGTTTTCCCGGAGCCAGCCATTGCATTATCATGCGGTTTCATTCAATAGTAGACAAATCTGCCAGCTGGCAGTCAACTCTTTATTCCGGGGAAGACTATGATGCAGCAATGAAAACCTATAAAAAGATCTTTGATCAATTAAAGAAAGCCAAACTAAAAGCTGTTAACGGTACTACTTCCACCTTTGAAGGAAAGCTGGAACTTCCAGATGAAAACGTTCGCTTTGCGGTAAGTACCTTCCGGTTAAAATCACCTGATATGGGATACATGGATTTTGCAGCCGATATTGAATTGACCAGTAATTATGATGGCTGGGAGGTTCACCTTAACCTGTACAAAAAGAAAAAAGATACAGAAGGTGGGAATATACAATGACCTTTTAAGAAAAAAATATCCTTCAGTTTGCTGCACAAAAAAACCTCCGTCGAAAGGAGGTTTTTCATAGACCTGAGTTCATGAAGTTTACATGGTTGTTCTTCTTAAGTATTGGATTGGTTTCAGTGGTAGAGGTAATTTCTAATAAACTATAGTTTAAGGTTATATCATTTATTATTTCATGACTAAGATAATGAAATATGTGTTACAACAATGGTTTACTTAAAAAAACATTTTCGCCAACTTAAAAATATCCGCACTTAGGTAGCCGTTATTGTTATCTTATCAATGCCACATCGCCATGAATCGTTTGTGTTTTGTTTTCCGCATCTGCAATGCTGATCACATAAATAAATACATCCGGTAACAATTTTGCCCCCCTGGAATTTCCGTCCCATCCTGAATTGATGTCGTTACTATTAAATCCTGATCTTTCAAAAACCACCGCACCATACCGGTTCAATATCTTTAATGAAATTATCTTTACAGAAGCTGTTGATCTCGGATAAAAAACATCATTCACACCATCGCCATTAGGAGAAAATGTATTGGGTATAAATAATTCGCCACCAGCTTTGGTAACTGTAATATTTACTTTATCCTTTGCTGCACAACCAGCAGCATTTTTCACTTCCACAGTATATTCAGTATTTTCAAGTGGCTTTACTGTGATGGCTGATTCATTGTTTCTGAATATTGCACCAGTGGGTGACCAGCGTACTTCTGTTACATCAGCAGAAAGAGAAGGTACCAGGTCTAATACCACCCCTGCTGAAATTTTCTTATCAGCACCTGCATCCACCACTGGAGAAGCAGCTACTTCCAGCTTCACATAACCAGTATCAGTAAAGCATCCTTTGTCATCCGTGCCGATAACCTGGTAGGTAGTGGTAGCCGCAGGCTTTGCCACTGGTGCTGCTGTTGCGGCATTATCCAAACCCGTTAAGGGAGCCCATTGATACGATGCTGCACCACTTGCCTGCAAGTTCTTCGATTGGCCCACACACACTTTGCCGGGTTTATTAATGGCCATTTTAAATGGCATTCTTATCTGCACCGTATCGGTTCCTGTTACCGGAACTTTACATCCCTTATCATCCATCAGCACTATTTTAGGCATGTATCCTCCTGCGTTAGTATAGGTGTGCAATGCAAAAGTATCGCTATTATTCAGGGTAGTTCCATCATTGAAATCCCATGTATAAGATACTGCATCTGTTGACTGAATTTTGTAACCAACCTGCTGTTGAGTACAAATATTAAATGGATCATATGAGATAGTTCCCCTGGGACCTTTAACAGTAATTTGCTTTTGCATCTGGGTGGCACAACCGCCCCTTCCCTTTACGGTTAGTGTAACAGTATACACACCGGGGTAAGAATAAAAATGAGATGGCGTATGAGTGGAAGTTGAACTGCCGTCACCAAAATCCCATAACTCATCTGTAGCATTAACAGACTGATTATTGAATTGAATCAGTAACGGGGGGCAAGCTTTAAAGGAATCACTCATGGTGAATTTTGCAACAGGATCTTCTACTCTTACCAGGCTAGGTTTTACAACAGTGTCTGCACAACCATACAAATAATTATTAATGATCAATTTTACGGTATAAGATCCTTCTGCTGTATAGGAATGTTTCACTGACTGGGTAGAGGCGGCTCCGCCATCTCCAAAATCCCAACTGTAAGTTATTCCAGCTTCAGCATATGGTGCTATCAGAGACATTGCTTTATTAGTACAGCCAAGTGTATCATAGGCAAGTATATATGCATCTGGTTTTATAACCATTACCGGTTTGGCAAGTTTAGTTGAATCTGAACAGCCGCTGACATCGGTTAGCTTCAATGTTACCATATAATTTCCCCGCTTTTTAAAAGCATGCTCAAATGGAGGCGCTTTCAATGTATCAATCGTTCCATCTCCAAAATTCCATACCCATTGCTGAATAGCATTTACTCCATCCGTTAAAGTACTGTCTGTAAATGAAACAGGTTTATTATAGCAGGCACCGGTAGTGGCAGTGGTGAATTTTGCAACCGGTCCATTCACACGGATATAGCCATGCTTTACCACCGTATCATTACAATTGTTTGAATTAATGGCTACCAATGTTACATCATAATTACCAGGCTTATTATATACATGAGTAATGGAACGTTCATATGATAATTCCCTTACTCCATCTCCAAAATCCCAAACCACCTGCATTTCAATATCTGTTTCAACATCGGTTGTAAAAACTATTTCACTCTTTTTGCAAACCACGGTGTCAGATGCATAAAATGATATATGGCGCTGTGCAATTTTTACCGGCAATGTCTGAAGATAATAACAGCCGGTGGTATGATTCCATGTTTCCAATGCCACTGAATAATTTCCAGGTTCAGCATAAGTATGAGTTGGGCTCAATTGTGTCGAAGTAGTGCCATCACCAAAACTCCATGCCCACTGATCTGCTCCCAGTGAATGATTATTAAAAATCATTGTAGAAGGATCAGCACAGGTAAAAGTATACTTGAGTTTAGAGACTGCAGGTTGCAGATAAATTAATTTATTCTTGGTGGCGGTATCAGCACAACCTCCATTCCAGGCAATCATTTGTACTCCCACAAACCCAGTATCCCTGAAAGTATACTTCGGATCTTTATCATACGACACATCACTATTATTAAACTCCCAGGTGTACTTAGTAACATCTCCAGCAGTAAGATTGGTAAAATTTATTTTTTTATAAGCGCAAGCGTTGGTGTTATCTGTAGTAAAATCTGCAACAGGTTTGCTGCTTGCTTTGATGGCATTTTGCCTCCTGACAGTATCAATGCATCCACCCATTGTAGCAGCAATAACAGAAACTGTATAATAACCTTCTCTATTAAAAGTATGTACCGGATACCTTTCAACTGACGAAGTACCATCTCCAAAATTCCACAGCATATTAACCACAGTGTCTGCAGGATTAAAGTCTACTTTAATCTTTTTGGTAAATGGTATGCAACCACTATCAGGTAAATTCAACAGCTTAACTGAAGAAGCCCTGACATGTATATAGTTTATTTTAGTTACTGAATCGGTACAGCCATTAACATTCCGCACTATTAGTTTAACCGTGTAATTGCCTGTATCAGTATATTCATGAATTGGATTGGATAAAATATTTTTACTGCTGTCTCCCATATTCCACCAATAACTGTTACCTGTTAATTGCTGATTAGAAAAATGGACCGTAAAGGGCGCCTTACATCCGTTGGTATTGTCTGCAGTAAATGCAGCACTTACCGGGGTATCAACCTTAATCAATTTTATCACAGAATCAATACAACCAAACTGGTTACTCACCAACATTTTCACGGTGTAGTTGCCACCGTTAGCATAAGTGTACAATGGATTTTTTGTTTCAGATGAATCGTTGTTTCCAAAATACCATTTGTATTTAATATCGCCGGTACCGGTGGAGGTATTGGTGAAAGTAATTTTATTGGGAGAGCATCTTGCATTTACCACATTGTTGAAGCCGGCTACGGCACCATTCACTTTGATGTAAGCAGTTTTTAATAACGACGATGAACAGCCGTGGCTGTTCTTTACATTAAGGGTAATATTAAAATCGCCTGTTTGATCGTAGTGGTGAGACGGGCTGGAAATATCTGACAACACCCCATCGCCAAAATCCCATTTCCATTCGGTGAGATTTCCATAGCCTGAAGTGGTTTGATCTTTAAAATTTACATCCAGTTGATTGCAGCCAGCGGTTTGCGAAGCGCTGAAATTGATGACAGGTGCCCCATACACAGTGATGTAATTGATCTTCACTACAGAATCTTCCGCAGTTCCGGATTTTATAACCAGTTTCACTGTGTAGGTGCCGGGATTGAAATAAGTAACGGAAGGGTTTTGCAGGTATGAAACCGTTCCGTTACCGAGATCCCACTTCCATTGAGTTGGGTTGCCTGCAGACTGGTCATTGAAATTAACCAGTATGGGTGCACAGCCACTAACATTGGAGCAAGAAAAATTAGCAACCGGTTGTGCGTAAACAACCGCACTTAAAAAAAGTGGGCTGCTCACAAACATCAGCTGTAATAATAAAATTTTCTTACGGGTTTGTGATTTCATTAGTGTCAGGGAATGCGAATAAAAACGGGCGAACGATTTTACTCCAATAAAAATGACTGTGCGGATATGGTGGCGAAGAAACGTTCGTGCAGGCTGATACCAGGAGATGTATAAACATCCTGTAGTTTCGGTTCACATTCACGCTTTCGTACCATAAGCGTATTAGTAGAAACGAAAAATGAGCTTCATTATTATAAAACCAGGGAGCATTAATTTACTGTAAAATAAAGGGGGGTAAAGTGCAGGTAATTTTACGCTGGGTATTTACGTATCAGCGCTGTCGTTATCATTATATTTTTCTTAAAGAAGAATGGAGGAATTATTTTGTACGCAGACAATATTTCTATATTGATCTCTTGTCCAGCTATACGCTCATGCTCCGGCGTAAGGCTTCAACAGTGGTAATTTTATGGAACTGAAAAAACATTTTTAAATAATGAGGCTTTCTCATAGCTCGGCGGAGTGCCACAAAACATTCCCACATAAGCCATCCCCACACTCCCCTGGAAAAGATCGGGAGTTTTGTGCCGGAAGGAGGGATAGTTAAAAAAAATTGTTTAATACTTGAAGTAACGTATTTTAGTGTAAATACACTGTTGGCAGAAATTAAAAAAGCCACCCTAAAACATGAAGAAAATATTTTTTGCAATACTACTTTTAATTAGCATCTCATCAGTAGCCCAATCTTTTAAAGATTTAAAAGTTTATTGTACAGACAACTTTGACCCAACAACTTCAATAACTGTTAGACCGCCACAAAAGGATGGTTTAGTTTTAGCAGACGCTTTGAAGAATGGCTTAGTAACAAATGGTTTTAAAGTTATTTCTGAAACTGTAGCCAAAGAGCTAGTTGAGTTTGTAAATAAAAAACATACCACCGATACAACATCTAACCAAGAAATCTCAGCAGGAAAAACAACTTACATAAAATCTGTTTATGTTATTACTTTCAATTATAATTATACTGAATATACAAATCACCCTCATGTAAATTTGAATTTCAGTGGACAAGTGGTAGATTTAGCGAATGATGGTGTAATTGTAGCCACTTTTTCCTTTCTTAAGAATATGTTTGCAACTAAAAAACTCCCTACACTTATTGACGCTCTTGCTATAGCATTAAAAGAGAAACAAAAATCCAAATAGCAAAATTCAACGCTTCAATATTTGTAGACATTCTAATGAACCTCACTCAAATCATAACATACTTCCTTTCAACATCCGTTATCACAGCGGGACTTGTTTATTTAGCAAAAATCATCATTGACAAATTTGTGGAAGCAAGGTTTGAAAAATTTAAACACTCACTTCAAAAAGAGAATGAGACTTTTACACACAATCTGAATTTGGAGGCAGAAAAATTTAGACATGAGTTAAATACTACTGCAACAGAACATCAAATCAAATATGCCAAACTTTATGAAGAACGAGGGCTAGTAATAAAATTTATATATAACCTTCTTTTGGAATTAGAGAATGCCCTTACAAATTTGACAACAACGTTTCAAGGTCCAGAGTGGACTACCGACACAGATAGAGAAAATAGGACAACAAATGTAATTTCACAATTACGGGTACAACTGGAACAAAACAGAATTTTCTTTTCAACAAGTTTATGTGACAATATTGAAGATATAATATTAGACGCTCACAAGATTAAAGTAGATATGTATGTAGTAAAAAAAGATCAACAAAATAATGACTATTCAAATAAAGTAGGGATTTTCAAGACTTCCGAAGAATTACTTCAACCAACTCAAACTTGGCGAGAGTTAGACCAAAAGGTTCAAAAAGATATAAAAACAGCAAGGCTTAACTTAGCACAAGAATTCAGGACTCTAATTGGTGTTGAATAACCCAAACTTTTAACCTTTATTGGTATGTCAATAGTGCTCCAACCCCGCTATTCGCAGAGTTGCTCCGTGTCTTTGTCCAACCATCAGGCGCTCCTGTCCGGTGTCAACTTGTTACTAATCTAGATAACTCAAAAACCATCTTATCTATAAATCATTAATCGTTCTCATACAAACCAGTGCAGCAAACATAAATTACCCAAGAGCGTACTCCCTTATAAACTCCATCGCCTTCATCATATCGTCTCTCAATATCCTGTCAGCATCATTAAAAGAAACTTCTTTTCTAAAAGCTGTAACGATCTGTTCAATATAAGGTGAGCTTTTTAACGGACGGCGGAATTCCAATGCCTGTATAGCGGTGAGCAATTCAATCGCTAAAACCTTTTCTACATTGTCCACTACCCTTTTACATTTGGTGGCGCCATTAGCACCCATGCTTACATGGTCCTCCTGGTTGTTGCTGCTGGAAATAGAATCTACACTGGAAGGAGTACAGAGTTGTTTGTTCTCACTCACAATACCTGCGGCAGTATATTGAGGAATCATAAAGCCGGAATGCAGGCCGGGTTGTTTTACTAAAAACAACGGCAGGTCATGCTGCCCGCTGATGAGCTGGTAAGTTCTTCTTTCAGAAATATTAGCCAGTTCACTCATGGCAATAGATAAAAAATCAAGTGCTAACGCTAACGGCTGGCCATGAAAGTTACCGCCGCTCAATATCAGATCCTCTTCCGGAAAAATATTGGGGTTGTCTGTAACAGAATTGATCTCACGGATAAAAATATCCAGCACATAATCAAAAGTATCTTTAGTGGCACCATGCACCTGCGGCACACAGCGGAAAGAATAAGGGTCTTGCACCTGTTTCTTCTTTTGAGTAATGATCGCACTGCCGCTTAATAATTGCAACAGGTTTTTTGCGGTATGCACCTGCCCCTTGTGTGGCCTGATGGAATGTATCTTTTCATGCAATGGCTCAGCCACACAATCAAAAGCATCAAAAGAAATCGCAGCAATCACATCGGCCCATTGCAGCAAGCGGTCTGCCTGTATTAAATTATGTAAACCGTAAGCACTCATAAACTGGGTACCGTTGATCAATGCCAGCCCTTCTTTACTTTGCAGTCTGATCGGCTCCAACCCAAGCTGCTCCAATGCCGCTGCTGCGGTCATTCTTTTTCCAACATAATTTACTTCTCCCATACCAATCAATGGAAGACTCAAATGACT
The DNA here is from genome assembly GCA_043788995.1 of Chitinophagaceae bacterium. GTDB lineage: Bacteria > Bacteroidota > Bacteroidia > Chitinophagales > Chitinophagaceae > Ferruginibacter. The sequence goes on along the minus strand of JAYWII010000029.1, from coordinate 24,750 downwards.
CAATGGCGCCAGGTCGCCGGAGGCACCTAAAGAACCCTGCGTATAAATTACCGGTAACACCTCATTGTTATACATCGCTATCAGCCGGTTCACCGTATCAACCTGTACACCGGAATGTCCGTAACTCAATGACTTTATTTTGAGTGCCAGCATCAGCTTTACAATTTCTGCCGGCACTTCTTCTCCCATACCACAGGCATGCGATTGCAGGAGATTGCTTTGTAATTCCTCTAGTTGTTTGTTATCTATTTTTACATCCTGTAAATATCCAAACCCGGTATTGATACCATAGAACAGGCTTTCTCCATCCCCAATTTTCTTATCCAGGTAAGTACGGCAATCTTCAATGGCTTTTGTTGCAGCATCAGACACTGCCACTTGTTGACTGAATAATAACAGGTCTTTCACCTGTTGAAAACTGGTTTGCTGGCTGTCTAATGATAAAGTAGTTGTATTCATGCAATCGTTTCTTTCGGGAGGTTAATGTAAATAAAGATTAGTTGTTTTGGTGCCTCAAATGTAGGGTAAATTTTACCCGGTACTTTCACCGCCCTGCAGCGTTTAATTTTATTCCTTTTCAATAAGCGCCCTGATCACTACGCTGGCAACCACACATCCAAAAATGGCAGGCATATAAGAAATAGTGCCAATGATCGATTTTTTTGGATACGCTTTTTCTGTAACGATCACTTTTTCCTGGTCAATATCTTCCGGAGAAAAAACAACGGTAACACCCGTTTCAATTCCATAGCTGTGCAGGTGTTTACGGACATACCTCGCCAGTTTGCATTTATAACTTTTTGATATATCTGTTACCTGAATTTTTAAAGGATCTACTTTCCCGCCTGCGCCTAACGAACTTACGATGGTTATCTTCCTGTCAACACAGGCTTTGATAAACCAAACTTTTGGCGTGAGTGTATCAATACAATCTACCGCAAAATCATATTGCTGTGCTTCCACCAGCTCAATGGTTTTTTCTTCTTTAATAAAATCATTTATCACCGTTAACTGCAATGCAGGATTGATATCCTTCAACCTTTCTGCCATTACCTCAGCTTTTAATTTCTTTTCCGTGCTGTGCAATGCAGCCACCTGCCGGTTGCAATTACTCAGGTCCACCACATCACCATCCACAATGGTGATACGGCCAACACCGGCACGGGCAATCATTTCGGCACAGATACCCCCTACTCCACCAAGGCCCACCACCAATACATTTTTATTGATGAGGTGTTGTACATTTTCTTCTCCCAGCAGCAATTCAGTTCTGCTCATCCAGTATGGAATCATGTTGTATGTTTGAGGTTTGGTGTTGTATGTTTAATTTCGGATTTATGATTTCGGATTTCGGATGTTTGTATAAAGTGAATTCTCTTCTCAAATCCGACATCCAAGATCCGACATCCGAAATCTCTTTATCTTGGCTGCAAAAATGATGGTATGATGAAACAATTCAAAATAATCTTTCTTGGCCTGCTGTTATTTTATTTTGGCGATTCTATAAAGGCCCAGTCAGTTAAGTTACTTACATCAGAGAGTAAAGCATCTATCCGTGGATTAAGTGTGGTGAGTGATAAAGTGATCTGGGTTAGCGGCAGCGGTGGTACCGTTGGAAGAAGTACAGACGGTGGTAACAGCTGGAAATGGTTCACCATAAAAGGATTTGAAAAAACAGACTTCAGGGATATTGAAGCGTTTGATGAAACCTCTGCGTTGATCATGGGCATTGGAGAGCCAGCTTATATTTTAAGAACTGCTGATGGTGGCGATACCTGGAAAGTGGTATTTGAAAATAAAACCAAGGGCATGTTTTTAGATGCGATGGAATTCTGGAATGACCACAGCGGCATTGTGGTGGGTGATCCCATCAATAATAAAATTTTTATAGCCCGAAGTTTTGATGGCGGCATCAGCTGGAAACCAATGCCCCCGGATCTGAGGCCGGCTGTGGATAGTGGCGAAGCTATGTTTGCCAGCAGTGGTACCAATGTTAGAAAGCTCACGAACCAGGAAGCGGTTATTATCACAGGAGGTTTGCGAAGCAGGTTACTCATCAGGAATAATAAGATTGACATGCCCATCGTGCAGGGAAAAGAAAGTACCGGCGCCAACAGCATTGCAGTAAAGAACAGCAATACCATGATAATAGTGGGTGGAGATTTTAATGATAAAGATGCCGTGACAAAAAATTGTTTCATCACCCGGGATAAAGGAAAAACATTTACCGCACCGGCTACTGCTCCTCATGGTTACAGAAGCTGCATAGAATACCTGGATAAAAAAACATGGATCACCTGCGGATTGAATGGTGTTGATATTTCAACTGACGATGGAGCAAACTGGAAGTGGATAAGCAAAGAAGGATTTCATGTATGCAGGAAAGCAAAGAAAGGCAAAGCTGTTTTTTTTGCAGGGGGCGGAGGCAGGCTTGGTAAGCTGGTTACAGAATAGCATGCATGCTCCGGGTTGTAAATGAAAAGGTAACGGAGCTTTTCTTTATCAATCAAAGTAAGTTTCAAAATCTGATGCCAATACTTTTTTATACAGCATTTCCACCTGGCTTTTTAATATCCTGTCCTGGGAAAATTCCGGAAGCTCATTGATGCTGAAATATTGAACATCCAGCACATCAAAACCTTTTTTTATTTCCAGTGTAACTGTTTCACAATAAAAAACCATCTTGTAAACATAAAATGATTGCGAAGGATGGGCATGCATCCGTTTATCAAATACGGCCAGTAGTTTTTGGGGAATCACTTCAAGACCTGCTTCCTCCTTGCATTCTTTTATGATCACTTCCGATGGACTGTAACCAACATCGGCCCAGCCACCGGGCAGCGCCCATTTACCATCGGCACTTTCTTTTATCAATAATATTTTTTTATCGCCTGAAAGAATCAAACCCCTGATGTCAACCTTTGCTGTTGGATAATCTTTGGCGATAGGGAAAGTTTCTTTTAGTGCATCCTTGCTGTTTCCACTTACTTTAGACAGCATCTCCAACGTTATTTCCTGTAACTCCAGGTAGCGCTCTTTATCGTATTCATTATTACAATAAAGCAGCCCGATATCAGCAATGGATTTAAGCCGCTTTATTTCATCCAGTATTTCATTGTTCATCCGTTAAAAATTTTTAGCAACCAGTACTCTCAGAAAATGCTGCTGTAGTATTATTATTTCTTAAACATAAAATAAACAGCCCCCAGCAAAAATGCAAAACTCACCAGGTACTTCCAGTGAAAAGGCTCTTTTAGATACAGCACCGCAAAAACAGAAAAAACGATCAACGTCACCACCTCCTGTATCATCTTCAGTTGAAATCCATTTATCCCGTTGCTAAATCCAATCCTGTTGGCAGGAACCATCAGGCAGTATTCAAAAAAAGCAATGCCCCAGCTGATCAAAATTGCTCTCCACAAGGGCACATTGGTATTTTTTAAATGTCCGTACCAGGCAAACGTCATAAAAATATTTGAAAACAACAACAGTGATACTGTCCTTATCATAAAATGATTTATTTTGATTATTAAATTATTTCAATTCATTTTTTTACCATCACATACCCTGTTTTATGCTCTGGCATGATTTTGGGAAATGCACATACTGTATATAATTTTAATAAATACTTTTAATAATTCTGTAAATTACAGGCAAACCCCATTAAATAACAAAAGATAAATCTACAACCATGGCATTCGAAAATTTCCCCACCACACAAAGTACACCTCCCCCGTCTCCTGAACCACCAAAAACGGACTGGCGTTTCTTTTTAACCATAGGTCTGGTAATTGCATTACTGGGTACCTGGGGTTATATTATCTGGGACAAAAGCAAAGTACAGGAAACCATTCAGCAAAAAGACACCCAGTATGCTTCTGTAGTTACAGAAAAAGACACTTTAAAAAGCCTGCTGGATGAAGCCACCATGCGCTATGATGCTTTAAAAACATCCAACGCAAAAAAAGACAGTACCATCACTGCAAAAGACAGGGATATCGCTGCTAAAAAAATACGGATTCAAAGTATACTTACCAAAGAAAAGGCTACAGAAGCTGAATTAGTAGAAGCAAGAAACCTGATTACTTCACTCAACTCTGATATTGAAAGTTACAAGACAGAAGTTGAAAGGCTAAAAGGAGAAAACCAGCAACTGACTGTGGAAAAAGAGGCAGTAACGCAGCAAAGAAATGTTGCACAAAAAAATTATGATTCCGCCAGTACGGTAATAAAAGAAAAAGAAAATGTAATTGATATTGGATCCACCCTGCATGCTTCCGGATTTAATATTGCAGGTATTGATGAGAAAAAGGATGGCAAAGAAAAACAGACAACCAAAGCCAAAAAAGTTGATAAATTAAGAATATCATTTAACCTGGATGAGAACAGGATATCTGCATCTGGTTCAAAAGATCTGTTTATCTGCATCGCATCACCTGATGGTAATCCGATTGCTGTGGAAGCATTAGGCTCTGGCATGTTTACCACAAGAGAAGGTGAACAAAAATCATTCACCCAAAAAGTACAGATCAACTATACACAGGGGCAAAAGCAAATCGTAAGCTTCGACTGGAAACAAAACACCCAGTTCCAGCCCGGTAATTACAAAATTGAAGTGTATCACAATGGATTTAAAATTGGTGATGGTGTTGCAGTGCTGAAGAAACCTGGTTTCTTAGGGCTATAATTATATTAAACAACTAATAATAAAAAACGCTCCGCATACCGGGGCGTTTTTTTATACCCTATATTTTTTTGCTGAATTTCTACCAGCACAAAAAACAAAATCACTAAAATGATTAAGGAACAAAACAACTTGTTATATGTGGTAACATCCTGGGTGAACTGATTAGTGAGCCTGCACCGCAAATCAGTCAGTGTAATATGAGAAAGCCTGGCATAAAATACTTTACAGGAAATATACAATCATCAATAAATAATATTCTTGCCAGAAAGTTTTAAACATAGCGGATTCTGTAACAACAGTTACTTTATAGACCCCATGTGCAGCTGTTTTAAAAAACTATCAAATACTGCTGGGTCGGTACTCCAGTCGGGTGTTTCTATATCGCCCCAGGCCTTGGGGCTGTCAGGATAATTGAAGTAATTAATGCCAATGATCTCAGGATGTTCATTGATAGTTACTGCGGCATCAAACAACCATTTTTTCTTATACTCCTGGGGGCCTTTTACACCAAACTCTGTAATAAAAAGCGGCTTGTGTGCAAACCTTAGCCGGTAATATTTTCTCCTGAAGATGGTATTAAAAGATTCCTGCTTGGTATGGTCAGTAATATTTTTATCAGGCAAGCCATAAATAGCAATACTCAGATAATCCACCACATCAGAACCTGGCCAAAATTCAATAGATCCCCGGTCTCCCGCCGGCCCCCATACAATGAACACATTAGCAGGCTTTGGTTGCAGCTTATTTACAAAATACCGGAAAGCTTTGATGTAAGCAATAGGATCCTGGCTCTGCCATGGATAACGGGTAATGGGTATTTCCATTTCATGTAACCAGCGCAGGTACACCGTTCTGCTGGTACTGGTAATAACAGAGAACAACTCTTTAAACCGGGTGTCATACTGCCCGTTTAAAATATGATTGATCAATTCGGGATCTTTTTCGAGATCCTTATCTCTCCAGGGTTCCATGGTCACTATCACGTCATGATTTCTTGCTACAACACTATCAAAGTATTTTTTGAATGTCCCGTTTCTCAGTCTTTCCAAATTCACAAATAAATGTTCTGCTTTGATACCTGGATTAGTAACAACTTTTGTCTGGGGGTCATATGCGCCAACAATTAAGCTGCCCTCTTTTCTTAACAGCGTATCACTCTTTTGCTGCTCTGAGGCATTAACGTCTCTATACAGCACTGCAGCATTTACATTGATCTCCTGCACAGCGCTATCAAAGCTTTGTTGCTGAAAATTAGCGGCATTCATTTTTTCTGTGCCTATCAACAAAACAGGTTTATCAAAAAACCGTGTTCTGAGAATTTTTCTTTTGATAACATTTGTCAAGGTGGATGGCTCAGGGTAATACTTGCTCATTAACTCTGATTTACCCTTTAGCGTTACGCTGATCATATCCACCCATTCAGTGCCCGGCCAGAATTCTTCTGCCCCCGGATGACCGGCTGGCGCCCACACCATTTTTGCAGCAGGAGCATTTTTCTTCACTAGTTCAGCTACATGCCGGAACGCTTCGATATAAAATCCGGAGGACTGCTTTTGCCAGGGATAAACATCTACATATACTTCCATTTCAGGTTCAAACCTGATGAGCACCTGCTGTGTTTGCTTTGATAAATAGCTACATAACGCTGTTATTTTTTTATCGAAAAGCCCTTCTGTAACCTGGGTAATAATTTTATCTCCCAATATTTTACTGCCCGGGGAAGGCCATATTTCAAGTGTGATCAATAGTGGTTGATTACCTGTAAGCACCGGAGCCAGTTGTTTTGAAATATCATACACTTCTTCATTATTCCACCGGATGAACAGGTGCCTACATTTAGTCAAATCCATTCCTTTTAATTCACCGTTACGGTCAAAAACAGCCAGCACAGGCTCTATCAGCCTTTCTCCCACAGTATCTTTTGAAGCGTTGTTGTATTTTAATAATTTCCAGGTTGCAAAACTGGCTGCAATGATCAAAACTGCTGCAATAATTATTTTTCCTTTTCTCATTTTAAAGATGTTGTTGTTTAACCGGCTGCCCCTTTAAATCTTTATGGCTTTTTAACTTCTTTTAAAAGCGTATCCATATAGCTTGCCTGATACTGCATCCAGGATTGAAGGTGCATCTTTGCCTGCTTTACATATTCAGGTTGTTTATCTGCAATATTGGTTGATTCAACTGGGTCACTTTTTAGATCGTACAAATCAAAAGTATTGTCTGTAGCGTTAAAAATAAATTTATAATTATCTTCTCTGAAGCCAAACAAATAATCTGAATAAGGAGAGAAAAAATAAACTCTTTTCCGCCGGTTCTCACTAAATAAATTCTCCCCCTGCCAAACCGCCGGAGCTGGTTTATTCAATACAGAGAATATACTTGGAGCTATATCGCTAATGCCACCCGGTACATCTATTTGTTCACCATTAAAAAGCCCGGGGTTGATAAACAGTAAAGGAATATGCAGGTTCTCTTCAAATATTCCGGCGGCATGAGTGGTTTGTCCATGCCGTCCAAAAGCCTCTCCATGATCGCCCATTACCACAATCAGCGTGGACTCCAAAAGGTTTTCTTTCTTTAACCGTTCTGTAATTTGCATGATGGTTTCATCAGCCTGGCGCAGGGCATTCAGGTATTTTTCCAATGAATGATTACCGGTTCCATAATTGATATGCCTGCCGGCAGGATAGTATGGATAATGCGTTTGAAAAGTCCACAACATGGTAAAGAAAGGCTTGGTGGGATCATTTTTAATCCAGTTAAATAAATTTACAGATAAACAGGAATCATTAACACCTTCCAGGTTATCATCTTTGTAGCGCCTGTCTGTAAATACAGTAGCAGCACAGGTGTTATCCCTGTAGTCATTTACGATGTCAAACCCACGGTACTTTAAAAAACCTTCGGCATTTTGATACCGGTTATCACCTGAATTAAAAAATGCAGTTCTGTAACCCAGTTTTTTCAATTCTGAAGTAACAGAGGGTAACGGAATATCAGGGTGTTCTTTAGTGATTGACTTAAAGGATAGTTGCGGATAAGTAGAGCACAGAAAAGAAACCATCGATTTATTGGTAGCAGGCACATGTGCGTAAATAGCATTAAACTGAACAGCGTTATTTTTAATGGAATCTAAAAAAGGCGTTGCCCTGATAGTGCTGTTATAGGAGGTAACATATTCTGCCGGTGTTGATTCAAGCACCACCACAATTACATTTTTTACTTTCGACTGCCGGAACAACTGGCTGTATTTTGTTACTGCACTATCATTATTTTTAACATTGAACTCACTCTTGTTGCCAGGAGTATTGCCCGAGAAAATAGAAAAACTTTCAGTGCCATTTAAAGACTCTACAAAATAAAAAACAGGATTTACAATTTGAGTTGCAGCTACGCCATGCCGCTTATTTGAAAAATATCCCACAGCTAAACACAAAAGCAGTATTCCCGGAATGATTACCGGCTTTTTAATGTAAGCCCGGTAAATGATCCAGCAGAAAGGTATTGCAGCCAATAATATTAATATGGAACGCTTAATAAAAGTGCCTTCAATATTTGCCATCATACTTTTTGATGCGTCCGTACTCTTCAAAAAATCTGAGTAATAAAGCCATTGAAAATTAAATGGCTTACCCAATACCTCAATCAGCTTTGAATTAATAAGTGCAATCAGTAATGATAAAAAAGCAAAAAAAACATACGTGCTTAAAACATATTTCCGGGCCTTTTTCCAGGCAAAAAATAATACTGTAAAAATGGAGATTAATAATGCTGCATATAAAAAATCATGCGAAAATGTTTTTAGTAATAAAGGAAAATTAGTTGGCTTTATCAAAACAGGCAACAGCAGTTGTGTGACGTATGCACGGATTAAAAATAAGAAACACAACAGGGTAACGGATACGGATACAAAAAATGCCCTTTGGTTAAAAGATTCAGCAGGCAACTTTAAATAAAACTTCCTGTAAAGAAACATTACCAATGCCACCAGGGCAAACGCTATAAAAATATAACCTGCATATTTTGGCTGGGATAATTTTTTTCCGACATATAAATATTTAAGATCCTGGTTGATGCTCACTACCTGGTTACTGTCTGAACTGGTATGAAAGAATTTCTTTGCAGGCAGCTCATTATAACCATAGTATTCCACTTCTATTCCGAATGGACCTTCATTTCGTTTGGAGCTAAAAAAATAATCAATGATATTACCGGCTGGCATGTTGATCCTGAGCACAAATTCATCCTTCTCTTTTAACATGGGAGTCCGCATTACCTTATTGCTCACAATGGTGCCATGTGGTCTGTGCTCCGAAGGGCTCCAGTCATTTACGCCCCAGATGAGGTATGCCTCCTTTGCTCCCGGCAAACGGTACCGAATTTCAATTTCACCTGCTTTTAATGAAATAGAGGAGAGTATAATAAACAATAAAACAACGATTGACTTTGGCATGGATAACTTTTATAAAAAACTACAGTCCCAAATACATTTATTTAAAGAATTTCAACATCTCTAACGAAATTTTTACGAGCAAGTATATAAATAAATGAACAATTATTAAAAAGGTATAATTATTATATAATACAACCTTTTACTAAATACTTTTTACCGCTTAAGGCCGTTTTGGGTAATATTTAATGATATTCGTATAAAATAGTCATTTAATAATGTCGTAACATACTAATGATATTTTTAAAAAGAGAAAATATTTTTGGAGATTTAGCGGGGTTATTCCGCTTAGCCAGATACACGGGTATACAGGCGGGGTTGTTATGCAGCTTACTGATCTTGTTTTCCTGCAAAGATAACAGTACGCAAACCGGCCATAAAAAAAAGGTTGAAATAAAAAAGGAAAATGGAGTTTACAGGATATACAAAAATGGCGTCCCCTTTATAGTAAAGGGAGCCTCAGGCCATGAAAAAATTTCAGAATTGGCAGCGTGTGGTGGTAATACCATCAGCAACTGGGATACAGCAGCGCTGGAAAATATCTTGAATGAAGCTCAGCAAAACAATATCTCCGTAATAGCAGGCCTGGATATCCCCAGCGGTAATATCTCTCAATTTTACGAGGATGAAAAAAAAGTAGAGGAGCTTTTTAAAGCCTACCAATCCATTGTAAAACGTTTTAAAAATCATCCGGCCTTACTTGCCTGGGCCCTTGGCAACGAATTGATAATGCCGTTTGGTTACAATACATCTAAGTTTTATAAAACATTCAACCGGCTGCTGGATATGATGCATGCCGAAGATCCAGATCACCCGGTAACCACCACCATTATCAACTTTCAAAAAGGCAGTATCTTAAATATCAACTGGAAAATACGTAACCTGGATTTTATTTCCATCAATACCTACAACCAATTAAAACAAATTAATTCAAAACTCAGTAAGCTCAGGTTATTATGGGACGGGCCTTATTTGGTTACAGAATGGTCCCCCAACGGCGGATGGGAATCTGAAAACACGGTATGGCAGGCGCCGATAGAAAATACCAGTACAAAAAAAGCAGAAGAATATTATCAATTTTACAAGGAGTATATGCCTAAAAATGATCCACGTTTTTTAGGATCACTCGTATTTTACTGGGGTAGCCGGCAGGAATATACACATACCTGGTATAGTGTGTTTAATGAAGATGGAGCTGCAACAGAAATAAAAGAGGCATTGACTGACGGCTGGAAAGATACTGTTACCAATCACCAGGCTGTTAAAATACAATACATGCTCATTGATAATCATGGAGCAAGGGATAATATTATTTTAAGTCCCGGTTCCAGGCACCAGGCCAGTTTATTGCTGGATGAAAAGCAGTCGCCTGACAGTCTGCGCTATTCCTGGGAAATATTAAAAGAAGACTGGCTTTTCTGGGGCCGCACATGGAATAATTTTAAAAAACCAGCTGTTCTAAAAGGTCTTATTGCCGACAGTGCTGTACAAAATACCAGCTTTATATGCCCGGCAAAAGAAGGCGCTTACAGAATGTATATAACCGTATATAATTCAAAAGGATTTTGTGCTACCGCCAACACTCCATTTTATGTAGTAAAATAATGAACTTTAAACCATCATTCATACCAGCACCTTCATCAAAGGAAAGATTTGCTTTAAGAGTAATGATCTTTATAGGACTCTTTGCGCTTTCTTTCTTCCTGTATACCATTTTTCAAAAAGGGAATATTGGTTACCGGCCCTTGTATATACTGCTGATGATAACACTGGTTTATGTATGTCTTAAATATCTGCATGAGTGGTATCATTATTTTTCTATCAGTGTAGATAAAGTACCAGTCCGCACCAGAATGTACACAGTGGATGTATTAACCACTTACTGTGCAGGCGAACCTTTTGATATGCTGGAGGATACACTTACAGCTATTCAAAAAATTACTTACCCACATACTACCTGGTGCTGTGATGAAGCAGATGACCCGGCGGTAAAAGCTTTGTGTGACAGGCTTGGAGTGAAGCATGTAACCAGGACAATTAAAAAAAATGCTAAGGCAGGTAATATTAATAATGCCCTTCAATATGCCACAGGGGAATTAACCGTAGTGATGGACCCGGATCATATTCCGTGTCCAGAATTCCTGGATAATGTGGTGGATTATTTTGATGACCCTGCTATTGGGTTTGTGCAAATTGTGCAGGCTTATTATAACCAGCAGGAAAGCCTGGTGGCCAAAGGTGCGGCACAGCAAACCTACCAGTTCTACGGCCCCATGATGATGTGCATGCACACCTATGGCACGGTACAGGCTATTGGAGCCAACTGCACTTTTAGAAGGACAGCCTTAGATTCTATCGGCGGACATGCAGCCGGGCTCTCAGAAGATATGCATACTGCCATGCAGATACATGCAAAAGGCTGGCGGTCTATTTACGTTCCGGCAATACTTACCCGTGGATTGGTTCCGGCTACTTTATCTTCTTATTATAAACAACAGCTCAAATGGTCCCGTGGTACCTGGGATTTGTTAGCTACCACCTATCCAAAATTATTCTGGAAATTTACCTGGAGGCAAAAGCTGCACTACCTTACGCTGCCATTCCACTACCTGTGTGGCATCATATTTTTTATCAATTTTCTTATACCGGTTATTTCCTTATTCACAGGATATATTCCGCTAAAGATGGATGTACTAAGTTTTGCACTGGCCGCCTTTCCTTTATTAGCCATGACGGTTTTAATAAGACACTATGTGCAGAAATGGGTAGCCGAAGAAACGGAAAGAGGATTTCATATTGTAGGCGGCATACTGCAAATAGGAGCATGGTGGGTGCATTCCGTAGGATTTATCTATACGCTTTTAAGAAAAAAAGTCCCTTATATACCCACACCAAAAAATGATTCTGATCCATTGCCGCTGGCATTGAATATACCTAACATTTTTATAGCGGTGGTTTCAATTGTTGCTATCTATTACGGCTTTACTAATAACTATAACCCCTACACTTTTTTCATGGCCGTGCTGGCATCTATGCAGGTGTTCTTTATGTTATTTATCCTTTCTATTTCCGGCTATACCAAAACTGACAGTAAGGTTGAAAACCTTGCAAAGAAACTCAGGAAAAATACCTGGCTCATTGTACAAACACATGGCATTTTAAGAAAATATTCTGTTGTACTGTCCTTGCTGGTGATAAGCGTTTTTATTCTGGGATATAAAAAAATGCAGGAACTGCCTACTTTTCTGCCGAAACCATTACCAGAGCTGGAGGTTTTTTATAAAGGTGTTTACCAGCCTTTTTCTGCCAATGGTTTAACTGCTGTAAGTAAATTATTTGCAAACAATCCTGAGAAGGATAATGATATTGCTATTGTATCTTTTTATATTTCAAATGGTAATAATCCAGCAGTTAAACTGCCCGCCGACAGTTTCAATATTGTTTATAGTAACAATGCCATTCCATTAATTAACTGGCAGCCGTTTAACAATGATTCTAATTATAAAAAACCTTTTGATAACAACCTGGCAAAAGATATTACAGCTGGCCAATATGACAAACTGATCAGTTATTTTGCTAAACAGGTTGCAGCGTTGGGCAAACCTGTTTTTTTAAACCCTGCTTTTAAAACAGGAAACAGTTCTGTCCGGAATCTTTCAATCAATAACATATCGCCAGATAATCTTATTGACGCCTGGCGGCATATTCATGACGTTTTTGATTCAGCGGGAGCTGACAAAGTGGTATGGGTATGGGAGCCTGTTGCTGCAGATGTTGCTTCAGAATATTTTCCCGGTAATAAATATGTTGACTGGATTGGCATAAGTGTGCTGGATAATAATAAACCTGGGAGTACTGGAACAGATACCAGTTTCTATTCACTGTATCATCCTTACCACCAGTCACCTGTTTTTCAATCCGGCATACCGGTAATGATAACCGAAACAGGCACACTGTCTCCTGCTAAAACCTTGTGGTGGAAAATGGCCCAGAATAGCATCGATTCTGCTTTTAAAGAAATAAAAGCAGTTGTTATTTTTAACGATCAATCAGCAATTGAAAAAGCTAAATATTTTACGGCAGGAGATACAAAAAAATTGTTCCCTGCATTTCCGGTTAATAATTTCATGAATGCCATACGTGGCAGTGCGTTACCTGCAGTATCCGTTTCAACAAGTAAATACCAACTGCCTGATACCCTCAGAGCTGTATTTTATGATAAGGGATATTACTGGTTTAGAAACCGGCATACCATGACCAGGAGGAAACTGGAATTGGATATTGATGCAATTAAAAAAATTGGGGTAAACACACTGGAAAGAACAATGCCCGGTTTCTATGATGACATCCTGAATAAAATATTGGAAAAGAATAATATCAAACAGATAGCAAGGCTTTCCATATTGCTGAGCCCGGAAATAATCGAGGATGAAAAAAAGGCCGCCAATGAAAAAAACAGAATCCTAAGTATTATAAAAAACAACCGTAACAAAAAAAATATTATTGCCTGGAATTTGGGTGATGATGTATTATTCAACCTGGAAAACCAGACTTTTAGTCCCGGGCATTCTTATTTCAGAAATAAATATGTTACCTGGTTGGCAGACCTTTGCAGTGAGATTCGTTTACTGGATACCGTAAGGCCCATTGTGACAGATCTTAACTGGGATGCAAAGGGAGAAGACAGGTTTGCCTTTTATAAAAAATATGTTCCGGAGATCAACACGTATTTATTAGTTGCAACTGCTAAATACAAAGAAGGACTTAGTAAACCTTTACAGGAAGGTATGGCCTGGGGTAAAGTGCCGGTAGAATTATGGCCCCTTGTACCAGCAATAAAAAAATCAGGGATCATACCCGAATGGCAGGATATAGAAAATACGGACTACATTACCCTGAATGGCTTACTGGATCTTGATGGCCGTAAAAAAGAATTGTATGGCGTGGTAGCAAATACGTGGGGTAATATGAAGCTTCCTGAATCTCCTGTTCCCGACATCAAGATCTTAAAACCTTTAAAAACCACTAAGGAAAGAGAAACGCTCACTTACCATGTAATGGTGAGAAGAGATACAACACAATGGAGGCTGTACAATGAGAAATACACTCATATCGACTTTGAATGGTACCTGGTAAGAGTGGATCAATATGGCATCACCATGTTTATTAAAAAAGTGGGTGAAGGGCCATCCATTTCCCTGCCAATACCTAAGGGGCCTCAATATTATGAATTGTATGTAGAGGCTGTGATGGGCAATGATGTGAGAATGAGAAAATCTACTTTAAATACACCACTGGAATAGTCCATTAAATGCTTCCGGCATTAGCATGCAATGCTGAACATACAGCATCTGATTCTATGATCTAAGCGCAATCAATAAAATTAAAAGTAAGAAAAACGTAATTGAAGAAGTAAGAAATCAATTCAATTGCGAAGCAGTCCTTGATAAAGGAGCCTTCACAAAATCACGTGGATATTTTTTAAGATAGCGCCAAAGGATTCCGATAAATTCAGGATAATCTCTCAGGTGAATTCCCCTGCTTTTAACGGCTACAAAAAATGCCAGCCCAAAGCTTACTGCAAAATTTAAGAACCCAATACCCATTACACCAAACAAAGTGTACCATAATTCTTTTGTGCTGATATTATGATCAAGGCCAAAATAACCAATGGCAGTATTGGCAGCAGAGATGGTGATATGCCTGATATCAAAAGGGATTCCGAATGTTTTACCGATGAAGCCGGCCATACCGAGGAAAAAACCAAGAGCAATATTTCCTGTTAAAGCCCCCAGGTTGTTTTCAATATAATGAATGATTTTGTAACGTCGTTTTTCTCCAAAGCCATTTTTAAAAGCAGAAGAATTACGAAGGCGCTCCCCCACTTTTCCATAAACAATATAATTTTCCACATAGCCTGCAATGATACCACTGGCAAATAAAAAGAAACCGGTAAAGCAGGCATACAGCCATGCCAGGCTGTGAAGAGGCTGTTGGTCTGTCAATAATTTTTGAGCCGCCGCTCCGGATGCAATTTTTACACCTGTTGCCTCAAAGAAAAGCATGGTCAAAAAATACGTTAACGGAAACACCATGATCAAATTACCGGCGAAAGAAGCCAGCTGTGTACGGCTTACTTTACCAATGGTGATGGCAAGGTTCCTCAAATCTGGTTCATCTCCTGTTTTCTGTACATCAAAAGAACTGGCAACGTTATTAGCGGTGTAAGCAGGTTGCTTGGTGGCCAGTGTAGATCCGGTATCCTGTATTAAAATAAAGCCCAGTGAGTAATTTACACTATATAAAAATCCCTGCCAGAAAGGTGCAGCGGCTACTCTTACCAGTAGGTTTTTAATAATCCCGATAAAAGAAATAATAATACCGCCACCTACAGCACTCCTGAACATCCGCCAGAATTCAGCACGGGTGGTAGTGATAAATTTTTCCCCGGTACGTCCGCCATGCTCCGCTATCTGGTATGCCAGGTATCCAGTGTTTTCACTCAAGAATTCCTTCACTGAATTTTTCCGGTTCTCATTGTGCACCACCGTTTTAAAATAAGCAACAAAACGTTCTGTATTAAATGAGCTGTCCATATCCAGCACATCCATAATAATGAACATCCTGTCTATTTGCTGTTGCAAACGGGTTATGATATAGGTTTGAGCAAGGCTGGTTCCATAAGCAATACGCTGATCCCTTATCCATTGTATGCTCTGGTTACAATTGTGCAGGGTTTCATTAATGTTGGCAAACAAAATACGTTGATTACCGGCCTCCATAGAAACCTTCATAAACAGGTATTCATTTATCAGTCGGTTCTGTTCTAAAAAAGGATACACTGCATCTTCAAAATTATCATAGCGCTGAGTAACTTCTTTTTCCAGCCCAAGATTGGCAATGCGGTAACTCAATATCTGCAAAGATTGCTGCAGTTGTTTTATCAATGCCGGTTCTGTAAGATTGATCTGGATACCCAGCATCTCAAAGAACTGTATCCATAAATTATTATCGATCCCTTCCACCCAAATATGATCTCTTTTGTTGTGAAAGATCTTATTGATAACAAAAAGAAAATTATCCGGAGCCTGTAGTTCGGGTAAAAATTTGTGCTTTATTTTACTCATCAGCTCCTGCACAAATCCGCGGCTGCTTACAATACCACTTTCAGTTAAGGCTGCTACAATCTTTGTTTTTAAAAATTGACTAAGCAGTGCCTTACGTAAAGAGAAGAGGGAACTTTTATCATTGCTTACCTGGTAAAGCAGTGCTTTAATCCTTAACTCCGCCTGCATAAAATCTTTTGGATTATCAGGGCGGATGTTATCAATTAATTCAGCCAAAAAATCAAGGCTGCGGCTGGGGGAATGCAGGGGTAATACCACGGCCTGTTGTTTTCCGGGTATAGATGCATCATCCTTTCTTTTTCTCAAAATCCGCAGCATTGGTTAAAAAAATAATTTAATTGCTGAGTAAAATCAGCTTCTAAACTTGACAATTATAATGCCTGAATTGTTGCATGCGCTATTTTATTAATAAGAATTTTAAAAAATATCTCACAACAAAATAAAAATCTAACTGTAATATGCATAGCATCTTTAACAGCAAAGTCTCCGGAATGACATTTATTTAATGAATATTTCTGCTATTTTTGTATTGAAAGTTTATGAATACACAAGGCAACACCAAATTTGATCTGCAAACTGATATCCTAACCGAGGAAGGAGAAGTTTGTGCGCTAATTATCTGGAATGATGATGTAAATACCTTTGAATGGGTGATTCAGGCTTTGATAGAAGTTTGTGGGCACACACCGGAACAGGCTGAACAATGCGCCATCATCATCGACAGCAAGGGCAAATATGCAGTTAAAGATGGCACATACGATAAATTGAAACCCATGTGTGACGCTATCACAGACAGGGGAATCAATGCCACCATTGAAGTAACCGCAGCCTGATATCATCTTTAAACAACTCCATTTTTATTTTGTATTAAATTAGCATTACTTATTTTCCAGCCTCCTTCTGCCGGTATTGTATCTTTATCTGTACAACTCAATCAGCACTATTATCACCTTGTTTGTATTATAAAAAAATGATCATCCTTGATAATAAATTATATTTTCCACCTGTGGAAAAAGCAGATGAAGAAGGGCTGCTTGCTATTGGAGGCGATCTTAGCACAGAAAGACTGCTGCTGGCATACCGTAGTGGTATTTTTCCCTGGTACAATGATGACCAGCCGATCATCTGGTGGAGTCCAGATCCCAGGTTTATTTTATTCCCCGGAGAACTGAAAGTGAGCAAGAGCATGCAAACAATTTTAAATGGCAACAAATTCCGGTTTACCATTAACAGGGCATTTACACAGGTAATTCAACAATGCAAAACCATTGCCCGTGAAGGGCAAGACGGCAGCTGGATAACACTTGCTGTACAAAAAGCTTACACCACACTGCATGAACTTGGTTATGCACACAGTGCGGAAACATGGATGAATGGAGAACTGGTTGGCGGATTATATGGAGTAAGAATTGGCAATATATTCTTTGGAGAAAGTATGTTCAGCAAAGAGAGCAATGCCAGTAAGTTTGCTTTTATCAGTTATGTAAAACAATTACAAAGAGAAGGTGTGGTGCTGATAGATTGCCAGGTATACACAGAGCACCTGGAAAGCCTGGGTGCTTTAATGATTAACAGAAAAGAATTTCTTGAAATATTAAAACATCATTGCTGATAATTAAAGAAGCCGGATTTTAAAACCCGGCTTCTTTATGCAAATACTATTTTCCAAACTTCTGTTTTAATGCAGCCAATGCATCATTCAGTGTAGGCTCAAGTTTTGGCTTACTGTCTCTCACCTGCTGTGATCCGTTAAATTTAGGCCGCTGGTTTCTTGCTGGTGGCTCTTCTGTTTGTTTGATGGATAAAGCAATTCTTTTTCTTACCACATCCACTTCCAGCACTTTTACTTTCACCTGCTGATTAAGTTTTAATGCTTCATTTGGATCTGTGATGTATGTGTGAGAAATTTCACTCACATGCACCAGTCCGTCCTGCTTTACACCAATGTCTATAAATGCACCAAACCTGGTGATGTTGGTTACCACACCCGGCACTTCCATCCCTACATGCACATCATCCATACTGTAAATGTTAGCAAATTCAAATGCCTGCACTTCACTTCTCGGATCAAGACCCGGTTTTTTTAATTCATTTAAAATATCTTTTATTGTAAGCTCTCCAATGGTTTCTGTCACATACTTTTTTGCATCTGCTGCTTTCAACAATTCCTCTTTACCAATCAATGCTTTTACATCCACACCTAAATCTTTTGCAATGGAGTTTACTACAGGATATGCTTCCGGATGTACTGCACTTTCGTCTAACAGATCATCTCCTTCTTTGATGCGTAAAAATCCTGCACATTGCTCATAAGCTTTACCGCCCAGTCTCGGCACTTTCAGCAATTGTTTGCGGTTACTGAACTTACCAATTTCATTCCTGTATTTAATAATGTTATCCGCCAGTGTGCTGCCAATGCCACTTACATAACTCAGTAAATGTTTGCTGGCTGTATTCAGATTCACACCCACATTATTTACACAACTGATCACCGTGGCATCTAATTTTTCTTTTAACCGAAATTGGTTTACATCATGCTGGTACTGCCCCACCCCAATACTTTTCGGATCAATCTTAACTAACTCAGCTAATGGGTCCATCAATCTTCTTCCAATACTCACTGCACCTCTTACCGTAATATCTTCATCCGGAAATTCTTCTCTTGCAATTACTGATGCTGAATAAATAGAAGCGCCATCTTCATTCACTAAAAATACCGGCAGGCCAAGATTTAATCCTTTGATGAACTGTTCTGTTTCTCTTCCGGCAGTACCATCACCAATTGCAAATACTTCAATGCCGTACTGCTGCACTAAGTTTTTTATTTTTATTTCCTCTGCCTGCACCCTGTTTTTTTCATGTGGAAAGATCAGATCTGTTTTTTGTAATTGTCCTTTCTCATCTAAGCAAACCACTTTGCAACCCGTTCTGTAACCAGGGTCAATTGCTAAAATCCTTTTACTGCCTAATGGAGAACTCAGTAATAACTGGCGCAGGTTTTCTGCAAATACATTGATGGCTTCTTCATCTGCTTTTGTTTTCAAAGCAGTTCTGAATTCTGTTTCAAGACTGGGCTGTAACAATCTTCTGTAAGCATCCTTAACAGCTTTACGAATTTGATCACTGCAGGTGCTCATTCCTTTGATGTATAATTCTTCAATCATCATCAATGCGCTGTCTTCTTCGGGAGAAATAGCGATGCGTAAGTATCCTTCCAAAAATCCACGAAGTACCGCCAGTATCCTGTGTGAAGGAGTTTTTGAAATGGGCTCAGAAAAATCAAAGTAATCTTTGTATTTGATACCGGTGGTTTCTTTATCAGTGATCACTTTACTTTGCAGTGTTGCTGCTGTTTCAAACAACTTGCGTAGTTTGGCTCTTACTTGTGCATCTTCATTCACCATCTCTGCAATGATGTCTCTTGCTCCCTGCAATGCTGCATCCGCATCAGCCACTTTTTCATTAATGAATTTTGATGCTTCCACAACAAGATCAATACCTTTTTGCTCCAGCAATAAATTAGCTAATGGCTCCAGTCCATTTTCTTTTGCTGCCTGGGCCTTTGTTTTCCTTTTAGGTTTAAAGGGCAGGTAAATATCTTCCAGCTCTGCAATGCTGGTGGCTTTGTTCAGTTTCTCCTGCAGTGCCTCCGTCATCTTTTCCTGCTCGGTAATTGTTTTTTCAATGAATGCTTTACGCTCTGTAAACTCTTTTAAAAATTTTGCTTCATCCTGTATGTACTGTATCTGCACTTCATCCAAAGCACCGGTTTTATCCTTACGGTAACGGGCTATAAATGGTATAGTAGCACCTTCCTCAAAGAGATTTAATACTGCTTCTACCTGCTGCAGTTTCAGGTTGAGTTTAATAGCGATGGGTTGTATGAATGATGACATGTTTTTTAATTTGGGTTGCGAAAATAACTGTACCGTCCGAAATAAAAAATTAAGATTAAGCACATTATCAGTAATAGAAATTTAGGGATAACAGATAAAACTGTTCATATCAACACAAATAAACATTACACAATACTTGCATTTAAAAAAAATAATTTCTACTTTACTGTTGCTTCGCCTCCTATCTAAACTTTACCCTCCCTCGCTTTTATAACCTTTAAAATAAAAAAACAATGAGAAAAATTGCAATTCTCTGTTTCCTCATTCCTGTAATGGCAATGGGACAGAAAAAAAATGTTATTAACACCAACCGGGTCTTTCCCAAAATTGACAAAGTACTGGAGTTTGAGAAAGCTCTGGCTGCTCATGCACAAAAATATCATACCGGCGACTGGAAATGGCGGGTGTTTGAAATTCAAAGTGGACCAGATGCAGGAGGTTATCACATTACAGAAGGCCCTGTAAGCTGGGACCAGATTGATGGACGTGGCAACCTGGGAGAAGAACACAATAATGACTGGAATAAAAATGTAACTCCCTTTCTTACAGACAGGGGTTCCAGTACGTATTCTACTTACCAAGATTCATTAAGTTCAGTGGCATTAACTGATTACACTAAGATGATTAACATCACTCACTGGTATCCCAAAATTGGCTGGGGTTATAAATTGAGAGAAGTGCTGGCAAAATTCAAAAAAGTATGGGAAGCTGGTGGAGAGTCGGTTGCAGTTTATACTGCCAGTTCTTCCGGGGCTCCTCAGTTTACAATGGCTACAAGGTACAAGCAGGGTTTAAAAGAAAGAGAAGATGGTTTCAGGAAACCATTAAAAGAAAGGTACGAAGCCATGTATGGCCAGGATTCATGGGATGCCGTTTCTGAAGTATACCAGAATTATACAGAAAAAATATGGAGTGAACTGCTGAGTTTTAGGGCAGACCTTAGTTCGAAATAAGAAAGCTTAAAAAGTTTAAAAGTTTACACCTTTTAAAAAGGTGTAAACTTTTTTTTATGAAATGCTCAGCACTACTCTTTTATCAGGATACTGCTCCACAAAAGAATAAATACTATTTCGGATCGTATCATTATCAGCATATGGCTGCAGGTAATTTTTCAACTCGGCAGCAGAGTTAATGTTTTGAGATGAAGGCAGGTACCCCATTCCCCAAAAATTACCCCGTTCCACCAGCAGGCATAGTTTTTCATTTTTGTTGATGCCATCATCCATCACTGCAAAAGTGGGTAGTTTTTCTTCCAGTGCTTCCAGCGCTCTTTTAATCTTTCCATTATACACCTGCGGGGGATCCAAAAAAGAAAGATCTTTTTCTGTGAAAGGTGTTTTATCAATGAAGCACAATTTTTCATGCAGCTCAAATTCTTCGATCATTTTTTTTAACATCACCATGCCTTCATGCAGCAGGTTAAAATTATATAACGACGGCAATCGTTTTTTCTTTTTATCAATTGCCAGCCGCATATAACCACCACTATCTTCAAACAGGTACAATGCAAATTTCTGCTGCGGCTGTTTCTGGCTTACATTGTATTTTGGCCAAAGTCTTTTTATTTCTGCACTCTCCAAAACAATTGCTTCCAGTTCGGTTGCACACTCCTTAAATTTTACTTTAGAGATGGTACGTAAGAAATTTTGCCGCTTGCGATCCGCATCATTGTGTGTAAAATGACTGCTCACTCTTTTGCGAATGTTGATGGCCTTGCCTACGTAAACAATTTTATCTTTTGTATCCAGGAAATAATATACCCCGGGACCGGTTGACAATTGCAAAATATCTTTCTTGGTCAGCTGCATCGGCAACCATTGTTCAGCAGAAGATTTTTTCAGCATTTGCTGAATGTGTACATCTGCCTGGTTAGCTAAACAATGTTCCAATAATTTCACTGTGGCTTTGGCATCTCCACCTGCCCTGTGGCGATCATTGATCGGCAATTGTAATGTTCTGCAAAGATTGCCCAAACTATAAGATGGTAATCCGGGAAAAACTTTCCGGCTTAACCGTACAGTACATAATTTTTTTGCGGTCAGCTCAAAGCCTGCCGCTTTCAAATGATGCTTTACAAAAGAATAATCGAAGTTGACATTGTGTGCCACAAAAATATGATCGTTCAGTAATTCATAAATTACATCAGCCACTTCCTCAAACTGTGGTGCATTGGCTACCATTTCATCATCAATACCAGTTAAGGCTTTGATGTAACGTGGAATGGCCTGGTTGGGGTTAATGAGTGTTTCAAACTGCCGGGTGATCTTTTTACCATCATGTATATACACAGCTATCTCGGTGATACCATTGGCTGCGGCATAACCGCCGGTGGTTTCTATATCTACAATTGCATACATGGGATATCAAATGTAAGAATACTAAATTGATTAGTAAGGAAGATTTTTGTGGCCGGCACCGCAGGTAAGGCCGCAATACTTTGTAAGTAAAAGCAAACATCCTATTTTCACACCTGAACAAAATAATGAGTAATGCTGGCAGAGTTAAAGATCACTTCTATAGAATTATACCAATCTAAAATAAAACTGAAAGAGCCTTTCATTATTTCCCTGGGGCCATTAACGCATGCTGAAAATGTAATTGTAATTATACATACCAATCAAGGTATCACAGGCACTGGAGAATGCAGTCCTTTTATGACCATCAATGGGGAAAGCATGGAAACAGGTATAGTGGTTGGCCGGTATCTGGCCACTGCCTTAAAAGGAAAAGATCCATTGGATATTGAAGCATGTCATAAAAAAATGAACAGTGTGATCTATGCCAACAGCAGTATCAAGAGTGCTTTTGATATGGCACTATATGATATCGCTGCACAACATGCGGAGTTACCTTTATATGCTTTCCTTGGTGGAAGCAATAATAAAACACTGATCACTGATTATACGGTGAGCCTTGACAAAGCAGAAAAGATGGCTACAGATGCAGCAAAAATAAAAGCCAATGGTTTCCAGGTGGTGAAAGTAAAATTGGGTGGAACAAAGGAAGATGATATTGAAAGGATCAAACAGATTAGGGAAGCAATTGGCAATGAATTACCGTTACGAATAGACGCCAACCAGGGATGGAATACAACCGATGCCATTGAAATATTAAAAGCATTGGCACCGTATAATATCCAGCATTGTGAGGAGCCAATACCGAGATGGAATTTTATGGAACTCTCAGCTATTCGTAAACAGAGCCCCATAAAAATAATGGCGGATGAAAGCTGCTGTGATGAACATGATGCCAAACGATTATTGGATTTAGGTGCCTGTGATTATTTTAATGTAAAGCTGGGGAAATCAGCCGGCATATTCAGGGCTGAAAAAATTATAAAAATTGCAGAAGAACAAAATATCAATATTCAATTGGGTGGTTTCTTAGAATCAAGACTGGCTTTTACTGCTGCTGCACATTTGGCGCTCAGCACTGACCAGATTGTTCATTGTGATTTTGATACGCCAATGATGTTTGTGGAAGATCCGGTGAGTGGTGGAATTACTTACAGCGATAAAGGAGAGATTACGGTACCGGAAGTTGCTGGATTAGGAGCCAGTTTTGATGAAGGGTATTTGAACAGATTGGAAAAAATTGTTGTATAGAAGATCCCGTCTTAGTTACAGTTGTAAATTTAAATTAATTGCGTTATTACTAATTCCCTTGTTGTGGGTTTTCAACATCAGGCAAAATGTTGTAATGAAAAACTGAATATATTTATTTTGTATAAACTGTGTCTGTTTATTTTACCGCAGCCCAGAAGATGGCATAGCTAAAGATGCTGGTATAATCAGCATTGCTAAATAACTCCGGCCCATGCCCCATAAAAATATAAACATTACGGGCATTATAATTCAGGTTGGTCCATATCACCGGATGGTCTCCCATCTTTATATCAGAAACCGGTTGATAAGAAGTTTCATCCACACTGGCAATTACATGCACATTGGGCCTGGGACTTTTATTGTAAGTGTACCATTCTTCTCTCTATTGTAAAGGATGCCGGAACATTCTGCATCACGGGATGTTTTTTATTTTCTGTATTTACTGATGCCGTGGCAAATGTTTGTATGCAATTTTTAAAAACAATATCTCCCATAAAAGTAGAGAACCATTGCCACATTGGATAGCAATCAAATTCGCCCAGTAAGGTAGCATGATGAAAACCGATCCATCCTCCCCTGGCTTCTGTGATGTAACGTTGAAAAGCCTGCACAGCATCATCTTTCCAGGCATAGGGCGGAAAATCTACTTGTATAAAAAGCTGGTACCGGGATAAAAACTGGTCGTTGATTAAATTGGTGTTCTGAATGTAATCAATGGAAAAATTACTGTCTGCAGCCAGTTTATCAAGCCATATTTTAGCTGCCTTTGAATACAGCACATGATGGCCAACATTTTCATACAGGGCGATCACTTTGAATTTTATAGTTGCCTCCTGTGCATTTGCTGTATCAAATACTACAATAGCACAAAAGAAACATAATAAGATAACCCGTTGGCGGAGTTATTTTTTAAAAAAGTGAGACAAAAGATGGTGTGCAGTTGTCTTAGTTAGTGACTAAACTTTCTAAAATAACATGCACAACA
>JAYWII010000028.1:0-15770 GCA_043788995.1 Chitinophagaceae bacterium | reverse complement strand
TTTCCTGCCTCATGTCCTCCTACAAAAAACTCATCGACATCTACTGTTCCATTTAATTTTATGTAACCACTGCTTGCCATGGCTGCCATGGCTTTTCTGGCGACCTTGATGTTTTTTTATTGAATAATAATTGCTTATTACCAACAGGTAATTTTCCCAATGGTGAAGTAAGGAAGTCAAGGGATAAAATTCATGGCGATAAACTCTTACGAAATGATAGTGGCTATTTCTCAGATGTAAGTGAAGCCGCAGGTATTTATGGAAGCAATATTGGTTTTGGACTTGGTATTTCTGTAGGCGATATCAATAACGACATGTGGCCAGACATTTATATCAGCAATGATTTTTTTGAAAAAGATTATTTGTATGTAAACCAGCGTAATCGAATATTTAAAGAAGTAAGCAATGCTCAAATCAGCCACATGTCTTTATCTAGTATGGGGGCAGATATGGCCGATATTAACAATGATGGATACATGGATATTTTTACCACAGATATGTTGCCCGAAGATGATAAAAGATTGAAAGTAAATGTGCGTTTTGAAGATTATGATGTGTACCATCAAAAAGTAAAACAAGGGTTGCACAATCAATTAATGGGCAATATGCTGCACCTGAATAATGGCGACAGTAGCTTTAGCGAAATTGCACAATTTGCCGGCGTAGATGCAACGGACTGGAGCTGGGGTGCTCTAATATTTGATTTAAATAATGATGGGTGGAAAGATATTTTGGTGTGCAACGGCATGTACCTTGATGTAAATGACCAGGACTATATTGATTATGTTGCGGATGATGTTAATAAAAAGCTTTTTGACAAGACCAAAGCCGAAGCAAAATACGAACAACTAAAATCAATGATGATATCTCAGCCATTACCTAATTATGCTTTTATAAATAATAAAAATCTTGGATTTAAAAATGAATCGGAGCAGTTGGGGCTGGCAGAACCTAGCTTTAGTAACGGAGCTGCTTATGCAGATTTAGACAATGATGGCGATTTGGATTTGATAATAAATAACCTCAACAGCCAAAGTTTTGTATATCGTAATAATTCATCTGAAAAAAATAAAAAGAATTTCCTTTCTGTACATTTAAAGGGAGAGGGGCTGAATACTTTTGGTATTGGCGCCACTGTAACCATTTACGAAGGTGGGATAAAACAAACCCAGCAAAATTTCCCCTGCCGTGGTTTTCAATCCAGCGTGGAGCCTGTGCTGCATTTTGGGTTAGACCGCATACAAAAAATTGATTCGCTTGAAGTAACCTGGCCAGGCAATAAAATGCAGCGGTTAAAAAATATTACCTGTAATAAAAAACTACTGCTGAAACAATCGGACGCCAATGAGCATTTTGAACCTGCGATGAATAAACCTGCAACATTATACAGCGATGTTACAAGCAAAGCCGTCAGCGGTAATATTTTACACAAAGAAAATTGGTATAGCGATTTTGACAGGGAAAGGTTGATGCCGCATTTGTTATCAACAGAAGGGCCCAAAATGGCAGCAGGCGATATAAATGGCGATGGGTTGGAAGATTTTATAGTAGGTGCTGCAAAAAATGATACCACAAAAATATTTTTGCAAAACCCAAATGGTGCATTTCAGCAAATGTATAACCAACCTGCACTTGCTGCGGACGCCGCTTACGAAGATGCTGGTATTGTTTTGTTTGATGCAGATACAGATGGCGACATAGACTTACTGATTGCAAGTGGGGGAAACCAGAAAATACCTGGCAACCAATTGCTGCAGCCAAGATTATACATCAACAATGGAAAAGGGATATTTGCACGTGATAATAATAGTATGCCCGATATCCCGGTCAATGCTTCCTGTGTTAGTGTTTGTGATTTTGACAATGATGGGTATATAGATATTTTCGTAGGCGGAAGGAGTGTGCCGGGTGAGTATGGCATTTCGCCAAAAAGTTATTTACTGCAAAATGACAAGGGCAGCTTTAAAGATGTTACAAAACAAGTAGCACCTGCTTTAAAAAATATTGGTATGGTTACAGATGCAGTATGGCAGGATGTAGATAATGACAACATAAAAGATTTAATAATAGTTGGCGAATGGATGCCCATCACTATTTTTAAAAACACCGGCGGTCAATTGCAATTGTCTTCTTTAAATAACCAGCTTACTAAAACTACTGGCTGGTGGAACTGCATAAAGACTGCTGATATTGATAATGATGGCGACATGGATTTTGTTTTAGGCAACCTTGGGCTTAACACAAAGTTTAAAGCCGACACTCTGCATCCTGCCAAATTATTTGTAAATGACTTTGATCTAAACGGTACAAAAGAATGTGTGATGGCGTATTATAAAAATGACGGAAAATTATATCCGTATTATTTACGTGGAGATATTACTGCACAACTCCCATTACTAAAAAAGAAATTTTTAAAGTATGTGGATTATGCAAATAAAACAATAGAAGAAATTTTTACTGCCGAACAATTAAAAGGCGCATTGGTAAAAGAAGCCTGCCAGTTTCAAACCTGCTTATTGATAAATAATGGTAAACAGAAATATGAATTAAAGCCTTTACCGGCAAGGGCACAGCTTGCCCCGGTATTTGCAATATTAACGCAGGATTTTAATGGAGATAACCAACAAGATATTTTTATTGCAGGAAACGATTATGGTTACAAACCAAAAGTGGGCAGGTTCGATGCCAACTTTGGAACGCTGTTTATCAATGCAAAAAATTATTTGCCTCCAGCTCTTTCAGGTCTGTTTTATAGCGGTCAGGCTAGGGATGCAATAACAATTACTACAGCTGATAAAAAACAAACAGTTATTATAAGCATCAATAATCAGCCGATTAAAATATTTAAAAACAATTAAATATGATTATAAGAAAACCCTTTTTTAGCATACAAAAAATAGTTTTTATGTAGGCAATAATACTTCACCCGCCTCATTTAATATATTCCTATAAAGTAAAATTTTTCGTTAATTTACAGCAGATAAAGTAGTAATGACTGCATAATATGGCAAATTTAGTTTACATTTTTAGGCTAAATTTTGAAAAAAATTGCAGTTTGATATCGAAACGGAAACGTACAGTCACAAACGAATTGCTTTTAAAATGAGACCACAATTACTGATAGTGCCTAAATGCCCCAATCAATCTTTTAGTGTAAGGCACGATATTGTCCCCCATTTTTTCAACAGATGGCATTACCACCAAGAGTTAGAGCTAATCTATATTGTGAATGGTGAGGGTACTCAGTTTATCGGTGACCATATCAGCAGGTTTAGCAAGGGTGATATGTTACTGATCGGGTCTAACTTACCACACTACTGGCGTTGCGATGATAACTATTTTCGGGATATCCCCGAACTGTTTGCAGAGGCAAAAGTTGCACACTTTCTCCAGGGGTTTATGGGCGAAGAATTTATGCGCCTGCCGGAAAATATAAGCATATCAGATGTTTTAAAAAAAGCTCAACAGGGTTTGCTTATAAAGGGGGCAACCAAAGAAAAACTAAAACCTTATCTGCATAATATAATGGTAGCAACTGGTACAAAAAAAATTATCCTGCTGTTGGAGATGCTAAACCTCATTGCAAATTCTACCGAGTTGAGTTTATTGTCATCTTCTACGTTTCAAAATAACTATGACAAATCTGAGACCGAACGGTTGAACGATATTTATAGCTACACTATGAACCACTTTAAGCAAAAAATTTCACTGGAAGAAATTGCTTCTGTAGCCTGTTTAAGTGTTAATTCTTTTTGCAGGTATTTTAAGTCACAAACCAAAAAAACCTACTCACAGTTTTTAACGGAAATACGTATTGGTTATGCCTGCAAATTGCTCATAGAAAACAGGCTGACGATAAGTAAGATTTGCCTCGAAAGCGGGTTTAATAATTTTTCCAACTTTAACCGCTATTTCAAAATCATTAACGGATTAAGCCCGTTGGAATACAAAAAATCCTTCTCTAAAAAACCTAATTAGTCGCTTTTTGTTTCTTAATTGCAGGTTTAATTTTTAGCATCAAATAGCCCTTCTTGTCCGCAAAGAATTTTTAATGAATGCTTTTTCGTTGCACCAGAATTATTTGCAATGATAAAATAGGATTATAAAATGCCAATTTATTACCATTTCAGTAGTAATAATGTAATTAATTTTGATGATCAGGAATTTATCTAAAAAAATAATTGCTACGCTGAATGAAAAGAAAAAACCTTTTGCCTTTTATATTAGTAACTAGCCTTTTTTTTTTATGGGCACTTACTTCTAACCTGATACCTACTTTAATACCGCATTTAAAAAAGGCCTGCCGGCTTACCGATTTTCAGTCTGCCTTTATTGATTCGGCTTACTGGATAGCGTATTTCATCATTGCGGTTCCGGCAGGGCTAGTTATGAAAAAATTTGGGTACAAAAAAGCAATTATTGCCGGGTTGTTAATTGCAGCAGCAGGTACATTTTTATTTTACCCGGCAGCAGAGCAAAGAACGTTTGCTTTTTTTCTGGCTGCATTATTTATAGTGGCAAGCGGCATGACGGTTTTAGAAACCGCTGCTAATCCGTACATGACTATTTTGGGGCCGCCTGAAACTGCCTCTCAACGGTTGAATTTTGCACAGGCATTTAATGGCCTTGGCGCTTTCATCGCAGCTTTTTTTTTAAGCAAAGTAATCCTTAGCGGCAGAGAAATAAGCGATGAAGTGTTGTCTAAAATGTCTGAAGCAGATGCTAATGCATTGTTGACGAATGAAGCAAAAAGCGTACAAATTCCCTACCTGGTTATAGGATTTGTTTTATTAGCTGTTGCCATTATTTTTATTGTAACCAATTTTCCTGCTGAGCAAAAAGAAACTATAGCAGATAACAGCATTGATAAAAAATTTAACCTCTTTCAGCATAAAAATTTATTACTGGGTATTGCAGCCCAATTTTTTTATGTGGGGGCACAGGTTTGCATTTCCAGCTTTTTTATCCGCTATTCCAATCATGCAGCAGGCCTCGGCGAACTAGATGCGGCCACCTACCTCGGATTTTTATTAATGGGCTTTATGATTGGCCGCTATGTGGGTACGTTTGTAATGCAATACATACAGCCGGCTAAGTTGCTGGCTATTTACAGCATAGCCAATATTATACTGCTGGCTGTTATCGTTTTTGTTGGTGGCAAAGTTTCTATTTACGCACTCATTGGGGTTGAGTTTTTTATGTCCATCATGTTCCCCACAATTTTTTCTTTGGCCATCAATGGATTGGGAGAAAAAACAAAAATGGCTTCTTCTTACATCGTTATGTCAATTGTAGGCGGTGCAATTTTTCCCGTAATAATGGGCAAAGTGTCCGATTTGTTTGATATACAGCTTGCGTACATGGTGCCGGCAGCTTGTTTTTTAGTGGTATTATATTTTGCATTAAAAGTAAAAATCAACAATGATACAGTTAAAGAGATATTGCCTGCTGCTTGATTTAAAAGATGATGCACAGTTAATAAAAGAATATGAACATTACCATGTGACTATTTGGCCGGAGATAAGCCAAAGCATTAAAGATGCAGGGATAATTAATATGGAAATTTACAGGGTCGGCAACAGGCTCTCTATGATAATGGAAGTTGACGAAACATTTTCTTTTGACGCTAAAAACAAAGCAGATAACGTCAACCCAAAAGTACAGGAGTGGGAAGCACTGATGTGGAAATACCAGCAGGCATTACCTGTTGCAAAAGAAGGTCAGAAATGGATATTGGCAGAGAAGATTTTTAGTTTGTGATAAACAGGCTATAAAATGAGCTATTCAAAGAAGTAGTTATACCGCACACCCTGGTAATTGTCGCAAATAGTGCAGCCAGTTTAAAAATATTTATAATAACAGAATAAAAATAACGGTAAACAGATTATGTCAGATGCTACTATTCTTTCAGAAAACAACAAAGCCCTGTTGAGCAAATCAGTTTTGCAAATTGATGCAAAAGATAATGTAATGGTGGCATTACAAAATCTGAAAAAGGGGGATGTAATACACAAGTACAACAAAGAAATTGTTTTGCAAAATGATATTAAAGCCAAGCATAAGTTTTTTACCAAAGACATGCAGCCAGCCGATGAAGTAATCATGTATGGCGTACTAGTAGGCAAAGCACAGGAGTTTATTCCTATGGGTGGCTTAATGACAAAAGAAAATATCAAACATGCTGCCAATGATTTTGCTTATCATGCTACAGCCTATCAATGGGAACAACCGGATGTAACTAAATTTGCCAATAAAACTTTTAATGGATATAAAAGGAGCGATGGCAGGGTAGGCACTGCTAATTACTGGCTGTTTATACC
Source organism: Chitinophagaceae bacterium (assembly GCA_043788995.1). Taxonomy (GTDB): domain Bacteria; phylum Bacteroidota; class Bacteroidia; order Chitinophagales; family Chitinophagaceae; genus Ferruginibacter. Next base: position 9,450 of record JAYWII010000028.1, on the reverse strand, counting down.
AACCGTTTTTTGTGAAAACAGGAACCTGGATGTGATAAGGGAAGCATTGCACAATGAACTGGGGTATGCTGTTACAGAAAAATATAAGCATTATACACACCAGTTAATAGCAGCCTTAAAGAATGGCGAAGACCTTAGTGCCTCCGATGATCCATTAATAGATTTATCTTCTCCTGTTATTGAAAGGCTTTTTAAAAATGTAGATGGAATAAAATTTTTAAATCACCAGGGTGGCTGTGGCGGCACACGGCAAGATGCTGCCGTGCTGAGTAAATTACTGGCCTCTTATGCAGATCATCCCAATGTGGCTGGCGTTACCATTTTAAGTCTCGGTTGCCAGAATATGCAGGTGCAGGATTTTTTGAACGACCTGAAAAAACGTACACCCAATTTTGATAAACCACTATATATTTTTGAGCAACAGCAATCAAAAAGTGAAGAAGGATTAATAACAGCAGCCATAAGAAAAACGCTTATTGGCTTGGTAGAAATAAATAAAATAGAACGGCAGCCTGCACCATTAAGCGAATTGTGTATTGGGGTAAAATGTGGTGGCAGTGATGGTTTTAGCGGTATATCTGCCAACCCTGCCATTGGTTACACTTCTGATTTGCTGGTGGCACTGGGGGGCAAAGTTTTATTGGCCGAGTTTCCCGAATTGTGTGGTGCAGAGCAGAACCTGGTAGATCGTTGTGTAAATGAAACCATAGCCAATAAGTTTATTAAACTGATGAAGGATTATAATGCCTGGGCACACCACGATGGTTCTGGTTTTCACATGAACCCATCGCCGGGTAATATAAAAGATGGATTAATTACCGATGCAATTAAATCTGCAGGCGCCGCAAAAAAAGGTGGCTCTGCCCCGGTGGCAGATGTGTTGAATTATACGGAGCCTGTAACTAAACCTGGCCTTAGTTTGGTATGCACACCTGGCAACGATGTAGAAGCTACCACAGGAAAAGCGGCCTCTGGTGCAACCCTGATTTTGTTTACTACAGGGCTTGGTACACCCACAGGAAACGCTGTAGCACCTACCATTAAAATTGCTACCAATTCTGCCCTGGCATTACGTATGGCTGATATCATTGATATTGATACCGGCGGAATAATCACCGGTGAAAAAACAATAGAACAAATGGGGGAAGAAATTTTGGAATATTGCATTAAAGCCGCCAGCGGAGAAATAATACCCAAAGCAGTGCTGTTAAACCAGGATGATTTTATTCCGTGGAAGAGAGGAGTGAGTTTGTAGCAGCAGCCAGAATATTTTGGCCTGGCTGGTATTAAAAAATAAATGTAGCAATAAAATAATGTTCTCATTAAAAAATAAAACGGCCATCATAACCGGAGCAGGAAGCGGCATCGGCAAAGCCATTGCAAAATTATTTGCACAGCAGGGTGCTCATGTATTCATAATTGATTTGGATGAAACATGTGGTAACAACGCACTAAAAGAAATTACTGAAAGTGGCGGCATCGCAGATTTCTACTATTGTAATATTACCAACCAAAAAGCAGTACAGGAGGTAATAGAAAAAATTATTACAGAAAAAAACTATATCGATATTTTAATAAACAATGCAGGGGTTGCACATGTGGGCAATATAGAAAATACTACCGAAGCAGATGTAGAAAAACTGTTTTCCATTAATGTAAAAGGTACCTTCAATTGTATGCAGGCCACTGTTGCCAATATGAAACAAAAAGGTGGTTCCATCATAAACATGGCATCAGTTGCTTCATCCGTTGGTATCCCCGATAGATTTGCCTATTCTATGACCAAAGGAGCAGTTGTAAGCATGACGATGTCTGTTGCAAAAGATTATGTGGGTAGTAATATCCGTTGCAATTGTATTTCGCCTGCAAGGGTTCAAACCCCATTTGTAGATGGGTTTATTGCAAAAAATTACCCGGGAAAAGAAGCAGAGATGTTTGAAAAATTATCAAAAACACAACCCATTGGCCGCATGGGGCAGCCCAATGAAATTGCTTACCTGGCTTTGTATCTATGTTCCGATGAGGCATCCTTTATTACCGGGTGCGACTACCCCATTGACGGGGGATTTATAAAATTGAATAATTAAAATGGCAAAAAAGGATAGCCCTGAAAGCCCATCTGACCGGAGGGCAGGGCCGTACTATCTTAACGGTGGGTAAATCCCATTGGGAAAGAGTAATACAATAGCAGTATACAACCACCATCAAATAAAAACAATTATATGAAACTAATAAGATGGGGAAATGCAGATAATGAAAAAACAGGTATAATTAGCAATGGAATAATGTACGATACCAGTACGTTTGGCGAAGATTATACAGGTGCATTTTTTTCTACGGATGGAGTAAACCGATTACAGAAATTTGTAACTGCCAATGCAGTCACACTTCCTCAATTGCAGGCTGGTACAAGGTTGGCAGCACCTGTGAGCCAATCTTCAAAAATTATTTGTGTAGGGTTAAATTACATAGACCATGCAAAAGAATCTGGTATGGATGTGCCTGCCGAACCAATTTTGTTTTTTAAATCAACCACAGCAATTGTAGGGCCCTATGATAATATTATCATCCCTAAAAGCAGTGAAAAAACCGATTGGGAAGTAGAGCTGGCAGTGGTGATTGGTAAAAAGGCAAGTTATGTAGATGAAGCAACTGCTATAGATTATGTGGCAGGCTATTGTTTGCACAATGATGTAAGTGAAAGGGCATTTCAATTAGAGCGTGGCGGGCAATGGGTAAAAGGGAAAAGCTGCGATACATTTGCACCATTAGGCCCTTGGCTGGTAACGCCAGATGAAGTAAGCGATGTACACAATTTAAACTTGTGGTTAAATGTGAATGGCGCCAAAATGCAAAGTAGCAATACCAGTAACCTCATTTTTAAAATCCCTTTTTTAATTCATTACATCAGCCAGTTTATGACATTGTTGCCAGGTGATATTATCAGCACCGGCACACCGCATGGGGTGGGGCTGGGCTTTAAGCCACCTATCTATTTAAAAGCAGGCGATGTTGTTGAGTTGGGTATTGATGGCCTCGGAGAATCAAGGCAGGTTTGTAAAGCATATAAAGCGTAATTTTTACTTATGATGATTGATGCTCACCAGCATTTTTGGCAATATGATGCAGTAAAGTATGATTGGATAGATGAATCTATGGCTGCCATCAGGCAATCTTTTATGCCTGCGGATTTAAAAGTTTTGCTGGCACAAAATAATGTGGATGGAACGGTACTGGTGCAGGTAAATCAATCAATGGAGGAAAATGATTTCATGCTATCGCTGGCAAAAGAAAATGATTTTATAAAAGGCGTAGTTGGCTGGGTGGACTTGCAGGGAAAAAACATTACAGAGAAATTAGAACTATTGCGGCAGCATAAAAAACTAAAAGGTTTTCGCCATATTATTCAGGCAGAAAAAGATGCAGAGTTTATGCAGCGGCCAAATTTTAAAAGAGGAATTGCAGCTTTAGGTGCACTCAATTACACTTTTGATGTGCTGATTTATCCACACCAACTTGCCGGTGCAACGGTAATGGTGAGCAGCTTTCCTAACCAGCAATTTGTTATTGATCATTTAGCCAAACCTTATATTAAAAAAGGATTGATAAATGACTGGAAATGCGATTTGCAAAGAATAGCGGCTTACGAAAATGTGCATTGCAAAATATCGGGCATGGTTACAGAAGCCAGTTGGGCAAAATGGACATCAGCAGATTTAAAACCTTATTTAGATGCAGCAGTAGAAGCTTTTGGCATAAAGCGCTTGATGTTTGGCAGCGATTGGCCGGTATGTTTATTGGCGGCTGATTATGATAAAAATTTATCAGGAACACAGGAATATTTTAAAACATTTTCTGCCGCAGAGCAACAACAAATTTTTGCAGATAACGCCATATATTTTTACAACTTAAACGATTGATTATGAATTTGAATTTAAAGGATAAAGTTATTATAGTAACAGGCGGTGCCAAGGGCATAGGAAAAGGTATTTGCAAAGTGCTTGCTCAGGAAGGTGCCATAGCTGTAATTGTTGGCAGAAATGAAACCGACAACCAGCAGGTGATGCTGGAGATAGAAGCTTCTGGCGGAAAGGCTTTTCAGGTGGCAGAGGACTTAACCAATCCCATCAACTGTGCAAAGGCAGTTGAAAAAGTAGGGAAAAAATTTGGCCGTATTGATGCTCTGGTAAACAATGCCGGCGTAAATGATGGGGTAAATTTGGAGCATGGGAATTATGAAGCCTTTATGGCATCGCTCCACAAAAACCTGGTGCATTATTATCTGATTGCACATCATGCGTTACCTTATCTGATTGCATCGAAAGGCGCTATCGTTAATATTGGCTCAAAAACGTCTGAAACCGGCCAAGGCGCTACTTCTGCGTATGCAGCATCCAATGGTGGCCGTAATGCTTTAACAAGAGAATGGGCGGTAGAATTGTTGAAATACAGTATCAGGGTTAATGCTGTTATAGTTGCCGAGTGCATGACGCCAATGTATGAAAACTGGCTCAATACATTGGAGTACCCTGCCGAAAAATTGGCTTCTATAAACGAACGCATTCCATTGCAAAACAGGATGACAACTGCGGACGAAATTGCCAATATGGTTGCTTTTTTAATTTCCGATAAATCGAGTCATACCACCGGACAGCTTGTTTACGTAGATGGCGGCTACACCCATTTAGACAGGGCAATTCAGTCTGAAAGAATAAAGTTTGATAATAAAAATCCTCAATAAAAAATGAAAATCTATAAAACCACTGCTGGTATTGCAATAGAGCACGAAGATGAATTTTACTTATCATCAGTTGCAGGCTGGGATACATTTATTAACCGCGATGACTTGTACAACCAGTTGGTAATTGAATTAAATAATTATACAGTAATTACCAGAGAAGGGGTAATAAGCAGTGGCATACTTGCCCCGATAGAAAACCAGGAAATATGGGCCGCTGGCGTTACCTATTTACGCAGCATGCATGCACGAATGGAAGAATCTAAAGACAATGGAGGAGGTACTTTTTACGACAAAGTATATGATGCGGAGCGGCCGGAAATATTTTTTAAAGCCAATGCCCAGCGCACCGTTGGCCACAAAGGATTGGTACGCATACGCAAAGATTCTACCTGGGATGTACCAGAGCCTGAGCTTACATTATTTATTACCTCATCTGGCAATATTGTGGGCTACACCATTGGCAATGATATGAGCAGCCGCAGTATTGAAGGCGAAAATCCTTTGTACCTGCCGCAGGCTAAAATGTATGAAGGTTGCGCCGCATTGGGGCCATGTATTTATGTGCCGGAAAAGCCAATTGATCCGGGAACAAGGATTGAAATTATGATTGAAAGACATGGGAGCAGCATGTTTAACGAAAGCATCACTATCAATCAAATGAAAAGGCAGCACAAAGAATTGGTTGATTTTTTATTCAGAGAATGTGTCTTCCCTTATGGTTGTTTTTTAATGACTGGTACTGGCATTGTGCCACCCAACAGTTTCACTTTACAAAGCGGTGATGTGGTTACAATTAGCATTCAAAATATTGGGACACTTATAAATACAGTAGCATAATGATACATGGAAAAAACTTAATTGGAAGCACCCTGTCTGCAAAAGGCACTCATTCTTTTAATGGGTATGATGTGGTTGAAGATAAAATAATACCCACTGATTTTTTTGAGGCAACCGATGCTGAAATTAATGCCGCTGTAAGCAAAGCAGATATTGCTTTTGGTCATTATAAAAATACAAGCGGAAATCAAAGAGCAGCATTTTTAGAAAGCATTGCAGCAGCTATAGAGGCTTTGGATATGGAGCTAATAAATACAGCCAGTAAAGAAACTGGATTACCCATTGCCAGAATAACTGGTGAACGGGGTAGAATAACGGGGCAGCTTCGCCTTTTTGCAGAATTACTTACTAACGGCAGTTGGGTAAACGCAATTATTGATGAAGCTATGCCCGACCGTAAACTCCTACCCCGTCCCGATATAAGGCAAATGCAAATTCCCATTGGCCCGGTGGCGGTGTTTGGTGCCAGTAATTTTCCATTGGCATTTTCTGTTGCCGGTGGCGATACAGTCTCTGCCTTGGCGGCTGGCTGTCCGGTGGTTTTTAAAGCTCATCCTGCACACCCTGCAACTTGCGAATTGGTGGCCGGCGCTATTATAACTGCAGCGCAACAATGCAATATGCCCGAGGGTGTTTTTTCTATGGTGCATGGTGTAAGTCATCAGGTGGGTAATGCCCTGGTTACGCATCCATTAATAAAAGCCGTGGGCTTTACCGGTTCGTTAAAAGGAGGAAAAGCATTATACGATGCGGCTGTAAGACGTAAAGAACCCATCACTGTTTATGCAGAGATGAGCAGCGTAAATCCGGTGGTTTTTTTGCCCGGTATTATTGAGGAAAAGGCTGCTGTACTTGCTGAAAATTTTGCTGCTGCTGTGGTTTTAGGGGCTGGTCAGTTTTGTACCAATCCCGGTATATTTTTATTAATAAATAATGAAGCATCGCAGCATTTTATTAGTTTATTAAAAGATGCCCTTGCTGCAAAGCCTGCTGTGGCAATGCTTACCAGCGGTATCAAACAAACATATTGTAAAGGTATTGCAGCACAACGAACTACAACTGGTGCTGATGGCCTCACACCATTTGATGAAAGTATTCCACAGCCACATTTATTGCAAACAACAGCTCACACGGTTATTGATAACCCAGCTTTATTGGAAGAAGTTTTTGGCCCCTCCACCATTGCCATTCTTGCAGAAAATATGGAGGAATTAATTGAATGCTGTGCCAGATTACAAGGGCAACTTACGGCTACAATACATGGTACTGATAACGAACTTGCTTCAGCAAATCTTTTAATTGAAACACTGCAATCAAAAGCTGGAAGGCTAATCATTAATGGTTTTCCAACGGGTGTGGAAGTAGGCCATGCAATGGTGCATGGCGGGCCATTTCCTGCTACTACAGATGTAAGAACAACATCAGTTGGTACCCAAGCTATCTATCGTTTTACCAGGCCAGTTTGCTACCAGGGTTTTCCGGATAATTTATTGCCGGATGAATTGAAACAACATAACCCATTAGGTATTTCAAGAATGTTGAATGGGGAAATGCGGCAGTAGTTTTTTATTAATCTTACCAAAAATGAGATAACCCCATTGTTTACAGCTTTACCCCTGCATTTTTTTTAACAATCAGGTGCAGGTTTATTTTTTACACACCTTTGGTTCAAAGAGTTTTCAGTAGATGGGAAATATTTTTTATAGAATTGCAAGCGTATATATTCCCGCCCATTTTTAGATGGCTGAAGCAGTGGTGGGAATGAAGTAGTTTATAAGCATTTGCTTCTTCTTTTTTGTTACCAATCCTAAATGTCAGACTCTTTAAATTAAACTGCCCTGGAAATTTTTCTATTCACTTAAACAAGTGTACTAAATATAAAAAAATGAAATATTTTATTTGTTCAAAACTGCTTTTTACTTTACTGATTTCAATTTCAGCTACAACACTTTTTTCTCAGGTAAAAAACGTGAATCCAATTTTTAAAAATACTAACCAGGTAACTTTTTCTACAAAAGATAAGTCCCTGCAAGACCTCTATAACCTGGCAGAAAAAAAAGCAGCAGAAAATGTAAGAAGTTTTTCACCCACTTATAAAGTATTGGTGGAGGGTGGCGAATACCCATTTGTATGGGTAGAAACCCAGCCTATGGGCGGCGTAATGTATGCCAAACGCAATATAGAAGTGGCTTATAATAATGTGGTGATTTTTCTTAACCACCAGGCGGCAAGTGGCAGGGTGCCGGGCATGATTATACCCATGAATAATAATATTTGGAATTTAACCGACCTGGTGAAAGCAGATAATGATAAGCTGGGTATTTTTTCTGAAACCCTGCAAGGTTTTTTTGTACCGGGCCCTGCATTAGAACTTTATTACCTGCTTAATAAAGATACCGCTTACCTTAACCTCCTTTACAAATGTTTTGAGGCGTATGATACCTACCTATGGAAATTTAGAGATTCAGATGGCGATGGCTGCCTGGAAGCTTGGAGCCAAACCGATAGTGGAGAAGATTTTTTAGTACGCTATGATTATGCCCCCTTTGTCTGGCCTTTCGATTATCCTCCAGTAGAAAAAAACATTCCGAATGATACTAATTTTATTAAAAAATATTGGGCAGGTACAGATTATAAAAAATATACCCACGAAAAAAATCCCATGCCGGTTGAATCAATTGATGTGATGGGTTATTCCTACACCTGCAGGGATGTGCTGGCAAAAATTTCAGCTATAAAAAAAGATGGAAAAGAAAATTACTGGAGAGAAAAAGCAAATGAGGTAGCCACTAAGATGAAGGATTATCTTTGGATACCCGAAAAAAATGCCTACTTCTACCGGGATAAAAACAACAACTTTTTTAACAGCCTTACACACAACAATCTTAGGGCAATGTATTTTGGTACAATGGAACAAGGTATGGCGGATGATTTTATAAAGGAACATCTTTTAAATCCGGCAGAGTTTTGGACACCCATGCCACTTACCTCCATTGCTGCCAACGATCCTTATTTTAGAAATATCGCTTTCAATAACTGGAGTGGACAGCCAGAAGGGCTTACCTACCAGCGGGCCATAACGGCACTGGAAAAGTATGGGCATGTGGCAGAGGTTACATTAATTGGTAAAAAACTGTTAAGTACCATTGCTAAGAGTAAAAAATTTACACAACAGTTTGACCCGTTTACAGCCGAACAAAATGGTCGTGATGGGTATGGCCCCACTATTTTATCTGTGTTGGAGTATTATGCAAGAATGTACGGGGTATATCCAAAAAATGACACCATACATTTTAATGGTTTGTATGCAGATAAGCCATACACTTATTTACAGAAATTAGACAAGGATGCGTATAAGTTAATACAACAAAACGGAATGATTACCGGGTATTTAAATAATAAAGAGCTTTTTAAAAGCACAGCAGGGATTAAAGTAATGACAGATAAGCGTGGTACTGTACTTGGCTTTGCTGGTATTGATACACTGGAAAAGAAAGTAAAAATAGTAATTGGTAAAAAAAGCTATGTAGCTATTATACAGCCTAATAGTTGGTATAGGATTGAAAATGGGGCTATAAAATTAATTAATAAAGTGCCATTTGATTATCCTTACAAAAACTAAAAATTGCACACAAGTTTTCTTTAAACTTTAGATGCATAAATTTTTTATTACCCATGCCATTCTGTAAACATTATGTACAATGTTTATTTTTTGACCCAAAGTGAGCAGTAATTTAAAGTCTAAATTGTAAGCCAATTCCCTCACACGCCTTTAAGAAGCTGTTTGAGTTAATTATTTTATTTTTTGTATGTGTATAAGTTGAGAACTAAACTTGGATAAAAATGAAAGTTGCCCGATAGTAGTGGAATGA
>JAYWII010000027.1:0-16057 GCA_043788995.1 Chitinophagaceae bacterium | reverse complement strand
ATTCCACTACTATCGGGCAACTTTCATTTTTATCCAAGTTTAGTTCTCAACTTATACACATACAAAAAATAAAATAATTAACTCAAACAGCTTCTAAGTCTTTATTTTTAATCATTTCAATTATAACATTAGTAACAAATCTAGTTGGAATGGCGTGCTCCCAAATATCTTGTTTTTTGCCAAATCTTGGAGCGACCTTTCTAATTGTTTGACCTTGATTTTTACTTAATTCTTTTAATAATTTTACAACAAAATTTATATCATCATTTGCAATCAATAATTCAGCGTAACATTTTATCATTTCTTGTCGACTTTTTCCAGATTTTATTTTTAAATAAGAATGCTTGTAAAAAGGCATATCTGTCATGATTGATAAATCACGTTTTATTGAATAAGCTACATCCGGTTCGGCATATTCTAAAAGAGCAAGAATATCTTCTCTAAATTTTTTTATGACTGGACTATTTCTACGTTGTTCTCTCTTTTTACTAGCATCACTTTGAGTTTTAATTTTTTGAGACGACTCCATAAATATTTTGTTTATTTTTATTAAATAAAATTATGTATAAAATTTAACGATTATCATCATTATCTAACTTGTTTTGAAGCCTTTCTTATATCATTGTTTGTGATTTTTTTTTGTGTAGATTTATCACATGAAAAAAGTATTTGTAATCCTCGCTATATTTCTTCTTCCTCTAATATTTTTTGCCCAGCAACAAAAATATCCACCCACGCCAGATAAAGTTTACGGTCAACTTTTTACAGATGTACAACTGCAGCAAATTTTACCCGATGGAAAAACATTTGTTGACTGCACACCAAAAAGAAAAGTAGCAGATATCATGTATGACTACGGTATGATGAAAGGACCCAATATGAATTTGAAAAAATTTGTAGCAGATAATTTTAACATGCCTCCTGCACCACCACAGCTAAATTATATTCAGCAGGAAAAAAATCCTGTGATGCACATTAAAAATTTGTGGGGTGTATTAAGCAGGGATGCTGATAAAGCCTCCTCCTTTGGGGGAGGCTTGGAAGGGGCCGGAATGTCATTGCTGGCATTACCCTATCCTTATGTGGTGCCGGGTGGAAGGTTCAGGGAAATTTATTACTGGGACAGTTATTTTACCATGCTTGGATTAAAAGCAAGCGGTGAAATTGATATGATGGAGAACATGGTAAAGAATTTTGATTACCTCATTTATAATTTTGGGCATGTACCCAATGGTAATCGAACCTATTATCTCAGCAGAAGCCAGCCACCATTTTTTTGTATGATGGTGGAATTGCTGGCAGGAATAAAAGGGAACAGTGTGTATAAAAAATCTCTTCCATCAATGATAAAAGAATATGCTTACTGGATGGAAGGAACTGGTGAAGTAAAAACGGGGGAAGGATTAAAACGTGTGGTGAAGTTGAGTGATGGCAGTGTACTTAACCGTTACTGGGATGATAACAAGACTCCAAGACAGGAAAGTTATAAAGAGGATACAGAAACTGCGGAAGCTGCTGCACTGGAACTGGCTATGCGTATCAAAGTATCATCGCCGGAAAAATTAAAAGAGATACTGCATAAAAAGAGAGCTGATACTTACAGGGAATTAAGAGCAGGAGCCTGCAGCGGTTGGGATTTCAGCAGCCGCTGGTTTGTACAACCGGATAAAATTGCAACCATCCAAACAACAGGCATTATTCCTGTTGATTTAAATTGTTTACTATATTCTATGGAAACCATCATTGCAAAGGCGTTAAAACAAAATGGTAAAACAGCGACTGCAGAACAGTATGCAAAAAAAGCTGCAAAAAGAAAAACTGCCATCATCAAATATTGCTGGAACAAAGAGAAAAGATTTTTCTTTGATTATAATTTTGCTGAAACACAGCAGTCCGAAATAATAACTGCTGCCGGTGTATTTCCTTTGTTTGTAAAAATTACCACGCCTGCCCAGGCGGCGGCAGTTGCAAAAACAGTAAAAGAATATTTGTTGAAAGATGGTGGCATTGTTACCACCACCAATAATACCGGTCAGCAATGGGATGCACCCAATGGCTGGGCACCATTGCAATGGATAACAGCAACAGGTTTTAAAAATTATGCCAACAACCAGTTGGCAACAACTATTGCTAAACGCTGGCTGGCTTTGAATGATAAAGTGTATGCTGCAACCGGAAAAATGATGGAAAAATATAATGTAGAAGATCTGACCAAAGAAGCAGGAGGCGGTGAGTATCCATCACAGGATGGATTTGGCTGGACAAACGGGGTATATCTTGCATTTAAAAAAATGTATAATAAATAAAAACTGTCCTCCTGTTAAAATTGTTAGCGCTTAATGCAGCTTTCTTTGGATACCAGCCATCTTTACTGTATTGTTGCATAACAAAAAATGGTAAGCAGTTTTTCATAGAGCTTAGGTTATATATTTTTTTAAATAACTATTAATGCAGAAAAGCACTTTAAAAAAACTTTCGCAGTCACTCGGTATAAGTATCTCCACTGTTTCCCGGGCTTTAAAAGATCACCCGGATATTTCTGTTGCCACAAAAAAAAAGGTGCAGGACTTGGCAGCAGCGATGGAATACGAACCCAACAGCTATGCTGTGCAATTGCGTACACAGCAAAGCAATGTATTGGGCATACTTGTTCCTTCCATCGATAATTTTTTTTATGACTCTTTTATAGCTGCGGTGGAAGATGAAGCCCGGCGGTATGGTTATTCTGTTTTGATCATGCAGAGCCGGGATGAAGTTGCAATCGAAACGTCCAACCTCCAGTTTTTTCGCAAGAACATGGTAATGGGATTATTTGCTGCCATTTCTATTGCGACAGATGACCTGAGTTCATTTAAGAAAATGGAGGATCTTGAAATACCACTTATTTTCTTCGACCGTGTTCCAGAAGAAAAAGGTTTTTTCTCAGTGTGTCTTGCAGACGAAGCCGCTGGCAGAATTGCTGCGGAAGCCATCATCGGAAAAAAGAAAAAAAATGTATTGGCATTGTTTGGTCATCCCCACCTGAGTATTTCTAAAATAAGAAGAGATTCTTTTGTTGATACGTTTAAAACAAAAGCCCCGGATACAACAATCACCATCGACTATCCTGAAAATCCAGGTCCATCCAAAGAGCTTTGCATTGCTGCATTAACTTCCGCCACACCACCCGATGTAATTTTTTGTATGGGTGATTTAATACTGATCGGTGTAATGAGAGCCATCCATGAATTGAATTTAAAAGTGCCGCAGGATATTGCTGTCATTGGCATCAGCAATGGCTTTATACCTACTATGTTTAACCCCGTGGTTACGTATGTGGAAACGAGTGGTTTTAAATTAGGTAAGCTTGCTTTTGAACAAATGCTGGCACGTTTAAACAATCAACCTATTTCAGAAATCGTTTGCGTAGAATCAATGCTGGTAGAGGGTGGTTCTTTATAATTTAAAATGTTGGTTTTTATCAGTCATAAAGCTATATTTGAGAACCATCTCAAATAATTGCTATGCCAAACCTTCGAATCAAGCTTTCCCTTTTTCTTAATTATTTTGTTTTTGCTATCCTGCTCAACAGTGTGGGCACAGTGATTCTGCAGGTGCAGAATAATTTCGATGTATCTAAAGGATCGGCCAGTATACTGGAAGCATTTAAAGATTTGAGTATTGCGATCGCCTCTTTTTTAATTGCCTCCAATGTAAACCGCATCGGGTACAAAAGAACCATGCTGATTGCACTGGGGCTGATATCTGTGATGTGCCTCATCATTCCTTCTGTGAATAGTTTTTTGATGACCAAGTTGTTGTTTGCAGCAGCAGGTGTTGGCTTTGCACTCATCAAAGTATCTGTTTTTTCAACCATTGCGCTGGTAACAAAAAATGATAAAGAACATCTAAGCCTGATGAATTTTTTGGAGTCTTTTTTTATGGTAGGAATATTGTGCGGATATTTTTTGTTTGGTTCTTTTGTAGATAATGATAATCCAAAATCTACCTATTGGTTTAATGCTTATTATATTCTCGGCGGTCTTGCTATTATCGCTTTCATTTTACTGTTATCAACTCCGTTGGATGAGTCTGGAATTAAACAGGCAGAGCAAGGGAAAACTGCCGGAGATGATTTTGTTGAAATGCTGAAGCTGGTAATTTTACCACTGGTATTGATTTTTATTTTCTGTGCTTTTTTTTATGTGTTGATTGAACAGAGCATTATGAGCTGGCTGCCCACATTTAATAATGATGTATTGAAATTATCTACCAGCCTGAGTATACAAATGGCAAGTATCTTATCTGCAGCCATCGCATTGGGCAGGTTTTTGGCTGGGATACTGTTTAAAAAAATTGACTGGTTATTTGTACTGATAAGCTGTTTGCTTGCAGCTGCATTAATAGTTGTACTAACCGTTCCGTTAACAAAAAATATTACCGGCTTAGCCATTACGGGTTTAGCTGATGTACCATTAGTGGCATTCCTGTTTCCATTGATCGGTTTATTCCTGGCACCCATTTATCCCGCTATCAATTCAGTAATACTGAGTAACCTTCCTGCACACAAGCATGGTTCCATGTCAGGATTGATCGTGGTGTTTTCTGCATTGGGAGGAACAACCGGTTCCATTATTACAGGCCATGTGTTTGATGCTTATGGCGGACAAACGGCTTTCTACTTTTCCTTAATACCAATTACCATCCTCATTATTTTATTGTTCTTTTTTAAAAAATTACAACTGAAAGCAGGAGGTAGTGTAGAAATAAAAATATCCGGAGGACATTAATAATAAACCAATGCAGCAGGAAATATATCAAATGAGCCCCTTGTTTGAAGATGTACAGATGGGCCAAATTTTTGAAGATGGAAAAACTTTTGTTGACTGTACACCAAGAGAAAGTACTGTATTTATTCTGCAGCAGTACGAGGCACAAAAAAATACTCCCGCCTTTGATCTGAAGAATTTTGTGTTGTCCTGTTTTGATCTGCCGCAGGTATTTGCCTGCACTTATCAAACAGGGGAAAACAAACCAGTTGATCAGCACATTCATGAACTGTGGTCTGTATTGACCAGGCAGCCCGATGAAAAAAAAGGTTCACTCATTCCATTGCCTAATGCTTATATTGTTCCCGGTGGCCGCTTTGGAGAAGTGTATTACTGGGATAGTTATTTTACCATGCTGGGGTTAAAAGAATCCGGATTGTATGATGTGATTGAAAACATGGTAAATAATTTTACGCATTTGATCAACACAGTTGGCTATATACCCAATGGCAACCGCACTTATTATCTTGGCCGTTCCCAACCTCCTTTTTATTCACTCATGGTTCAGCTGTTAGCTCAAATAAAAGGGGCAGATATTTTACCAAATTATCTGTTGCCGCTTGAAACAGAATATCAATTTTGGATGAAAGGAGGAAACCTTTTGAATGAACAAATGAATGCTTCCTACCATGTGGTACGAATGAAAGATGGGGAATTACTGAATCGCTATTGGGACGAAAATGATACAGCAAGACCAGAGTCCTACCGGGAAGATGTGGAGCTGTTTCATCAAACAACACAACCGGCACAGGAAGTATTCAGGAATTTAAGAGCCGGTGCGGAATCCGGCTGGGATTATAGCTGCCGCTGGTTTAAAGATGAAACGTCTTTTGCAACCATTCATACTACTTCCATTATTCCTGTTGACCTCAATTGCTTGTTATTTAATTTAGAACAAACCATTGCTGAAGCATACCGCATTAATGGTAATGAAGAAATGACAAAGCAGTATGAATTGTTGGCTGAAAAAAGAAAACAAGCCATCCAGAAATATTGCTGGAACAATGCAGCAGGATTTTATGTTGATTATGATTGGGAAGCTGATCAGCAAAAGCAGGTACTTTCTTTAGCAGGTATGGGGCCGTTATTTTTTAAACTGTCAACGCAGAAACAAGCAGATTCAGTAGCATCAAATATAGAAAAGCAATTTCTAAAACAAGGAGGTGTGGTAAATACATTGCAGCAAACAGGTCAACAGTGGGATGCTCCAAATGGTTGGGCACCTTTGCAATGGATGACTGTTGTTGGTTTAGAGCATTATGGACACAAGGGATTGGCAACAATTATTGCGGAGCGCTGGATCAAATTAAATACAGACGTATTTAACCGCACTGGAAAACTAATGGAGAAATACAATGTAGTGGATACGCATTTAGAAGCTGGAGGCGGAGAGTATGCAGGTCAGGATGGTTTTGGCTGGACCAATGGCGTATTGCTTGCATTGAAAGGTTTGTATAAAAAATAAAGCGGAACAAATTGCAGGTATTCGTAAAAGCCATGTACGTGGGAGGTTTCCTTGTTAACCAGTCAACTTATTAACGGATCAACTTATTATCCACCACAAACGGTTGCAGTTATTGAAGTATATTGATTTACTTTATTTTGTAGCACAACAATAAACGATTGCTTATGTCTCTCTCCAAACCAACATTGAGTTTTTGGCAGATCATCAACATGAACGTTGGTTTCTTTGGAATACAGTACAGCTTCGGCTTACAGCAAAGCGCCGTTAATCCCATCTACGATTTTTTAGGAGCAAAGCCTGATGAAATTCCCTGGCTTAATTTAGCTGGTCCGCTTACAGGATTGATTATACAGCCAATCATTGGCGCATTGAGCGATCAAACCTGGCATCCGAAGTTTGGCAGAAGAACTCCTTTCTTTTTTATTGGCGCTATAATCTGCAGTATTGCGTTGTTCCTTTTCCCTTTCAGCAGCGCCTTATGGATGGCCGCTGGTTTATTGTGGATCTTAGATGCTGGTAATAACACAGCGATGGAACCCTACCGTGCTTTTATTGCCGATAAATTAGATGCAACACAGCAGCCTACAGGTTTTCAGGCACAAAGCTTTTTTACCGGTTTCGGACAAACATTGGCCAATGTTTCGCTATTCATTTTTCCGATGATCTTTATTGGCAAAACAGGAAAGCTGCCCACTTGGGTTTTTGCTTCTTTCTTTTTAGGTGCAGCCTGTTCTATCGGATCTATTTTGTGGAGTATTAAAACTACCCCTGAAATCCCGCCATCTGCAAATGAACTAACGGCATTGAGAGAAAAAAATAAAGGAATGCCACACCCGGTTATCCAGTTTTTCTTATCCATTCTTACCACCATCGTTGCTTACCTGGTGCTTGTTGTCCTGATCATTCCTTCCTTTTTTTCAAAAGGAATATACCGCAGGGTGTTGAATTATGCCGAACATCATCCAACCATCAAAATTTTATTTGCTCAGAATATTGAGATCATTGATGCCATATTAAGCATGCCCAAAGTAATGTGGCAACTGGCGTTGGTTTATTTGTTTCAGTGGTATGCATTGTTTTGTTACTGGCAAAATTCCTCCAAGAGCATTGCCTTGTCTGTTTGGAAAACCACTCCACAGGATAATCCTGAACTGTATGAAAAAGCAGTTGGCTGGACGGGTTTGGTAAATGGCTGGTACAATATTGTAACCTTCTTATGTGCCTTTGGCCTGGTATGGTTTGCAAAAAAATATTCTCCCAAGCTGGTGCATTTTGGGTGTTTGGTGCTGGCAGGTATTGGCTTGCTGGCATTCCCATTTATTGAAAATAAATATTTACTGTTCCCTGCTATTACTGGTTTTGGAATTGGCTGGGCCAGTATGATGGGTATTCCTTATTTAATGGTAGTGAGTAAAATTCCAAAAGAAAGATATGGGGTATACATGGGTGTTATCAATATGATGATTGTGATACCAATGTTTATTCAAACCACCACTTTTGGTTTTATCTTAAAGCATTTTTTAAATAACGATCCGGGAAAAGCGATTGCTTTTGCAGGAGTGTTTTTATTAATAGCAGCATCATTAACATTGCTGATAAAAAGCAGCAAACCTGCAGATGATGAACCGGTGATGATGGGTGGTGGGCATTAATCTGAACGGGGATTTGGGTGGATGTTAAGGATTAGAGTGATTGAACCTTTGATGATAGCAGTACAATGATGATGTGGAAGATATAATGTTAGGATATGTTAGGAAGTACCGCCACTTCTCTACTGAGTGTAGCCGAAGTATGGAGAAGAGGAAATGTGATGAGGTAGTGGAGCAACTATTAAGAACTAATAAAAAAATTATAATGAAGCCGTTACAAAATATCGCAGCCTGTTTTTTAATTTTTGCAATTGTATTTAACTCCTGCAATTCTGTAGATACAAAAACAGAACCCACAGTTTCCGTTAAAGATTCTTCTGATAAAAAATGGTGGAAAGAAGCAGTAGTGTACCAGCTCTACCCAAGAAGTTTTAAAGACAGCGATGGAGACGGCATCGGCGATTTAAAAGGAATTATTTCTAAGCTGGATTATATAAAAAGCCTGGGGGTAGATGCAGTTTGGTTGAATCCAATTTATACTTCTCCCAACGATGACAATGGTTACGATGTAAGCGATTATCAAAACATCATGAAAGATTTTGGTACCATGGAAGATTTTGATGTATTGCTGAAAGGAATGCATGAACGGAATATTAAACTGGTGATGGATATAGTGGTTAACCACAGCAGTGATGAACATGAATGGTTTAAACAAAGCCGCAGTTCAAAAACAAATCCATACCGTGATTACTATCACTGGTGGGATGCTGAAAGGGGCAAGCCCAATTACCGCTATAGTTTGTTTGACGTGAATCATGATGCCTGGAAATACGATTCATTAAGCAATGCTTATTACCTGCATTATTTTTCCAGGAAGCAGCCGGACCTGAATTGGGAGAATCCCAAACTCCGCCAGGAAATTTACAGCATGCTGAAGTTTTGGGCAGACAAAGGTGTAGACGGTTTCCGGCTGGACGCATTTGGTTTTGCTGCAAAGGATACCACGTTCCCGGCTTTCCCCAAAGGCTTTGAAAAAAACTTTATGCAGTATTATGCAATGGGCTCTCACCTGCATGATTACTTAAAAGAAATGAACCAGGAAGTATTCAGCAAATACAATGTAATGACGGTGGCAGAGGGAACAGGTAATACCATGGAAGATGCACACGGTATGGTAGATGAAGACCGCAAAGAACTGAACATGGCCTATCCTTTTGAATGGGTTGACATCGCAAAACCAGAGGGTTATAGCATTCTGCATTTAAAGCAGGTATTTTCCAAATGGGACAGTGCATTTGCCGAAAAGGGATGGATGGGAGTATTTCTTGCTAATCATGATCAGGCAAGAATGGTGAGCCGCTTTGGTAATGATAAGCCGGAGTTCAGAGACCTGTCTTCTAAAATGCTGAATACTTTTATACTGAGCATGCGTGGCACGCCCTATTGTTACAATGGCGATGAGCTGGCAATGACCAATGCAGGATTTAATAAAATAGAAGATTACAATGATGTGGCTACCCTGAATGAATACCAGCATCAAAAGAATATTGGTGGTGATCTGAAAAAATTTATGGAGAATGTGATGTTCAGTTGCCGGGATAATGGCCGTACCCCCTTTCAATGGGACAGTGGTGTAAATGCAGGGTTTACTACCGGTAAGCCCTGGTTGAAAACAAATCCAAACTATCAATTAATTAATGCAGCAAGCCAGGAAAATAATCCAAATAGTTGTCTTAACTATTTTAGAAAGATGGTGAAGTTGCGGAAAGACAATCCTGTGCTGGTATATGGAAAATATACGGTGCTTGATAAAAACAATCCGGATGTGTTTGCTTATACAAGGGAAATGGATGGAAAGAAATTTTTAGTGCTGTTGAATTTTACATCCAAAGAAGCGACAGCTAAAACCGGTGTTGATATAAGCAAAGGAAAAGTGCTGGTGAATAATTACGGAGCCGCAACTGCATCCGAAACATTAAAGCCTTACGAAGCTTCAATAGTTGAATTGTAAACTGGCCGCCCAACCCCGTCAGCGGTTAAAACCCTGACGGCGGTTGATGAATAAATAAAAAGTATGAGCTTAAAACTCAACCATATTCAGCATATTGGTATACCAGTTACGGATATCAAACGGTCAGAAGCTTTTTATGAAAAGCTCGGGTTTGAAAATGTGATGGGATCAACCTTTAAATACAATGGAGGGAAAGGTTTTGTTGCAATGATGAAGTTGAATGAAATGATAATTGAATTATATCAAATGCCGGAAGCTGAATTAAAAGAAATAAGAGATAGAAAGAACGGCCATATAGATCACATTGCTTTTGATGTAGATGATATTGATCAAACATTTAATGAACTGAAGCAAGCGTCATTTAATATACAGGAAGAAGCACCGGTGTTGCTGGCCTTCTGGAGAAACGGTTGTAAATATTTTAATATCACTGGTCCGGATGGAGAACGGCTGGAATTCAATCAAATCTTATAAAGAAAACATGAACAAAAAAATTGTCATCTGGTCAATCGCAGTAGGTCTCGGCGGCTTGTTGTTTGGTATGGATGTAGCTGTTATTTCCGGTGCTGAAAAAGCCATTCAAAAACTCTGGAACCTCAGTGATTGGGAACAGGGTACTGCCATTGCGATGGCTTTGTATGGTACTGCTTTCGGTGCTGCTTTTGGCAATATACCTGCCAATAAGATCGGCCGTAAAAAAAGCCTGATCTGGATCGGCATAATATTTTTAGTTTCTTCAATTGGTGCTGCCCTGGCACAGGATGTTTACACATTTATGTTCTTCCGTTTTTTAAGTGGATTAAGTATCGGAGCTTCATCCGTGGTGGCACCGGTATATATTTCAGAAATTGCACCTGCCAAATATCGTGGCCGTTTGGTGATCTCCTTCCAGCTAAATGTAGTGAGTGGTATCCTCATCGCTTATTTATCCAATTATTTATTACAGGGGTTTGATGGCGATAACGACTGGCGCTGGATGCTGGGAATTGTGGCCATACCTTCTTTATTATTTTCATTGTTCATGCTTACTGTTCCGGAAACGCCGAGATGGTTATTATTATACAAAAATGATGAGGCGCATGCAAGGGAAGTATTATCCATCACTGAAGATGATATTGATAAAACCATCAACGAGATAAAGGCTGGCCATACGCATACCAAAGAAGCGTTGTTCAATAAAAAATTTTATAAGCCATTACTGCTGGCATTTTTGCTGGCTACATTTAACCAGATGTCTGGTATTAATGCCATCATTTATTTTGCACCGAGGGTTTTTGAAATGGCGGGTATAGGAAAAAATGCTGCTTTTTTAAGTACTACCGGTATTGGCGTGGTGAATTTAATCTTTACCATTATTGGCTGGTCGCTGATTGATAAGTTCGGAAGAAAAACGCTGATGTATATTGGTTCTGTTGGTTATATTATTTCACTTGCGCTGATCGCATTTTCTTTTAACAGCGGTAATGGAGAATTTATTACGTTGTATGTTTTTATGTTTATAGCAGCACATGCCATTGGACAGGGTGCGGTGATATGGGTTTTCATTTCAGAGATATTCCCCAACTCAGTAAGAGCTGCCGGTACCTCATTTGGATGCTTAACGCATTGGGCATGGGCTGCCATCGTGGCACAAACATTTCCATTTTTTGCAGCTAATGTTGGTGGCAGTTATATATTCGGTTTCTTCTGTGCCATGATGGTGTTGCAGTTAATATTTGTGTGGCGGATGATGCCGGAAACAAAAGGCATTGCATTGGAGGATATGGATAAAGCGACAGTGGTGCTGCATTAAAAAAAAAAAGCAAAAAATAGTATATGAGTAAGATACTTTGCATCGGCGAAGCGCTGATCGATATGATCTGCACCGATAAAGGAAAAGCACTAAGTGAAGGCGAGAACTTTTTAAAGAAACCCGGTGGGGCACCTACCAATGTGGCTGCCGCCGTGGCGGCGTTAGGCGGCAATGTGGAACTGTCTGCTAAAGTGGGTGTAGATCCTTTTGGCAAACACATGGTGGATGTGATGAAAAGTTTTGGTGTGGGTACGCAGTATATGTTGCAGGACCCCAACTATTTTACCACGTTTGCATTTGTATCATTGATGGAAAATGGAGAACGTGATTTTTATTTTAACCGTGGTGCAGACGGACAATTAAGTGAAACAGATATTGAAGTCATTGATCTGAGTGATGTGTCCATCATTCATTTTGGTTCGGCCACAGGATTTTTACCCGGTCCGCTGCAGGCTGCCTACAAACGTTTACTACACGAAGCACTGATCAAAAATATTTTTATCAGTTTTGATCCTAACTACAGGCATTTGCTGTTTCGCAATAATTCACAAACATTTATTGAACAGAGCTGGTATTTTTTAGAGCGTTGCAATTTTTTTAAAGTGAGTGATGAAGAGGCTATGCTGATTACAGGTGAGCCAACTTTGGAAACTGCTGCTGAAGCATTGCTGCAAAAAACAAAAGGCGTATTTACGATCACCTTGGGTAAGGAAGGAACAATGATAGGTATGAATGGAGCCACTGAAATTATTTCAAGCATACCGGTAAAGCCGGTGGATACAACTGGTGCAGGTGATGCGTTTGTGGGGGCAGTACTTTACCAGTTGGATAAACTTATTACAAAGGAACACCAGGATCTTGAAAAAGAGCAATGGAAAAAAATCGTAACCAATGCCAACAAAGCTGGTGCCCGTACCTGTGAGTACCTGGGTGCCATGGAAGCATTCAAACATTTAAGCAACAGTATTTTTGATTAATAAATAGTTTCACGCCAAGGCGCAAAGGAGCCAGGCCGCTTAGTATTTCCTTTGCTTCTTTCTTGCCTTTGCGACTTTGCGTGGAGAAAAAATATCAACCGTGTACAATCCAAAAATTCATCAGCAGATCAGTTCCAGTCTTCAAAAAAAGCATATCGATATTGCCGGTAAAGACAATCATTTTTTTACCCGGTTTGTTGCCAATACCACTACCATTTACTTCCTGTACAATGAACTGTATAAAAATCATCCGCAGGGCGAAGAGCAGTTTAAGCGGCTGGTGGAAACCATTACCGATGGTTACTTAAGAAGGCCTGCCCGGTTAAAAAAATTAGATGAGGAAAAAGAGATCAAAGGCAACTGGTTTTTAAGTAACGAGATCACCGGAATGAGTTTATATGTTGACCGTTTTTGCGGCAGCCTGAAAGACATGCCGGATAAATTGGACTATTTTAAAAAATTGGGTGTAAATTTTTTACACCTGATGCCGGTGATGAAAAGTCCCGAAGGAGAAAGTGATGGCGGCTATGCGGTGTCAGATTTTAGAAATGTGGATGAACGTTTTGGAACACTGGAAGATCTAAAGAAGCTGCAGCAGAAAATGAACCAGGAGAAAATGTACCTGATGATTGACATTGTACTCAATCACACTTCGTACAAACATGAGTGGGCAGAAAAAGCAAAGAGCGGTGATAAAAAATACCAGGACTATTTTTATATGTATGAAGACAGGAATATTCCTGACCAGTTTGATGCTGCGATGCCGGATATCTTCCCTGAAAGCTCTCCCGGCAATTTTACCTGGAGTGAGGAATGTCAAAAATGGGTAATGACGGTTTTTCACCGTTACCAATGGGACCTGAATTATGCCAACCCGGAAGTGTTTGTGGAGATGCTGGATAATATTTTATTCTATGCCAACCTGGGAGTTGATATTTTAAGAATAGATGCACCGGCATTTATCTGGAAGCAACAGGGTACCACCTGCCAGAATTTACCGCAGGCGCATACATTACTCCGCTTGATAAAACAATGTGTGCTGGTGGCCACACCCGGCATGGCATTACTGGGGGAAGCCATTGTGGCCCCAAAAGAGATCATGAAATATTTTGGCACCGGGTTGTACACAGCAAAAGAATGTGATTTTGCCTACAATGCTACTCACATGGCATTGCAGTGGGATGCACTTGCCACCGGTGATACCAAAGTAATGCTGGCGGCACAGCATGAGATATTACAAAAACCTTACGGTACTTCGTGGATCACTTATACAAGATGTCATGATGATATTGGACTGGGTTATGATGATTACATGATACAGCATGCAGGTTACAATCCTTATGAGCACAGAAGATTTATCAAAGATTATTATTCCGGAGCAGCTCCGGGTTCTCCAGCCACAGGTGCGTTGTTTTCTGTAAATCCCAAAACACAGGATGCAAGGATCAGTGGGTCATTAGCTTCTTTATGCGGATTGGAAAGTTCACTGAATGATCAGAACGATTACCAGGTGGAACTATCCATCAGAAAGATACTGATGATGCAGGCACACAGTTTTTTTATTGGCGGTGTACCAATGTTGTTTTATGGTGATGAATTGGGTTATACCAATGATTACTCTTACTTAAACGACCCCGGAAAAAGTTATGACAACCGCTGGATGCACCGCCCTGTGATTGACTGGGAGAAGAATAAAAATATTGAAGTGCCTGGCACATTGGAACACCGGATATTTAACTCTACCCAGCGGCTGATTGCCATTCGTAAAAAACTACCGGTGGTGGCCGATGTAAAAAATCTTACCTGGCTCACGCCTTTTAATATTCATGTGGCAGGCTTCCTGCGTACATTAGATGAACAGAAATTGTATGGTGTTTTTAATTTCAGCAGTAGGGTATCTTATTTATCATGGGCCGTATTTAAGCAGCATGGTCCCACAGCAAACGAGTTATATGATCACTGGGAAGATAAAACCTATACTATCGGTTTTGATCATGAGCATTTGATAATAGAGCCTTATAGTTTTTGTTTATTGGAACAGCGGTAGTGTATCTTCTTATCTTTTACAAAAATTTTTCTCCTGTAATTAAATAAGTAGCTTCATTTAAAATTAAAGACTAAAAACTCTAACGATGAGATTGCACAAAACACTAACCGTCCTTTTCTTACTATTTTCTTATTTTACCGGCACCAGTTGTAAAAAGAGTTCAGGTGCCCCTCCGGCTGGTGTTGCGCCAACCAACCTCAATTTGAGTGCAGTAATAAGTACAGATGGCAGTGGAAAAGTTTCCTTTACTGCAACAGCAGACAACGCAGTTAGTTATGTTTATGATTTCGGAGATGGCAGCTCGGCAACTGCTCCAACCGGTATTACCGAATATACCTATATGATGGAGGGACCTAATCCTTATACAGTAAAAGTTACTGCCAAAAGTAGTTCAGGTTTGTATGCCAGCAAATCCATTTCTATTACTGTAAATCATGTTTTGGCAGTGGTGTGGTCAGATGAATTTAATACAGACGGAACCCCTGACCCGGCTAAGTGGGGCTATGACCTTGGTGCAGGGGGATGGGGTAATAATGAGTTGGAATATTATACCAACCGCCCAGAAAATGCAGTGGTTGCCGGTGGCGTGTTAAAGATCAATGCCATTAAAGAAAGTTATTCCGGCAGTCTTTATACTTCTGCAAGAATGCTTACAAAAGATAAGTTTGCTTTTAAATATGGCAAGGTAGAAGTAAGAGCCAAATTACCGGTTGGCGTTGGTACCTGGCCTGCAATCTGGATGTTGGGTAGTGATATTGGAACGGTTGGTTGGCCAGCCTGCGGCGAGATTGATATTATGGAACATCTTGGCCGGGACCTGAATAAAATTTATGGCACCCTGCATTATCCCGGGAGGTCTGGCGGCAATGCTGATGGGGCTACTAAAATGATCACGAATGCCACTACAGAGTTTCATATCTATACATTAGAATGGAGTGCATCTCTTATAAAAATATCGGTAGATGGTGAGCAGGTTCACAGTGTTGTTAACTTTAACAGTATTCCTTTTAATCATGATTTCTTTATTATATTAAATGTGGCAATGGGAGGTGGATTTCCGGGTCCTGTTGACCCTTCATTTACCAGTGCAGTTATGGAAGTGGATTATGTGAGGGTGTACAAGTAAAGCAAACCGAATTTTTTAGAAATAATCAACACCTGCGCTAAAAAATATAGCTGTCTTTGAGACAGCTTTTTATTTTGATAGAATTGACATCAGGATTTGGCGGCATCATTGTCAATCCGGAGTATATGCAAACATATTAATGATCACCCGTTGGCGGAGTTATTTTTTAAAAAAGTGAGACAAAAGATGGTGTGCAGTTGTCTTAGTTAGTGACTAAACTTTCTAAAATAACATGCACAACA
>JAYWII010000026.1:0-16309 GCA_043788995.1 Chitinophagaceae bacterium | reverse complement strand
GCTATTTTACTGGTGCTGCCAGTAGCAGGCAGGGCATACGTTTCTGCTATTGTACGAAGCCTGTAAGATATTATTGGAAAGTAAAAAATAAAACCATCTAAACTTACATTGAGCAACTGTGTGTATGGATTGTAAAGCGGGTTTGCACACTCGTTACCAAGGCTTGTAGCTATAAAACGATAAGTTGGTTGAACGCCTGTAGTGGCAAAGGTTATCATATTACGATAGGTAGTGCCCAAAAAATTATTGGATGCAAAAGTATTAGTAGTAAGTGAACGATAAGTAAGTAATTGCTCTGTAGCAGGTGCATTTAATAAGCCAATTACATCGTTATATTCTGGGTAAATGTCGAGGATATTGTTGCCAAATAGTTGAGCACCCCCAACCATGCGGATAAGGTATTGCAAACCCAGTGGCACATTGGCTCCCTGGTGTGGGCTATCGTGCGTAATAAGCAACCTTGTTTCTGTGGGTGTACCTGCAAAATTCTTTGTCATATTAGCCAGGGCGTACCTTGCACATAACCCACCCATGCTTAACCCCATTACCACATTTTGCTGGCGGATATTGCCAAACCTGTTGTCGTTAACTTTATTTGTATTTACACGGTTGATGACTTCCTGGACTGCTCCTGCGTTTAAAACTATGTCTGCTGCACCATCTGCAAAGTCAACAAATACAAGGTCATAGCCAGCAATGTCGTCTAATTGTTGATTAAAGTCATAGCCAGCTAAAAAAGGATTATTTAAACCAGCAATTAAATCTACTACTGAATAATTATCCTGAAGCCCTGGCGCTATAGAACTAACATCATACCCCTCTACAATAATTAATGGTTTGCGCAAAGTGCCTGTAAAGTTATTCCTACTGTAATTAATCCATACTATTGCTCCTGCTCTAACATTATTGACAGCATTAATAAAACCCCATGCTGGAACTGTGCTTTGAGGAGTTTGAAAACGTGAAGCAGTGTTGGGAGTTCTTAATACATAATACTCATTATAACATTGCAAAATTGAGTTATCGCTTAATACCGCTTTTACAGTCCATTTTTTATACCCTGTATCAGTATATGTTATACCAATTGGCGTACCTATAGTGATTGTTTGAAAACCTTGTCCATTAGCAAAATCAATTTGAAGCTGGGTAATCGTTTTACCCGTATTGTTCCAAATCATGCTGGTTTTTATTACAAATGAATCAGTACCAGTAAATGTTTGCTTTTTATCTGGGCAGGCAGCAAATAAATTTTTAGTATCATAAGGGCTTTGTGTTCTACCTGATACGTCGCTTATTCGTTTAGTGCTGCTATTGTATGCAAGCAAATTACTTGTAAAGGCATTGCTCTTAACAGTATTATATTGACCGATTATTAACGGAATTGGTATTGGAGATGTAATGATGCTGTTTTGTTTAATAATGGTATTTACAGAGCTAAGAACAGGTAAAGGATTTGTTGTTGTTCTTGTCCATCCTGTTTGCAATTGAAGATATAATGTACGCCAGAGGTTCATATCTATCTTATTGCTGTCCGTAAGTGTTCCATTAAAGGTTGCTGCAGGGAGTATTGGGCAGCCATATTCTTCTAAAAATCCAGTCGGTATTTGGCTTTTATCAATCGGCTGAAAAATGTATTGTATTAATTTCTGTGTGGTAGTAGTGTCGGGCGGTACTTGTGCATAGCATTTAATTGAAAATGTAAGCAGGAGTATGAACAGTGCTTTTGCAATTATTTTTTTCATCTTTTATTTTTTTTGGAGTTATTAATATTTCATGTCGAAGCGTCCGTCTGTTATTTTTATATCGGTACATCCAGCCTTGGTTAATATTGCATTAAATGTTCCAGATATAATTCGATTTGTTCGGTCAAGTTTGCTAATGAACAGTGTTCCATTGACTTGTGTATCTAAATCTGTAGAAAAGAATGTACAGTTGTTATTTGAGAAATAAAATCGGTACAAACTTGTATTTTTTAATGAAACAGTAAATGGAGCATTAAAAAAATTTAAACTATCCTTAATTCCAATTCCAAAGTACTCTCGATTAGTAGTTGAAAGTATTCGATACGCAGAAATGCCAAATACACCGTTAGCTACCCCGGCATCAAAATCGATACTTAGGTTTGCTGTTCCATTATTGCCTTGTGGAGTCCATGGCTGACCGTTTAACGAAAAGCCCAATGTATTTTTTCCTTCTTGAGTTGCGGCTGGTAAGGCGTTGCTATCAGGTTTATTCTTTTTACATTCTGCAAAACAGAATACCGTAAGAATTAAAACGGCGGTAATTAATTTTTTCATGATACAAGTTTTAATTTTATAAATAGAGTTTTATTTTCTGTTGTTTTTGTCCATCCTGTTTGCAATTGAAGATATAATGTACGCCAGAGGTTCATATCTATCTTATTGCTGTCTGTGAGGATGCCATTAAAAGTTGATGCCGGTATTATTGGACAACCATATTCTTCTAAAAATCCAGTTGGTATTTGGTTTTTATCAATTGGTTGAAAAATGTATTGTAGTAATTTCTGTGTGGTAGAAGTGTCAGGCGGTGCTTGTGCATAGCATTTAATTAAAAATCTACATAATACCATAATTAGTGATCTCATTATTAAATTTTTCATCGCTTATTTTTTTAAATTTTTAATATTTCATGTCAAATCTTCCCTGAGTTATTTTCATAGTGTCGCCACATAATTGTTTGTACAAAAGACCTTGAAAAGTTCCTGATATTATTCTATTTACCCTGTCAAGTTTCGTTATGGTGATACTGCCATCCTCGTAGATAGTCGTATCAGAATGAACAATATCGCAGTAGTTTTTAGTAGAGTATAAAAAATTTGCAAGCGATTTTTTTTTGACATTTAGTGTAAATGGAGCATTTTTAAAATTTACACTATCAGTAATTCCAAGGCCAAATTGAGTTTTATCAGAAGAAGATAAAGTTCTATATGCTATTATACCAAGTGTTCCATTATTGATGCCTTGGTCATAATCAATACTGAGGTTACCAACCCCACTAAAACCTTCCGGTTTCCATGGTTGCCCATTTAATAAAAAACCTAAGGTATTTTTCCCTTCCTGTGTAGCGGCAGGCAAACCATTACTATCAGGCCTATCTTTTTTACATTTAGAAAAACAGAAAACGGTAAGAATTAAAAAGGCTGTGAGTAATTTTTTCATGATACCAATTTTAATGTTATAGAGATAGTTTGCTTAACAACTACTCTTTGCCCAAGGGTTTGTTTTTTAATTGTACACAGTAAATTAGTATTGCTGACATAAACATGTTTTGAGTATTATTTTCATTGTTATTTGTTTAAAAGCGATGAATATTTTCTAAAGCTTTATCAATTCAATTTTCCGATAGATTGTTTCGGCATATTCAGATTGCACTAAAATTCTTCCCGTATTCATATTTGGATTAAAGGCTTCGTTTACAATAATGCCATTCATGATATGGGTGAGCTTGTTGTTGCTAACAATTATTTCCAGGCGGTTCCATTCACCATGAGGCTTTTCGGCATCTGCTTTTTTTATTACCCGAACATACTCACCCGGTTGGGTACGGCTTCCATCTACTTCAATGGTGGCACCAGATATCAACCAAAAATCACCAGAGTCGCCTTCCTGCACCTGGTATTCAATACACGCCGGCCAAACTTTATCTGCAGCGGTATCGCTAACAAAATATAGAATGCCATTGTCCCGCTTATCGTTTTCCCGTGGCGGATATTTTTTGTTGCCCCACTTAAATTCTGCAATAAGGTGAAAGTTTTTAAACGTATCGTTGGTGGCAATGTAGCCAGCTTCTTTGCCACTGATGTGCAGCTCATGATTCTTTACCATAAATACATTACCCGTGTCTTTATTTTTTCCCTGGTATTGGAGGTAGCTGTACCAACCCTTTAAATTTTTTCCATTAAATAATTGTATGGTTTTCTTTCCTTTTAATTGTTGTTTTATATTTTTTATACTATCACGAGGGATATGATTTTCTGCAGCATGGCATACACCAGCCAGCCCGCCGGTTAAAAAGAAGCAGGATAATATTGTATTTATAAATAAAGATTTTTTCAGCAGCATAACTAAGTAATAAATTGTTTTTACTCCTTCACTATAAATTTTACTTTTTGATTATTAACCATCACCCCATAATTGCCCGGCTCTAATAATTTTTTACCATCAGCATTGGTATAGGCAAGGTCTCTCAATGGGTTTATGGTAAACCGAAAAACTGTTTTTTCACCAGCGGCAATTTCTTTTTTCTCAAAATATTTCAGCTCTTTTACAGGCCGTGAAATGGAAGAACCTGTTTGGTTAATATACCAGTGTACGGTTTCTGCACCATCCATTTTTCCGGTGTTTCGTACTTCTACTTCCACTATCAGGTTTTCTGATTTTGAAATTTCTTTTTTCGACAATTTTAAATCGCCATAAGCATAAGTGGTATAGCTAAGGCCATGGCCCAGCCAATATAAAGGCTCATTGGTTATATCCTGATAATGGCCCTGGTCTGGCTCAATTCTGGCACTTTGCCGCATGTTATAATACACCGGAATTTGCCCTGTGGTTAAAGGAAAAGTAATAGCCAATTTTGCAGATGGATTTATTCTGCCGGATAAAATTGCGGCTAATGCCGAACCGCCGGCAACACCGGGTTGCCATATTTCTACTATGGCATCGGCAAGTGGTTCTATTCTTACAAGTTCCAAAGGCCTTCCGTTTGATAAAATAAGTACGATGGGTTTGCCTGTTTGTTTAAGTGCTGTCATCAATTTTTCCTGCAGGGCTGGTAAAGCAATGCTGGACCTTGATGCATTTTCTCCACTCCATTCTTTTTTCTCTCCCAAACACAATAGTATCACTTCTGATTTTTGAGCAACAGCAATGGCTTCTGCAAAACCACTTTCATCAGTACTGTCAAAGTCACAGCCTTTCGCAAAATTTATTTGCGCTGTGTTTCCAAATTCTTTTTCAATACCTTCTTTAATTGTTTCGGCATCTTCTTCTTTACCATTGAAAGACCAGGAGCCTAATAAATTTTTTCTATTATTGGCCATCGGCCCTATCAATGCAATTTGTTTTATTGATTTATTTAAAGGAAGTGTGGCGGCGTTATTTTTTAACAACACCATAGATTCTCCAGCCAGTTTTTGTGCCATCATTTTACTTTCTGTTTGCAGGTATCTTTCCCTTTCTGCTACCACATTGGTATAGGGATTATCGAATAAACCGAGACGAAATTTTACACGAAGCACACGACTTACTGCATCATCAATTTGTTTTATGGAAATTTTTTTCTCTTTAATTAACGCCGGAAAATGTTCAAAATAAATATTGTCTTTCATATCCATTTCTACTCCGGCAGTAAATGCTTTAAAGCCTGCTTCTTTTTTATTACTGGCAACGCCCTGGTTAATTAATTGCTCAACCGCATTCCAGTCGGCCACTACAAAACCATTAAACTTCCAACGGTTTTTAAGCACTTCAGTTAAGGTGTAATAATTAGATGTGGCAGGCACTCCACTTATATCATTAAAGGCGCTCATTACTGTGGCAGCACTTGCATTTATGCAAGCCTGATAGGGTACTAAATAAGTTTCCCAAAGCGATTGCATGGATATATCAGAGTAATGATAATCACGTCCACCTTCCGATTCGCCATAGCCCACATAATGTTTAAGGCAGGCAGCAATAGAAAATGAATCGGATAATTTTTTGCCCTGGTAACCATTAACGGTGGCTACGCCAAATACCGCATTGGTATAAGGGTCTTCGCCATATCCTTCTGAAACCCTTCCCCATCTGGCATCACGGGCCACATCTATCATGGGCGAAAATGTCCAGTCAATACCAGATAGCTTAGCTTCTTTAGCTGCTATGCTGCAAGCCTGTGTAACTAACGAAGGATTCCATGAGCAAGCTTGTGCCAATGAAATAGGATATACGGTTCGGAAACCATGTATAACATCAAAGCCAAACAAAATGGGAATGCCCAGCCTTGTTTGTTCCATTGCTCTTTTTTGCAGTTGGTTACGCAATGCCGGGTCTGCACTAAAGTATATTAAAGAGCCAATGCCTGCGGGGATTAAAGGTATCTCTTCACCAATATTATTTACGTTGTTATTGATACCGAAAGTGTACTGGTTTAACTGGAGTATTTTTTCTTCCAGTGTCATCTTTGCAATTATATCTTTCACCCGCATTTCTACCGGTGCGGAAGCATCTTTATACAAAGGTTTCTGGGCATGAATTGCACTGGAAGTAACAGCCAATAAAAAAAAAACTACAAAAAATTTGCAGTGGCTGCGATGCAGCAAACCTGTTGTATGTGTTGGCAATAAAAAGAAAAATTTTTTCATTGATTGGAAATTTGTTTTAATTTTTTTAAAATTGAAGCATGGGTGTTTAATTCCGATTCCTGGTGATACACTCATGCATTTGTTATGGTTGGTTTTTCTAATTATAAATAATTTTAAAGTCATACTTCCCAGACCCTGTTTCCCATACAATGGCATTGCCCTCCTTCGCTTTTGTAAAACCATTTTGCATAAATGATTGTCCATTTTTCATTACCATCTTTCCTGATTGAAAGAGTGTGAAATTTTTTGCTGCGTCTATTGGCAATACAATACTTGCCTTTGTATTTGCCGGTATTTCTATTTTAAAAGAAATGGTATTTTTTTTTATTTTCCAGCTACTTAAAATTTTGCCTTGTATAGATTGATAACTGGCTTTTGCATATTGAATGCCGCTATCAATTTTAGGCTGAATAATAATTTTTTTAAAACCGGGGGCACCGGGTTGAATGCCTGCTACATTGCTGTATAGCCATTCGCCTACCGCACCGAAGTTGAAATGGTTGAGTGAAAAGTCCTGCCAGCCTTCATCGGGTTTCCAGGTATCCCACGACTCCCATATAGTGTTGGCGCCTTTTGATATATTGTATAGCCAGCCAGGATAAGTTTTCTGTTTTAATAAACGGTAAGCCACATCGCTTCTGCCGTTTTCTGAGAGTATTTCAAAGAAATGTTTTACCCCAAGAAACCCTGTGGAGATATGATAATCCCTTGCGGCAATCTGCTCAATTAATTTATCAAATGTTATGACCCGTTTGCTACTGTCCACCAAATTAAAAGCCAGTGAAAGTGTATAAGATGTTTGTGTATTGCCTTCGATAGTATCATTAGCCCCAACAAATTTTTTAATGAAGGCCTGCTTTATATTTTTAAAGAGAGCCATATATTTTTCAGCATCATTTTCTTTGTGTAGAATGGCGGCAATCTCCGCCATCAGTTTTGCACTATAACCAAAATACATATTGGTAACAATGCTCTCCGACATGGGTGCATTTACACTTAGCCAGTCGCCGGGCCAGCAGGATGGCTTGCGAATAAAATCTGTACTCTGGTTAACAGTATAATCAATATACTTTGCCATATTGCTATACCAGGTTTGCATCAGTTGTTTATCGCCATACATTTTGTATTGCATCAAGGGACAAATAATTCCTGCATCGGCCCAGCCTGCGGTGCCATACAAATCATGCAGTGGTGCAAAATCTGCATAGCCGCCTTCGCTGCTTTGTCCATCATTAAGAGAGGTGAGCCACCGGGAAGTAAAGGCCCCGATGTTCATATTATAGATGCCGGTTTTTTGAAACACCTGCATGTCGCCCGTCCAGCCCATTCTTTCATCTCTTTGAGGGCAATCGGTTGGCACTCCAAAAAAATTAGAACGCTGGCTCCAGATAATGCTATGGTATAATTTATTAATCATGCTGTCGCCGCACTCAAAGTAGCCTGTTCTTTCTACATCGCTGTGCAGCACTATACCGCTTAATTCTATGTCTTCTTTTTTACAGCCTTTTACCTGCACATATTGAAAACCCCTGTACGTAAAAAGTGGCTCCCATGCTTCACCTTCAACTCCTTTAGGTAAATACTGGTCATTATTTTTTGCGAAGCGTAAATTTTTTGTAAAAACCTCTCCTGCCGGATTGAGGGCTTCAGCATATTGCAATTGTATGGCAGATGATACTTTATTTTTTAGTGTAAGTCTGGCCCAGCCAGTAAAGTTTTGCCCAAAGTTGAAGAGTAAATCGCCATTGCCAAGCTCCGTTATTGCTATAGGTTTTATTTCTTCCTGCTTGCGGATAGGTTCGCCATAGTATGCGGTTTTAATTACATCAACGTTGTTGGATGCTGTTGCATTTTTCCAGTTGTTGTCATTAAAGCCATTGGTATTCCAGTTCTTTATTTCTTTGACGGCATTGTATGTTTCCCCATCAAAAATATCCGTTTTAATGAGGGGTGTATTGTTGGTTACTTTCCATGAATCATCAGTGCCAAATATTTTTGTAGTTCCGTCTTTATACTCCACATGCAACTGCATTAAAAACTTTATAGTATCGCCATAATGCCTTTGCACATACCAGCCATCGCCTACAATGGCGCCAAGGGTATTTTCATTTTTGCGGAGCAGTGTAGTTACATCATACGTTTGATAAAAAATTCTTTTATCGTACTGCGACCAGCCTGGCGTAAAATAATCGTTGCCGCATCGCTTACCGTTAATAGACACTTCATACAATCCAAAAGCAGATATGTAAGCCCATGCCTTTTTTATTTCTTTATTGATGGAAATTGATTTACGCATGTACGCCACGGGTAAAAAGCTTCTGCGGTAATTGTCAAATTTTCTTCCCCATTTTATGGTATCACCTACC
Organism: Chitinophagaceae bacterium; assembly: GCA_043788995.1. Classification (GTDB taxonomy): domain Bacteria; phylum Bacteroidota; class Bacteroidia; order Chitinophagales; family Chitinophagaceae; genus Ferruginibacter. The sequence continues at coordinate 7,582 of JAYWII010000026.1, read as the reverse complement.
AGTTTATTTCTTTGCAGACCATCGTTTATCCATTTGGCTTTCCATTCACTTTCATTTAATATGCCCATCGTCCACTCTGCTGTATTGCCTGCTGATTGGTTGCCATAGTTGTCTGTAACCATCACTTTCCAATAATATTTTTTGTGCGATTGCAGCTTTTTTCCGGCATACATAATAAATGTATTTTGAGCAGTTTTTACAATTTTTGAATCCCATACATCTGCCTTATTATTTTTTAAAACAGATGATGAAGTGGCTACTAAAATTCTGTAAGCCTTTTGTAAAGTATTTTGTTTTACTGCTGATAGCTGCCACGAAAAGCGGGGCGTAAGCGTGGTAATGCCTACGGGATTATTTTGATATTCGCAGGTAGGGTTTGTTACGAATAATGCAACCGGCTGCCCCTTTGCATCTGCTGTAGCTGTGTACAATAAAACTGTTATAAGCAGCAGCCTGCATATACCCGTTACACCAAATGTTTTTATTTTTTTAATCGTTTTCAAGTGGAGAAATTTTATATAAGCCTGCTCCGTGTTTTGCCACATCAGCAGTAAATTGATTGTCAAAAATGCCCAAATCTTTTTTTGCCCATAAGTCACGTACTTTGCATTTACCTGCCAGGCCAATGGTTGCAAATTGTATAGTGGTTGGGTGTTGTACTTCTTTCCAGTTGAATATGGCAGCGTACCGGCTTTTATTATCTGCCGCAATGGATTGCCATATTATAGTGCTGTCAGCATTCTGTATTTGCTTTTGCTCTTTGCCTTTTTGATTTACTTCAATCACTTCTTTGTTGGAAAGAAGCTCTACAGTAAAAGCATCATTTTGCGTAAGGTCATTACCAATAATTAAAGGCGACCGTGCAATGCACCAAAGTGTGAGCATGCTGTATTGTTCATCTTTGGTAAATAAGGTAAAGCGTTCACCACCTGCATCACCCGACCTTGTGGCAATTTTACCCACGGGTATCATATCTAAATCGGGCCACCTGCCGGGGAACTTTACTGCATGTACATTCCATTGATTGGCTAAAGCAAACTGTTCTTTCAGCCGTTCCCAGTTATCCCAAAAATCGTTTGATACCCGGAACATATCTGCGTTGTTAAACACATGATAACGGGAAGTGATGGGTGTTACACCTGGTGATGTACTGAAGACAATATTGCGGCCTGTTTTCTCTATAGCTTTTCTTACGGCAGTAATTTCTGCAGTATGGTAGGGCCTTGAGAGGTCATCTACTTTTACAAGGTCAACTCCCCACGAAGCATACAATTTAAAAATAGAATTATAATATTCCTGTGCTCCCGGCTTTGTCATATCAACGCCATACGTGGCATTGTACCATTCGCATACATCTGCACCGTTAGCAATATCTCTTGCCTTAAATGTTGAGCCAAGAATGGGTAAATCATTTTCCACTGCCTGCCAGGGAATGCCCCTCATTATGTGAATACCAAATTTTAAACCTTTACTATGCACATAATCTGCAAGGGGTTTGAAGGAACCTTTGGAAGCTGAAGGGAATTTATTGGGTGCCGGCAAAAAGCGTCCGTATTTATCCAGCACAGCATTATGCTTTGCAAATTTTGGATGATGATAAGGGCTGTTAAAATCGGCTGACACACTTGGTGAGTACCAGGAAATATCAACCGTCATGTATTGATAGCCTGCCTCTTTTAAATGTGCTGCCACATAATCTACCTGGGCTTTAAACTCTGCTTCGGTTATGTCGCAACCATAGTTGTTCCATGAGTTCCAGCCCATGGGTGGTGTGGATGCAATTATTTTTTTTGGTGTGTTATTGATGCGCTGCTCCTGATAAGTTGATAGGGTTGCACTTTTTTGCGCCTTCAAACTGAGGCAGCCTGTTAATAGAAATAATATGAGTATTTGTTTTTTCATTTCGTTTTTGCTTAAAGCCTTTAACTTAATAATCTAATAATGTATGGCTTGCATTTAACACAAAAAATTTTTATAATTTCTTATAAAAATTAAATAGGTAATTAATAAAAAGATACCGGCTGGTATAATAGAGCCGGTATCTTTTTTTGAAAATTATTGAACCACTATTTTCTTAACAGCCTGCTGCAGGCCATTGGAAATTTTAATGGTATACGTTCCTTTTGATTTCAACATGGATAAATCAACATCCTGAATATCCATATTTAAAAGTGTGCGTTTAAACACAAGAGCACCCAGTACATTTCTAACTTCTAAAGATTTAGTACCCATCATTCCCTTAGTGGTAATCTTAACTTTACCAGCAACAGGATTAGGGTAGATAAAAATTCCTTCAGCGATTATTTGTTGTGATGCTATTGTTGCAGGATTAGCTGGTCTTAAAACACTTGACCCTGCATTTAATTTCACATTATCAACATTGAACTTGGCTATATCCTGGTTTGGATAAGCCGTATTTATCAGCTCAACATAACATGCAGCTTTGGTAGCATTTGCTGGAGCTACTGCCGTTACAGACGAAACGGCCCATGCAGATGTGGCGCCACCCAGAATATTGCCACTGCTTGATGAACTTAACAGTGTATTGCTGGCATTGTACCAATCAATTCTAAAGAAGATGGGGCTTTGCACGGCTGTGTTAGTATTAGAAACTTTTGCAATAGCCATACTGAGTGTATACGTTTGCCCTGCTGTTACTGTTGCATAATTTGCAGGTAAGGTTGAGGCACGTCCGCCATAATTTAACTCCAGTTTGTTATTGCCATTTTGTGCGCTGCCTGCGGTTACACCTATAGAATTATAAGCCGTATTATTTAAAGACCAGCCTGTAATTCCGGTATAAGCACCATTGGCATAACCCACTCCGGTTTGTGATTCAAAACTTGGATTTGAACCCAGCAAATTAGTGCTTCCGCCCCCGCCAGAAGTAACCGTGATTGCAGTGGTGGCTGTTTTACTTCCATCCTGTGTAGTTACTGTAATGGTTGCCGAACCGGCAGCTACTGCTGTTACTAAACCTGTTGAATTAACGGTTGCCACCCCTGTATTGCTGGATGACCAGGTTACATTTTTGTTAGTAGCATTTGATGGCGCAACAGTAGCGGTAAGTTGTGTAGTACCAGCTATTGCTACTGATGCCGATGCAGGACTAACCGTAACTCCTGTTACCGCCACATTTGAGGATAGGATTACATTGTCCACATTAAACTTAGCAATGTCGTTGTTGGGATAAGCAGGATTGATTATTTCTACATAACATCCAGCTTTGGTTGCATTGGCTGGTGCATTTGCTGTTACAGAGTAAACAGCCCATGCAGAAGTAGCACCACCCAGTATATTACCACTACTTGTTGAACTTAGCAATACATTGCTGGCATTGTACCAATCAATTCTAAAGAAAATTGGACTTTGAATGGCTGTATTAGTATTAGCCACTTTTGCAATAGCCAGTTTCAAAGTATAATTTGTACCTGCTGTTACTGTAGCATAATTTGCCTGCAATGTAGAGGCACGGCCACCATAATTTAATTCAAGTTTATTATTGCCTTCCTGTGAGCTGCCAGCACTAACTCCAATGGAATTGTAAGCGGTATTGTTTAAAGACCAGCCTGTAATGCCAGTGTAAGCACCATTAGCATAGTTCAGTCCAGTTTGTGATTCAAAGCTCGGATTGGTAGTTAATATATTTGGATTAGTGCTTACAGTAATAGCTGATGTTGCTGTTTTACTTCCATCCTGTGTCGTTACGGTAATAGTAGCAGAACCTGCAGCTACGCCAGACACTACACCTGCAGCACTTACTGTAGCAACAGAAGTATTACTGGAAGACCAATTAACAGTTTTGTTTGTAGCATTTGATGGAGCCACGGTAGCAGTAAGCTGTGTAGTTGACCCCACATAAACTGACGCCGAAGTTGGACTCACAGTAACGCCTGTAACGGCAACATTTGCAGGTACGCTGCCTGCTAAAATAGGCACCAAAGTATTGTACCAGATGTTAGCCACTTTAGTAGCACCCTGCTGACTTAAATGCACATCATCAAAAAAATCTGTGGCGGCATAAGTAGGCATAAACTGATTCCTGATATCGGCAAAATAAATTTTGTCGGTAGTGCTGGCATCAGCAATCTGTTTAATTTTTGCGTTGAGTGCTCCCTGGTTGTTGTCGTTAGGGTCGCTGCCCCAGGTTGAATTAAATCTTACCGGGTCTATCGTTCCTACTACAATTGTCACTGATGGTTTAAGCTGTAGAATTTTATTAACCAAATCCTGGTAACGCTGCGGTGCTGTTGCTTCATAATTTGCCGGGTGATTGGCTGCATTGAAGAAATCATTTACGCCCAGAGCCAGCAAAACAATATCCGGGTCCTGTGCTACAAAATAATCCTGGATGTGTTCGTATACACCGGTAGTTGGGCAACCTGTGCAAAACGTCTGAATATCTGGGCCGATTGTAAATCCACCAAAACCAGCGTGGTCATTATCTGTAGGCACACCATCACCCATAGCTGGATTTGAATTTGGACCTACATAGTTAATAGTATGTCCATCATTCATCAACTTTGCTCTTAAATATCCACGCCAGCTATGCTGCCCTGTTGAGTTGCCATCGCCTGCCACTTTGGAATCACCTAACGGCATAATTTTAAAATTACCGGTAACTGTAGAAGACACTGTAGCTACACATGAAGATGTGAAACCACCATCCTGGGTTGTTGCGGTAATTGTAGCCGTACCCGCTGCTTTACCAGTTACTAATCCCGAAGTGTTTACTGTAGCCACTGTAGAATTGCTGGTGCTCCAGGTAACATTTGTGTTGGTAGCGTTGGTTGGTGTAAGCGATACAGATAATTGTTTGGTGCCGTTGATAGTTAAGGAAGTTGTGGACGGTGTTACGGTAATTCCTGTTACAGCTACATTTACAATAGGGCAGGTAGCACCGGAGCCTGCAGTGCCAATGCTACAGGCGATAGAAGCACGCCTGTTGGTAAAATCAGTGGTTGGGCCACCGCCTAAATTTGTTTCGGTATTATTATCTACTACTTTTAAGTTAGTGATGATAGTGGCAATATCAGTACTCCATGCAGTGCCAACAGGGGACTCAAAAGAATAGCCGTATTGTGTTTGAAACTGAGTTACCACTTTTCCATCAGGTGAATGTTCTACTGCAAAAGCTACCACATCCCAGTTAGGGTCATCCACAATGTAAGCGCCATAATTTTGTAAGGCACGGGCAATTATTTTAGCAGGCTCCGTAGTTAAGCCTAATGCATTTATGTCTATAGATTTATCAATGGCCAATAATGAACCCATACGCAAAGCAATGTTAGTACCTGTATAACCTGTTGGTGCATACCCATCTGCTTTTAATGCAGGCCATCTATATCCTTGTGTGGTGGCATCATAATAGAGATAATGCTTATCAATATTCATTTTAAGTGCATGACGAATAACGCTGCCAGGCAGCAATTCGCCAAGGCGAATAGAACCGCCAATTACTGACATTCCACTTCCACCATGAGCACCCTGAATACCATCGGTAGTAAGATTGTTATCAGGATAATTGTAGTGAGAAGAAGCAGCACCGCTTGCAGTGCAACGGGCAAAGGGCTGTGTATTTTTTATGGTAACCCCATCGGGCATTAATACAGCAACACCTGCATTAGGTGTACTTCCCAGCCATGTGGCACTGCTGTAAATAAAATTGCCGGGAATAGGTACATTCATTAAGTTGGCACCTGTTGCCGGGCATCTGTCGGCAGTACTCCAGTCAGCCGTATTGGTATTGATTGCTGTAATTGGAGAAGTAGGTTTTAAAATAATAACATCCTCATCGGCGGTAACACCATAGCCAGTAGGTGCAGGAATATTTACCGTGGTATACACTGCGTTATTGTGGATGGGCATGTTCCAGATAGAATTGCTGGCAAAGGGCCATTTGTAGGGGTCCCTTTGGGCATTAGTCTGGCTTGCCCATCCCATTAAAAGTAACAAGAGCAGCCAGTGCATGTTTTGAATAAAATTCTTTACATTTTTCATACAAAAAATCGTTTAAAAATTGTGATAAATTAAAAGTCTGTTTCATAAAGTATTTGTGGTTTTGTTACACGGAATACGTACTGAAATCAACAACCTCCGCACCTGCAGGTGCGGCAAATCATTACTCTGCAGCTTAATAGGATTTTCATGCAGGATTATATATTGAACATTTGCAAATGAGTTCCTTACATGAGTAGCGATTAAAACATCCGGTTTAAACAGTGCTTTCATATTAACTGCCCAAAAGCCCATTGTATAACGAAACTTTCTTAGTAACTTAAAATCATTTACTCCAATATTAATTACTAAAATCCGGAGCCATTGTCTGTCTGGGAATACCTCCACCGCCAATACTTACCGGTGTGTTATTATCTACTACTTTTAATGCATTTATCAATGCTTTGAAGTCGTTGAACCAACTCACATTTTCTGTAGGTGTGCCATCAAAACTAAATTCGGTATCTATCACTTTTTTTTCTGCACAAATCAAAACTGAATAACCTCCATTTGGTTTATATCCATCTCCACTTGCATCCACTATATAAGCGCCATAATCCTGTAAGGCATAGAAGATTTTGCGTGCCTGTGCTGTTTGAAGGTTTAAAGAGGTAATGGTAACATCAGGTGGTATTGCCAATAATGCACCTACAGCAAGGGATTGATTGGTTGTATTGTAAATTCCATAGTTAGCGGTATTGCCATCGCAATTATCAGCAGGCCACCTGTAGCTTTTACTTGCATCAACAGGGTTTTTCCAATACATATGTGTATCAAACTCCAGTTTAAGTGCATGAGAAATGGGAGCAGACCCATTAATTTCACCAACTCTTATAGATCCGCCAAGGGTAGAAAGACCAGAGCCGAAATGTGCACCCCATCTGCCATCACCTTTAATGTTTTGGGTAGTAACGCCATTTCTTGAAGCATTATAGGCATATACTTTTCCAGCTCCATCAGGCCGGGTAAAGGGTTCTAACTCATAATAAGTAATACTGTCAGGGTCTATCATTGCCGCTGCATTGTTAGGGGTTGAAAACGGAAAAAGTGTGGCGTCAGGAACTATATAATTATCCGGCAGATAGATTGATACATAACTTGGCGTAATGCCTGCCGGCACACGTGGCGGGCCAAAGCCTGCTGGTAAATAAACCGGCTGCAGGGGATCAGTTATTGAGCTTTGATAAATGTATTCTGCATCTGCATATACAAGACCTAGTGGCCCAAAATCAGCAGCTTTATAAATTGCGTTGCTGCCAATCGGCATATTCCAGATGGAGGTTTTATCAAAAGGCCAATAAAATTTATTGCGGGGCGTAAAAACCGATTGGGGATTGAGGGGCGGGGCAGAAGGGGCGGGTGCTGTTTCTTCCTTTTTGCATGAGGCAGATAAAATAAGGAACCCGGCAATACTTATAAAAAACAGGGAAGAAATTTTATCACAAAAAATTAGTTTCTTTTCTGCGCTATGTAAATTTCTGCATGATATTTTATTATTGGACTTTTTCATTTGAGTATTTATTTATTTATTACAACCCTTTTTTTTCCTGTATAGTTAGTTACCTCAATCAGCTTATCATCCTTT
>JAYWII010000025.1:0-16378 GCA_043788995.1 Chitinophagaceae bacterium | reverse complement strand
TAAAATGTTTGCCCTATTATACTGTAGTGTTTTTTAGTAGCGCAAATTTATACAAAACGCAGTAATATCAGCTATCTTTAATTAAACGACATTGGATTGTAATTGCTAAAGTATCCTTTTTCAACTTTGTTAGAATTTTCAATGCGGTAATCCCTTTTTTAAGCGTCCTTTTATTTTCTGACTTATATATATCGATCTGCTTAAATTGAATATCGGAACGTGAAGAATATAAATACGGTAAATCTTGTTTGTCTAATAAGTATATATTCTCAATGGCTGCTTTGCTTCCGTTCTTTTTTTTAGAAAACTCAATTAATTCATCAATTTTCAAGCTAATTGAAGAATCAATCAATATCTTATATTCATCTTCACTTCCCTGTGAATAACCCTTAGTAAATAGGCATAACAATAAGATGACCAGCTTCACTTTCATGTAGATGTTAGTTTTTAGTGTCACAAAATATTTTTCAGGAATAGTTGCCAAAACACCTGTATTATTATAAATGTAAACCGTCCCATTTGCTCTACCAAAAGCATAATTTACTTTAGCATCGCTGTTTTGAATATCACCACCTAAGTTAGAAGGAGCTTAACGTTCGCAGGTTACTCTCGGTTACTGGCATTTGTGGGTTGCCACCGGACTCACCGCACAGTAAAGATTACAAGAGAGTTAATTCCGTATTCCTGCATTACCAAAAAAGAAGTTTTAGGAATTACTTATTTTCTATCAAACCAATTTTCAATTTCAATTCCGGCAATCCGTTGCATATCTTTTAAATTATCTGTCACTAATGTAAGTTTATGCACAACAGAAGTTACACCAATTAATAAATCAAACTCATCATGAATTATTTTACCAATTTTTTTTAATCTAACTTTTTCTTTTGCATACTGCCGGATACAACCGTAGATTGGAATGATAGAAAGCCCGGATAAAAAATTATCCACCGCCTTATGTGATTTAGAAGGATCATCGCTATTTTCAGCCCCATAGCGTAGTTCAGCAATTGTAATTTCAGAAATGAAAAAATTTTCTCTTCCTTTTTCCCGTATCACTTTATCTAAATTAAGTTTGCCACGTAAGAAGAAAACACAAGTATTGGTATCAAGCAGGTACTGCATCAGAAACTAATTTCCTTTTTCCTGAATTTTCTGTCTGCTCTTATTTCTTTAATGATTTCTTTAGGAGATTTATCAGAAGCGAACGCTCCAAATGATTTATAAAATTTTTTCTCTTTATCTTTTATGTCCGTCTTTAAAGACTTTGATAATTTTTCTATCAGCTCAATTTTATTATCAGCACTAAGACCTTCCAAAAGACCTGTATATGTTTCAACAATATGTTTATCTGTGTAACTCATAAAAGAGATTTTAGTAAATGTAGTAAGTAAATTTGAAATTTCAGACCTTGATCCAACCTGTTAAATACCCCAAATTAAAAAAGAAAATCCTCCCGATTGCTCAGGAGGATTCCTTTGTTGGCTAACAATCGCTGCTGCTATTATACAGCAGGAGCTGCGGCTAATATTTCATCAGTAACGCCGCTGGCATATTTTTCAAAATTTTGAATGAACTGCAAGGCCAATTTTTTTGCAGCTTCATCATAGGCAGTTTTATCTGTCCAGGTGCTGCGTGGGTTTAAAATTTCTGTTGGAACATTGGGACAACTTGTTGGTATCTGCATTCCAAATACAGGATGCTGTTCAAATTCCACTTCATCCAGTTTTCCTTCCAGTGCAGCTGTGATCATCGCCCTGGTATAATCTAACTTCATCCGCTTGCCCACTCCATATCCACCGCCACTCCAGCCGGTGTTGATCATCCACACATTTACTTTATTCTCTTTCATTTTCTCACCCAACATGGCCGCATATTTTCCTGGATGCAGTGGTAAAAAAGGTGCACCAAAGCAGGCACTGAAAGTTGACTTTGGTTCTATAATACCAGCTTCTGTTCCGGCGATCTTGGCGGTGTATCCGCTGATGAACTGGTACATGGCCTGTCCTGCGGTCAACTTACTTACAGGAGGAAATACACCATAAGAATCGCAGGTAAGAAAGAAAATGCTTTTAGGAATATCGCCAATGGATGGTTCTTTGGCATTGCTGATAAAATGCAATGGGTAACTCATCCTGGTATTGGCGTAATTTCTTTACTGGTAAAATCCAGTTGGGTGGTGCCTTTAATAAAAGGAACATTCTCTACCAAAGCACCGGGCTTTACTGCCCTGAAAATCTCGGGTTCTTTTTCTTCCGTAAGGTCAATTGTTTTTGCATAACAGCCACCTTCAAAATTAAAGATGCTGTCAGCAGTCCACCCATGTTCGTCATCACCAATTAACTGGCGGTTAGGATCGGCACTTAACGTGGTTTTGCCTGTACCGCTTAATCCAAAGAAGATAGCCGTATCCCCGGATTTGCCCACATTGGCAGAACAATGCATGCTCAACACGTTTTTATCATGCGGCAGAATATAATTCAGCACAGAAAAAATTCCTTTTTTCATTTCGCCGGTATAACCGGTACCGCCAATTAAAATTGTTTTTTTAGTAAAACTAATGATGGCAAAATTGTGCTGGCGGGTGCCGTCGGTAGCAGGGTCGGCCATAAAACCAGGTGCCTGTATCAAATGCCAGTCGGGAGTAAAATTCTCCAGTTCATCTTCAGTTGGTCTCAGGAACATGTTGTAAGCAAATAGGTTGCTCCACGGATTTTCATTGATCACCCGGATGTTCATTCGGTAAGCCGGATCTGCACAGGCATAACAGTCCCGTACCCAAATTTCTTTATCACCCAGGTAAGCCATCATTTTTTTGTAAAGAAGGTCAAAATGTTTTGGCTCAAAAGGAATATTGAAATTATTCCAGTTTACTGTATCCCTGGTGATATCATCGGATACAATAAACTTATCCTCCGGGCTGCGGCCGGTAAACTCACCGGTGTTAATAATAAGGGCCCGGGTATCATTCAGTTTACCTTCTCCCCTGGTTAGCGTTTGACGGGTTAATTCTTCAGGAGATAACTGGTAATGAATGTGGTTGGTGAATTGAAGGCCGGAATTAAGAAGGGCATTTTTTGGAAAAGCAAGCATCGTTGGAACTGCCATATGTAGTATCAATTTGATTTAGCGGACGAAGATATGGGTTAGGTTTTTTATACAATTTCTAAAAAAGCCTCCCAAATCATAGCATTATTTATCATTTGGACAAAAAATTCATTATCCTGCAAACGTTTTCGTAATTATTGAACAGGATAAAAAATTGCATGATAATGATTGAACAGTTTATATATTTTCTGAATTGTTTGCGTAGCTGCCACACAACCCAACTGAAATTTTATAAAAAATTGAATAACCGTATATTGCAGTTCTTAAAATTTCCACATGAAATATCTTCCATTAAATCCTGAGATCTTCATACAGAACAGAAAGCGTTTTGCAGACCGTATGGAGAAAAATGCCATTGCCATTTTTAACAGCAATGATGAATTGCCCACCAACGGGGATAGCCTCCATAAGTTCAAACAAAATTCTGACCTGCTCTGGCTCACAGGCATTGAACAGGAAGATACCATGCTGATTCTTTTTCCGGATAATCCAGATCCCAAATACAGGGAAGTGATGGTACTGGTGAGGCCAAATGAATTAAGAGAAAAATGGAATGGCCACTTGTGGAGAAAAGACGAAGCCATTGCTATATCCGGCATCAGCACTATTGTATGGCTTGATTCATTGGAAGGTTTGCTGCAACCGTGGATACACCTGGCTGATACGATTTATTTAAATACCAACGAAAATGACCGCAAGGCCAATTTAGTTCCGGTAAGGGATTACCGCTATGCCGAAATGATGAAGCAGCGTTACCCATTACACAACTATAAACGCAGCGCCAAAATTTTAAAAGACCTGAGGGCAATTAAAACTGCATTGGAAGTGGAAGTGGTTCAAAAAGCAATTGATATTACAGATACTACATTCAGGCGACTGCTGCACTTTATCAAACCCGGTGTGATGGAGTATGAAATTGAAGCAGAGATCATGCATTCTTTTTTAATGCAAAGAGCAACAGGGCAGGCATATGGTTCTATCATTGCAAGTGGCGACAGGGCAAGAACATTACACTATATAGAAAACAGCCGGGAGTGTAAAGAAGGAGAATTGATATTGATGGACTTTGGAGCCGAGTATGGTAATTATTGTGCAGACCTTACCAGGACAGTTCCGGTAAGTGGCAAGTTTACAAGAAGACAAAAAACGGTGTACAATGCCTGCTTACATTTACACAAGTATGCAGCCAGCATTTTAAAACCGGGCATCAGCATTATTGATTACACAGAAAAAATTGGTGATGAAGCAACCATTATTTTTCAAAAGATCGGGCTACTGAAAAAGAGTGATATAAAAAATGAAGATCCTGATAACAGGGCTTACCGCAAATATTTATATCATGGCATATCACATCACCTTGGTATAGATGTACATGATCTGGGTACAAAAACAGAACCTGTAAAAGCGGGTATGGTGTTTACCATTGAGCCAGGCATTTATATTGAAGAAGAAAAAATGGGTGTTCGTATTGAAAATAATTTTTGGATCACCAGGAATGGCAACAAGGATCTGATGAAGAATATTCCAATTGAAGTGGAGGAAATAGAAGCATTGATGAAGAGGAAGAATTGACAACAGACGACAGACCATTCACGACCGACTACAATTGGATTAAAAGAGTTAAATGTTGTACTTTGTAAATTAATGCATAAAATATAATTATGCCTTTCAAGTTTGAAAAACTAAATATTTGGAAAATAGCAATAGAGATAGCAGGTGAGATACATAATTTAACAAGGAGTTTCCCAAAAGAAGAAATGTTTTCTCTCACTTCACAAATGAAGAGGGCTGCAGATTCGATTTCATTAAATATAGCAGAAGGTTCTACGGGTCAATCTGACCCTGAACAGTTAAAATTTCTTGGTTATTCGCAAAGATCAGCGCTTGAAGTAGTAAATTGCCTTTATCTGGCAATCAAAAGAAATTATATTGACAAAACTCAATTTGATTTGTTTTACCAAAAACTTGAAATACTGGTAACAAAAATTCAGGCATTTAAAAATTCAATCAAGAAAAAATAAATTATTACAAACAAACTTAAAATCAAATAACCCGATCATCATTGTATTGCTGTCTGTTGTCAATGGTCCGTTGTCGGTCGTCATTAAATCATGAAAAACTTACCAAACCTGTTTACTCTTCTTAATCTTATATTCGGATGCATTGCTATTGTTTTTGCTTTACAAACGGAGCACATCAACATCTACACAAACGATGAATTTACCAGCAGCTTTAATATCCCCGAAAAATTATCCTGCGCCGCATTGTTTTTATATGCAGCAGCGTTGGTTGATTTTTTAGATGGCTTTGTGGCAAGATTTTTTAAATCCAGTTCAGAAATGGGCAAGCAGTTAGATTCGCTTGCTGATGTGGTGAGCTTTGGTGCGGCACCGGGAGTAATTTTTTACCAGTTGCTCCGGATGAGTTTTATCAGGGAAGAAAATGGATTGGATGTTTCTATCATATGGTTACTGCCAGCATTTCTTTTTGCAGCAGCAGCAGCTTACCGCCTTGCCAAATTTAATTTAGATACCACCCAATGCTTAGGATTTAAAGGTGTACCCACGCCTGCTGGCGGTTTGCTGGTGGCATCCTTTCCGCTCATTTTACATTACGGCAGTGGTTTCATCAATATTAGTGAATGGCTGGTAAACAAATGGGTGCTGTATGCATTGATAGTAACACTTAGTTGGCTGATGGTAAGCAATTTGCCAATGATCGCTTTAAAATTCAAAGATTTTTCTGTAAAAAATGATATGCCAAAGATCATATTAATGGTAATAGGGCTGCTGTCTGTGATATTTTTAAAATGGCTGGCTGTTCCAATTATTTTCATTGCCTACATTATTTTATCTTTGGCCTTCAAAAACAAAACCACCACATGACATATACTGCACAAGTAAAAGTAATGCCGCACAAAGAATTGCTTGATCCACAGGGAAAAGCTGTACTGGGAGGCCTGGCCAACCTGGGATTGAATGGCATCAATGACGTACGTATAGGCAAGAACATTACCCTGCAGGTAGAAGCTAATTCTGCTGATGAAGCAAAAACCATAGCAGAAGAAGCTGCCAAAAAATTATTGGCCAACCCTGTAATGGAAATGTTTGAAGTAACAATTAATTAGCCAATTCAATACAAATAATTAGCTAATTCGATAATGTGCTAATTTGCTAATTTTTTAAGTTCATACATCTTCTTATTTTAAATGCAGTAATAAGTTTAAAAAATCAGCACATTAACACATGTCATTATATCTCATTCCCACCCCCATCGGCAATCTTGCAGACATTACTTTCAGGGCGGTGGAGGTGTTAAAAGCTGTTGACCTGATACTGGCAGAAGATACCCGTACTTCATCGGTACTGCTGCAGCATTATCAAATTCACAAACCTATCACACCTTACCACCAGCACAACGAACATAAAATTGTTCAGCACCTAACAGAACAGCTACAGGCAGGCAAAACAATGGCCCTGCTTACAGATGCTGGTACACCCGGCATCAGCGACCCGGCATTTTTACTGGTAAGGGAATGTGTAAAACACGATGTAAAAGTTGAGTGCCTTCCTGGTGCCACCGCTTTTGTACCTGCATTGGTTAACAGCGGGCTTCCTATCAATAGTTTTTGCTTTGAAGGTTTTCTGCCTTTAAAAAAAGGCCGCCAAACATTTCTTAAAAAAATGGCCGAAGAAGAAAGAACCATGGTGTTTTATGAAAGCCCTATGCGGCTGGTAAAAACACTCAATGACTTTATCCAGTACTTCGGCCCCGACAGGCAATGCTGCGTAAGCCGTGAACTCACTAAAAAGTTTGAAGAAAATAAAAGAGGCACCCTGCAAGAAGTGCATGATCATTTTAACAGCAAACCTGTGAAAGGTGAAATAGTGATCGTGGTGCAGGGCAAATCCTGATATTAATATCTCTCGTTTTAATATCTTCCCCATAGAGGGTATTGACATTGTACCTGTTTCTTATTACTATTGTTCTGCATTCAATATTTTTTTGAAAAAATAATCCAATCCTACTTTTGCAAATATTTTATTGTACGCCGTTGAAGAGATTTCTAGGTCCGTTATTGAAATATTTAATGTTGATTTCGTTAGCCAATTCGACTATTTCATAGGAGTATGAAAGATCAGGATTAAATTTCTCAATAAGCTTACTTTGATAGTTTTCGTCATAATATTCTTCATTTGTAGACCTATTTTTTTCAGCTAAATATTCAGTTTTTAAAGCAATGTAATCATGTTGAAGTTTTTGTGTCCCTAATTTTACACTTTCTCTGTCACCTATAAATTTTGTCGTTGTCACTTGCATTATACCTAATGTATGTGGCTTTCTGTTAAAGAAATGATTAATATATTCAATAATTCTGAAAAGCTTGGGTCTATTAAAATCTTCATACATAATAATAGCAAGTGCTATTTGTCTGAGTCTAATATTGTCTGTAATTTCTTTTATTATTGGACTATATTTTCTGTTTAAAGTAGCAAATTGAACCTTGACATATTTATCCTTTCGTTTCTGAGCATTTTTGTCTGACAGGCTTATATTGTTGATGAAATTATATAGGAAAATTATTATTATAATCCACAGTTCATTTGCCATGTTACTAAAATCAGGCAAAATGTTTGATTTTGTCACAATTAACTTCTTATAAATAAAATAGCTAAGCCCAATAATTGATAAAGAGTAAAGTGTATATTTCAACCAGTTAATTAGTCTTAAACGATTAATAAGAAGATTGAAAATAGTCCGAAAAAGTACATAGTAAACAGCAATCAAGTAAATATTAGTAGTAAATCTGTCAAGCTTTAATACATAAAATAATGCACTTATTAAGATGATAAAGATCGTAGGAGTTAATACCCTAATAACGAAATTAAAAGCTGGGGCTTCCTCTGTCTCCAAAAAGGTAGTCAATTGGTAGTATCCTAAATTAGAGGGCGCATGTTGTCCTAATATATTTACTCCAAAAAAAAGCACTATAGCAAGAAATATATGGGTTAAAATTACTAGGGTTAACAATGTTGTTTCATTTTTTGCGAAAGTTAAGATTATTTATTGGGTGTTACTTGCTAATAATGTTCTTCCAAGCTTAGTTGCATATAAAATGTCTTTATGCCAAACCCTGTTTATAATATTCCATTTTTTAGTAACTGTGATTTAAAATTGGCCATTGTTGGTAATCAAAATATAAGGAATCACAATTTTGTTCCAATTAATATCATATAATCTTTTTGCCTCGCTTTTAGCCAATTCATAAAACCCATCCCATTGAATTGGTGGAATAGTCTGACAACCCTCGCTACTAGTCGTGGAAAAACCACCTCTGTGTATATTAATTCCATATTTGCCCCCTTCTTTAATATTTTCTTTCCCATCTCTTAATATAGTCACATTCCCCAATCGTTGGCAGATTGCAGGGTATTGAGATGTCTTCCCATAATGAGTGTCAAACTTGTGGGCATAATAAACACCAGGTTGAAGAACTGCTCTCCCTAGTTTTACAACAGATGGATCAGTATTAGCATTAAAAGATGCTGTCACATTTGGGGAATCAATAAAAATTGCATCATCGTAGATACCTCTATCATTTTGATTAGGCCGCCCCATTGTATTTAAATAATAACCACGGATGCCCACAAGAATAAGCGGATAATTTGTTCGATTTATGCCGAATGGGGAAATTGCTTCGTGAAGGTTTTCCGAAGATAATCTGGGCTTTGTTGGGGGTAGCATTAAAGTTGGCATAATAAAATAGATTTAATATGTAAAAAAATTAGTACCTGTTGTTAAATACTTGTAGATGCTCTTATATTTTATAACTGTCAGCCTTGTTCCTGAATCCAATTAAAAACTCAAAAAAAAATTATTATTGTTAAAATGGAATTCAGTCAGCCCGAAATAAATGAATACGTATTGACGGTTTATTCATCGCCAACATAGCCAACCGAATGTTATATGCCTGCCACTTGTCTCTAAAATCAATTCAATTGTCCGACAAATTGTAACATTCTTAGTTACACAAAATTTTAAAATACTTCTCTCTAACAGAGTTGGCAGGAGGTAAAGCAAGTTTACAAAATGAGTGGCGTATTTCAAAGTGCAATTTTGTATTAAATTATTATATGAGTTCCATGCATTTAAATTAACTCTTACATCCCCCCAGGCCAGCGTTGGAATTGGCGCCGGTACATACTGGTGTGCTGCATTTGTATACTGGTGCTTTCAAAAAGCATGTGAAAATTCAAATAAAAGAAACCCGGCATTAAGAACAGGCCATTGTATGACACACTGGAACAAAACACCAGGCAAAAAAATAACCGGGGCGGATGCCGTTAATAAACCTTCGCTAATAAAGCCCGGGCATATTTTCATTATCAACACCGGCGGAGCTCATGGACACACAGGACTGGTGGAAAAAGTGGAGGGTGGTTTTATATATACCATCGAGGGCAACAGCAACCCTTCCGGCAGCAGCAATGGAATTGGCGTTTTTACCAACATGAGAAAGATCTCAAAGATCAACAGGGGCTTTATTGAATACCGGTAAGGGTTACCTGCACGAGTAAAATAAAGTTTTATCCCTGCAGGAGAAATAAATAAAGAACAAAATACTTGCAGGATCATTTATTTATTTCAATCTTTATACAGCATACGCAAACACCTTACATCAGTTGCACCTCTGAACACAAGCAGTTAATTCTGTAAACTGATGAATGTAAAAAAAATAATACCGTCTGGCCGAAGGCTTACTTTTTTCCTGATCATCACACTGGTGGTAGCAGTATTTTTTATTGGCTACAATTTCTATTTTATACCCGGCAACCAGAACATTCTACAAAAGAATGGCTTCCTGATATTAGAAAACATCAGCCGCAATATCAAAGAACGAAATGGATACCTGGAGACTGCTTTTGAAAATATTTTAAAACCCGACAGTGCCTTTAAAGTAACAGACAGAACAGGATATTTACAAAAGCGGTTAAACGTTTACAACACAGATGGCAAGATCATTTCAAACAAAAAGTTTGAGCATTTGAGCGACAGCATCATCAATACCGGCAACGACAGTGCCGTGTACCTTGCGGACATACTGAGTGACAGTCTTTTTTATCTGCCCACCAATTTCAAAAAAGTTTCGGCGGGTATATATGTACCTGCTCAAAGCTTTATAGCACCTTCTATATCGAGCCAGAAAAAAGAACTCTTTGATTCTTATTTATTGCTGCACAATAACTCCCGCCTTATTTATGCAGATGAAACGTTGGGCATTAATACAAGCATTGCAGCAGACAGTTTAATGGCAGACAAAAAAGAAGCATTGTTTGCCGGCGTAAAAGAAATACAGGTAAGGGGCAACAAATACAAAATGTTCTACTACCCCTTTAAACTGGGTAATGAAGAAGTACAGCTCTGTGGTTTTCTAAAAGATGATATCTACTATAAAAAACTGCACCAGGTACCCGTGGGATTTGTTTACCCCATCGTGATAATGCTGTTGCTGATACTGATAATGATGCCATTGGTAAAGCTTTATATGATGAGTAAAGATGAACAGATAAGCTACCCTGATTTTATTTTGACCATCATATCATTTTTTGCAGGGTCGGCTATTATCACCCTTATCATTGTACAGGTACTGCTGCTGATGGCCGCAGATATAAGAGCAAAACAAAACCTGGAAACCCTTTCAGAGCAAATCGAAAATAGTTTTAATGCAGAAATAAACAAATCTTACCGGCAACTGGAACAGCTTGACACATTGATAAAAAACCACCGCCTGTCACTGGAATTCTACGAGGTAAACAATTCCGGCAAATACGATGTGTCTGAGATCATAAAAAAATATTACCAGGAGCACCAGGACAAGGATTCACTGTATTATAATTTTAACCGGGTAAGCTGGATAAACAGTGACGGAGAGCAGATAATAAAAGGACAGACCGAAACTTCCAAACCGGTATTTACTAACGTGAGTTCAAGAAGTTATTTCCAGGTCTTCCATCACAGTGAAGGGTACACGGTTCCCGGAAAGCCTGAAGCCAGGTTTGGGTTTGAACCTGTGAACAGCCTTACCAATGGCGACTTCAGCATTATCATCAGTAAAAAGGACCAGCAGCAAAAAGGATGGGTTACCACCATCTCCACACCGATGTATGCTGTATTAAAAACCATTATGCCGCCGGGCTATGGTTTTTGTATTGCAGATGATGATGGCAGGGTATTGGTGCATTCAGAAACAAACAGGAGCCTCCAGGAAAACATTTTAGAGAATGCAGATCCATCAAGGCAGATTAAAGAATCGATGATCAGCAGGCAGCAGTTATTTTTTCCAGATATTAACCTGTATGGAAAAAGCAATGCACTGCTTATTAAACCTGTTGCCGGTATGCCATTGCACCTGGTAACTTTTTACGACAAAGGATATATAGTGCCCGTTAACATGCGGATACTCTCCTTTTCGTTATTGTTCTGCGGTATCACGTTTGGTATTAGTTTACTGTTGTGGCTGGGTTTTCAAAAAAGAAGAAAGAGATTCAATATTAATTTAGCCGGCCCAATGCACAACCTTAAATGGCTGGTTCCAAAAGAAAAGAATCTTGAATTCTATGTGCTGGGTAAATTTTTTCTGCTGGCAAACCTGGTGCTCCAGGTGATAGTGATCTTTTCATTCAAACAGCTCGATATCAGTAATTATGCAGTATTGATATTGACACTGGTGATGCCGGTAAATATTTACACCGGCCTGTTTGTGATCAATTACAGGGTGAGAAAAAATATGCCGGAGCATGATGAAAGGCATACATCACTTCCCTCAAAAAGAATTACTGTTATAATCGTTCTGCAATTATTTATCAGCCTGGTGGTTTGGACTGGTTCATGGATTGCACATTTCCCAATACAGGCTGCATTTATTTATTTCACTGTTTTCTTTAACGTGTTTTTATGGCTGATCTTTTTATTACCTGCCGGCACTTTTAATTTTTTACAGCGCAAATCCGGAAATTATTTAACCCAGTATGCCTTGTACGCCACGCTGATGGTATTAAGCCTCACCGCCTGGCCTGCGTCTTTGTATACCTGGTATGCACACAACCAGGAAATAACACAGTCTGTAAAAAAAGAACAACTATACCTTGCCAATGCCCTGCAGCAAAAGGCTAACCTCAACCGCCCGTTTTATAAAAGCCTGCAGGTGCTGGAGCCTCCTGCAAAATATATTGATACATTACAATTATCCAAAGGTATTTACAGGATCTTTTCAGACAATATTGCACTTGGTACAGACAATATAAAAGATGAGGACAACGATGTAACTTATGAGCAGTTCTATTTCTCCATCGCAAATGAAATTGGCAGCAGTTATTACGATCCGCTGTTGATACCCGTACTGAAGGATACAGCCTCAGATCATTCATGGTATTGGTCAATGCCAAAGGAGAATAAAGACAAGCTGGTGTTTTGGTACAAACCATATACACACCCTGCAGGTGCCGATACCAAAAGCATTACAAATAATAAGTCGCTTAGCATTACCTCAGTGTTCCCTTCCAGGTATATTTTTATCAACGCCTCAAAAGGCGGTTTACTATTGCTGGTGCTGGTGGCTGGTATCGTTTATGGATTATACTTATTGCTGCGTTATATCAGTTACCGGTTATTTTTAATTAAGTTTATCAGGGGTACAGCCACAGATGATGCCGTGCAGCAAAATAAAATCACTGCATTATTTAAAGAGTTTAAAATGTTCAGGGAATCTATTGGCCAGCCGGTACTAATAACCGCAGATGAGGTTTCCAAACTGAAAGATGAATATGATTATTACAAACTGTTACCAGACAGTACAGCTGAATACGAGCTTGAAAAAACAATGTTTGCAACACTGGACAAGTACAAAAATTTTTATGACTTCACCTGGAATAAATTTTCATCCAAAGAGAAATACCTGCTGCTGAACTATGCACAAAATGGTTTTGTAAATTTTAAAAACACAGAAGTAATACATCATTTACTGGAGCTGGGCATATTTGTTATCAGGGACGAAGAAATAAAGATCTTCAGCGCCAGTTTCAGGGCTTATATATTAAAACAAAAAAACAGTGAGGAGATATTACAGTTAAAAACTGAATTGCGGCAGGAATCAACCTGGCAAACTTTCCGCATGCCATTCCTGCTAATCATACTGGGAACAGCATTGTTCATCTTCATCACACAGGAGCAAGCATTCCAGCGAATTACAGCTTTGCTTACAGGTGTTACTACCGTATTTACACTGCTGATGAAATTCTTTTCGGATGGAACAAGTTTCTTCTCTTCAAAAAAATGATTATGGTGAATGGTCAATGGTCAATTACCATTCCTTCTTCCCTACTCCCTACTCCCCCACTCCCACTCACTACTTACTACTCACCACTCACCTCCTCAGCAGCTCCGCCAAATTACTAAACGTTTTATAAGGCCCTTTTGAAACAAACATATTATAGGCCCACGATGGCACACTCCCTCCCGGATCAACAGACAGCTGATAGTGGATGCTGATATGCTTTTCATCTGCCTGCGTTACTTCCCACAAACCATTAAAATAAGGAACCCTCACTTTGCCATCCTGCTCAGGCGCTTCCTCCTTTACGCCGGTAGCCTTCACCGTAAGCTGATTGCCAGCGACGTTTTTTTCAAACAGCATATTGATCACCATATCCCTGTTTCTTAATGGCCACGGCAATGAAGTTTCAGCATAATAAATAAATTCCTGGTCGCTCACATTTTTTACCATATAAGTTTGTTTGGTATTGTACACCCAGTGATTGTTGGCATCCACATTCTTTAATACCGCCACCAATTTATCAATGGTTCCTTCCATCATACAATCCACTTTCACAGATTTAAAACTGGATTGATTCATTTTGCCGGTGTATACTTTAATACCGTTGCCTTCTTTACTCAACTCCCATTCATCCTGGCAAAATACATACAGGCAATGAAGTGTAAAAAAAATCAGCAGAAGTGTTTTCGTTTTCATGTTGTAATTTTTATTCATGATCATTACCGGGCGGCAGGGGAAGCATTTCAAGATTACAAAACAGGCAGCGCATTTCAAAGCGAAATTTTCATATTCAGCAATACTACTTTACAGCTGCCTTAAATTAACTTTTACATTCCCCCCGTTTTCCCGAATTTTGCCCATCTAAAAAAAATGAAATGTTCAGAGCAATTTCCTTATTCCTTATTTCCTCTTTCGTATTCCTTATTTCCACAGCCCAACCAAACCGCTGGCAGCAAAGGGTAAAGTACAACATGAATATCGACATGAATGTAACTGCCAACCAGTTAAAAGGAAAGCAAAAATTAGAATATACCAACAATTCACCCGATGCATTAAGCAGAGTTTTCTACCATTTATATTTCAATGCCTTTCAACCCAACAGCAGCATGGATGTACGCAGCCGTGAGTTGGGTAAAGCAATTGTGAACGGCAGGCCTGACTGGGATGGCCGTGTAAAGGACCGCATTAAAAATTTAAAACCAGATGAGATCGGGTATCAAAAAATAATTTCCCTTAAAATGAATGGTGTGCCGCAGCCATTTAAATACCACGAAACCATTTTGGAAGTAACCCTTACCAAACCCGTTTTGCCAAAAACAAAAGTGGTGTTTGATATGGAGTTTGAGGCCCAGGTGCCGTTGCAGGTTCGCCGCAGCGGCAGGGATAATCCCACCACCGGTGTACGCTACAGCATGAGCCAGTGGTATCCAAAACTCTGTGAGTATGATTATGAGGGCTGGCATCCCACTCCTTATGTTGCCAGGGAGTTTTATGGTGTGTGGGGCGATTTTGATGTAACTATTTCCATCGACAAAAATTATAAAATCGGTGGCACCGGCGCATTGGTAAATGCTGCTGAAATTGGCTGGGGTTATGATGCACCCGGCACAGAACTAAAACTCACAGCAAAGGACAAACGCAGCTGGCATTTTGTGGGCACTAATATTCACGACTTTGTTTGGGCGGCAGATCCCGATTACAAACACCTGGTAAGAAAAATGCCCAATGGCGGACCAACCATCAACGTACTGTATAAAAACAACAGCAACGATCCAAAAAATGAAGAAGCCTGGACCGCTGTTGCCGATGCCGCTGTTGTAGTGCTGCCATTTATGGAAAGCAAGTTTGGAAAATATCCTTATCCGCAATATTCGTTTATACATGGAGGTGATGGTGGTATGGAATACCCGATGGCAACTTTGTTAATCGGGCCCGGCCTGGGCACCGTATTTCATGAATGGATGCACAGCTGGTACCAGATGATGCTGGGCACCAACGAAAGCCTGTATGGATGGATGGACGAAGGCTTTACAGACTATGCCACTGGCCTGGTGCAAGCCTACTACAGGGATAATGTGAGCCGTGTAAAAAACAAAGACAATGCTGCTTACATTAAACAATTAGATTCTGCAGCAGCACTGCTGCCTGCTGAACACAATGGCAGTTACCAGAGTTATTATTTTATTGCCAAAAGCCCGTGGGAAGAACCACTCACCACAAATGCCGATCATTTTAATACGAATATTGGGTACAGTTTAGCTTCTTATTCCAAGGGTTCTGTATTTATGGAGCAGCTGGGTTATATCATGGGTGCAGCACCAAGAGATAAATTTTTGCTGGAGTACTACAACCAATGGGCATTCAAACATCCAAACGCTGCCGACATGATCCGTGTGGCAGAAAACGTAAGCGGCATGCAGCTGGACTGGTATAAAGAATACTGGTGCAATACCACCAAAACAATTGACTATACCATCGATAGTTTGTGGGAAGAAAATGGCGAATCAAAGATCCGGTTAAAAAGAATTGGACAAATGCCCATGCCCATCGACCTGCAGCTCACTTTTAAAGATGGCACCACGGCTATTCACAACATACCACTTAACCTGATGTATGGTGCAAAGCCACAGGAAGACAGCGCTGCATCCTATGAAGTACATGAATCATGGCGCTGGACACACCCCACCTACGTGGTTTCTTTTAAACAGCGCCTCACTAATTTATCCAAAGCAGAAATTGATCCCAGCAAACGCATGGCAGATGTGGACATGCGGAACAATGTGCTGGAGTTAAAGTGGTAGAAAATAAAATATTTTATTGGGCAAATTTTAGTCCCTTAATCAACATCGTTGTGTCACTCACTTCAATGATGAGAATACGCTGCATCGGTTGAATAATTTTTTTATCGTTAACCTCTATTCTATAATTTATTTTTTAAGC
>JAYWII010000024.1:0-16416 GCA_043788995.1 Chitinophagaceae bacterium | reverse complement strand
TACTAACCAAATTAATAACGGTACTATAAAATCGATTTGTGGAAACCAATTTTATAAACAAACATTTAAGTCTGTTTTTAATGTCTAAATGGTATTACCAATCATCATACATTAAACATAAAGGCATCATTTCAGATGCCTTTATTTATTTCTTACAGAATGATTATCGTATATCGTTTTACTCTACCTCCACCTGCTTTTTTATAACCGCACCTTCAGAAGCTTCCGGAAGAAACTGTTTTTCGGCAACCAAATAGCCATTACCCTTTTCACAAATATGTACCCTGAGATTATCTATACTAAAAGGGTTGCCCTCGGGTATATCTGCAATATTTGAATAACGGATATCATGGCCATCAATGATGGTAACACAACCGCTGCCAATGGCTTCCATTTTATTGCCATCGGTTATCAGCATGCCGGTGTCTTCTCCAAGCCCAATGCCAATACAAGATGGATTGGTAGCCACAGCCTGTGCCAGGCGGATAAAACGGCCACGTTTTTCGAAATGACTGTCAATGACCACATCATCAATAAAACCGAGGCCGGTAGTAATTTTTACTTCTCCCTTCAAGTGTGCCCTGGCGGCATTGCCTTCATAGATCATGGTATTGCTCATGGCCATTGCACCTGCGCTGGTACCTGCCACCACAAAACCTTCTTCTTTCTGGTAACGCTCCAGTAAAACCTGGAGAAACCTGGTGCCTCCGAAAATAGTAGACAGGCGAAGCTGGTTGCCTCCACTAAACATTACTGTTTTGCAGTTGCTGATCCTTTCTATATAATCCCTGTTCATGGCATCGGCACGATTGCGGATATGCATCACGTTTACATCGATACAGCCGATCTTGCCAAAAGCATCCACATAATTTTCTCCTACTTCGTAAGGTATCATGGAAGCTGTAGTGATTACTTCGATCTTTGCATCAGGGCCACCGCTTTCTTTTACGATCCGGTGCAGAATACCTAATTCAATAAAATTAAGATTGGAACGGTGAATTTCTTCCCGGGTGGCTTCAAGACCTTTATCTTCAGCCCCTCCTATCGCAATTAATTTTCCTTTAGGGTGTTGCATGCAATTTTTTTTATCAGTGCTTTACAAACCTCATTTGTTTTATCCACAAATAAAATGACTCATAAAGCAGCTTTTGAAATTAATGGGTTTGGCAAAAATAACGGAATTGGGTAAAAGCATCATTTGAATAACTCCGTATTTTTTTTAGCTGATTTATTTTATTACCTTCCATTTGCTTTTTTTAACAACGAATTGTTTTAAAAAGATGCAACATGTTCCGCTGCACCAGTGTGTGCTTCGTTCCACAGTATATACTGTGTCAATGAAGTTGCACTATGATTAACCGCCGGGTTCATAAAAATCACCTCTAATCAATTAACTGTTTAAAAAAATGAAGATTGCAGAAATAAAAGTATTAAGGGGCCCCAACTACTGGAGTGTTCGGCGTCCTAAATTGATCCAGATGAAACTTGACCTGGAAGAGATGGAGGAACGTCCCACCAACACGATTGAAGGTTTCAGGCAACGTTTGGAAGAAATGTTTCCTACAATGATAGAGCACCGTTGCAGTGTTGGAAGCCGTGGAGGTTTTTTTCAGCGGGTAGAAGAAGGTACCTGGATGGGCCATGTAATTGAACATATTGCGTTGGAAATACAAACACTGGCAGGCATGGATACTGGTTTTGGCCGTACAAGAGGAACTGGCGCTCCCGGAGAATACTATGTAGTGTTCAGCTATATGGAGGAAGATGCAGGTGTGTATGCCGCAAGAGCTGCGGTAAGAATTACACAGGCGCTCACTGATAATGTTGATTATGATTTGAATGATGATATACAAAAACTCAGAGTAATAAGAGAAGAAACGAGGCTGGGACCGAGCACCGGTTGTATTGTAGAAGAAGCCGCCAAAAGAAATATCCCCTACATCAGGCTGAACAAACAAAGCCTGGTACAATTGGGGTATGGTGTGCATCAAAAAAGAATCAGGGCTACCATTGCAAGCACCACCAGCAATATTGCTGTGGATATAGCAGGCGATAAAGAAGAAACTAAACTCTTATTAGGCGATGCGGAAATACCTGTACCAAGGGGTACCGTGGTGAGAACAGAAGAAGGGCTGAGAGAAGCTATTGACAAATTCAAATACCCTTTGGTGATAAAACCCATTGACGGTAATCATGGAAAAGGCAATACGACTAATATCACCACCTGGGAACAGGCACTAAAAGCATTTGAAGCAGCAAAAATTTACAGCCGCAGTGTGATCGTTGAAAAATTCATTACTGGTTTTGATTTCAGGTGCCTGGTGATCAACAATAAATTTATTTGTGCCGCTTTGCGAACACCAGCATCTGTATTGGGTGATGGTGAACATACCATTCAATGGCTGATTGACGAAACCAACAAGGACCCCCGCCGTGGATTTGGGCATGAAAAAGTACTGACACAGATTACCGTGGATGGAAGTACCATGAAGATGCTGGATGAAATTAGCTACACACTTGAAACCATACCGCCTAAAGGAGAACTTGTTTTATTAAAGACCACCGCCAATCTTTCCACCGGGGGAACCAGTACTGATGTTACAGACGAAGTGCATCCTGCTAATATTTTCATGTGTGAGCGGATCAGTAAAATAATTGGACTGGATATTTGCGGTATTGATATTATGGCGACAGACTTGCGTACACCTGTAACCGAAAATGGCGGCGCCATACTGGAAGTAAATGCAGCACCAGGCTTTCGGATGCATATTGACCCCGCCGAAGGGCTACCGAGGAATGTGGCAGAGCCAGTGATTGACATGTTGTTTCCTAAAGGCAGTGTGGGAAGAATTCCAATCATTGCAGTTGCAGGTACCAATGGTAAAACCACCACCACCAGGTTAACTGCACACATTGCAAAAAGTGCCGGAAAAAAAGTAGGTTATACCACCAGCGATGGTGTATATATCCAAAACCAAATGATGATGAAAGGCGACTGCACCGGACCGCTTTCTTCTGCTTTTGTATTAAAAGACCCTACCGTTGATTTTGCAGTATTGGAGTGTGCAAGAGGTGGCATTTTAAAATCGGGGCTTGCTTTTCAAAACTGTGATGTAGCGATTGTTACCAATGTGGCTGCTGATCATATCGGGCTGGGCGGCATTAACAATATAGAACAAATGGCAATGGTAAAAGCAGTGGTACCTGAAACAGTATTCCCACATGGTTTTGCTATTTTGAATGCGGAAGATGACCTGGTATATGCCATGAAAAAGAATCTGAAGTGCAATATTGCATTGTTCAGCATGGATGAAAATAACCCACGGTTAAAAGAACACTGTGCAAAGGGAGGACTGGCAACTGTTTTCGAAAATGGGTATGTTACCATCATGAAAGGAAACTGGAAAATAAGGGTAATGGCAGCTAAAGACATTCCAATTACTTATGAGGGAAAAGCTGTACATAATATTTCCAATTGCCTTCCGGCAGTAATGGCAACCTATTTGTACAGGGATATCACTATAGAAGATATAAGGCAGGGCCTGCAAACTTTTATTCCGGGAGAAAGTTTAACACCGGGCAGGCTAAATTTCTTCCATTTTAAAAATTTCACTTTCCTGGCAGATTTTGCACACAACCCACATGGTTTAAAATTGCTTTGTGATTTTGTAAGTAAGTTAGATTACAAAACAAAAATTGGAGTAATCAGCGGAACCGGTGACAGGCGTGATGAAGATATCAGGGAGCTGGGAGAAATATCTGCCCATTATTTTGACCAGATCATTATCCGTTGTGATAAAAATTTACGTGGGAGAACTGCAGATGAGATCATTGTATTACTGCAGGAAGGAATTAATAAAGTGAATCCCCACGTTCCTACCAAAGTGATTGCAAATGAAAATGAAGCATTGGAATATATTTATGCCAATCCGGTACAGGGTGCCCTATACACCATTATGTGTGATGTGGTAGCTGGAGCATTGGATAAGATAAAGCAATTAAAGGCAAGAGAAGAAGCTAATACAATATAGACTTTACCATCGCCACGGGTATGGCAGCTAAAGTTTTTTTCTTGAAACTGTTTGGGAATTTTACATACATCCCCTACATTTGCACTCCCAACGAAAATTTGGGAAAATGATTGGGTTATAGTGTAACGGTAGCACTACAGATTTTGATTCTGTCCGTCTAGGTTCGAATCCTAGTAACCCAACAAAAAAGGCAAACTGTAACAGGTTTGCCTTTTTTCTTTTAATTCTATCAATTAACGCGGCATAAAAAAAGGCTGCAACGCAACCTTTTTTTGAAAATTCTATTAAAATTTATAACAGTAATTATTTATCTGAAGGATTTCTTTTACCTGTTGTCAATTTTTCAATGGTAGCTTCCAGTCTTGCCTGTTTTGTTTCTTCCTTTTTAGCGCTATTGATCCAGATGATGTATTCTTTTTTATTGGTAAAAGAAAGTGTTTCAAAAAAAGCGTTGGCTTTTTTATTCTTCGCAAACAAGCTTTGTAATGCTGCAGGAGTATCAATAGTCCTGGCATCAAAATCAATACCTGCCAGTTCAATATCTGATTTAAAAGAGCGTTTTATTTTCTCTGCCTTTTTAAATCGCATTCCGCACCAAACATTATCCAATGCTACAGACCTGATGCTTTCCAGGCCATGCTGACAGATACAATCCCAGTTACAATCTCTGGAAAGATCACTTACAATTTTTGAAGATACTTTAGGATAAGCTATCCACAATTTTGCATCCTCTGCCAAAGCAGGAACAACATCTTTTAAAATGTCTTTCAATTGATTGTGGCTGATTGCAAAAACCAATGCAAAATCAATTCTCCGCATTTTCAGCAGGGGAGTTACATTTTTTGAAAAGTTTAATTTTACAAACTGTTTTTCAAGTGTAGAAGGTAAACCCTGAATCAGAATGTTCTTTTCATCTTTTAACTGTAATTTTTCAATTGCAGATAAGGAAGGCGCTAATAATTCCATCGTGTGAGAGTTTAAAGGAACGCAAAATTAGCGAAAAATACCCAATGTAAAGGCTTGTACCGGTCATTTTTCTAACACTAAAAAATTAACCCCACCTTAAAAGGTGGGGTTAATTTAATTTTATATGAATTATTTCTTTACCGGCTTATAGTACTTAAGTGCTTCATTCATATAGCTTTCCAGCTTTGCAATACGATTTTCATCCGATGGATGGGTAGCTAAAAATTCAGGTGGCTTTTGACCTCCGGATTGAGCCATTCTTTGCCAAAATGGTATCGCTTCTCTGGGGTTATAACCAGCCATGGCCATAAAAATCAATCCAAAATGATCCGCCTCATATTCCTGCTTACGGGAATTCGGAAGCAAAACGCCTATTTGTGCACCCGGCGCATACACGCTGTTAAAAATATTATTCACATTGGAATTTCCACTGGTTAAAATATCGCCAGCCACACCAATACCCTGGGCCAACATACCCTGGCTCATTCGTTCGTTTCCATGTCCTGCTACTGCATGCGTTATTTCATGCCCTAATACTACCGCCAAAGCAGCCTCATTTTGTGTTACGGGCAATAGTCCTGTATAAACCACCACTTTGCCTCCCGGCATACACCATGCATTCACTTCTTTGCTATCCACCAGGTTAAATTCCCACTGGTATCCATTCAATATATCACCATTTCCTTTTTTAGTATAATAATCTGTAATTGCGGCGGCAATCCGGGAACCTACCCGCCTAACCATTTCAGCATCTCTATTAGCGGAAGTGCTGAGTACTTTGCTCTGAGACAGGAATGTTCTGTACTCAGTTACAGCCATCTGCTGCAACTGGATTTCGGATAACAATGTTAACTGCTTTCTTCCTGTAACTGCATTGCTGGAACATCCGGCAGCAAACAAGGAAATGATCATTAATGAGGTAAATAACTTTTTCAATGTGAGTGGTTTTATTGATTAGTATATATTAGTATCAAATACTATTAAACAATTGGCGTACCAATACTAATAAAGACCTTGTTAAAGACTTTGGGAAACTGAAGTTGTGAGATTCTTACTTGTTACGGGAGGCTTTTTTCCTGTCCCTGTGCTTAAAGATAGGGACTCTGCTCTCATTACCACGAAGCAATTTTACAATGTTTTTTTGGTGAGTAAGAATTACGAGGAAGGCAACCAGCACAGCGAATATCCTGTAGATCACCACATCGTCATTCCATATCCAAAGTACACATATGGGTAGTGCAATACCAGCAAGTATTGAACTTAAAGAAACATATCGGGTAAGAAATAACACCAGCAGAAATACACCTACACAACTGGCAGCAATTACGGGCTGAACCGCCAATATCATCCCAAATAAAGTAGCTACTCCTTTTCCTCCTTTGAAATCAGCAAATATGGGGAAAATATGCCCCAGCACAGCCCCCAGACCTAAACCAACCATTAGGTTCGTCCTGTCCCACTCGTCATGAAGATAATGTGGAAGAAAATTAAATAATGCCACCGCTAACATGCCCTTAAGAATGTCGAAAATCATTACGATGGTGCCATATTTTGAGCCTAACACACGAAAAGTGTTAGTGGCTCCCATGTTTCCACTACCATAATCCCGGATGTCGATGCCGAAAAAATGCCTGCTTATTAATAAAGCAGTTGGTATAGAGCCAATCAGGTATGCAATAAAAATTAATAGCAGTTCCTTCATTGTTTCTTAGTGAGTTGAGGTGCAAATATAACAGATTTTATCTGTACAGAAGTCCTAAAATTAAACGTACCAATTCAAAAAAAATTACTTTTCACAAAGAATCGCTATCCAGTCTTTTTGACGCAATAAAGCTGATTTTCTTAGACCGGCAGCAGTGGCTGATTCCATAATTGCCTGTTCATCTGTATTAAAAAAACCACTCAGTAATATTTTACCTGGCGTACTACAGGCTGATGCTATAACTGGCATATTAGCAAGAAGGACATTTAGATTGATATTTGCCAGGATAATATCATATTGATCAGAGGCCGGAATAGCATCTGCTTCCTGCAGTGTTATTTTTGTACAGTTATTCTGTTCACAATTTTCTATTGCATTGATAATACTCCATTCATCATTGTCAATGGCAGTAATGACTAATGCTCCCATTTTTTCAGCAAGGATTGCCAATACCCCAGTTCCGGTGCCAAAGTCCATTACTTTTTTTTCTTTAAAATCAAGGTTACTCATTAACTGGATCATCATATAAGTAGTGGCGTGGTGCCCTGTACCAAAACTCATCTTTGGGGTGATCACAATTTCATATTGCACATGTTTTAGCGGTTGATGAAAATGTGCCCTGATGCCTGCAAAATTATCCACTACCACCGGTTCAAACTCGTCTTCCCATTTCTTGTTCCAGTTAATATTTTCAATCTGAGTTTTTGAATAAGCCAGGATGGAGAACTTTTCAAGAATTTTCTCAAAGTCTTCCTGATTGAATCTTGTCTCAGAAATAAAAGCAATTAACGTAACGCCTTCTTCAATAAAACCATCAAATCCATGATCCGAAAGCATTGCGATCAATTGTTCAGCTTCCTCTTTGCTGTGTGGTTCAAAATCAAATTGTAAAAAATTCATGAATGGGTAATTTACCTAATTTCCAACTGCAGTGCTTTGCCTGTAAAATTTGCTGTGAAAGTATACAAATAAGTTTTACATCCTTCTTTGTTATTGTGTGAATTTATTTTTTTGCAGAAACTTACCATTGATAAATAAATCAGCCTGAGATTTTACCACCTGCGTAATATTTTCATTTGTGCAGTATCCTTCAGGAGCAAAACTCACTTTGATGATATTGGCTGCTTACCCTGTAAACGAGCATGTGCCACTGCTTACTGTTATCTTCCTGGCCGTGCACTTACAAAAAGCAACGTGAACAGCGAAAAAACAAGCAGCGATATTTAAATTATCATTGCATTTTTTCAAAGAATTTTATGCAACTGCACAGGATGCATAAAATTCTTTGTCATTGTATTTACTTTTCTTTTACAACAATTGTACTCACCCATTTGTCGTGCCACATACTGGTACCAAGGAAAGCACTAATGAATTCAAAAGGCACAATCCTGCACAGTGTACGCATGAAGGCCTGCTTATAAGTAATCGGCTCTCCAGATTCTGTCAATACTTTTGTTTTAGTTACCATTTTCCCGATTGTTTTACCCTTCGATCCTTCGAAGTAAGTGTAATAACCAAAAAATAAACCAAATGAGATAAAGTAATAAAAAGCAAGAAAAGATCCTGATTCACCAATCCCTATTGTTGCACCCAGGATGAAACTCAAAATAATAATGAGCAGGTAAAAAACAATAATGTCAATCAGGTAGTTTGCTAATCTTTGTCCTGTGGTGGCAGGCTCAAATGAAGGTTCGTTAAATTCATTAAGCAGGTTCGTTTGTTCCATGTTGATTTTTTTTATAAAGTAATTGAAAATAAAACACACTGTCAATAAAAAAAGGTTTCATAAATTCTTATCTCAACAACATCACCGTACCCCGGTAATCAAATACCTCCCCTCCTTCGCATTCCGCTTTTATAAAATAAACGTATGCACCTACAGGCATTGGTTCTCCATTGTAATAACCATCCCAGCTATTGCTCCGGTCATTCACGTTAATATTTTTTCTTTCAAACAACACCTTACCCCATCTATTGTAAATAATAATTGACCGGATACTTTTAATGCCACTTCCCGTGATATTAAACTGATCATTCAGGTTGTCATTGTTGGGTGTAAAAGCTCCGGGTATGAACACTAAATTACTTTTACAAATCAACCGGAGACTCACTTCATCTTTTGACGTACATCCGTCAGCGTTATAAGCAGTGAGTGTATAAGTGGTGGATGATTTGGGTGTGCTTACAGGGTTTAAACAATTGGTGCAGCTAAGATAATCCGCAGGAGACCATAACCAGTTTACTGCGCCACTTACAACAGGTGTCAGCCTTACAGGAGTACCTGCAATCAGTTCTTTATCTTCACCTGCATTTACAACAGGTAATTTACTCACCCTTACAAAAAGGTCAGCAGTATCAGTAAAGCAACTGTAATTATCATATCCCACTACGGTGTAAGTAACCGAAGTGCTGGTAAGTGCCACGGGGTTAGCAATGGCTGTATTATTGATTCCTGTGGTATTATTGATCCATTTGTAATTATCCGCACCAGATGCATTCAATTGCACTGTATTTCCTTCGCATGCAAATGCAGCCGGCGGTACATTTACCGTAAATGGTTCCACTACTTTTACCAATACAGAATCCTGGCTGCTGCATCCTTCTGTATCAGTAACTTTTACTGCATAAAAAATACTTTTATTGGGACTTGAAATAATACTGATATTATTGGGGTTGGCTATTGGCAAGTTAACTGAAGACCATTGGTAATTGATTCCTGCGAATGCTGTTAATGTGATGCTGTTTCCTTTGCACACAAAAGGATCGGATGGAGTAAATCCAATAACAGGGTGAGGGTTCACCTTTACGGGATGCATTGCCGTATCACTGCAATATCCATTACTCACTATCAGTGAAATTTGCTTCTCTCCAATGTTACTGTAAGTTTGTTGCACAGGATTCTGTTTATCTGATACTGTACCATTGCCAAAATCCCATTTCCATTGCAATGCATTATTTAAAGGAATGGCAGTGCCGGAAAAAGTTGCCATATCATTCAGGCACAATTTATCCGGACCAGCAATAAATGCATTCACACCTTCTTTTACATATACCGTATCAGTAATTTTTTGCTGACAACCAAACGGTGTTTCGGCGATCAAACTAACCGTATGTGCACCAATTTTATTAAATTGATAACTGGCATCAGCACCATATAAAGTGTCTGTAATGTTTAATTGTTTTACAACCCAAATATATTCAAGTGGTGATTGAAGCTGATCATTAGATAAACTTTTAACATCCTGAATGAAAATGCTCAGTGCTGAATCACAAATTAGTGAAGGTGAAATTTTAAATGATGCAAACAGTGAATCAACAATTACTTTTTCCGGCAATTCAGAAGTGGCAGAGCATCCACCTCCATCTTTTAATATCAGTGCAGGAACATAAATACCTGGTGTAAGATAAGTATGTACTGCAAAAGTATCTGTGGTAGGTACTACTGTTCCATCACCAAAATCCCATGTGTAATCGGAAGCATTTTTTACATCGGCTGTAAGTGTTACCTGCAAAGAAGTGCAGCCAGATAATACATCTGCTTTCAATAATGCATAAGGTCCTTTTACTTCAATAAAATCTTCTGTGCTATCAACAGAATTATTACTGTCAAAGCTATAATTTACCACCCTGTAAATCCCTGCTTCGTTATAAGTATGTGATACCGTTTGCTGATTTTCTGCAACTCCCCCATCACCGAAATTCCATGACACCCGGACTGCGTTGGTAGAAATACTGGTGAAGCTGGCAATCACCGGAGGGCAGGAATTATTATTGATGTAAGACAACCTGTAAGTAAATGCGCTGTTCACTTTGCGTACAGCAATTATTTTTTGCATGGTATCTGTACAACCGGTCACATTATTTTTTGTAACTAGCTTTACTGGATAATTACCTTCCAGTGTATAAGTGAAAGAAGGGTACTCTATAACAGATGTGCTGCCATCACTAAATATCCATTGCAAGGAAGAACTGTAATAAGAATTATAAAACAAAGAAGTGTTATAAAAATTCACGGTAGTATTAGGCGGTATTGTAAATGCAGAAGCATTGAAATCTGCTTTGGGACCATCTACCGTGATGTAATGCAAACCGTTATCTGTTTGGTTAAAGCAGCCATCAGAATCAGTTACCGTAAGAAGTGGATAATAATATCCGGGATTGTTATAGGTATGTATTGTAGATCCTCCTGAGAAAAGCGTCTGTGGTTTATAATCAGCAAAATCCCATTCCCATTTTACGATACCGTTATTACTGTGAGATGTATCCGTAAATATCAAAGGATCTTTAAAGCAACCCGAATGAGGTTCTATTTTAAATCCAGCTTTCGGCCCATGTATTTTTATTGGTATAAAATTAGAAGTGTCGTAACACCTGAAATATTCTGAGGTGGTAATCATTCTTAGATTATCCTTACCCGGATCTAAAGACTGTATTGTACCTTTTACTTCATTTTGCCAGTAATAAGAAGGTAATGAAATCGGTGCATTGCAGGCTGTAAGATCTCCATATTGTTTGTCCGTTATATAAAATTGATCAATAGAATAGTACGGATAAGGGTTTATTTCATACCCGGATAGCCTGAAATTCACTATCCCACTTGCGCATACATCTGTTTTATCTGCGGTTAATAAAGGGTTTTGTTTAAGCAATACATAAGCTGACGTAGAATCTCTTACTGTACAGCCTCCATTAACAGCACTTAACACTACTTTGTAAGTTCCTGTTTTAGTGTATGTGTGCCTGATGGTATCTTTAAATGCACTGTAATTTTCAGTACCTCCATCCCCAAAGTCCCACTTCCATTGTAATGCCTTTTCTGAATTTTCTGTAAACCGTACATCCCCCCTTGTTCCATCACAGGTATTAAATACCTGGTAAATACGTGGAAAAGGTGGCAGTACTTTTATATAATCTGTTTTTACAACCGTATCATAACAACCATAACTTCCGGCAATCATTTTTACAGTGTAAGTAGTGTCGTAATTAAATTGTTGTATGATGGTGGAATATCCATATAAGTAAGGTGAATTTTCTTCATTGAAAGACCAGTAATAACTCCAGTTTGCTAATGCAGGGGTTGCAACAAAAGTATCAGGCATATTTCCACAAATAACAGTGCCGGATTGTGAAGTAAAATCAAATACTGGTTTATCCACCACTACTACATTATTAAAAGTAGCAGTGCCTTTGCACCCATTATTGGTGGTGTAGTTAAGTGTTACTGTATAATTGCCGGCTTTGTTAAATAAATGGGTGGGATTTTTTTCTGTACTGATAGCTGAACCATCCCCAAAATTCCAGCTATAGTCTTTTATTAAAGTATCTGGAGTTGCAGCAAAATCCAATGTAAGCCCGGTACAACCCTGGTAACTTCCGTTACTGCTGTTGGTTAAAGTGATATATACATTTGGTTTGGCATAGTTAATATACTTTGATGCCGTATTGCTGCAGCCTGCAGCATTTGTAACAGTAAGATAGACGTATTCCCAATCGCCGCTGGTATATGTATAGGATGAATTTTGTGTGGTGGCAAAAGTAGTTCCATAGTAATAATTCTTCCATTCCCATGCAACAGCTTCGCTGCTGGTATCTTTATAATTTATTTTTACAGGTACCCCACAGGCTCCCTGCAGTTCTGCAATAAATCCGTTTAACAGCGGAACCTTATTAACCGTTATCTTTTTTGTAACAGTTACAGAACAGGTGCCATAATACATGATCAATTTTACAGTATGCTCACCCGGTTGGGAAAAGCTGGTATATAAATTTCCATCATAGGAAGAATAGCCATAGTATGAATTATCTATCCACCACTCTGCATTGTCAAATGGCTTGGCACTTTTATTATTGAAAGTAAAATACTGGTCTGTACATATTTTTGCAGGATAGTCAAAGTCTGCAGTAAAATTTTCCACATTAATAACAGCAGATTTCAGTGTGGCAGAACATCCGTCACTGCTGCTGCTGGTAAGTGTTGCGTTGTAAGTACCTTTTGTGCCATATACATGTGTTGGAGATTGTTCTGTAGAAACTCCAGCATCTCCAAAATCCCATTTGTAAGTAAGGATTCCACTGCCGGTACTGCTATTTAAAAAACTGATGGATTCGCCTGCATTGCATAATGTAGTAGTGGATGGGGTAAATGCAGCCACCACTCCTTTTACCGCTTCCACCTGGTTGGTTTTAGTAAGCGTGGTATAACAGCCATAACTGTTGGTAACATTTAATGTGATAGGCGGCACCTGCGGAAAAGTATAAACATGCTGAGTGGTTTTATAATTGCTGCCCTGCACTGTAACACCATCTCCAAAATCCCATAAATAATTTGCAATGGTACCGTCTCCCGGTGTAGCATTGGCAGTAAAACTTACGTCAAGTGGAACACAGCCTTTTGCCGGAGAAACTGCAAAGTCAACAGCCGGTTTTTTATACACTGCAATGTCCATTGTTTTAGAAGAAGTATTGCTGCCATCCTTTACTGTTAGCGTTACGGTGTATGTTTTTTCTGTAAAATAAGTGGCCCCCGGATCTTTTATTGTGGAAGTATTACCATTTCCCAAAGTCCACTGCCAGGTGGCATTTACAGATGCTCCGGTAGTAGTGTTGGTAAATTTTACATTGAGTGGCGAACAGCCACCTTGTTTATCTGCAGTAAAGTTTGCCTGCAATTGAGCTGTTGCATTTATGCTGATACTACAACATAAAAGAGACAGCACAACAGATAAAAGTTTAGCAAATGTATTACAGGGCGGAAGGCTCATAAATACGACTGAATTATTAAGGTAAAATTCGGTTAGTTTGGTTAAATCAGTTATGGATTATAATATTACAAAATAAGCGATTGATAAAAAAATAAAAAACTGGTTCTGTATAAATACAGTTATTCAACTAAGGTTTTGATTTGACAATTTTTCAGATAAAAAAACTCCGGAGAAAAATCCCCGGAGTCTAATGCTATCTTCTTATAAAATTATTCAGCTTAAGGCCTCGGCTGTTGCTCTGGTTTTGGCATCAGCACTTTGCGGCTCAGTTTAAATTTACCGGTACGCTGATCCACTTCCAGTAATTTCACTTTCACTTTATCCCCTTCTTTAAAAATACCTTCCATCGTTTCTAAACGCTTCCAGCTTATTTCACTGATGTGCAGTAAACCTTCTTTCTTTGGCAGGAACTCTACAAAAGCACCAAATTCTTTAATGCTCTTTACTGTACCCTCATAAGTTTCTCCCACAACAGGAGTAGCAACTAACCCCTTGATCCAGTTTAATGCCCTGTCCAGTCCTTCCCTGTTTGCAGAGAAAATACTTACCTGTCCTACATTATTCACCTCTTCAATATTTACAGTAGCACCGGTTTCCCTTTGTATCTCCTGTATTATTTTACCACCTGGTCCTATCACAGCTCCGATGTATTCTTTGTCAATATCAAACTTCACCATACGTGGTGCATGTGGTTTCACATCTTCCCTGTGTGAAGGTATGCAGGCATACATTGCATCAAGAATATGTAAGCGGCCTTTACGTGCCTGCTCCAATGCTTTACGCATAATGTCCATACTCAGTCCGTCCACTTTAATATCCATCTGCACACCGCAAATGCCATCACGGGTACCAGTTACTTTAAAGTCCATATCTCCCAGGTGATCTTCATCTCCCAAAATATCAGTTAATACTGCAAACTTTCCTCCTTTAGTAATCAGGCCCATTGCCACACCACTCACATGCTTTGGAACAGGGATACCTGCATCCATCAATGCCAGTGAACCGGCACAAACTGTAGCCATAGATGAAGAACCGTTTGATTCCAAGATATCACTAACCACCCTTACAGTGTATGCATAATCTTTACCCGGCATCATTTGCTTTAATGAACGCATTGCAAGGTTACCATGTCCTACTTCACGACGGCCTACACCCCTCATCATCTTTACTTCACCGGTTGAGAATGGAGGGAAGTTATAATGCAAAATAAATTTAGTGTAGTCAGATTTGTGAGCACTTTCCACCAGCAACTCATCTAATGGAGTTCCGAAAGTAACGGTAGTTAGCGATTGTGTTTCGCCTCTTGTAAACAATGCAGATCCGTGTGGTGTAGGCAAAATATTGGTTTCCATATCCAGGTTACGGATATCTTCTGTGCCTCTTCCATCTAAACGCTTACCATCGTTCAGGATCATATCTCTCACCACATTATATTGCAATTCGCCAACATAATGTCCAATGAGTTTTTTGTCCCCATCTGCTAATTCTTCACCCAGGAAAACTTTTACATCATCGTGCAATTTCGAAAATGCATCACTCCTTTCATGCTTAGCAGAAGCTGAAGCAGAAATAGCATACATTTTATCTTTTGCAAAAGCGATGATCTTTTCATTCAATTCTTCATTGCGATAAGGTTTGGTGTATTCTCTTTTAGCAGTAACACCTGCTTTTTCTCTCAGTTCTTCCTGTGCTTTAATCTGTATACGGATAGCATCATGCGCTAATTCTATTGCCTTCACCAAGTCTTCTTCCTGGCACTCTTTTGCCTCACCTTCCACCATCATGATATTTTTTTCCGTGGCGGCGATGATGAATTCCAGCTCACTACCTTCCAATTCTGTACGGCTTGGATTAATGATGAATGCACCATTTTTCTTTGCAATACGAACCTCAGAAATAATTTCCTGGATGGGAATATCAGAAACAGCCAAAGCAGCTGAAGCAGCCAAACAGGCTAATGCATCGGGTATTACTTCTGCATCACTAGAAACAAGGGAGATCAGCACCTGCACATCACAAAAATAATCTTCCGGAAATAACGGCCTTAAGGCACGGTCTATCAAACGGCTGGTTAATATTTCATAATCATTCAACCTTGCTTCTCTTTTAAAGAAGGAACCCGGTATGCGTCCTGCTGAAGAAAATTTTTCCTGGTAGTCTACAGATAATGGGAAAAAACTCTGTCCTTCTTTTGGTTCCCTGTTTGCAACAACTGTTGCCAGCAGAATACAATTACCCTGGGTTACTGTAACTGCACCATCCGCCTGGCGGGCAAGCTTACCAGTTTCGATGGTAACCATACGGCCGCCACCAATATCAAATGTTACTGATTTTGTATTAAAACTCATTGTATTTATTGTTAGAAATTAAAAATGGGGCAACGAAAATTGCCCTTATGGAAAGCACTGTAAATACAATAATTCCCAACCGTAAAAAAGTAGTTGGGAATTATTTTATTTAAGCATTGTTGTTAAATTTATTTACGCAGACCTAACTTTTCAATCAAAGCTCTGTAGCCAGAAAGATTGTGTTTGCTGAGATAGGTAAGAAGGCGTTTACGCTGACCAACCATTTTCATTAAGCCTCTCTGAGAAGAAAAATCTTTTCTGTTAGACTTCAGGTGTTCAGATATTTGGTTAATACGTTCAGTTAAAAGGGCTATCTGTCCCTCAATTGACCCGGTATTAGCAGCTTTTCCGCCAAAATCTGCAAAAATTTTAGCTGTTTTTTCAATTGTTAAATAAGGCATTTCTTTGTTTTTAATTACGTCTTTGTTAATTATCTTTTTTTATATCGGGTGCGAAAGTAGTTAAAAATATTCAATTTAATGCTGTGTGCCTGTAAATTTCTATAAAATTAAACTAGTGTTATGTTAATCGTGTAATGACGGATACAATTTTTTCAATTTAATTCTTGCATCCTTGTTAGTAAACTGCCAGTTTATTTTACTGTTTTT
>JAYWII010000023.1:0-16445 GCA_043788995.1 Chitinophagaceae bacterium | reverse complement strand
TCTCTTTGAATGGTATGATTAACCAATATCTTTTATGTCACCCCTTCGGGGTTCAATCATTTTTTTGAATTGATGATGCTATAATAATGTTATCCCTTTGGGATTTATATTTCAAAAAAAGAACAGTGTTATTAAATTGTAATAACCAGCATACAGCACTTCAAATTATTAATTAGCCAAAATAGCTGTACAAAGTTGTGTCGTACAGTAATAAGTTGAATATATTCACCGGGAACAATTAAAATTAATTTATCCGGCAATATTTAACCGCAGGAGACAACTTTAGTAAACTGACCGGCA
The DNA here is from genome assembly GCA_043788995.1 of Chitinophagaceae bacterium. Lineage (GTDB taxonomy): Bacteria > Bacteroidota > Bacteroidia > Chitinophagales > Chitinophagaceae > Ferruginibacter. The sequence goes on along the minus strand of JAYWII010000023.1, from coordinate 16,145 downwards.
ACTACCGCTGTATCTGAACGATTCACCCGCCGGTTATTTTACCCCCTGCATATACTTCCATTTGGGGTTATTTCGTTACTGTTCTATATCTTTCCAAAAGGTAAAAAAACTAACATGAAAAAATCCATTTCCAGTATCCTGATCATGCTGTTTGCTGCATCTTTTTTAACCATTAGGGCACAGGAGCAGCGGCCCAGGCCCGATACAGTAAAAGTGGGCGTGTATATTGTGAGTATTCATGATATTGATTTCAAACAAAAAGAATATGCCATCTCTTTCTGGCTTTGGCTCAAGTACAAGAACAAAGATTTTGATTTTGTAAAAAACCTGGAAGTGCCACAGGCCAAGAGCGTGGATAAATCATTTTCGGTACTGGATACTTCCGGCGAAGAAGTGAGCCTGCAAATGAAAATGCAGTGTGTAATGAAAGACAACTGGAAGATCGAAAACTTTCCTTTCGACCAGCAGAAGCTGCGGCTCTCCATTGAAAATTCGCAGTATGATTCCCGTTCCCTCGTGTTTAAGCCAGATACTGTTGGTCAACATTTTGATCCCCGGTTTTTACTGAGAGGGTGGGTGATTGACAGTTGCATTGTTACCAACGGAACAAAGTCGTATGAAACGGGCTTTGGTGATGAAAGTCTTGCCAGGCCTCATACGGAATACAGTGCATTCAGGGTGAGGCTGAGTATACACCGGGATGCAGCTGGTTTATTCTGGAAAATGTTCCTGGGCATGTACATCGCTTTTCTTATTGCTTTCATTTGTTTTTTTATTCATACAGATGGTATCGATTCCCGTTTTGGATTAAGTGTGGGTTCTTTGTTTGCGGTGATCGGAAATAAATACATCATTGACTCTGCATTACCGGAGTCGAGTTCCTTTACTCTGGTGGATACCTTGCATGGACTTACCCTGTTTTCTATTTTTGCGGTGATCAGCGCCACTGCTTATTCGCTTAGGTTGGTTAAAAAAAATAAAGTTGCGGAGGCACACAGGTTTGATATGATGATGGCAGGGGGGGTGTTGCTGATTTATATTCTTTCTAATCTTTGGTTTATATCACAAGCTGCTAAAGTATGATAAGGCTAAATAAAATTTAACCGCTTAAAAATATATTTGACTACTTTCTCACTGTAGTTTTATTCATATTGGAAGGTGATGAAAAGAAGGCCATGGAAACAATGGCCAACGTTTCAAAATTTGTAAATGATTATATGGTTACCCAATAATTTTAATTAAATAAATTATTTTATTCCTTCATCTGAGAATTTTAAAAACAACCACTCACATTTTCTGCCTTTTATATTCTAAATTGTACCAAATATTTTTTAGAATGTATCATTCCAACCGCCGTCAGTTTTTACAATCTTCCGCAGTGTTGTTCACTGCCGCCATGATGGGTTCTTCATTCAGCTTTAAGAAAGAACCTCCGCTCTTAGCTTTTTCCACGCTGGGTTGCCCTGACTGGACGCTTAGACAAATAACAGATTTTGCAGTACAGCATGGTTATACAGGTATAGAGCTTCGTGGTTTACAGCGTCAGCTGGACCTCCCCCAATGTAAAGAGTTCAGTACGGTGGCAAATGTGATCGATACAATGAACATAATGAAAGAAAAAGGCTTGCAGTTTGTTGACCTCGGTTCATCTGCTACACTGCATTTTGCAGATGCGGCAGAAAGGAAAAAGAACCTGGATGAAGGCAAACGTTTTATTGATCTGGCACAGCGGGTAAATTGCCCTAACATCCGGGTGTTCCCCAATAATTTTATAAAAGGGCAAACCAAGGAAGAAACGATGGACCTGATTATAAAAGGTTTACTTGAACTGGGAGAATATGCCAAAGGAAGTAACGTGAAAGTATTGATTGAATCACATGGAGACCTGGTTTATACAGCTGATCTTGAAAAAGTACTGCAGGCTGCACAGCATATCAATGTTGGACTGGTTTGGGATATCACCAATATGTGGACAGTCACAAAAGAAAGTCCATCGCAGGTATATGAAAAATTAAAAAAATACATTCACCATACCCATATTAAAGATGCCAAACTGATGGATGGCAAACCACAATATGCATTGCTGGGGCAGGGAGATGTTCCCATCTTTGAAGCGATTGATGCTTTATCAAAAGGAGCGTACAAAGGTTATTACAGTTTTGAATGGGAAAAATTATGGCACCCTGAAATTGCGGAGCCTGAGGTGGCGTTTGCAGATTATTCTAAAGTGATGAAAGCTAAATTTAAATAAAACATTTGCTGGTGCAACAACATTTGCAGATGAAGTGAGCCCCGATAAAATCGGGATTAGCATAACACAACGATCCCGTACGTACGGGATGAAAAGATATCGCCGGCACAAAAAATAGCTTACTTAAAAAAGGAAAATTAAATATTATATGCCGGGAGATTCGCTCTTAATAAACAACAAAGCTTCTAAACAACATACATACGATGCCATCATCGTTGGCTCAGGCATCAGCGGTGGATGGGCAGCAAAAGAATTGTGTGAGAAAGGATTGAAAGTATTGCTGCTGGAACGTGGCGCCAATATTGAGCATCCCAATTATCCCACTACTACCAAAGATCTTTGGGAATTTCCACACCGCCTGCATCTGACAGAAGAAGATAAGAAAAATCAGTTTGTGCAAAGCCGTCACTGGTCGTTCCGGGAAGACAACAAACATTTTTACATTAACGACCAGGAAAATCCTTACGATGAAACAAAACGCTTTGACTGGATAAGAGGTGATGTGGTTGGTGGCCGTTCTTTGTTATGGTCACGGGCCTGTTACCGCTGGAGCGACCTGGATTTTGAAGCCAACCTGAAAGATGGTCATGGAGTAGACTGGCCTATCCGTTACCGTGATATTGCTCCCTGGTATGATTATGTAGAAAAATTTATTGGTGTAAGTGGTAATGCAGATGGTATTCCTCAATTGCCGGATGGGGTTTTTCAGCCGCCTTTTGAAATGAATGCAGTAGAGAAATTTTTTAAACAAAAAATTGAAAACAATTATACCGACCGCAAAGTGATCATCGGCAGAACCGCCAATCTTACCCAGCCGGTAAAGGGAAGGGGACAATGCATGGCAAGAGATCTTTGCCACCGGGGTTGCCCCTGGGGTGCTTATTTCAGTACCAATGCCAGCACTATGCCGGCGGCTTATGCCACAGGGAACTTAACAGTAAGGCCTCATTCATTGGTGAACAAAGTATTGTATGATGAGCAAAAACAAAAAGCAACCGGTGTGGAGATCATTGATACAGCCACCAATCAAACAACAGAATTTTATGCTAAGCTCATTTTCCTGAATGCTTCTACGGTGGCTACCGGTTTTATTTTATTGAACAGTACTTCTAATCGTTTCCCCAATGGAATGGGAAATGGCAGTGATCAGCTGGGACGAAATTTGATGGATCATCACAAGGGCATTTCAGCATCAGCCAGTGTGGATGGTTTTGAAGATAAATATTATTATGGTCGCAGGCCCACACCTGCATATATTCCCCGTTTTAAAAATGTGCAAAAGCAGGACGCTCCGTTTCTCCGTGGTTATCATTTTGGAGCCAGTGCACACAGGGGCAGGCAACAGGCCGAAGGTATTGGAGCAGGCTTAAAGGAATCAATGACGGAGCCGGGTGGATGGGGCATGGGCCTGTATGCATTTGGCGAATGTTTGCCGTATGCAGATAACCGCATTACACTCAACAAGGATAAAAAAGATAAATGGGGCAGGCCCCTGGTAACAGTGGATTGTGAGTTTAAAGAGAATGAAAAGATCATGAATAAAGACATGGCCGGCACTGCAAAAGAATTGCTGGAAGCTGCTGGCTTTAGCAATATAAAGGTGAACGCCAACATTTCTTTTCCCGGTAATGCCAATCATGAAATGGGTATTGCCAGGATGGGAAGGGACCCTAAAACTTCTGTGCTCAACGGTTTTAATCAAATGCATGAAGTGCCGAATGTCTTCATTACAGATGGCTCCTGTATGACCTCCGGCTCTTGTGTGAATCCTTCTTTAACTTATATGGCACTTACTGCCAGGGCTTGTGATTACGCAGTGAAAGAATTAAAGCGGCTGGCTATTTGAGTACTGGTATTTGTAATAGTTTATTGTAACTTTAAAGAGCACAAAAAATATTTATTATGGATCAACGCATCATCAACCTGTACGACGACTATACCCATACCCCTTTATCCCGTAGCGAATTTATTAGTAAACTGGTGTTACTAACGGGAAGCATTACCGCAGCCATGTCTGTACTTCCTTTAATAGAAGTGAATGCAGCCAATGCAGCCATTACTACCCATGAAGATCTGTTTACAGAAAAGGTAACCTTTAAAGGTGTGCCGGGAGACATGCAGGCATATGTTGCAAGACCTGCCGCAGATAAAAAATATCCTGCCATCATTGTGATTCATGAGAACAGAGGGCTGAATGCCCATATTGAAGATGTGGCACGCCGTGCTGCAAAAGAAGGTTACCTGGCGATTGCCCCCAATGCTTTATCTGCAATAGGCGTTACTACAACAAATGAGGATGAGGCCCGTACTAAATTCCAGGAATTAAAAGCAGAAAATAACCTGCAGAATTTCATCAATGCATTTGAATATTTATCAACACGAAAAGATTTTAATGGCAATGTTGGTTGTGTTGGTTTTTGCTGGGGTGGAGCCATGTCTAACAGTTTGGCAGTAAAACTTCCCACGCTGAAAGCTGCGGTCGCTTTTTATGGCCGCCAGCCAGTTGCAGAGGAAGTGCCTGCAATTAAAGCAGCAGTGCAGCTGCATTACGCTTCGTTGGATGAAAGAGTGAACGCAGGTATTGCAGCTTACGAAGAAGCACTCAAAAAAAATAAAACCAATTACGAATTGTACATGTACGAAGGAGTGAATCATGCATTTCATAACGATACAGCTCCCACACGTTACAATGAAGCAGCAGCCAAGCTGGCCTGGCAGCGAAGCATGGAGTTCTTTAAAAAATACGTGAAATAAAAAGGGCTTCCATTTGATTGCTGAAAAATAATTTGTCTTCATTGTTGATACCACCCCGGTTTCAGCATCATAAAAAAGTATACATGAAAAAACTAGCCTTGATACAATTGCTTTGTAGTATTTTTTTATTGCTGTCATATTCAGTTTCGGCACAAACCGATACTGCCGGATATTTTTCTTCCTTTGATAAAGCAAAAATATTTTACCAGGTAAAAGGAGATGGCAAGCCTGTTTTACTGATCCATGGATTTACAAATACAGGTAGCGGCTGGAAAAAAAATCCATTGTTCGACAGTTTGCTGGCAAATGGATTTAAAGTGATACTGGTTGACCTGAGAGGAAATGGAAACTCTGAAAGGCCATCCAGTGCTGCTGATTACGCCAATGATGCAGAAGCAAAAGATGTAATTGGCCTGATGAAATTTTTAGGTATCAGAAAATATTATGCCCTGGGCTACTCCCGGGGATCTATCATTTTGGCAAGGGTAATGGTGCTTGATAAAAATTGTAAACGGGCGGTGATGGGGGGCATGGGGGCAGATTTTACCAATCCCATGTGGCCAAGAAGAATTGGATTTTACAATGCACTGATGAATGATACCATACCGGGATATGAAGGTTTTAGAAAATACATTGCCAGCCAAAAATTAGATCCGCTTACATTGGCATACCAGCAAAAAGAACAACCCAGTACCAGCAAAGAAGAATTAGCCAACATAAAAATACCAGTAATGATCATTTGCGGAGATGCAGATGAAGACAATGGCAGGGCCGCAGAATTGCAGCAACTGGTACCTGGTTCAACATTTGTTACCGTGCCGGGCAATCATAATTCTGCAGGCAGCACTCCCACGTTTGCCACACAGGTAGTAAAGTTTTTCAAAAATTAATTTTCACAGTTGCTGTCTTAATATCAGCAACTAAACAAAAAGCCCAGCTACTGCTTTTTGTTCTCAACCAAATGGCAGCACTGAGCTTACTTTCAAGCTTCATCCGTTACAACTAAACTGAACATAACCGTCTCAGTTATTCATGTAATATTTTATTCTCTTTATCTATATACACTATTTTCTGTCCCTTCATTACCCTTGCCTCTGAATTTTCAAAACAGTCTGCAAAATCATATACAGGTTTAATCACCCAGTTTCCTTTTAAATCTATAAAGCCCCAAAATCCTTTTGCATTGGAGGCTGGTGCCATACCTTCTGAAAAATTTCGGGCATTGGAAAAAACAAAAGGAATTACAGCTTCGCCGGTTGTATTGATGAATCCATATAAACTGTTTTTTGATGCTGCAGCCAGTCCATTATTGAAATTAGAAGCATCATCAAAAATAGCAGCAGTAATAGCTTTGCCTGTGCTGTCAAGATAAAGCCATTTATTACCTTCCTTTACTGCAGTATATCCTTCATGAAAAGTAAGACCGTCCAAATATTGTGGTTTCACTACTTCCTTACCATCAATATTAACATATCCCACTTTTCCGTCTTTTTTAACTTTTGCCAGGCCGCAAACGCAGTTGTCTACATAGTCGTAATTTTTTTCCCACTTTTGTGAGTAGCTGTCCAGTGCAGGGAAAAGCAACATCAGCATTAGTAACTTTTTCATATTGCAATTTTTTCGGTGAACAATAATTTCAACACAAATTATCAAGTTAAATAATTAGAAAATATGACGTTTAAAAGGAGAAAATATGAGGTTGGTTTTGTTATTGATTACTTGCATGCCGTCACCACCGGATTAAGGATTGATTGAACTGCAAAGGAAATATCAATAATCCCATTATGAGCAAACCGGTTTACTGATAAGCAAAGCATCCTGCTGCAGTAAGCGTCAGTATTTTCCTTTTAAACTTTACAAAAAAGAATGTACAAAGTGCAACAGAAAAGGTCGTGATCTTGTGAGCCAATTAATTAGCCGATAAAACTTATATTTGATAATCTACTTCACCTAAAACATTTTTATGAGAAAGCAATTGCAATCGTTCCTGGTATTTCTGCTGCTTACAAATTTATTTTTCAGCTGTTCAAAAAAGGATATCATTCCTGTTTCAGAAGAATCCACTTTAAAAAGTGCTCCTGGCAAAGTGGCAAAGCCTGCACCGGCTGTGGTTACTTATTTAACAGGTGATGCAGCTGATGTTACCACCGCAGCAACAGCAGGTTTAATATTAATGGGTGGGGGAACTGATGTAGATGCAGCCATTCAATGGTTTTTACAAAGAGCAGGGGGCGGAGATGTGGTGGTGATACGTGCCACCGGTGCTGACGGTTACAATCAATATATGTATAATATGGTTGGTGTAAACTCTGTTGAAACCATTATTATCGATAGCCGGGCAAAAGCAGATATGGCAAGTGTAACACAAAAAATACGCAATGCTGAAGCGCTGTTTATTGCAGGCGGCGATCAGTGGGATTATGTAAACTACTGGAAAAATTCAGGTACAGAGGATGCCATCAATTATTTAATTAACACAAAACATGTAACGGTTGGCGGTACCAGTGCAGGCCTTGCCGTTATGGGCAGTGTGTATTACAGTGCACAAACAGGTGGCAGTGTAACTTCTGCACAGGCTTTAAGTAATCCTTATCATAGATATGTCACGCTTGGCCAGAATGATTTTATCGCTACTTCTTTACTTCAAAATACCATCACCGATTCTCATTACTCACAAAGAGACCGGCAGGGCAGGCATGTAACATTTTTGGCAAGGATGATGAAAGATTTTAGTTATACCAGCATTAAAGGCATTGGTATAGATGAGCAGACCGCAGTATGCATAGATCAAACAGGCGTGGGTAAAGTATATGGAATCAATACTGCTTATTTTTTACAGAATGAAAACCTGGGGCCGGAAACCTGTGTGAGTGGCACACCGCTTACCTGGAACCGCAGCGCCCTTGCAGTAAAAGCATATAAAATCACTGCCAGCCTTACAGGTAATGGAAGTTTTAATGCAACCAACTGGACATTCAGTGGTGGTACGGCTTATCATTATTATGTAAACAATGGTGTGCTTTCTCAGAATTAATTAAGAGTGGCAGTATGAAAAAGAGTATTTAGAGGATTTCACGCTGAGGAGCAGAGGACGCAGAGGTTGAAATCAATACTTTTTTCAGCGTTCTCTGCTCCTCAGCGTGCAAAAAATCTTTTGGAATAACTAATACTTATTGCGGTGTAAAGCCTAATGCTTTGATGTACCCCGGATTTTGCAGGCAATTTTTAAAGCGGCAATTTTCCAGGAAATCATTCAGCGCTTTTTTTATTTCAGCCATATTGGATGGACGGTATTTCCGGATGTCTCCAAAATTAATTTTTGGTGCATTGGCATAAGCGATCACAGAATCATAATAAGCAGGTTTGCTGATCCGCACAATACCCCTGGTGTTTTCCATTTTTTTATAAGGCCAGTAATGCCAGCCAATGGCATTAGAGTCCAGCATTTTTCTGAATGTTTCCACCCATGCATCTTCATTCTCGCCGGTTTCACCACAGTAGATGGGTACATTGTATTTATCGCTGAAATCTATGTAATCTTTCACCATTTCACGGGTGGGTGGCGTCCAGTATTTATGAAACGTATATACCAGCTTACTGTCGAATGGAGCGCCAAAGGGCTCAAAGTTGGAATCCCATTGAGCACCCCTAAAAACAGTAAATGATTTTTATCTACCTGCCTGATGGCCCTTGTCATTTGTTTGTACAATGGTTCCAGTAAAGGATTAAAATGTACCTTATCAAAATAATGAGCAATGGGCTCATTCAGCAGATCATAACCAATAATGATGGTCTCATTTTTATAATGTGCTGCTATGCGTTTCCAGATGTTCACACATAGTTGCTGGCTTTGTTGATTGTCAAATAAAAAGGGGTAGCCATCACCGTCATCAATGTTATCACCAGTTTGTCCGCCGGGTGCACAGTGCATGTCTAACAGCACATACAATTTTTCTTTTTTGCACCAGCTGATCACCCGGTCAAGATATTTAAAGCCCCTGGTGGAATCATTGCCACCCATATAATTTTCATTGGTAAATAACCTGTAGTTAAATGGTATGCGGATAGAATTCATTCCCGTCTTTTTCAGGTAATGAATATCTGCTTCAGTGATATATACCTCTAAATATTTTTTCCAGAATATTTTCATTTCATCCGGCCCAAGCAGTTCAGTGAGTGTTTGGTTGATAAGCCTGGGGGAGCTCACATCCTGGAACAGGAACATATATCCCTCCGGTACCAGCCAGTTACCCAGGTTAGTGCCTTTCAAAAGAAAAGGTTTACCATCTGCGCCAATAATATTTTTTCCTTTAGTGGTAATAAATGGCTGTGCAAAAATATGGTTGGTAAGCAAACCTGCAAGTAATAATAAGCAAAGCAATCTCTTATGCATGTTGATCAGTGGGTATAAGGTGTTGTAAAATGAAAGGCTTTGCAAACTTAGCACATTTCATTTTTAACCCTGACTGGGAATTGTTTTTCGAAATATGAAATTAATTGACAGCTGTTAACTTTAAAAACAACTTGCCTTCGATTATTTTATAAGTGGAAACTATTGTAGAGTTAAATACCGTTAGTTTTACCTGAAATCATTAACCTCCGGCAAATGCAAGAAGCTCAGCAAATAATTGATCAGACAAAAAGATGGGTAAAAGATGTAGTAGTGGGATGCAATTTTTGCCCTTTTGCAGCCAATGCAATCAAACAACAAACCATACATTACCAGGTAGAGGATAGTAAGGATGCCGAAACTTGCCTGGAAGCTTTATTAACAGAAATCACGAGGCTGGATGATGAAGCAACTATTGAAACCAGCTTCCTTATTTTTCCCAATACCTTTCAGTTGTTTGATGATTATCTTGACATGGTATCCGTTGCAGAAAAATTATTAAAACAAAAAGGATACGAAGGTATTTACCAGCTGGCAAGTTTTCATCCGTTGTACCTGTTTGCTGATTCATTAGAAACAGATGCCGCCAATTATACCAACCGTTCTATTTTCCCCATGCTGCACCTGCTGAGGGAAAGCAGTATTGATAAAGTACTGGAACATTATAACAATCCGGAAATGATCCCGGATAATAATATCCAGTTTGCCCGTAAAAAAGGATTGATCTACATGAAGATGCTGAGAGATACCTGCGTACAGGATTGATAATATTACATGCGTTTAAGCCATCCCGTGATACTCAACCGCTGACGGTTTGCTTTGGTTACTTCATGTTCCATTTCATCGCTTTTAAAAAAGACGGCTGTTTGTGAATGTGGTAATATTTTTTGAGTTGTATCATTTTGATAAACCAGTAATTGACCACCATCGTCTTCTATCCAATTGTGATTTAAATAATTGATGAGAGAATATTTTCTGTTGCTGTCATTCTTGAACTGATCCCGGTGCCGCTTATAAAAACTGCCTTCCGGATACACGGCATAGTGAAATTCATAACCATTGATACCGGCGTAACAGGTGCTGTTAAGGCGCTCAATAAAATCCTCTGCCAGTTGTAAAAATTCCTGTTCAAAAACATTATCGTGGCTTTTATCCATCCAGTAAATTTTATCGCCCCGCATTTTTTGATTGGCATCTTTTACATCCAGGTTACCAATGCCTGCGGCAGTCATCAGGTCATCTTTTTGCAGTTGCAGAATATTTTTGTGTAAACCTTTTGACAGCGATTCACTCATAAAGGCGGCATCAATTCCAATATTATTATCAAGGTAAGTGTCTATCAGCAGGTCAAATGGGTTGGTCATTAATTTAATTAAGCAGCGTAAGGTAGGTCTTTAAATTTCAAGCCGCTGCAGTCATTTAATGGAGATATGCAATGTGCTGTTATTTGGGCAGTTCTTCTGTATCTGTATCACCCTCTTCATCTTTTGTTTTGTGATAATCATTTTTTAACTGGTCTTCAAATTGCTTTTCATCTTTTACATTACGTACCACCAGGAAGATGATCAGGGCTACCACCGCAATACCAAAAAGAATCATTACGAGCCAGTTCATGTGTTGAAGTTTCCTTTAAAGTTAAACTGATTTTTTTGCAACCAGTGTTAAGTTTTTATTTTCATGTTACGGTGCTGCATTATGAAGTGAATAAATACCTTTGCCGCAAGAATAAATAACATTATTACATCGTATGAAATATTTACTGTTTACTTTATTGCTCACTACTTCTCTTACAGTAAAAAGCCAGCTGATTACTGATTCAATTTTAATTGAACAACATTACAGAACCTTTCAGTACAATCAACCTTCAGCAGATATCAAAGAAGGCAGCCTGATGTTTATTATGCATGGTTCTGGTGGCAGCAGCAGCAATATGCTGAAGCCCACAAGCAAACTGGAAGCGATGGCAGCTAAAGATAAACTGCTGATAGTATATCCCAACGGCTACCAGCATTACTGGAATGAATGCCGTAAATATTCCACTGCGGTTGCCAATAAAGAGAACATTAATGAAAATGCTTTTTTCAGTGAGATGATAAAATACTTCAAGGCAAAATTTGGCATTAGTGAAAACAAAATTTATGCTGCAGGTTTCTCCGGTGGCGGTCAAATGGCATACAAACTTGGGCTTACCATGCCGGGTACAATCAAAGCCATTGCAGCTGTGGTGGCCAATATGCCAGACTCCGCTTCCTGTGATTGTGTGCTTTCGGGAAAAGCATTGCCAGTACTAATTATTAATGGAACAGATGATGGAGTAAATCCATACAATGGGGGAGGGATGTTTGTGAACAATGCCAGCTATGGGGTGGTCCGTAGTTCTGCCAGCACATTTGCATACTGGTCATCACTGGCCGGATATACCGGTTCACCTGAAAAAAAATCATTGCCTGATATGGATACCACAGATCATAAAACAATTGATAGCTATATACACCAACAGCCAGGCAAACCCACTGTAAATTTATTAAAAGTTACAGGTGGTAAGCATGACTATCCGGGTGATATAGACGTATATGTATATGCCTGGGAGTTTTTCAAATCACAAAAATAAGATGGTTTTTATAATGCTGTGCGGTCAATTATCTCCTTTGCCTGATATGGCCCCTCAAGGCTGATACGACCAATAGGCCTAAAACTACTGAAGCACCCACCCATAACCATGGATGCAGGTACCATTCTGTTTGCTGATGCATGTTCATATTTATATCGGGGTTGTTTTTTTGTGCTAATCCTTCAAAGGTTAAAATCACCATACCTGAAACTATTTCCATATTGTTTAAAAGGTGGTTGTTCTTAAATAAAATTGTTACAAGAGTTAATTGAAACGGAAGTTGTAAGTAAAACCCACGCCTGTATATTGCAGGTTACATCAGCCTGTCTTGGTCCGGGGAAGCATTATTATAAAAATCGTGCTGTTTACTTGTCTTCATAATAATGTTACTTTTTAATATCTCTTTTCCAAACCACATGCCATTGTTGCACCACCGGCTGGTAAAGGATAAGTTTAACATTCATCTGTACCGATGGGAAAAAATTTCCCCTGGTTGATGATACTGTTACTGCCGGGCTCTCCGGTTTTTACACTAACCGGGATATTCCAGGCAACAATTTCATGGCTGGCCTTATCCAGTTTGAAAACGCAGCAGAATATTTCATTATCCGGTATAACAGCCGAATTGAGGGACAAAAAACTTTTTGTATTTGGGTAATACACAGCTTTTGGAGGAGTAACAGTATTCGTAATTCCCTCCAGCTTTGTTGCTGCAGGCTTAAATTAATAATCTCACATTTACACAGGTGCATTATACAATAAGTGTAGGGCTTGTATCAATTTTTAAGCGGCGTAAATGATAGGTCACCATATTTATTTTCATTAACTTCAGCCGGATATTCATCCAAACAAAACCCATTACATTATGCGTTTAATCTTCCAGGTATTAATACTTTTCTTTCTTGTTTCTCCGGTTGCTGCACAAAATAAAGCAGATCTTATTTTGATCAACGGAAAAATATGGACGGGTGAAGATGAACCTGCTTTTACTGAAGCGGTAGCCATTGCTGGTAATAAGATATTACAGATAGGCAAAACGGATGTGATAAAAAAACTGGCAGATAAAAACACTAAAGTAGTTGACCTGCACGGCAAGCTGGTAACAGCAGGAATTAATGATGCACACATTCATTTTTTATCAGGCTCTTTAGGCTTATCAGCAATAGACCAGTTTGAAAGTAAAACAAAAGAAGAAGCCGTTATGGCGGTTGAAGCATTTGCAAAAAATCACCCGGAAAAAAAATGGCTTACCGGCAGGGGGTGGCAGTACAAGCTTTTTCCCGGCGATATGCCTACCAAAGATCTGCTGGATAAAGTAGTGAGCGACCGGCCTGTTTACATCAGGGCCTATGATGGACACACGGCATGGGTAAACAGCAAGGCGCTGGAATTAGCAGGCATTGACAGGGATACAAAATTTAATGGTTTCGGTAAGATATATAAAGATGCCAATGGCGATCCCAACGGCGGTTTAACAGAAGATGCCATGGACCTGGTTTCTAAATTTGTTCCTGAACCTTCAAGAGAAGAAAAATTAGCGGCGTTAAGGGATGGAATGAAATTCGCAGCCCGTCATGGCATCACCACCATACAAAATGCAAGTGGTACAGTGGATGAATTTTCTTTGTATGAAGAGCTGCTGAAAAATGGAGAACTTACTGTAAGAGCCTCCACTGCATTTACTGTATCAGATACTACAACGGATGAAGATATTACTTCCTATACTGTTGTAAAAAACAGGATTGGCATGGGCCCTGTCTTAAGAGCTAATTGTGTTAAGTTTTTTATGGATGGAGTAATTGAATCACATACCGCAGCCATGCTTGAACCGTACAGCGATGTGCCTTCAAACAGTGATATGACCAACAGCAATTTCGCCTTACCGTTAGCCAGGTACCGTGAGCTGGTAACAAAATTTGATAAAGCAGGTTTCCAGATATATACCCATTCCATCGGCGATAAGTCGGTAAGAGAAACATTAAATGCGTATGAAAATGCACAACAAATAAATGGAACTACCAACATGCGTCACCGGATAGAACATATTGAAACCAGTTCGCCGGATGATCTTCCGAGATTTGCCAAGCTGGGTGTGCTGGCTTCCATGGAACCCATTCATGCAGATCCGGAAAGTGTGGAAGTTTGGAGTAAAGCGGTGGGGGAAAAAAGATTGCAATATGCATTTGTGTGGGCATCTCTTTTAAAGAATAAAGCCCGGCTGGTATTCAGCAGCGACTGGCCTGCCTGCTCCACACCTATACCCATCCGTGGATTGCACAATGCCGTTAACCGCCGTACCATTAATGGAACACCTCCGGGTGGTTGGGTACCTGAACAAAGGGTTTCCATTAAGGATGCATTAATTGCCTACACACAGGGTGGGGCATATTCTTCTTTTGACGAAAATACAAAAGGAAAGATACTGCCGGGATACCTTGCCGATATCATTGTTTTTTCCGAGGATCTTTTTAAAATAGTACCAATGGAGATTTATAAAACCAACATATTTATGACAATTTTTGACGGGAAGGTTATTTATGAGGATAAAGAATTGTTGAAATAAATAAGCTTATTATTTTACAATGATAGAGATGAAGGATTTAATTAACAGGTTGTTCATTAAATTTGTGCTCACCTTTTAATTCAGGTCAAAAAAAAGCAATATGAAAAAATCATCTTCTATTAATTTATCAAATCTATACCGGTACCTGCTGATGCCGGCCATTGTATTATTGTTTACAGCAACCACAGCCAGTGCAAATCATCAGCCTTTAAAATCAGCTGATGAACCTTCTATCGAAGGCCGTTGGGATTTGACCATTATGGTAGATGGAAAAGAAGTTCCATCATGGCTCGAAGTAAGGCACTCTGGAATACACCGTTTTTTTGGCTTTTTTGTTGGTGGAGGGGGCAGTGCCCGTCCAATATCCAGTATCAAATATGCTGGTGGCAAAATGAATTTTACCATTCCGCCACAATGGGAAAAAGAAGAGAACGACCTGGCATTTGAAGCCAGCTTTCAGGATGAGAAATTATCAGGCACTATGGTAGCAGCTGATGGCAAAACATATAACTGGACAGGAGTGAGGGCCCCGAAACTCAAAAGAGCAAAAGCACCGGTTTGGGGCAAGCCAATTAAATTATTTAATGGAAAAGATATGACCGGCTGGCATACACTGGGAGCAAACCAATGGGTGGTAGAAAATGGTGTGTTAAAGAGCCCTAAATCAGGATCAAATTTAGTAAGCGATCAAAAATTTGATGACTTTAAATTGCATATTGAATTCCGCTATCCGGCAGGAAGTAACAGTGGTGTTTACCTGCGTGGCCGTTACGAAGTACAAATAATGGATTCAAAAGGTAAAGAGCCATTGAGTGATTATTTGGGTGGTGTATATGGTTTTATTGCACCAAGGGAAATGGTGGCAAAATCTCCCGGCGAGTGGCAGTCCTATGACATTACCCTTGTCGGAAGAATTGTAACGGTTGCTGCTAATGGCAAACTCATCATTAACGATCAGGAGATACCCGGCATAACCGGTGGAGCCTTGGATAGTAAGGAAGGAGAACCGGGTCCTTTACAAATACAAGGCGATCACGGTCCTGTAGAGTTAAGAAATATTATTATTACACCTGCCAAATAAAAAGTTATAAAACTTATTGCATGAAATATTCTTTCTTCTTTTGTTTGCTTATGACCATCACTGTTGGCTGCAGAGAAAAAACACCGGAAGAAACTCTTTCAACCAAATTAAAAAAAGCGATGTGTGTTTACCTGTATAAACAGGTAAACAATGATTCATCCAAAGTAAAATACCAGGTTGAAGAAGTGAGTTATTTCCCAGAAAAAAAAATGTACACGTGTGATTTTAAAGTAAGGATGATCTTGCCGGAAGGCTGGATACAATCGGCATCATGCGTGCCTATGTCAGTAAAGATTTTAAAGAAATAAAAGAGTGGATTGAACATCCTAACTACAGCCGGATATTATTTAACGCAACCTTCAAATACCTTTTCACCATTCAATTTAATATTGTGTATCACTACCGTCTTGTTATAAATCGAATAGATTCAATTGATTACAGTTTTGTTCTTTGACATATTGCGGATAAGTTTTAGAAAACAACTCAAGCAAAGGT
>JAYWII010000022.1:0-16728 GCA_043788995.1 Chitinophagaceae bacterium | reverse complement strand
CCATCAATCAACTCTTTCAACAAACTCAATTACAATATTTCAAAGAACTAAATCATAACCAATTGAATATGTTCGACTAATAACGCTACGCTAATGATGCTCATTATAAAAATAGTTGGCAAACTTTAATTAAATCAACTTGGCAGTAAAATAATAATCCATTTTTTAGTGATAAACCTTATAAGGCATATTCCATTTCTCAAAGCTGTTTTCTTACACAGTATATCCGCATTTGGTGGTCCTCAGGGGCATTTAGGAATGATGCTTAAAACATTTGTTGATAGAAGAAAGGATGTTTCTAAAGAGGAATTAATGGAGTATGTTTCTTTTTGCCAAATGTTACCAGGTGCATCATCTACCCAAACGCTTACATTAATAGGTTATAAAAGAGGAGGAGTTCTTTTGGCTGTTATTACTTTATTAATATGGATTTTCCCTGCATGTTTTCTGATGGGTTCATTTTCTTTCCTCGTTAGTAATATTGGTGAAATGAATTTAAAGGTTAATGTATTTAAATTTATTCCAGAAATGGCTATTGGTTTTTTAGCCTTTGCAGGATACAGGGTCTTTAAGATTTCAATAAATAATCTGATTACATTTATAATAATGCTGGTATCAATGATCCTGGCTTATGTATTATTTAAAGTTCCCTTGGTAATTCCGGTTTTAATAGTTACAGGAGGTATAATTACAAACTTTAGTAATAGAAGGATACCAGAGAAGAATAAGATCAGGCCACGTCAAATTAGGTGGACTAACATATGGCTTTTTGTTTTGGTTTTTATTGTTGCTGGATATTTGAGTGAAACAGCAAGAAAGCAGGAATGGAAGGATAGGAAAGCTTATAATCTTTTTGAAAATTTTTACCGGTTCGGAAGTTTTGTTTTTGGTGGCGGAGATGTATTAATTCCAATGATGCTGGATCAATATGTTGCAAGACCAACTTCAGATAAGTTTGCTGACGCAAAAAAGAATATCATAAGGATAAACAGGGATGAGCTACTAACCGGAGCCGGAATAGTAAGAGCAATTCCCGGCCCTGTCTTTTCAATTGCTGCTTATACTGGAGGAATAGCACTAAAAGATTCAGGTAAGAGGATGCAATTAGTGGGGTGTATAATTGGATCAATAGCTATTTTCTTACCCAGTGCATTGCTTGTTTTGTTCTTTTTTCCTTTGTGGCAAAATCTGAAGAAGTTTGTAGTGGTGTTCAGAGCTTTGGAAGGCATAAATGCAGTGGTAGTTGGGCTTATGTGGGCTGCTTGTTTATATTTATTAAAAGATGTATCGATTATTTCTTTTAGTTATACAAGCATTATTAATATTCTCGTAATACTCTTAACCTTTTGTACACTTCAATTTACAAAGGTGCCGGCACCTTTTATCGTACTTGTTTGCCTTGGCTTAAGTATTTTGATTTGAATTTTTATCTATAGTAATTATTTTTATCAATTTCTTCCTTTACAATATCAGGAACCAGATAACGAATGGACTTTCCAGCTTTTAATAACTCACGTATACGGGTACTCGAAATTTCTATTAACGGGGCATTTAAAATGATTATATTCTTTTCATGTTCTGCAATTTCAAATCCTGGTCTTAAATAAATATATATAGTATACTCTTTTAACAGTACCTGGTAGTTTTTCCATTTTTGAATATTATTAAAACTATCACTTCCCATAATAATTGCGAAGTCATGTTGGGGATACTTTTCTTTTATGTGAGTAAGTGTGTCAATCGTGTATGAAGGTTTTGGAAGATGAAATTCTATGGAAGAAGCTTTTATATTTTTCTCACCATCAATAGCAGACTTAACTAAATGAAGCCTGTGATATTCATTAAGTAAAGAAGATGTTTTTTTCAATGGATTCTGAGGCGAAACAACCAACCAAACCTGATTGAGATCAGTATTGTTTAAAATATGATTGACAATTATTAAATGGCCGTTATGCACAGGGTTAAAGGAACCAAAGTAAAGACCAATTTTCATAAAACATTGATATACATTAAATTAATTTACTTCTTCTACTAAAATATTATCTGCCTCATTAATTCTAAGGCTTAGATGATAGCCTGCCACAAATATTGAAATAGGATCTCCTAAAGGCGCTATTTGATCAACAATAATTATTTCTCCTGGTACGCACCCCATCTCCATTAGTTTAATAAAAATTTCATCTTTAGAAAATGATTTAACGATAACACTTTTTCCTGCTTTAATCTCAGAGAGTTTCTTATCCATTTTGCCTTTTTAGAATACAAAAGTATTCATTCGTATTTGTTTGATAATTTCGATTTAAAGAAATTATCAAATGCAAGTGAAATTCTTTTTCTTAAATACAAATCTTTCTTTAAAAAGGAGAAAAGAGCTAAAGTTTTTTATAGGATTCATTTTCAGAAACGAAAGAAGAACCCCCGGATCTCTTACTTATATATTTTGTTCCGATGAGTACCTCTTAAAAATTAACCAGGATTTTTTAAAGCATGACTTTTATACTGACATTATCACATTTGATATGTCTTCATCAAGAGATGAAATTGAGGGGGAAATTTATATTAGTACAGAGAGGGTTAAAGAAAACTCAAAAGAACATGGGTTTACTTTTAACCGGGAATTACATCGGGTTATTTTTCATGGGGCATTGCATTTATGTGGATACAAGGATAAAAGCCAGAAGGAGAAAGCTCAAATGAGAATTATGGAAGATAAGTACCTTGATTTATACTTTAAATAATGTTTCACGTGGAACATGTTCCACGTGAAACAGAAAAAATTCACTTCTATTTGCTGGTTGTTAACCACATCTAACTAAAAAAATTAAATAAGTATCTTTGCAATCCATGTTTAAAGAATACGATATTATAGTTGTGGGAGCTGGTCACGCCGGATGTGAAGCAGCAGCAGCTGCTGCAAATTTGGGTAGTAAAGTGTTACTGATTACTATGAATATGCAGACAATTGCACAAATGAGCTGTAATCCTGCAATGGGAGGAATTGCAAAAGGTCAGATTGTGAGGGAAATAGACGCAATGGGTGGTTATAGCGGAATTGTTACTGATCAAAGCATGATTCAATTTAGAATGCTTAATAAAAGTAAAGGACCTGCGATGTGGAGCCCCAGAGCTCAAAGTGACAGGATGCTTTTTGCATCAAAATGGAGAGAAATGCTGGAAAACACACTTAATGTTGACTTTTACCAAGATATGGTGGTAGAACTAGTGGTTAAAGACAGCAGGGTGTGCGGTGTGAAAACAAGTTTGGGGCATGAAATCAAAGCTAAATCGGTTGTTCTTACTAATGGTACATTCTTAAACGGTATTATTCACATAGGAGAAAAAAAGCTGGGTGGTGGTCGGATGGCAGAAAAGGCAGCCACGGGAATTACCGAACAACTGGTTAGTCTTGGCTTCGAAAGTGATCGTTTAAAAACGGGCACACCACCAAGAATAGATGGCCGAAGTTTAGATTATTCTAAAATGGAGGAACAAAAAGGGGATGAGGAGATAGTAGGATTTAGTTACTTGAATGTAAAAAAGATAAATCCATCTGAACAAAGGAGTTGTTGGATTACTTATACCAGTAATGAAGTACATGATATTTTAAGAACAGGTTTTGATAAAAGCCCAATGTTTCAGGGCAGAATTAAAGGAATAGGCCCAAGATATTGCCCTAGTATTGAAGATAAAATAAACAGGTTTGCAGAAAGAGACAGGCATCAACTGTTTGTAGAGCCAGAGGGGTTTAATACCATTGAAATCTATGTAAACGGATTTTCTTCTTCTTTACCTGAAGAGGTACAAAGCAAAGCGCTCACGTTGGTTCCTGGGTTTGAAAATTGTAAAATGTTCAGGCCCGGATACGCAATTGAATATGATTATTTCCCCCCGACACAACTAAAGTTTAGCCTTGAAACTAAATTAATAGAGAATCTTTTTTTTGCGGGACAGATTAATGGCACAACTGGTTATGAAGAAGCTGCTTGCCAGGGATTAATGGCAGGAATCAATGCTCATCAAAAAGCAAAAGAATTAGATCCGGTTGTATTAAAAAGGAGTGAAGCATATATCGGTGTTTTGATAGACGACCTTATTAATAAGGGAACAGATGAACCATATCGGATGTTTACAAGCAGGGCAGAATTCAGAACATTATTACGTCAGGATAACGCAGACATAAGATTAACAGAAAAAAGCTATCGACTGGGCCTGGCATCAAATGAGAGATATGAAAATGTAAAAAATAAAATAGCTATTGTAGAGAAGGTAAAGGAAATATTAGCTGCCATTTCACTGGAACCATTAGAAATAAATGGGTTTTTGGAAAGCGTACAATCCTCTTCATTGTTAAACAGGCAAAAAGCAGCGCAGATTTTATTAAGACCCAATATTGGATTGGCAGAAATGGTGAATAATGTGCCTAAAATAAAAAATGCTTTAGAAAGTTATAGCATGGAAGTACTTGAGCAGACAGAGATCCAGATTAAATATGAAACTTATATTCTGAAAGAAAAAGAACTGGTAACAAAAATGAGCCAGTTGGAAGATCTTGTAATACCTGATAATTTCAGTTATGATAAATTAGCTTCGTTAAGCAATGAAGCAAGGCAGAAGTTTGTAAGGATCAGACCACGGACTTTGGGCCAGGCTTCCCGTATATCGGGAGTTAATCCAAGTGATGTCCAAATTTTGATGGTGTATATGGGCAGATAACATTCTTTTTTTAAAACACATATGGACTTGGATTTTGGTATAATTGTAAATAAAAAATGCTTTAAAATATGCAAATAGATCTCTCTGAAAAAGCAACTAAAGAATTGATTTTCAATAATATAACAGCGTATTTAACTGGCTTAAATATTAGGATAGATAAAAAGGATGATACAAGGCCTTGGGGTGGTTTTTTTGTAATAGATGAATCAGAATCCAAGAAGTTTATAGCCACATATTTTCCGCATCTTACTAAACAAGAACTTACAATTAGTGGTAAGTTAAGTCCTAAGATTTTAATTGTAGGACCTAAAAAAAGACTGAGCTGGCAGTACCATCATAGAAGAGCAGAAATTTGGAAACTAATCGGTGGAACCGCAGGCGTGGTAATAAGTGATACAGATATTGAAAAGGAAACAAAACATCTCAAAGTTGGTGATATTATTCAGCTAAAACAAGGAGAACGTCATAGGTTAATTGGTTTGGACGGATGGGGCATAGTAGCAGAAATATGGCGACATACAGATGCAGAAAATCCAAGTGATGAAGATGATATTGTAAGAGTACAGGACGATTTTGGAAGATAAAAATTTACTCCTTATCAGAATTATCTTAAAGTTAACCTTCAGGAAATGAAAGATTACAAACAGTACTTTATAATTACAGCTCAACCCGAAGAGGTATATTTAGCATTAACCAATCCAGCAACGTTGCAACTTTGGACTGGTGAGCCAGCAGAAATGAGTACTATACCAGGAAGCGAATTTTCCCTTTGGGAAGAAAGTATTGTCGGTAAGAATCTTGAATTCGAAACCAATAAAAAGATCATCCAGGAATGGTATTTTGGTGATCAGGAAGAAGCCTCAATCGTAACTATAAAACTTCATCATCATAAACAGGGAACTTCAGTAGAACTAATACACACTAATATTCCTGATGAAGACCTCGATGAAATTATAGCCGGCTGGAATAATAATTATTTTACCTCATTAAAAGAGTTTTATCTCGAATAATAATTGAAACTGTAAGTTATTCTAATGGTAATAACTTGGAAACTAATTAATTATAGAGACCCTGCCGAAATTATAAAAACCTTCTTTGAGGCCTGTTTCTGCCAATTCGTTGAATGTTCCACAGTTCGGCCGCAGTAAATGTCCGGCAGTTTGAAGAGAATACTGTTACTGCAACTGTTTCTTTTACTTCAGTAGTTAGGTTCTCTAATTCTTTATTGCTTAATCTGTTCAATAAGCTTGGTGATGACTTTTTCATGACTTTAAATTTTAGAATTAGTGATTAAAAATATCTTCTTTGATTCCTGGATTTTAGGTTTCTTTGAATGTTCCACAAATCAGCAGAAGTGAAAATGTGTTGATTAGCCTGTGCCAAATCGAAAGCGATTGTTTCATTTGTTACTTTGGTTAAGTTTTCAAGCTGTTTGTTGCTCAATTGGTTTATTAAACTGTTTAATGACTTTTTCATGACTTTAAGTTTACTGGTTATTTATATTGTTAAATGACTTTGATAACATAAAGGTATACTTTATTTAGTACTGTGCAAAACAAAGTACATGCTTATTTATAGTAAAGTATTATACTTAATAGTATATTTTAACACAGAACCTTTGCCTGTATTGTATTTCACTATTTATAAAGTGAGATTTGATTATTTTAAATGTTTATTTGGAAGGTAATATTGAGGGATAAATGGATAATTTTAATAAAACAAGAGATAATTTCGGGTTAGATTTATTAATAAAATTTAAATACATCAAACTATCAAATTATTAAACTTGGGAAGTAGAAATAAATTGAGCTACCAGAAAATTTAAGTCTTTAAACATATAAGCACTCATGTCATTGAAAGTTTATTCATATCAAATCGCAGACAGTCTTGACATAAAAGAATTCAAATCTGTTTTTACTGCCGAGATACACCATGCAGATTCCGATGAATTGTTTTATCAAATTGATGAAAAGAAGTTATTATATGTATTTAAATATGGCATTGTCTGTTTTCTGAATTACAACGAAACTGAAATGACAGCATTTATTCAATTAATAACCCCTTTTTGTAAAAACCTATTCCACGAAAGGCTTAGCGAGGAGTTTGAAATTGAAACAAATGCTTCAAAAATGAATTTTGGCTTTAATAAGATTGAACTGGTAAAGCCAGATATAGAGATGTTCAGGCTTATTATGCTCAATGTATCACAATCAGTAGCGCTGGATCACTACCTTAAACAAACAAATATTTTACTGGAAGAAACAAACTCTCATACTCAAATGATGGAAGTGAAAGGCAGGCTCAATTTATCAGGCATTAATCTCAAAAAATATATTGGTCGCACACTCAATTTAAAAAACAGAATAACAGAAAATTTATACATTTTTGATTCTCCTGATGAAACCTGGGAAGATGAAAATCTTAGTAAGCTGGATACCGGACTTAAAAAAACATTCGACCTTCAGGCAAGGTTTAGAACTATTCAGGAAGCACTTGGGATAGTAAAAGAAAACCTTGAGCTATTTAAAGATATCCTGCAATACAGAAACAGTACATTACTCGAATGGATAATTATCATTCTGATTTTTGTAGAAGTGATGAATTTGTTTTTTGAAAAATTCTTTTAGACCAGGTAACCCTTATACCAATTTTACAGATTGATTTAAAATATGATTCTCTCGTGCTGTTACAGAGTTATTTTTCGCCCCGGTAATTAAACCACGACAACACGGAGAGCCACATTGACATTGAAACGGTTCCATATGCTCATCCAGAAAAGATGAATAATCCAGCGTTAGTTCTTCACCTTTTACAATACTTCTAATAGCTTTTACATTCAAACCATCGTAAGCTGTATTAGGATGACAGCTATGGTTTTGAGGAGCCCATTCAGATGGATTATTATCCCAAAGTAAAAACAATTCTTTACTTACAGGGTAAGCATATTTTCTAAAAATTTCTTTTTGCTTTATGCCCCAGTTATCATTTACATATCTGAGTGTTACCAATCGTTGAGACATTTCTTCTCCTCTAAAGATCAGATCATCAGATAAAATATCATGCGCTGCATAAATTCCATATCCAGCAATAGAATTACCTTTAAGGAAATATTTCTTTTGTTTACGCCGGTATCTCTCTATTCCCTCTAGTATAATGTGTTTTAAAAAATTATCCTGTCCATAGCCGTCCAGTTTTAGAATATGATCAGCACTTCCTTCGTATCCTGTTTCATAAAAAACAGAACAGGTAAAGTTTATTTCAAGAAAAAATAATTCACCCTTTTCATTCATCCTAAAGTCTAAACGGGCGTATCCTTCGCCATTAAATGCTGTAAAAATTTTTTCTGCAGAAGATCTTAAAAGGGCATTAAGTTTTTCATTCGATACAGGTATATTGGCATCAGGATGAAGCTCTGAAGTTTTTAAAGCGTATGTCTTAAATTTACTGCCGGCCGGGAATATATATTCAACCGGCTGAAACGATTTAACGGTTTTATTGCATTCTGGATTGGCTGCCAGCATTACCGTAAACTCCCGTCCACTGATATATTCTTCTACAAGCAATGGCCCGTAATCATTAATGATATCATGAACTTTATATTTTAACTCTTCAAGATTATTTACCAGGCTTTTTTCATCTACCCCAAGGCTGTCGCCAGCTTTATGAGGTTTTACAAAAAGTGGATATCTTAAAGAATTACATTGCAATTCAATATCAGCTTCCAGTTCAATAAGTGCAAATGCCGGTGCGTTAATTCCCTCTGTATAAGCAACGTACTTCATTAATTCTTTAGGGGGATCGTATAAAACAGAATTTGGACCTGTAAAAGGGAGATTCAATAATTCCAAGGAGTGAATAACATCAATTGACGGCACCTCCCATTCCAGATAACCTTCGCATAAATTCACAAAAACATCGTAATGTTTTTTCTTGAGTTCTTTTAGTTGTTTGTAGGTGGTAAGTTTATTAAGAAATACATGATCAAAGATTGCTCCTGGTATTAATGGAACTAGATTTCTTGGCGGGTCATAATTTTTATAATCAACAGAAGATGTTGAATAGTCTGGTTGCAGCACACAAATTTTCATTTTATCCCACTTAACCTTTCTCTGCTTTTCTGCATTTGTAGCATTAGGATAATTTGTTTTTTTATGATCTGCTGGCATCATTAAAACTCAGTTGGTTTTTATTTTTTCGAAACTAAACCTTATTTTTTAAAAATGCATTTTCAATAATTTCTTTAACCAGCTGGGTGAAAGTTTTTCCACTAAATTTTAATATCGCACCAATAGAGGTATAGTTTTCATCTTCACTTATTCCACATTGGGCGTTTACCTCTAATACATACATCTTACCAGAGTTCCTGTCTCTTCTTATATCAACTCTGGTATACCCCGTTCCTTTTACAGACACAAAAGCATCCCAGCTGAGTTTTTTTATCTCTTCAACTAATAAAGGATCAGGAGCGCTGTACTCATAGAAATTATCTTCTTGTGGCATCGCCGTTTCCTCTTCATAAATTTCCCATAAACGGTCAAAACTTAAAAATTGCTCATTTTCAGGTAAAGATTGATGGAAGATTCTTTCAACCGGATGATATAAAATAGCCCTTTCAGGATCATTATAAGAACCAACTATTAAAGCTGTATATTCCTGGCCGTTAATGTATGACTCTGCAATCAATCCATCTCCCAGCAGGCTCCAGCCTCTGTATCCTGAAAACAGTTTGTTAACTTGTTTTTCTAAATCTGGAATATTAGTCACCACATTTTTTGTACTGATACCCATACTGCCTCCCGATACTGAAGGTTTTAAAATAACAGTTTTACCTAAAGCCTCAAAAACTCCGTCAAGATCCTGATTTTGTGAATGAATTGCCACCCATTCAGGAGTTGGAATTTTGGCCTTATCAAAAGCCTGTTTCATGTTTATTTTAGAAGTGGTAATATCATAAAAAAACTCGTCGGCACCAGTAAATATTAATCCTTCTTTCTGAAGCAATTTAACAACTGATATACCCGGAGTGGCGTTTATTTCATCTCCATCACAGATATTAAAAACAACAGGCAAACATTTATTCGTTTCTTTTTCAAATATTATTTCATTAATGATTGTGGTAAAATTATTTATAGTTACTGGTTGCCATTTCCAATCCAGCTTTAGTTCTGAAAATGTTCTTGTATACTCGTTAATGCTTTGAGAAAAATCATAATAGTAATCTAAATTCTCATCGTTTGTTATTAGCTGGGGGGCTAAAACCCAAACTTTAATCTGCTTTTTAGAATGAGGCAGCATAAGTGAAATAAAATCAGGCATATTGAATTTAAGAAAAAATAAAAAATGGTATGATAATTGCTATAACTTAAGCTATTTACAAATCGCTCTTTTTCACTAATAAATATAGCTATATCTTAAATTGAAGAAAATTTATTTAGGATAAAATTTTATATGAATTTTATTGGATTAAAAAGATTGAGATGTAAAAAAACGATTCCTAATAACTTTCAACCCCAAAAATTCAATAGAAGTGTATTTTACAAACTTTTATATTGGATGGACTGCCATACACAGAAACGGAATTAAAATATATTCCTTAAATCTCCGTTTTATAATTACACAATCAATATTGCGGAAATTACTATTTGAAAAAATAGCAAAACCCCTATTGTTGCCAATTTACAACTTGTATAACTTTATACTGAAATTCAATATTCTTAAAAATTCAATATCATGACAAACAATTTTAGTAAAAACCAGGTATTCTCCCATATGGGTAAGACAATCTCTGCTTTCTTGAGCAGTTTATTCGTTTCCAGTTCTACAAAGGAATTCAACCGACTGAAAAATTTTATTGCATCTTGATTTGTAAAACCAGTCGTTTTATTATTTGATAATTTCTACCATTTTGTTGCATAATGGATATGGCATCTATTTGCCGGATGCTAAAAGATATTCCTAATCATTGAGGTAATAAAGCCGATTATGATTATAAGGAACCAGTCTTAGCCTGACTGAAAAAGTACTTTTCGTTTAAATCAATTACCTTGGTTTTGGCTCCTCTTTCGTTCATTTCCTTTAGAAGCATTTCCTTTATGGAATCATCTTTTATTAATGCAATCTCACAAGCTTTGTCAAAATCTGTGTGCATACCATAACTTTCCAAAAAAGGTTCAATTTCTTTAAAATCCGGGAATACAATAAACTTCTTTACAAAGTAAAATGTAGTGTTTTGTACTGTTTTAGTGTAAGATGTGTAAACATTTTCCATAAAGTAATTTTAATTTGATAAATATCTGGATTTTTTATCAAGCACTGCTTATATAAAAAATACCCAAAAACAAAAGACGGATTAAAGGAACACTTAAAAAATTTATCAAGTGTCCCGAAATGAATCTTAAAACGGGTGATTTGCTTTTCAGGGATAGGTATGATTTAATTAAAGAAAAATGAATTTATTCTCTTAGGGAATGTTCTGAATAAACTTACTTCATTGTAAACAGGCTCATCCTCCGTCACTCTCCTTTCTGCAATCATTGAATATCCAAGCGAAGGAAGGTTGACCTTTACAGTTTGATATTTTACCGATACAGTGTTTTCATTAAATGAAATAACCGGATCATCTTTATACCTGATACTTTCATTAATATTCACAACAGACTTTACTAGTTTTATATTAATAAAGTGAGCAGTAAAATGCCTTACAGTATCTAATTCCTCTGCTTTTATAATGGCTGGTTTAGATTTCCAGTATAATATATTTATAACACCAGGAATTGATTTTACTGTAGAAATATCTGATTCACTTAGGTATACGAAAACATAGGAGATAAAAAGAGGCTCAAATACAGCCTTCTTATTAGCTTTTCCTTTAGCGGTATTAATTAAAGGGCAAAAGGTCTCAAATCCCCTTTTAGAAAAAGTTGATGAAACAATCCTTTCTTTTTGAGGCTTTGTATAAACTGCGTACCAATTACGTAACATTGATGTAAATTTTGGTGATAAAAACTGCAGTTTTTCAATTCTGTATCAGACGGTCGTATTTCTAAAGGAAAATGGTACTGTGGGTATTCAAGGAGATATTAAATATACAAAGTAGAAAAACAAACATACGAAACTTATTTTACACAAAGCAAATTTTCATGATTTTTTTAAAGATAAAATTTAAGAAACTAATCCTAATACCAGTTAAACCTTAGAATGACCATAATATAAATTAAAATAACCAGCATAATTTCCAAATTATGGAAAAGACTTAGCTATTTAAAGCACACCAAATTTTATAACGCTTATCAAGAAAGGATTTTTTGTAACGGGTGTTGATCAAAATAAAAAAAAGCCCCATATTCATTTGTGCTTAAATATTACTTTTGAAAAAAGACAATATGGATCAAACAATCTTAGGTATTGGAACAAGACTGCAACATACACAATACGGACCGGGGGTACTGGTAGGTATACGTTATGCTACCTATCTCATCTCGTTTATAAATCATGGTATAAAGGAAGTGGATAAAACCGATACCAACCTAGATGAGATAATTCCTGAAAATGTAAGTGTAGAAATAGAAACAGTTTCGGAAACAGAAAAAGCATTACTCAAAATTTTACGTTTATGGAATGGTGTTGGCGAACCGGTTCCATTAGGAGATCGTTGGAAAGGAGGTACTATGCTTTTACAGCCTTATGATAAAACACAAAAGCCTAAAGAAATACCGGTGGAGGATTTCTTTCATAAAATTGTAATGCTCAGGGACAGGCTCAGAGTGCTGGAACAAAACATCAACAGCAACAAAAAACTGAGTGATGAAGACAAAGTAAATATTCAGCAATATATTACCCGTTGTTATGGATCACTTACCACGTTTAATGTATTATTTAAGAATAAGGAACAGTGGTTTGTAGGAGAAAAAGGCAAAGAGGAATAGCGTGTCTTTCTGCCTGTTATTTTAATATCTTGTGTGAAGTAACTTAACAGCTATGCCTCAATTTTTTAAAAGCCTTTACATACAGGTATTATTAGCCATTTTAGTTGGAGTGATGCTGGGACATTTTTATCCGGGCTTTGCTGTACAATTAAAGCCGCTTGGCGATGGTTTCATCAAGTTAATAAAAATGATGATTGCCCCGGTGATCTTTTGTACCATTGTCACCGGCATTGCCGGCATGCAGGACACAAAAAAAGTGGGCAGGGTTGGCTTGAAGGCATTACTTTATTTCGAAATCGTAACCACGCTGGCGCTGATCATTGGCCTGATTGTAATCAATATTCTCAAACCTGGTGTTGGCATGAACATAGATACTGCTACGCTGGATGCAAAATCTGTTGAAACCTATATTACCCAAAGCAAGAATCAAACGGTTTGGGATTTTATTCTCAACATTATTCCCGAAAATATAGTTAATGCTATTTCTAATAATAACCTGCTGCAGGTGCTGTTGTTTTCCGTATTAATGGGACTTGCATTATCCAAAATAAAAGAAAAAGCTGTACCATTACTGAAAGGAATTCAATCGCTTGAAGATGCTTTGTTTGCTATCATACGAATGATCATGAAACTGGCACCCATTGGTGCTATGGGTGCTATGGCTTTTACCATTGGTAAATACGGATTAGGTTCACTTACCTCACTCGGGCAATTGATGGCTTCATTTTATATTACCTGTATTTTATTCATTGTTTTGGTATTGGGTGGTATTTTAAAATTTACCGGATTTAATATTTTTCGGTTATTAAAATTTATAAGAGAAGAGCTCCTGATTGTTTTGGGTACTTCATCTTCTGAATCTGCTTTACCCGGCCTTATTAATAAACTGGAAAAAATAGGCTGTTCCGAACCGGTAGTAGGATTGGTTGTTCCTACCGGTTATTCATTTAACCTGGATGGAACATCTATCTACTTAACAATGGCAGCAGTCTTTTTAGCACAGGCTACTAACACTCCATTAGATATTACTCACCAGGTTTCCTTACTGTTGATTTTACTGTTGACCTCAAAAGGAGCTGCCGGTGTAACCGGAAGCGGTTTTATTACCCTGGCCGCAACCTTGCCAGCAGTAGGGCATATTCCAGTGGCGGCCATAGCGCTGATTTTAGGCATCGACCGTTTTATGAGTGAAGGCAGGGCTCTTACCAATATTATCGGAAATGCAGTGGCAACGGTGGTGGTGGCTAAATGGGAAAAAGAAATTGACCTGGAAACAGCAAAGAAGACCATCGGGTAATTTTAGAAATATTCTTTTAACAGCTTTTATATAATACGATGCAAAAGACTTTACATTAATTACAAAAGCCTTAATGAAAAGAGGCTATTCCGGTAAAGAAATTAAAAAATACCCGGCGGTAATTTTATAAGGGTATTTAAAGAAAACTCACTATAGTTAATTATCTTTCATAACGATCCCATTCCCCTTGGAATTCCATTTTTGATCTTACCACAAATCTGAATTTCAACTGGCAGCAGGAAAATAAAACTGCTTACCAGCTAACTATCCCGAAACAGTTTTAATTACACCCTTTGAGAAGTATCCTGCATTTATAGTGAGGTGTGGCTTTTAATGTGAACTGCCCGTTGTTTAAAATTGATTGATCACAGTTATTATATACTTATAAAACCAGCCGGAACTCATTAAAATACTTCAGACATTCCCGAAGCAACAGGAATGTTTATTATCTTATGCAAACAATAAATTCCAATATGAAAAAAACTATCAGCCTGTTATTTTTCTTCTTTTTATTTTCTATGCTCCATGCACAGTATAAAGTAACTTTTATTATCAAAGAGAAGACGGCTATTATACACGACAGCATTTATGTAGCCGGTACTTTCAACAACTGGGATGAAGCTGCCAACCCGCTTTATTTAATGAAGCCCCACGGAGAAAAAGAAAAATCAATTACACTGAATATAAAGGGAGGTGCACAAAAATATAAGTTTCACCGGGGTAACTGGCGCACCGTAGAAAAACAATTGAATGGTGCTGAAGTGGCCGACAGGGAAATAACTATCCGGAAGGACACTGTGTTAATAGACAGCGTAAGCTCCTGGCTGGACCAGTTCTTTGTTGACAAATGGCAGGCCCTTTCCCAGCCATTACCTGATACAAACCGTTTAAAGATATTGGCTGCACTTACCAACGCTTACGCTTTTGAAGCTCATTATTATAACAGCGATTCCGCTTTACACTATGCCCAGCAAGCCCTGCAACTGGTACAAAAGATGAAAACATCTAACGATAATAAAAAATGGGTTGAAAATGGCAATTTAGTAGAACTTTTAACCCTGCAGGAAACAACAGCCTATCTGCTGCATTCATTGGGAAATTATCCCAGGGCTTTAGAAATGCGGCTGGAAAATTTAAAGCTTGCTGAAAAAGAAAAAGATAAGTTTCAACTGTTGAATGCCCTCGGCAATATCACTGGCGATTATCTTTCCATGAAAGACTACCAGAGTATGCTGAATTATGCAAAACA
The DNA here is from genome assembly GCA_043788995.1 of Chitinophagaceae bacterium. Lineage (GTDB taxonomy): Bacteria > Bacteroidota > Bacteroidia > Chitinophagales > Chitinophagaceae > Ferruginibacter. Next base: position 1,544 of record JAYWII010000022.1, on the reverse strand, counting down.
ACAGGACTCAATTGTCGCCACATTAGATGTAAGGGATATCAGGTATCGGTATGCCCTCTTTTGGTCAAAAACCAATATCGCCGCCGCCAGCTATAGGTTAAACAACCTTTCACCAGCATTGGCCCATGTAAAACAGGCACTCAGTATTGATAGTATTGATGTGACGGGTATTGCATATTGCCACCAGTTGCTTGCTGACATATATTCAGCTATAAATAAAAACGACTCGGCCCTAAGCAATTACAGGTATATCATTACAGTTGCAACTACATGGACAGGCCTTTGGATCCCCCTTGCACAGGCTGGTATGGCAAAGGTATTCCAAAAGACTAACCAGCTTGATTCTGCATTATTGTATGGGCGGCAGGCATTAAATAATTTTCAAAACAATAGCTTGAATCTTCGGACATGGGGTGAAAATTCATTGTATTATGTTGCTGAAATAAGTCCGCTGCTTGCTGAATTATACAAAGCCAATAACCAGCCCGACAGTGCTTATAAATACCTGCAACTTTCCATTGCTGCAAAAGACAGTTTGTACAATACGGATAAAGTAAGGCAGTTTCAAACACTGGGTTTTAACGAAGCCAACCGGCGATTGCAATTAGAGCAGCAAAGCAGGGAAGAAAAACAGCGGTATGAGACCAAAATAAAAATGTATGGGCTCATCAGCATCATTACCGGGTTCGTAGTGCTGGCGTTTGTTCTGTACCGTAACAACAGGCAGAAACAAAAAGCAAACACTCTATTACAATCTCAAAAACAGGAAATAGAAACTACGCTGGGTGAATTAAAAAATACACAGAAGCAATTAATTCAATCTGAAAAAATGGCAAGTCTTGGTGAACTCACCGCCGGCATTGCTCATGAAATTCAGAACCCCTTAAACTTCGTCAACAATTTTTCTGAAATCAATGCAGAATTGATTGAAGAAATGAAAATGGAATTAAAATCAGGAAATAATGAAGAAGCAATTTCAATAGCCAATGATATTGCAGAGAATGAACAAAAAATAAATCACCACGGCAAAAGAGCCGATGCTATTGTTAAAGGCATGCTTCAACACAGCCGTAATACAAACAATGCAATAAAAGAACCAACTGATATCAATGCATTAGCCGATGAATATTTGCGATTAGCATATCATGGATTAAGAGCAAAAGACAATTCTTTCAATGCAACGATAAAAACAGATTATGACGAAAAGATTGGTAACATCAATATTATCCCACAGGATATTGGAAGAGTTATTTTAAATTTAATTACCAATGCCTTTTATGCGGTGAATGAAAAGAAGACCCTTCGACAAGCTGAGGGTTACAGCTATGAACCAACTGTTACAGTAAGTACAAAGAAAATAAATGGGAAGGTTGAAATAAAAGTTACAGACAACGGCAACGGCATTCCTCAAAAAGTTTTAGACAAAATTTTTCAGCCCTTCTTTACCACCAAACCTACCGGGCAGGGAACTGGGTTGGGTTTGAGTTTAAGTTATGATATTGTGAAGGCGCATGGTGGAGAAATAATAGTGGAAACTAGTGAGG
>JAYWII010000021.1:0-64758 GCA_043788995.1 Chitinophagaceae bacterium | reverse complement strand
ATGGATTACGAAAGAACTAAAGAGTCTGCTATTAGTTTTGTTTATATAGCAATGCTTAACTTAATGGGTAAAAAATTTAATTAACTCAAACAGCTTCTAATTCTTTTAAAAAATCTTTAAAAGAAATTGTTAGCCAGTCCTGTAGTTTTTTTGGTAAGCGTTAACCCTTCGTATTTGCCCTGTAGCAATTGTAACAACTGGTGCTTTAGCTCTTGCAACTCTTTGTTTTTGGAGAGCATAATATCGGCTTTGGCAATGAAAGGGAGTTGTGATTCTTTAGGAATTATTTTTACGGGTAGCTTTTTGCAATTTTCAATAAGGAGTTTTTGGAAGAGCCTTTTTTCAATATCTAAAAATTTAAAAGTATGATAGTAATTAATGAGTTTAGAATTTAAAACTGTCAACAAATATTTTACTAATATCTTTTCATTAGGTATTAAACCAAACACAATGGCCCAGCCTCCCTTTCTTGTTCTGCTGGTAAAAGCGCAGGAAAATATAATATTAAACTCTAATTGATGCATCCGGCAAATATTTAATTCCGGGATTGTTTGAAGCTAAAAAAAGGGCCGTCAGTTGACAGCCCTTTTTTACTTAATTTTTTAAATCCTCAATTCTTCCAAATCGCTCCAACCCCAGCCTGCCAAACCAATTGATTAAAAGCAGGAATATCTTTATCCAATATTTCGGTTCCCCTGTTTTTTAATACCAGCCACTGGGCATTGAGTTCTTTTTGCAGATTTAATGATGGCTGATTTACTTTTGGTATGTCACTCTCTGTCTGGTTTACCAGGAACATATAGTTGGCAGAAAATTTATTGGGGAAATTTTCCACATCATCATACGCTTTTGATTTGCGCTGTATCATGTCTTCGTCCCATGCCTTCATTCGTTTTGCCAATGCCTGTCCCTGTGTTTTGATGGCAGCATATTTTTCTTCTGCCGGCAATGCAGCCAGCATTTGTTCCAGCTGTTCTCTTTTTGCATCCATGGTATTGATCATGCGGTGCATGCTGGTTACTTCAGCTTCCATACTGCTCATCATATTGTCATAAGTAGTATAGTCAGCTGCAGTGCTGGCATACAATGGATTGGGCAAAATAGTGGCAGTGGTGCTAACCTGTTGCTCTCCTGCTTTTATAGTGATGGTATATTTTGCCGGTATGGCTTTATGGCCACGGTAGCTGCTTTCAATATACACATTGGGTATGCCGGGAATGGTGGCATAGCGCATGTTCCATACAAAACGGTTCAGCCCTTTTGCTTTGGATAACACGGGTTCTTCCGGCGGTGCACCGTCATATTTTTTATAGGTGCTGTCTGGTTTTGAACTGAATGTATGTACAGGTTTTCCACTTGCATCCTTGATCTCCATTGTAACAACTGCTAAAGAATCTTTCAGCTTTGGCAACTGGTAATAAATAACCACACCCGTAGCAGGATTAACACCACGGTATTTACTGGTGCCGTTAAAATCTGCACTGTTTTCATCCAGTTCACTGTAGGCATTTACGATATAGGAAGGTGATGGTTCATACACAGAAAAACTGCTGGTATCTTTTTTATACTGACGTATCAAACTCAAATCATCCAGTATCCAAAATGAACGGCCGGAGGTGGCAGCAATTAAATTACCCTGGTGAACCTTTAAGTCAGTAACAGGTGTTACAGGAAAATTTAATTGGAAGGGCGCCCATTCTTTTCCACCGTTCCAGGAGATGTAAATGCCCAATTCTGTTCCGGCAAACAACAGGTCTTTTCTTTCCTGGTCTTCTCTTACCACACGGGTAAATGCATTGGCTGGAATACCGTTGTTTATTTTCACCCATGTTTTACCATAGTCGGTGGTTTTGTACATGCCGGGAGTATGGTCATTAAATTTATACCTGGTGGTGGCAATGTAAGCAGTGGCTTTATCAAAAGGCGATACTTCTATTGCATTGATCAAACATTCCTGCAAACCTGCAGGTGTTACATTTTGCCAGTGTGCTCCACCGTCTTTAGTAAGCTGTACTAATCCATCATCACTACCGGTATAGATCACCCCTTTTTCATGCGGCGATTCCATTACATAACTGAGCGTTCCATAATTTTCTGCACCCACTGCTTCATTGGTGAAAGGTACACCGGGCCGGCCCTGCTTTTCTTTTTCATTACGGGTGAGATCTGGTGATGCTTCTGTCCATGTTTTACCCATGTCTGTTGTCTTCAGCAAATATTGTGAACCATGATAATATACATTCGGTTCATGTTTGCTCCAGATGATGGGTGCGTTCCAGTTAAAGCGGTACTTGATGTCTTTTGCATCACGGCCTAAATACTGAATAGGTGCTGCCATAATATTGGTACTGGCTTTTGCTTTTGTGTCCAGCACTTCAATGGTACCCTGGTAACTGCCACCCAATACAAACTGCGGATCATCCGGATTAAAAGCAAGAAAAGCACTTTCGCCACCGGCAGAAGAAGTCCAGCTGGCATTACTGATGCCGCCACCACCAAGTTCCCTGCTGGCAATACTTACAGAACTATTATCCTGCTGCCCTCCATAAATGCGGTAAGGAAATTGATTGTCGGTATTGATGCGGTAAAACTGTGCCGTAGGCATATTGTTTTGTGAGCTCCATGTTTTTCCCTGGTTAAAACTAATGGCCGCCCCACCATCATCCGCAATGATCATGTTATTGGAATTGGCTGGATTGATCCAGAGGTTATGATAGTCGCCATGAGTGCCGGAAATATCTTCCCATGTTTTTCCGCCATCGATAGACCGCATAGAAGGTGCATTCATTACATACAGCACATTTTCATTTAAAGGGTCAGGGAACAATTCGATATAATACCATGCTCTTCCAATGATCCGGTGATCACCTGTTACCTGGCTCCAGTTTTTTCCTGCATTGTTAGATACATACAAACCACCTGCTTCTTTTTCCCAGTCACTTTCTATCAGGGCATATACTTTTTCTGAATTGGAACGGCAAACAGCGATGGACATCTTACCCATTTCTTTTGGTAAGCCTTCCTGCATTTTTTCCCAGTGCTCACCACCATCGGTTGATTTATATAAACCACTTCCGGGGCCACCGCTGGTTACTTTCCAGGGCTGGCGCCCATGCTCCCACATAGCGGCATAGAGTATCGATGGATTGTTCATGTCCATAGATAATTCAGCACAACCAGTTTTTTCATCTACATACAACACATTTTTCCAGGTTACGCCGCCATCGGTTGATTTATAAATTCCACGTTCTTTTGATTTGCTGTATAGTGCACCCTGTGCTGCCACAAAAACAACATCCGGATTTTTTGGATGGATTACCACACGGGCAATATGCTGTGTAAGATCAAGTCCCAGCTTCTTCCAGCTTTTACCTGCATCGGTTGATTTGTACACACCATCACCGCTGGAAGTCATCACACCACGTACGGCATGTTCACCCATACCAACATATACTATATTAGGGTCGCTCTCTGCCACCGACACCGCACCCACAGAACCTGTTTTAAAAAAGCCATCAGAGATATTGTTCCAGGTAATACCCATATCATCTGTTTTCCATAATCCTCCGCCGGTAGTACCCATATAATAGGTATTGATATTACCCACAACTCCAGTAGCGGTATTGGAACGTCCGCCCCTGAAAGGACCGATGCTGCGCCACTTAACAGGTTTAAAATATGCATTGAGATCAGCTGATGAAGTATCTTTTTTTATTTGTGCATTGGCACTAAATATAAATGATAACAGGATAAGGAAGAACAAGATTTTCTTTGTCATGAAGCAGTTATTTAATATGGAAATATAAAGCATTTTTTTACCTCTGAGGAAGTATGCCAGTATATTTTTATTAATAATGATTACAGCTGCATAGAAATAAGTGGTTACAAAACAAAATCACTTGCCGCAATACAAGTTTTTGCCAGGCAACTATAATGAAGTAGCAGTGAAAATTAAACTTATAAAAGCATTTTAAGTAAGCGATAATTTATTCACCTTGGTGTGCCTGTTTTTACTGGAGCTTTCCATGAATTTTCCTGCCTTCCGTAACAACAATTTCTATAATATCTTCAATATCTTTTACAGACGTTCTGAAATTTACAATGCACCCTCTTAAGCAATATTTTTCATTCATCACAGCGTTGGATAAAAACACTTCGCCACCCTGTTGTAAATCATTCAGCAATGCTTCGTTCAGTTTATTTAGATATGCTTCTTTGTGTTCAGCTTCACCAGCATAATCAGATGGAACATACCTGAATGTTGCAATGCTTAAGTTTTGTGTTATGGCTTCCAGTTCCGGATGGTTGTCAGCTTTTTCAAATAACAACCTGGATAGCTGAATATCTTCATCAATCATTTTAATATAACCACTCCGCCCCACCTGCTGTAAAGCCAGCCAAACTTTTAACGCCCTGAAGCCACGGGAATTTTGCAATCCATATTCGTAGTAATTTTGAGTGAGGGCTTCTTCGTTATTTCCAAAGTTGTAATACACCGGGTGAGAGCTGTAGGTCTCGATTAAATGATTGGGGTCTTTTACCAACGTACATCCTGCTTCCAGCGGACTGTACAGCCATTTATGAGGATCAAGTGCAATAGAATCAGCTTCTTCAATTCCTTCAAACATGCTTTTTAATTCCGGGATAACAGCCGCCGGAATACCATAAGCACCATCCACATGAAACCATAAATTATAAGTTTTACAAACCGCAGCTATCGCTTTCAGATCATCCACAGCTCCGGTACTAACGTCGCCGGCAGTCCCAACTACCATGATTGGTTTGCAGCCATTTTTCAGATCATCTTTTATAGTTTGTTCCAATACTTTAGTATCCATTTTATTTTCAGCATCTGCCAGTATCCACCTAATGGATTTTGTGCCAAGTCCAAATAACACCACTGCTTTTTCAATCCAGGTATGAGTAGTTTTTGAGCAGTAAACAACCAGCTTGTCAGTATCATTAGAGATACCATTTTCTTTGATACTTTTTGGAGCCTTTGCCGTTCTTGCTGCTAAGAAGGCTGTGAAGTTTGCCATATTACCGCCGCTCACCAATAGACCTCCATAACTGGGAGAAACTCCAATAAATTCTGCCAGCCATTTCACGGTTTGCTTTTCAATTTCAGTTGCCATGGGGCTTAATATATTGGCCCCAACATTTGGATTAACGGCTGCAGCTAACAGGTCTGCCAAAGCCCCAATGGGAGCTGCTGAAGAAGTGATATAACCTAAAAATTTGGGATGGCCATTCAGCAGGGAATGGTTGAATAATAAGTCGGTGGTTTTAGAAAGCAATGCTTCCACACCAGTCCCATTTTCGGGCAGAGATGCAGTACCAATGATTGGTTGTAATTGTTCAGGAGACGCTCCGGTTGTTACAGGCCGCTCTTCAATGGTATCGATAAAATCAGCGATAGCATCAATGAGCTGGTAGCCAACTTTTTTAAATTCAGCTTTGCTAATTTCAATTGGAGTTTCCCGTTTGTTTTTCATACTGCAAGTTTTATAATGTACTGCAAAGTTTTGGGGTTAGCTGAAATAAAAAAATAACTGAATTTTTATCCTTATTAAATAAGTATGTTACCAGTTTAATCAATATGGGAAATTAAGAAAAGCTGGGAAGAAGAACTAATTTACAACCTGTTCATTTAGACAACTTCTTTTTGTTGTAATTACAAAAAGAGCTGCCTTTAAAAAAAGACAGCTCTTTATAAATGAAAGAAGTGATTAATTTCCGGCCTTCAGCTTTCTTTGCGCCTTCAATTTTTGTATTGCTTCTTTTTTAGGGCTACCCATCAGGGATTTGAAATTTACTCCGGGTGTATTTTTATTTTTCATACTGGTTTTTTGTCTTAATGATTTCCCGGCTGCGTTATTATTATTATCACGGGAACAATTTTCATATTCAAATGTGTTGATGATAGAAGCACCGCTGAGTATATCAACATAGTTGGCCCTGAGGGGATAATTTTGTGAACCTGACTGCCAGGTTGTTTGCAGTGGATCCAGGTCATAATAAACAAAGGAGTTTCCACCCTCATCATATACAGTGATCTTTTCACTTGAATACCATCTTTTCCCGGCAAGAAATGCAGCATTAGAATAGGGGAAACTGTATTCAATTCCGGGTTTGGCTTCATAAGGATTTTTGTTTGGATCGTGGTAAGTATATTCAGCTTTGGTAAGTGGCAGGCCGCCTTCATGATAGAACCAGCTTTCCAGGTACCCTTGTTTAGTATAGGTGTATAGCACATAATTATCATAGGCGATGCTTTGGTTACGGATCATTTCGCCTTTCTGATTATAGAAGTAGCTTACTTCATCTGCTACCTGTTGCGTATTACCATCGTACCATATTTCCTTCACCACTTTATCTTTTTCATAAATAAAGTGAATGGTATAACTAAGTGTTTCTCCGTCATACACTCTTGAAATTGTCAATTTCCTTTTGCTGTCATATTCCATTTTGAATAGGCTGCCATAAAAGGTAAGCCATTCATCAACAAGACCATTTTTATAGGAGAAGTAATCAATGCTGTGATAATCGCCAATGCCATCATAATAGTCGTACACCGTCATCCTGCAACCGCCTGCCTTTTCTGACCTGGCTGCAGTTGATTGTCCATCTATTTCTTCATTCAATGCTGTTTTCTCTTTCTGGCATCCGGTAATAATTAAGCCTGCCAGCAGAAACGAACTGATGAGTTTTAAAAAGTTCTTCTTCATAAAAGCTGTTTTAGGTAAATAAATTAATACTGGAAATATCTGGTGATTTACTGCAGCAAACAATCCCCCATTGGGGTATTTATAAAAAAGAAAATAGTTGCTGAAGAAATCAGTATAGTACCTGCCGTACTACTTTTTGAGTCGTTTTGCTGCTACCGGCTATGTTGAGTTTTTTTTCAGGATAATATTTTTATACGGATAACAATCATCAGCTGACTTTGCATTGCAGCGAAACAGAAGCTCCCTCATTTTCTTTTGACTGTAAGAGTAGTTTAGCTCCAATCTCATTCGCCCTTTTCTGCATATTCTCCAGGCCATTCCCCCTTCGTACCATTACGGCATCAAATCCTTTTCCATTATCGGTTACAGTAAATTCCAGTAAACCGTTCACTTGCTTTACTGTCAGTTCCAGTGCTGATGCATTGCTGTATTTAACAGCATTGTTTATCGCTTCCTTGCAGAACAAATAGATATTGCGACGGTTCTCCACCGGCAGGTTAATGTCTTCGATCTTTTCCGGCACACTCACGCTTACCTGTATGTTTTTAATAGCAGCCATATCCCTGGCATACGCTTCCAGTCGTTCAACCAGTTTTTCAAGGCTGTCTTGATCAGGGTTTATTAACCATACAATGTCACTCAGTTTGTCCACCATCTGTGCTGATGATTGTTGCATTACATTCAGTGATTTTTCTATCTCAGCGGTTTGCCCGGTTTTTAGTTGTTCTTTGGTGAGGTGGCTGTACATAGCAATTCCGCTGAGGGTGGCTCCAACTTCATCATGCAGCTCACTGCTGATGCGGAGGCGTTCGTTTAATACAGCCTGCTTAGTTTGTAATTTTTTTCTTTTAAGTATATGATAAAACCCATAACCACCTGCCAGCAGAATAGCACCCATCCCTGCATAGATTATTTTTTTCTGCTGGCTTTCTTTCTGCGCCAATGTTGATTTTAATTTATTTTCTGTGGAGAGAAGTTTGATCTGGTCTTCTTTTTTTTCAACCTCATATTGCATTTTATAGCCCTCCATTTTTCCGATGATTTCGTTATTCACAATACTGTCCCTGTATAAAATATATAATTGATAGTGTTCATAGGCCCCTTTATAATTACGCTCCATGTTATCTAATTCAGACAACCCCAGGTAGGCGTTCCTGGCAATATCTCTGGCTTCTAAATTCAAAGCCAACTGCAATGCTTTTGAAAGATAATCTCTTCCTGTTGCAGTTTTTTTGAGTTTGATATATATATTCCCAATAGATACATAAATATCAGCAATAGCATCAATGCGGTCAATCTTGTTCCAAATTAACAATGCTGTGAGATGTTTTTTTAATGCACTGTCATATTTATTAGAAGCATCTTTTATGTTCCCCTTTGAATATTCATTATCTCCCATTTTTTCATACAGCTTCCCAATGCTTTCATAGGTAAAAGGAAGGCCCCAATCCGGCCCATTGTATTCCGGATTTAAACAAATTTTCAACGCTTCAAAATGTTGCTGAAAGGCTTCGGCATACTTGCCTTGTTGGCTATACAACCCACCTATTGTATTATACGTTTGTGCCATGGCCGGTTTTTCGTCCAATTCTTTACGAATTTCTAAAGCTTTAAAAAGTCTGTTTAATGCAGTTGCGTAATCTCCCAAATCAGAAGATATAGTACCCATTAATTGTAATGAAACAGCGATTTCCTTTTTGTTATCCAACGCTTCGAAAATTTTTAAAGCTGCGTATACATGTTTAATACCCTCAGAATAGTTGGGTTGATTGAAATAAGCATACCCAATCGCCTGAGAGGCATATGCTTTTCCTTGTTTATATCCAAGCCTGTCAGCAAGTACCAGGGCTTCCTTGCCATATTGCAATACATTTTTATAATACCCCATCTTTACAAGTTTTTGGGAAATGGCATTGAGCAAATTCACTTTATTAGTATCTGCTTGTGCTTGTGTAAGAGCCATTTTAAGACTATCAATTTCTTTTGTTTGAGAATAAATAAAATTATGTGTTAAAAGACACAGCACTCCTAATACTATAAAGCAGTTAAATTTCATACTTACCCTAATATACTCAAATATTCACTGGTAAACTGATGAAAGCAATACCTCATTGAGTGATTTGGTAAAATAGCTGGAAATTCAGGATCTCCATTTAATAACCCCATCCTCACTTTCCTTTACACGATACAAAACAATTTTACGGATGAGTGCCAATGGCAAAGGCTGATCTAATGGAAACTGGATAGATCCCTGGGCGGTTTTATATTTGGTGAGGCTTTTGGCAAATGCCTGTATTGCGGAGGGCATGGGGTAGAAACCGATATGATGTTTGAACACTGCAAACGTAACCAGTATTTTTTGATAGCTGTAAGCAGGCATGCGCCATTTCAACTCCTCCCTGGCACCAGGTGCAGCTTTACGGATGCATTCATGCAGTTGAAGCAATCTCTCCTGTACTGCTGCAGGTGCTGCATGGATATATTCCTCAATAGTGGTGGGTTTTAGTTTGGAGACCATGATGTTATTTTTACCTGTATGAATAAAAAAACTGCTGCTTTAGCAATATACAAACTGTAAAAACATCAGACAACAGTTACCTGTAAAATTATTTATTGCACCCCCCTTAGCAACGTAGTTATTACATATCACACTCCATCATCCAACGTTTCCCAAATTTGTCGGTAAAGTTTCCAATCAGTCCAAAGAACATTTTGTGCAGGGGCTGATTTATTTTACCTCCTGCCGATAACTTATTCCACAAGTCTTTTATTTCTGTTTCGCTTTTGCAGATAAGACACATATGATTACTGTTACCTTCAACCAAACTTTCAGGCTGCATATCGGTGGCCATTATTTCCAGTTCATCTGTTTTTAAAGATGAGTGCAGTATCTGGTCCTTGTATTTTGGCGGCATTTGATCTGCTACAGGCGATTCCCCCACTACCATTAAGGTAAGCTCACCACCCAGGCATTCTTTGTAAAAATTCATTGCTTCCCGGCAATTGCCGTTAAATGTAAGATAAGGTTTAAGTGTTGGCATTTTAAAAAATTGAAGGATGATGAATGGATGTAAACACAAAAATATAGAATGGTTTTATCTTTCCTGCTATGCAGGTGAGACATTATGAGGGGGTATTTACGACTTTGCATATCTCCTGTTAACAGTAACCACACCGCTAACAATTTTTAACAACCAATTATAATAATGATTAACAGCAACAAAAAAGCAAAGGGCAAAATCAATAAAAACAGAAGTATCCTTCCATTGATATTTTTCACCCTTTACTTTCTGTACTATTCGTTATATAATTATACTCCTGTCAGTAGCAAATTTATTTAAGATAACGCCTCAACGTCCACGCTAAAGTTTCATGATCCTGTATTAATCCTGTTAGGAAATCGGCAGTACCCTTATCCTTAAATTTATCTTCGCAATCATCAATGGCTTTTCTTAAAGTGATAATTACACTCTCATGGTCCTTTAATAATTCATTGATCATCCCCTGCTGATCAGGGTTTTTACCCGGTGTTTCCTTAATGGATGACAGCTTCGAAAATTCATTGAGTGTGGCGGGCACTATAAACCCCAATTTGCTGATCCTTTCTGCAATTTCATCCATGGCTTCATCCAGCTCTTCGTAATGTTTTTCAAAAAGTTTGTGCAGTTCCATAAAACTGTTTCCTGATACATTCCAGTGGAATTTCCTTGCTTTCATGTAAAGCAACACAGTGTCTGAAAGCACGCCTGTTAATATTTTATTAACCCCTTCCAGATTTTTTTGAGTGATTCCAATATTTGCATTCATGCTTTAATTTTTAAATAGTTTAAGATTTTTTTTCTTCCGATAAAAAACACCATGTTTACCAGTTGTTGTTCTAATCCGGTATACAATTTAAGCTGCTTTTTTACGGTCAGCTACCAGTACCACCACTCCGGCGAGTATAGCAATTCCTCCTGCATAATCCGGCCAGTTAACTGTTTTCTTTTCTTTCTTATTAATTTCCACAGGGCCTATATCCACAATTTTTTCTTCTTTGGTAAAACTGATTTTCCCAAAGATGAACATTAAAATACCAGCTGCGATGAGTACAATTCCCAATACTTTCATATGATGTGTTTTATTTATTAGAGGATAATATCATGCCGGAAAATTTGCACTATCAATTAAATCCGGATCTGCTTAAAAGCATATGAAAGAAGGACAAAAAGGGAAAAAAATTCTACAGTAATTCTTTTGTTCCATTTTGGCAACAGCATTGCCTCCCCGCCTTGTTATTGAACAATCAGTTTTCCTGTTTCCAGTACCCGGTTTTCGTTGTTCAGCAATTTGTAGATCAATATGCCGGGGGCAAATGAAGAAATATTAATTATGCCGCTTAGTAAGAAGTTTTTTATTAACCGGCCCGTTATATCAAATAACTGCAACCGGCTGCTGGCTGGCACTCCCTGCTGCAACACATAATTTAACGGGCTGTTCCTGCTGGCAGGGTTTGGGTAAAATAGTATGTTTTGTTTTCCGGAGGTTAACACCGGGATGATATCAGTGTATACGATACTGCCGTTGTTTAGTTTTATCCGGCCCCTCAGGTAGGTTATCCCTGCTGCTACCTGGTTCACCAAATGATTATAAATAAGATTATTATTGATCACCTTGGCAGCTCCATAGGTTTGTAGTAATTGCCCAGCGGCTGATACACTTTCAAAAAAAACACTGTCTGCATAAGTGGCTACACTTAATTCCAATATTAGGTTGAGTTTGTTATAATCAAGTAAATTATAATTAAGTGTTTTATAAAAACATTTCACTCCCTGCAATTCAATATTCAGCGCAATACTGCGGACAGCAGGAAACCCATTACTTAACACCGGCTCCACTGCATATACCAGGGAAGGGTAAACAGACCGCTGCAATACAGCAAAGGTATCAGTAACCGCTAGTATATTTTTTAAATACGGACTGTCAGTTAAAGTAAAGATCCTGTAAGCATTGGCATAAACATGTTTGCTCCAGGAGAGGCGGAAAGAATCAGCACACACAAAATCAATCACCGGCCTTGTTACTTTACTCAAAATAAAATCCTTTGACAAAAAATTACCGAAAGCAGTTTCCATCTTAAATGCTGCAACAGAATTGGTATCCTTTATTCGCCATTCAAAATGGTTGGTATAGATTTTATGAGATTGTTTCAACAGTTGCCAATTGGTTCCGTTATTATAACTGATGTATAAATTACCGGTCTGGTTAGTGTCGGCAACAAAGGTTCTCCATTTAATATCCAGGGTTTCATTTTCTGCCCTGTTCACATCAGACGCATGCTGTGGATTAGTAAATGCAAAAGTGTTTAAGGTATCAGTGGAATAAGCAATATGAAACGGCATGGAAGCTGTACTTACCGCAGTGCCGGTAACTTTTACCTGGTACGTACCTGCCGCCGGTAATTGAATGCTTACCTGCTCAGCAGTATTTAATGAGTCCCGTTTCCTGGTTGGCAGTTGCGATAATGAATCTGCAATGGGGAAATCATTTAACACCCAGGGTTTGTATATGATACCAGTGTTGATGATATCCTGCACTTCCAGGTCCAAATCGTTGATGATGGCTTTATTATTATTTACCGTTGCAGTACCGTCTGTCCATGCTAATGTTATTTTTAGTTGTGCAGTATTAACCGGCACAGTTATTTGTTTTGTCCACTCCTGGCTTTGTATAACAGAACCGCCATCATATTTTTTTTGCTGTATAGCTTTCACAGCTGCATAACTGTTCAGCAAACCATAGCCGGTTTTATAATCAATTCCTGCATGGTAAATATCTTCCGCAGTATTGTATAATACAGCTTTCACAAGTGATGCTGGTGGCAATGCCTGGCTATTACTATCTGCATACACCTGCTGCATCACCGCTATGGTACCACTCACCACTGCTGCTGCATCTGAAGTACCATTTGGCCCCAGTGCAATTAACTGCGGAGCTATTCTTCCATCATACAATGGGCCTGCAGAACTTTCCTCAGGTATATCTCCATTCTTATTGATGGCCCCAACAGTAATGATATTTTTTGCCATTTTAAAATTCCCGGTTACATTGGCGTATCCGGTAACGTTAGCATACCTGCCGTCTTCAGCAAAAGACGCTCCTTTATTACCAGCAGAAAAAACATGAAGGAAATTTTTATTGTTCCATGCAGCGTCATCATAACTTACAGCCTCCGCTCCATAAAATTGCTGAATAACGGTTCCGTAAGAATGATTTTGCACAGTCACTTTTTTTGAATTCAGTACCGCACTATCATCTGCAAAAAGGTTGGCAAACGAACTCGGAAAAAATGTACAGGCATTAGCAATACCCCTCCCATCGTAAAAACTGTTACCAGCACCACCAATGATGGAGGCAATAACTGTGGCGTGGTTTGATGTGGTGTTGGCGGCAATAGAAGAAGACTGAACCCGTTGGTACAGATCAAGATCGGTTTCATCCATTCTTTGTTCCTTTATCCCAGCTACAATATTTTTTCCATTAGCACCGGGAATAGCATAATCCACAGCGTTTAGTCCGTGAAAACTTCTGTTGTAGTCGATGATACCTGTTTCAGTATGTGCTGTTGCTGCGGCATCTACAAAAATCACTTCATTTAAACTAAGCAGAAAATCCTTTACATACCTTGTTTTACATTTTATGATAACAGCATGAGAAGGCCTGTGAACAAAAAGGATTACTATATTATCAGACCTGATTTTCAAAGCGGCCAGCAGCGTATCTGTATCAAGTCCTGTTAATATAAATTTCTGCTGTGTTTCTTTATTTTTTATTATTCTTTCTACTGAAGGTGACAATTTCCAGTTATCGGTTGCAGCAGCAATTCTTGCCTGCTGGTACAGCAAATTAAATGCTGTTTGATTGGTTACTTTAATCACTGCTATCTGCTCATTCAATTTTCGAATAATTTTGACGGAAGATGGTATTGCGTTCTTCCATTCGCTGATATAATATGACTTTGTATCACTATATCCATCAATCGTAGTATCCGCATTTTTTGTAAATAAAATGTCTTGATAAAAGATTTTATTTTTTTGAGCAATGGTATGCTGCTGTATAAAAAAAAGAGAAAGAAAGATGATGTGCCTGCCAATATTTTTCATACGGAAAAGGGATATAAAATACATTGATGCGGCAATAAGAATGAATAAATGATGATTCTAAAATTACAGCTAATTTGGATTTAAGCTAATCATAATTTAATAAAAAAATCCCTTCCTTAAAAAAGGAAGGGATCAGTATTAAAAAAAATCGATTAATAAACTTCGTTCAATGCAGTTCCGTCAGCTGCACCAAACAATGGGCTGCCGTTAGTGCAGGCCATCATCCATGAATTGTAGCTTCCGCTAACGTTGGTAGGCGTTCCAGTAATATGTACTGCACCGATGGTACCTGCTGATTCACCAGCACCCGGACCACAACTTGCTCTTCTCTTGTAGTCGGTATGCCTGAAACCTATACAGTGGCCAATCTCATGAGCAATCACTTCATCCGCTTTATCAGCAGTACTGATATAAGTAGTGGCACAACTGCTGGTGCTTAATGTGAAACCTGCAGATGGGTTACCAGTACTGGTTGGGAAACCAGAAGCCCGGCCCAGTATACATCCGCCGCCTGATGTTCCTAAGTCGGCAGCGGTAACTACAATATCACCACCGGTGCTTACTCTTTGGAAAGTTATTTTTAAACCATAGCTATTATACCTGGCAAGAGACTGGTCCAAACCGGTTGAATAATAAGATGGGAAACCTGTAGTTAATCTTACAGTGATAACCCTTGCGCCACTGGTAGGCGTACTCACTATATTATAAGTGCGGTAGTGCTCCTCATTAGCAACAATGAAATTGTGTGTGAGGGGCTCTGCAGCCATGCTTTTTAATTGCGCTGCACTTAAAAAAATATCCCCTTCTATAAGATAACTGCCTTCAGCAGTTCTTTCAGCCCAGTTGCTGTTAAAGCCAGCTGCAGCCACCATGTTTTTTTCTTCCTGGCTCAATCCAGCTGAAACCAGTTCATTTGATGAAGATTTTTTACAACTTACAAATGAAGCTGCCAGCAATAATGATAATGCAGCGGATGTAAATAGTGCTTTCATTTTAATATTTTTGGTTTTGAAATAAATCTGAGATAACGAATATAAGATTATTCTTTTCGTTTTTATATCATGACAAAATAAAACAGGAATAAATTTTTCTTCACAATATAAATAAAACAGAAAATAGAAATTCTACTTAGTAGTTTTACCAGTAATTATTCTTCTTACTGATATTATTTTATTACTGTAAGGTTTGCTATATACCGGCCGCTATCAGATGGGGTCATCAGAAAATCCTTTCTTTGATTAACTCTTTTTACTACCTCACTATTTTATTATTAAACAATAAGACCATGTCAATTATCACCCCCGGTGTATACATAGAAGAACAAAACGCATTCCCATATTACGTCGTTGCTGTAGAAACCATGGAGCTGGCGCATGAAGGATTAAGAATTGGATGAGTAGATTAGTTTATTACAAAATGAAATACAAATAAAAGATGGCCCGGTTGCCGGAGTAAAACTGAACCCGGGATAATTCTATTAATTTACATCAGTGCTTTGACAATAGTTTCCCATTCCTGCGCTAAAGAAACATCCGGCCTTTTTTTGCGGGCTTTGCGATACCAGTAATCCGCATTCCAACTATCCCCTTCTTTGCGGTGAAGATATGCATGCACCCAGCAGGCAGTGATATCTTCCAAATGATCAATCAAGCTGTGAGCTTTATCCCAGTTACCATGACCATCATACCACATGGCTAACTGGTACACTGTAGCGCCTGCCGGAGGCTCATTGCGTTTTATACTTTGTTGAAATATTTCAAACTGCATCTGTCTTTTTATTCAAAAATAAATAAACCTTATTGGTTGCAGAAAAACAGGTATAGAAATGTGTATGAAATTCTGAAAATATTATAGTCTTGATTTTTTTACTCCTGCCGGTAAAATTTCCACCGTATAATAAATAAAGCTTTTAATTTTATATGCAATGAAATATTGGACAGCACATTGATATTTTTAATCAACCAGTATTTGTTATTTACACGTTATGCAAACATGGAAAAAGAAACTGCTAAACCTTAGCATACAACTGGATGATGTTGCAGATAAATGGGTGTACCGCCTGAGCCAGCGGTTAGGCATCAATAACCCCATCCAGGTGGTGCCGTACAGAACCTATGGTACTCCTGAAAGAGTATATGTGAGGGGACGTGTACTGGAAGATAAAAAAATTACATCAGCCAAAGAAGGCGACCACCTGTTTACCAATTTGCTGAACATGTATAAGCGCTTTGAGAGTGATGAAGTGCCTGGCGCCACAGTGCAATTGCAATTGCCTGGTGAAGAGCACCTGGTAACCACAGATAAAGAGGGCCATTTTGTTTTTAACCTGAATCCCCTTACGCCGCTCCTAACAGAAGAATTATACATAACCATTCCTTTACAGTTGGTGAATGCTCCTTTCAATTTTGCACCCATCAGTGTAAATGCAGAAATGATGATACCACCAGCAGATGCAGAATATGGCATCATCAGCGATATTGATGATACCATCATCCGTACAGGTGCCACCAACCTGCTGGCCATGGGTAAAACCGTGTTGCTGGGCAATGCCCGTACACGTTTGCCCTTTGCAGGTGTTTCTGAATTTTATAAGGCACTTCAACTAGGTCGCAATGGTAAACGCAACAACCCATTTTTTTACGTAAGCAGCAGTCCGTGGAATTTGTACGACCTGCTTACAGATTTTATGGATCATAACGGCATTCCTGCCGGGCCCTTGCTGCTAAGGGATTTTGGCCTCAGCGAATCTTTTTTAAGTGGTAATTATATGGGGCATAAGTTTAAGGAGATCTCACAGATACTTGATACCTACCCTCACCTGAACTTTGTGCTGACTGGTGACAGTGGGGAACAAGATCCGCCCATTTATTTTGAAGTGGTAAAACGCTATCCTGGCCGGATCATCAGTATTTATATCCGGGATGTGGCATCCGGAGAAAAACAACAAGCAGCAAAAGAGATTGCCCTTGCCCTTAAAAAGGAAGGGGTAGAAATGATCCTTACTGAGCATACCGTAAAAGCTGCTGAACATGCCGCAGCGACTGGTTTGATATTTACAGAAAAGATCGCTGTAATAGAACAGGATAAAAAAGAAGATGAAGGCCAGCTGCCTGGCAAAGTAGAAGCTTTAAATTTTACCTAACGTATTAATACGGTTGATCCCCTTTGTGAATAAACGATACCATCCAGACCAACAAATTCCACCATCCAGACCACTGTTTGCGGTGGCTGCGGCCAGCTTTTAAAATATCCATCCCATCCTGGCAGTTCAGTTCTTCCTTCAAAAAGCAGTTGCCCAGACCGGTTAAATATTCTAAAGTTCCGTACTTCAGCAACACCCCTGAATACAGGATGCAGGTAATCATTTCGACCATCGTTATTTGGAGTAAATGCGGTGGGTACAAAAACCACTGCCCGGTCAACTATTTTTACTAACAGCGTATCTGTAGTTACACATCCACCCTTACTTTTTATAACAATATTGTACAATTGTTCCTGGCTGCTTTTGAAGGAAGGTTTAAAACTTTCCGGATCATCTAAATTTGTTCCGGGAGTCCAAAATGCAGTTTGTCCGATTGGCCGGGCCTCCAGGTTTACCGGTAAATTTTTAATTGCATATTTCAGCGGGTAAGCCATACCTCGTTGATCATGATCAATAGTGACTATTTTCTTTTTAGTGTTAATGGTACAGCCATATCCATCTGTAAGAACAACGTAATAGGTTCCTGACTGGTTTACTTTATACGAAGTGTGATTAGCAGTTCCATCAATTGGAACATCATCTTTAAACCATTCAATGCGTTGCACCGGCTTTACCTGCAATACAGCACTATCCCCATGGCCAAAGCAATAAGCATCTTTGCCAATTACCTGCAGCGAATTATTGATCACAGAAGAAATAACCTTTACCGTATCTGTATGCCGGCATCCCCCTCCGCTGCTGCTGGTGGTTACAACAAAGTTTTTAGTAACGCCCAGGTCTACAAAGGGATTTGCAACAGCTGGATCGCTGAGTCCTTCAGCAGGCGACCATTTATAAACCAGGCCACCTTTAGGAACAGTACCAATCTGTAAAATTTCCCCATTACATGAAAAGCCGTCTTTACCGGCATCGGCAGTTACGGTAAGCGTATCTATTAAACGGCTGAATAAAATTTTAGTACAACCGTACCCGTCATAAGGCTCCAGTTTTACCGCCACCATTGTTCCCGGAACAGGTGGCGGAATAGTTAGTATTTGCTCTGTACCCAGCACCCGGCTAATATCATTATCATACCAGGTGTAGTTCTGGTAACCGAAAGGAGCTACAATATTTACCAGGGTATCATCTTTACAATAAGTGGCACCAACAAAATTTGCGATGCATTCAGTATTCACATCAATATAAGCATAACCAAAATGTCTTCTGAAAGTACAATCTGCTGTTTTAAAAAAAAGCCTGATATGCTTACCGGCATTGCCAGACAGATCAACGGAAACTGCCGACCAGCTTTTATACAACACATCAACAGAATCTGATAAATTGGAAACTTTAAACCCCGGAATGGAAGAACCTACGGCGATATAGGAAAAGGAAGCACAGCTGATAGTGCTGTTATCGGTAACATTGGTAATCTCAATTTCCATTCTTGGTTGTTCATTCGGCTGGTGATGCGGCGCCTGGAAAACCACTGCATAATAGTAAGTGAGTGAATAAGTATTATCACCGGCTGGAATATTAAATTCGTAAGACATGCCTTCTGCCTGCCCCCCGGCTTCGGTACTTCCCAGTTTAACAGAATGCCCGCTGCCATTAGGGCAATTTACCGGGAACCCTCCATACCTATCTACTTCATTAAAGTTGGTACCAATCATGCTATGCCTGCCATTAATAGGGCCACGGGTAGGTAAAAGGCTGATCACATTGGTGCTGCCAACTGCACTGGTAACACCAGTATAACAGGTCCAGCCGTCAAAATTGCCTCTTTCAAAATCAATATTTGCAGGGCAGTTTTGTGCGCCGGTTGATAAACAAAAGAAAGTGAACAACAGGTAAAGCAACAGCAATCCTGTAAATTTTATGCCCCTGCATTGATTATTGATATGGCAATTTTTAAAGCGCAGCACGTTGGTATTTTGTTACACACTAATATAGTATAATTTGGCAATAAGGTTGCCTTTCGTTGAAGATTTACTTATTGCATGGATGTTTAATTTTTCCGGAATACTCCTGCGCTGCATTTAATTGCTGAACTACGAAGAAATTATTCAACCGCCGGGCTGGGTGTTCAAATTAATATTAGATGGAACTTTTAAATTTACAAGTGCAGACCAGCTGCAGCGGAAAGCATTGTTATACTTTTTTTGAGTAGGTTTGATAAAACTTTAAAGATGATAAAAGAGGCAACGATTGTGAGACCTGCCAGGCTGGAAGGATTGTATGATACAACCATGTTCATTCCTCCTAACAGTAAAGAGCATTTAATTGAAGTGGATATGGGATTTAAAAGCAACCCTGTTTTCCGGCAGGAAAAACTGTGTTATTTTTTACCAGAAAATGTGTACTACCAAAAGTTGGGTTTGGTTGACGGTAAAATGAATGCAATAAAAGATGATGCAAGAACAATTGTAATAACCGGCCAGGCAGAAGAAAGCAAACTCATCAATTTTAATGTAGCCATACACCCCCGCCTGCCGGAAAAATCAAACATTGATACCGAATTTATTTTGCTGCCATTTTATCCTGAAATAAATACTGAAATAGTGATCAGGGACCGCAGCAGTGAAAATACATTTTACCATTTTACCTGTAACAAAATAATCCATAGAGCTGGCGCACTTCCTTATATAGAATTAAGGTGCCTGAATAGTTACTACTATACTAACCTGGTAAGTGTTTTTCGTAAATGGCACCCTGATGAGATTACAGTGCTGGATAATATACCCCGAAGCAGTTAAAGTGAATAAAGATGGTAGCTTTTTTAGCAAACTGTGGTAACATTGCAACAGTTAACAACAGGCATGTACACTAAAGAACAAGTTTCAAAACTCCGTCAAAAATTCTGGACAACATTTGGCCAGTATATGAAACCGGTACCGGGTGCTGCAGGTGAAAAAGTTAACTGGCTCAATTATAAAACCGGTATCCGAAATATTGTTTTCCGCATGGACGCTGATCAGCAAAAAGCTATTGTTGCAATTGAGCTTCGGCATACAACCGATGCTGAAAGAATGCAATACTACAATCAGTTTGCAGCATTGAAAAAATTACTGGAAAATGCTACTGGTTATGAGTGGCATTGGCAAGCTTCCGTTACTGATGAAAACGGGCAAACCATCAGCCGCATCAGCCAGGAGCTGCACCAGGTAAACGTAATGAAAGAAACAGACTGGCCTGCTATTATCGCTTTTCTTAAACCACGTATCATCGCACTGGATACTTTTTGGGAGATGGTAAAAGATGGGTTTGATTAAAATTCAAAGGTTACATTGTTCTTGAAAATAAAGGTACAGGATAGGGAATCAGCCGCCTCATCATCCCATTTAAAAAAATTCTTTTATCTTTATTCCCCATACCTAATTCTTATGAAAAAAACTATACTACTTCTTTCTTCCTTAGTACTGCTGTTAAAGCTGTCTGCCCAAAACCTTGTTACCAATCCCGATGCAGAAAGCCTGCCAGCGGGAACCGGCTGGACCATTATAAGCCAGGGAGCACTCACCTGTTTATTAACACCTACCGATAATATTATTAACTGGACGATGAAGCCCAATGGCACAGTCAATTACCCTTACGATCATACAACAGGCGCTAATGGAGGCACCGTATTTTTTTCTGGTTGCGATACCTATTTTACTGGGCCGTTTGAATTACAGCAAACTATTGATGTATCCGCAGATGCGGCAATAATTGACCTTGGGAATGAGCTTTATACCTTTAGCGGTTATATGCAAACTCCGGTAAACAATCAAACAGATGAGGGTCGTTTTATTGTTGATTATCTCAATGCTTCCAATTCCATTCTCGGCAGCAGTTATACCAGCAGCTGGCAATCTTATTTTGGTGGTTCAGGCACTTCGTGGGTGAATTATAACAACACCAGGATCGCCCCCGCAGGCACCCGTAAAATCAGGATCAGGATGCAGGCGCAGATATTATTTAACCAACCTGCCATCAATGTATACTTTGATGATATTGCTCTCATCAAACCAAGCGTGGTACCAGTGAACCTGCTCTCCTTTACAGGAGAAGAAACGAATGATAACATTCAATTAAACTGGGAGATTACTGGTGAACTGGATCTTAAACAATTTGAATTAGAGTATAGTACCGATGCTACCAGGTTCAATGGCATTGCAACCATTCTGGCTAATAAAAACAGCTATCATTTTATTGACTACAATAATACTAACGGCAGCAATTTTTATCGTTTAAAGATGACGGGGATTGATGGTAAAATATCCTACAGTAAAATCATCATGATAAAATCTGCAACGAAGCCGTTTATCAGCCTCTCTCCCAACCCAGCCAGTAATACGGTAAGGATAAATAGCAGTTTCCAAAAAGGTATTATCGCCGTCATTAATTCCTGCGGACAAACAGTGCTTACCGCAAACAACAAGGCAACAACTGTAACGCTGGATATCTCCCTGCTGCCTGCAGGCTTGTATGTGGTATGTGTAAGCGATCAAAAAAGCAGGATCAATAAAAAATTGGTGATACAGCATAAATAAGTTTGCTCCTGCATCAATGTACCAGGAGGAACAATCCTTTCCCTAAACCAATAATTTTTGTATATTGAATGCAAATGCTGTTACAATGAAAAAAATAACGATTGTGCTCTTACTATGTATATCATTTGTTGCCTGCCGTAAACAATTAAACACTGCTGCAGACATAACCAGCAATGATGCCAATGCAGCAGGCTTAACAGCTGCTGTTACCACCGTAAATACCACTGCTGTTTGCGACTATGAGCTGGATGAAAACACTTTAACTGCTGCTGGGTGGACAAAGATATTTGAAGATAATTTTTCTACCGACTTAAGTCAATGGAATATATGGACCGGTGGCGCATTCAATAATGAACTGCAATATTACCAGGCACCCAACCTGCAGTTGAGCAATGGCATTTTAAATATTGTTTGCAAAAAAGAAACAGTAACGGGGGCCACTACCCCATTTGACAGCAAACCCAAAACCTTCTCTTATACTTCCGGAAGAATTGAAAGTAAATTACTGTATTCTGCCTCAGCTGCATCACCTAAAATAAGAATGATTGCCCGGGTGAAATTAGCTGCAGGGTACGGCATGTGGCCAGCCTTCTGGAGTTATGGCGATCCATGGCCCACACAGGGAGAAATTGATATTATAGAAGCAAGGGGACAGGAACCATTCCAGTATCAAACCAATTATTTTTATGGAAGGGCCCGGAATAAAAACCTGGTGAGCAATGGCACTGCTGTTATTACTTCCAATGTAAATTTACAAACCTGCTGGCATGTGTATGAAATGATCTGGTCTCAAAGCAGCTTAACCTTTTTACTGGATGGCCAGGCAGTGGATACTAAAACGGGTAGTTATGTTTCTAACCTGTTTGGCAAGAAAGAAAAAGTGGTGTTAAACCTGGCAGCAGGCGGGCTCTTTTTTAGCAACCTGGATCCTTCGCAAATACAACCCGGCACCTTCCAGGCTGATTGGGTGAAAGTTTTTAAGTCTAATTGATTTAGCAAAATTATTCGGAACTACCCAATGAAGAGGCCGGCCACGGAGGCTGCATTATTCGCTTCCATTTTTGGCTTCTGCAATACCTGTTTGAAGTTGCACCAGGTAATCCTCCGTTTCAACTATTGACAAGGTGCCGGGGTTTGCTTTAATAAATTCAATGTCTGACTGCAGTGAGTTAGCTTCTATATCTAAGTAAGACAATTTACCTTTCAATGCATTCATTTTATCTTTTGTGTCAGTAAGCTGTTTTTTGTATTGATTGTTTTCTTTTTTAAGAGCAGTTACAGCAGATTCCAGGTCCGCAACTTCTGATTGCTCATAAATTCCATACAGCAGCAGTGCAATAACGGTTACTAAAAGTAAATATGTCTTAATCATACAATACAGTTTAAATCAGGTGAGAGATTAAATATAAACATTTATCCAGAATTCTGCAACAGGTAAAAAGGTAGCACAATAGCTGTATAGCTGCCAACTGAAGGGCTTAGCCAATTTCCCAGATGAGTATCATAGCATAACAATAATTACGGACCCGTGGTTACCTTCAGTCGCAGGACTCTGCTCTGCCATTTATTACTCCTGCCTCCAAAAAATACTGCATCTTCTCTCCAATTTTTTAAGTTTAATAAAGTTTGCATAAATACAACAGACAGCTTTTTGATGTAATTATTGGGGTGGCTTTTAAAAACACATACAATAGTAACAAGAAGACACCGGACCGGAGTAGCGTTACCCCGGTGGACTTATAACAGTTTACTTGCAGGCTTTATAAAAAAAGCTGCTCAAAAAATAATCTTCCTTGAGCAGCTGATATTTGTATTTACATAAAAGAGAATTATTCAATTGAAAGTTTCAATGTTTGAATATCCTCCTGGTTGACCAGTCGAATAATGTACCATCCCCTGGCTAATCCCTTTGTTTGAATATTGTTGGTGCAGGTGTTCAATTGTTTATTGAATACTTTTTGACCATGTGCAGTAATGATCTCCATTGTAACCGGCAATGAAATGTCTGCAGGCAATACGATGGTAAAGCGGCCATTCTCCGCCGGGTTAGGAAACAGCATTAAATGCTGCGGTACAGTTGCAGGCTTTGCTAACGCCTCACAGGTGGTAAATGCATTGGCTTTATTGCTCCATGCAGAGTTGCCTGCAGCGTTATAAGAGCGAACCAGGTAATAGTATCTTTTGTTTTTTTGCAGGTTAGTATTCCTGTAAGTTTTTATGTTGGCGGCAACTTTTGTCACCAGTGCATAAGTGCCATTTAAACTGGTGGCTCTTCTTATTTCAAAACCGGTTTCCATTAGTAGATTTATCCATCCAGTTAATGGTTATTTCAGTACATCCGGTTGGCAATGCCACAAGGTTTGTTGGAGCAACTGGTGTTGCAAATGCAGACTTGCTGGTAGCAACCAAATTGTTATTCACTACTGCTGCAGCGTTGGCAACAGTTAAACCAGCGGCAACTAACAGTGCCATAACAAAAAATGTCTTTTTCATAAATTTTAATGTTTTGATGTTTGATTAAATAATTACAGTGTGAAAGTAGACAGGTGAACAGATGATAAAAAGAGATAGTGGCTGAACAGGTATAATGAGTATATGAGCAGGAAAAATTTAGGTATAATATTTTTTTTAAGGAGAAAGAGCAATTACTTTTAAAAATCTACAGGAATAAATCGAATGGAATGCTGTGCAGTCCAGTTTTCACTTTTGGGGGACAAGTAATATTCGTATTTCAAGATCAGTTGATCTTTTTATTCCCGACACAACCAGGCAGAACTAATAGTCACAAGCACACATTCTGATTTCTACAGATCATTGTAATTAATCAGAACAAGTGCTTTAATTTACTGCTGCCGCACAAAAAAAACTGTAAAATCAATCTTCCTTTGTCATCACTCCCCTGGTATTTGCTTCACCGTAAGTTAACAGGTAGCGCATTTTTGCTGCATCAATCTCCATAATATCCACTGTAATAACGGCTCCTTTTTTAATTAACTTAGTAGCAGGATCATTGGAACGCAGCAGTTTCAGTTCATAGCTGCAATTATTGATCCACTGCATGCTGTATTCAGACTGGTGCGTATTGTTCACGCTGGTCTCTGTTATTTTGCCCTGTTCAATTTTATCAATATACTTTTTACCATTGGCCACATAACTCCAGGAACCTTTGAACAGTGCTTTGCAATCGCTGTTGGCTACTAAAGCACTTTGAATAGTTCCTTTATTTTGCTTGTCAGCTCCTGCTGCATCATTTTCACCTGTTACTACCAACCCATTCAATAATTCTTCACCGGCACTTTTATATTTGACCGCCAAACTTTTTGCAGTGTACACCAGGTACTGGATGGTGGTGGCAGAATCTGAATAGTAGTAGTTGGAATACACCAGTTGCATACCTTGTACCGTGGCATCACTTTCTATGTACAATACTTTTAATCCATTTACATACCGGTATTCTTCCCGGATGATCTTAAATTTAGACGCAGCACTCTGAATATTATTTAGCGCAAACTTCCGTAAGCTTTGTAATTCCATACCTACCGCTTCCGATACCACGATCCCTCCCACAGAAGTATTTTCCTTTAGTGAAAAAGAATACTCAGAGGCATCGCCGGTTGATTTCTCAAAGTTCCATTTCTTTGAATTGAGCCAAAAGCCCGCTGATGAATTTTTACTTTTCAAAAGAAAATTTGCTGTAGCAGGTTTGGTAAACTGTACAGGATTTACCTGGATACTATCCGTATTTTTTATTTCCTCCACATACTTCCAGGTACCATCATCAGATAAGGTCACTTCATCTCCGGTTTCGGTTACGGCTTTTATTTGTGCATGAGAAATGATACCTGCAAGCAGGCAAAGGATGGGCAGAATAATTTTTTCAGGGTCATAGCAGTTGGTTTAAAATTAATGTTACAGGTACACGAATATAAAACTTATAATGGTTTTTATATTACGCTTTAACAGCAGTAGACAGTTAGGCACAAAAAAACTTAACAGCCTCACATTTTATATTCTTCCCTCACCGGTGCAAACATATCAATCAGTTTACAGGCAGTTATCGCAGTTGCTCCATGCCATATTTTAGAAGAGATAAAATAATAACTGCCGGGTATTTAAATTAATTTTTCTCAACCAGCTATTTTCTGGATATTACAACATTAACTTTTACATACCCTTGTATTTAACTGCTTATGATCCTGAATACACATTACCGTTTTATTTTGTCAGCATGCTTTCTCTTTGCCTGTTTTATGGCTGTTGCTGTCAGCAGCGAGGCACAATTCAAACAGCCCTTCAATAAACCATTGCCCCACTCCGCTCCTTTTTCCATTCTTACTGATTCACTGAGCAAACGTGCCATACCGGCAAGGCTGCCAGCAACCACAGACAGACGGGTAAGAAGACCCACCGGCATAACAGCAACCTGCAACACTTCTACTTTTTACATGCACCTTACTGCAGGCGCTGGTAAAAAAATAAACCTGAAAGAAATACAAACCATGACGGATGGTAATTACCTGCTGGCAGGTAATGTAACCCTGCCCAATACAGAACAGGAAGGGTTGCTGTGTGTGATGTCTAATGCAGGGGCAGTAATTAGTCAAAAACAGGTCAGGATCAATAACAGGCCCACTACCCTTTTTAATATCAAAACCATGATCAACGGGCAGGTGGCCATGGCAGGCATTGTACATGAAGCTACCGACAAAGTATTTGTTGCCCTGCTAAACAGTGACCTGTCTGTAAACTGGCTGAAGACGGTAGAGGTAACCGGCCCCATTAGTACTGCACTGGATGTTATTACGGATAGTAAATTCTATGTGGCAGCACAGGCAGCCAATTCAGTTTCTTATTTTGTATTGGATAATACCGGGGCAATGGTTTGGAGTAAACAGCTAAATATAATAGGGCTGGATAACCTGGCGGGAATTGGTCACAATAGTTTATTATCTCAAATAATGCTTTCACTTAACTGCATCAGCGCAGGAAAGAAACAGGTTCAGTTGATCACGGTGGATGAAGCTACTGGCAATATTTTAAATTCCAATATATTGGGTGATGGTACCACAGAAAACAAAACTGGAAATGTAAGTTCTTTTAATGGCAGGATCATTGCTACGGGAGTAACAAAAAGTAGTTTAGGAGGATTTTTGCTTTCAAGGCAAATTATGGTTGATGGTTTTAAAATGGAAACATCTAATACTTATACAATACCCGGGGCTGTAGATTTCAATTTTACAAGTGCTCACGACAATGCAGGAGATGTTATGGGGTATTGCTTTCCGCTTGCTGGTAAAATGACGTTCATCCGGCATTTTGCCTATTATCAAATTGCACCTGAACATGCAAGGGAGTTTAGTGTACCAGTTGGTTCAGCGATTGCCGGTATTACCCGTTCATTAATTGATGGGGGATATTTGTTTGCAGTTAACACTAATACTACAGATGAATGTATCATTATTAAAACAGACAGCAGTGGCATATTAGCAGGATGCAGTTATGAGAATATTAATATTGATTATACTGAAGAAGTGGTTTTAGAAAATCCAGAAGGGAGCAATACCATCAATACCACTATTACTACAACACAACCGGCAATTGCTACAGAAAAGAATTTAACACTTGTTTCCTCTTTTGATTGCAACCAAATATATTGCCCAGCTACACCAATTGAAGATACCTGTCTCAGCACTTACTTTAAAGCACTGAAATCAAACAGCTATGTGGATGCATTTTCAGGCTACCAACTGATGCGTAATAATAAGCATCTTGTAACAACGAGCAGGATTGACCGTGTGATAGGAGATATTAATGTGATCACTTATGGAGTAAAATTACTTGATGAAAAAGGAAAATTTATAAAAGGGGTAAATGTTTTCAGCAACGGAGTTAGTGCGCCTGTGTTCTCAAGACAGGTAGATGACCGGCGGGTAATGTTAATATACAATTCCATAGTGGGAGGTATTCCATGTTTTACATTTACACTTATAGATGATGACCTGCAAATTATCTGGACCAAATCAATTAAAACATATGCCAACTACAATTTTTTTGGTGCTGGTTATTCTTCTACTATTGTAACAGACAAAGAAGGTAATTTTTATTTTTATGGAAACACAGGCGGCATTTTTGAAAAAGCTAAAATACTGGTATATAAAATGGACAGCAATGGTGATCCGCTTTGGTTAAAGACCTATGACCTGGAAGCTGAGCTATTAATTTTTTCAAATGCGGCGATTACCAATACCGCATTGGTAATGATACTGGAAGGATCACAATATGGCAGCGTTTCCTTAAGTATTGATAAGACAACCGGGCAGATGCTAAATGTGTATCAATATCAGAACAACGGGGCTGGTGCGGCTTATAACAGGCTGGTGGAATTTTATAATGACCGTATATTATACGCTGGCAATGGAGGTAACGGAAATTTTGTGATGGGCATATTTGATACTACCGGCAAACCAATAAAATTAAAATCAGGCGATGCTGCAGAATCCATTTTGAGAGCTGGCACAGTAAAATTTGGTAAGATATATGCAATGTATAACTACTTTACCGGGTCGGGATGGGTATGGAAAGATGTATTGCTAAAAGCAGATACCTCCTTATCATTTGAATTTGCTCATGAATTTGATGTTATCCGTAATGGTTACCCTTCAGGTATGGCAGTAAGTGAGGAAGGAAATATATACGTTGCAGGAAATTATTTTTACGGTGGATCAAACGGTGCATATTATGATCCCACTTTAAAAAAATTTGATGCTAATGGATCAATGGGCACATGCTCTTATGATTCGGTAATACCTGTAATGCATGATATAGACCTGCAGACAAGATCTGTTTCATTTACTCCCATTTTGGGTAATTTTTTTACCCCAATTAATATACCAATTACATTTGTAGCTGATACCTATGGTCAGCAGGTAACAGAGATATTATGCAGCAGCACACCCACCTGTAATTCAATCAAACTAACAGGTACCAATAAAGTATGCCAAATTAACCAGCCGTTTACATACCATGTCCGCCGCAATGCCGGTTGCACTATCAAACCTGCCTGGTTCTATGATACTGCATTCGTAGTGTTGCAAACTATTGATGATACCACTGCGGAAATTAAATTTAAAAAACTGGGCAGCACCTGGATAAAAGTAAAACTGAATGCAGGCTGCAGTTTCTTTACAGACAGTATGCTGGTGCAGGTACAGCAATCACCGGGAGTATTTAGCCTGGGTAACGATACTGCCATCTGCAAAGGAAGCAGTTTGCTACTGAATGCAGGCAACGGTTTTAACAGCTATCTGTGGCAGGATGGATCAACAGACAGTGTTCTCAATGTAACACAGCCGGGTATGTATTTTGTAAGTGTTGATAATGTTTGCGAAGAAGTGTATATAGATACCATCAATGTGCAGCAGGTAAATTTGCCTGCACTGAACATTGGCAGTGATACGAGTATTTGTAAAGGAGATACCCTGCACCTGGCCGCTACTCCCGGTTTTAACCAATATGCATGGGAGCCTGCCACCAGCGTAAGCGGACAAGGAGCCAACGTTAATATTTATACGCTTCAAAATATTTCTGTAACAGCCATAGCCACCACCATTGAAGGTTGTAAGGCATATGATACCTTATCACTTTCACTTAATACAGCAAGACCGGTTTCGCTGGGTAACGATACCAGTTTCTGCACCGGGGATTCATTGATATTGTATGCCGGTACCGGTTACCTGCAATACAACTGGAACAATGGTGCTGTATCGCCTTCTGTTACCGCTAAGCAGGCTGGGATGTATTCGGTTACTGCTACTGATGTAAACGGGTGCAGGGCAAAAGATACCATGCTCGTGCAGTTGTATACATTGCCCATATTGTCTCTTGGTAATGATTTCAATTTATGCAACGGTGATCAGCGGCAACTGGATGCAGGCAATTTCAACCAATACCTTTGGCAGGATGGGACCACAGGCAGATATTACAATACCAGCACCACCGGCAGCTATTGGGTAACGGTGGCCGATGTGCATTCCTGCACTGCTTCAGATACTATACAGGTAAAAGATATACTTCCCTTACCTGCTGATTTCTTAAATTCAACTGACAGTATTTGCCAGTATGAAAAAATTACGATTGGTGCCATTGGCAGTTTTTCTTCTTACCTGTGGTCTACCGGTGCTGTACAACCTGTAATAACAGCAGATGCTCCCGGCTTGTATACACTTACTGTAAAAGATACTGATGGCTGTACCGGTACAGACAGTATGCTCATTCTTCAAAAAGATTGCTTTGCTGGTGTATTTATCCCTACTGCCTTTACACCAAATGGTGATACAAAAAATGATGTTTTCAGAGCTACTGTTTATGGTAGTCTTGTTGCTTATCGTTTGGAGATATTCAACCGCTTTGGAGAAATGGTTTTCAGCACCACCAATCTGCAAAAGGGATGGGACGGAATTTTTAAAGGTGTGGCGTTGCCAACAGGTTCTTTTGTCTGGCAGTGTTCTTACCAATTTGCAGGCAAGTCAACCAGGTTTATTAAAGGAAACGTGGTGCTGGTGCGATGAAAGAGGAATGTGTTTTACCGGGGGAATAAATATATAAGTTAATACCTGGATCAATTGACATTATACTGTTTCTTTTTTATACGCTTCTCTCCCGTGACAGCAATCAACCTTTTACAACCCAATAAAGTTATTCAGTAAGAAAAGGATTTTGAATAGTTAAATGTTAGCCAGGCATGGCATAATAACAGAAATTTCTTTTACATTCAGGTGATGAAATAACTTTTAGATTGACTGCATGAAAACCTTATTTGTTTCTTTTATTATTTTATTATTTCTGATCAATGGTATCACGGCGCAGGATTCATTATCGGTAGTGCTTAACAGAAACCAATTTAAACAGGGTGATACCCTCACCATAGATTGTTTCCGAAAATCCAATACAACTTCCACGGCCACACTCAATCTCTGGATACAGCATATTGAAACAAACAGGATATGGAAATTTCGTTATCCACTGCTGAACGGCACTATCTCACTTGATTTAAAAATTACCGACAGTCTGCCTTGTGGCAGGTATGCCATCAATTTTATTTTACAACCACATTTTTTTTCTTTGTTAGGAAAAATCAATCATTATAAAAAGGATACCAGGGGCCTTACCATGCTGATGCTCTCTAAAAATAAGGAAGATTATTACGCTGCTGTGATGCCTGACGACGAGGGTAACTTTACCACTGGAAAATTAGTATTTGAAGATACCGCAAAATTTATTTTTTACCCTGCCAACAAAAGAACCAAAGACCTTTTTATAGATATCAGTACCTATCTTGATTCTTCCTATATTCCTGCAGGTGCACATACCGAGATCATCCGTATTGGCGATTCATTACCTGCAACAACCATTACCGGCACTTACCATTTTAATGAAAAGAATTTTGATACTACCAGCCCGATGCTTCCAAATGTAACGGTAACAGGCATGGAAAAGAAAGAGGTTGAAAAGTTTAATAAAGCAGTTACCACGGGTTTATTTAAAGGTGATGCAAAAATATTTGATGGAATTAATGACCCGGAGTTGGAACAGTCAGTGGATGTGTTTACTTATTTATCCAGGAAAGTTACCGGCATGCAGATAACCCCTTATGGTAATGGCTTTTTTACTATCACCAGGCGAAGGGCACCGGTTGACATATTTATTGATGAGTTTAACGTTAACCAATTTGATCTGCTATTTATCAGTCCTGCAGATGTTGCCATGATCAAAGTATTTGAACCACATACCGGGCCAGGGTACTCAGGCGGAGGCACTATTGCTATTTACACCAAGAGTAAAAATTACAAACCAAACCCTAAAAGGAGAAATATTTTTTTAGCAAAAGGTTTTTCCCCGGCTTATACCGTGTGGCAATGATGGGAATCATTCGCCACAATGAGGGCAGGTCATTAATTATTAATATTAACCTGTATAGTATAACTGCCACTTTCATTTAATTCAATTGCTACTTTCTGAACAGGAATTACAGACGCACTGGTCATTTCAAAAGAGAAAATGGCGTAGAAGGGAAAAGTTACATTCCGGAATATGTACCTGGTTGAAACGGATGAAGAATTTTCATCCGTTTCTTTTTGCTCAAATCTTCCTTTTACTAATTGCACATCCACCAACTGTGGTTTGGACGAAGTTGGATTGGAAAGACTGACACCACTGCCGGAAATACTCTTTGCAGTTATTGTAAAAGAAAGCTCCGTTGCATCTGCTTTTCGTATGGTTGCTTCATTTATATTATTTGTCAGCGCACGGATGAGATAAGGCTTTTCATATTTACCAATGTATTTTCCTTTTTTCCAAAAACCCGTAGTAACTGATGAACTGTCTGGGTTGTTGCCTGTTTGAGCATTAAGTGTTCCCTGCCCCTCAAACAAACCATTTTTCCAGGATCCTTCATACCAGGATCCGTTTTTCCATGTATATTTCCCTTGCCCGTCAGGATAGCCATTTTTAAAATCACCTGTATAGGAATTGATTCCTGTTGCAGTTCCTTTGCCATCAGCTTTACCCTTTTTACAATCGCCATTATATTCCCCTTTTAAAGAATCAATGTTTACAATACAGGTTGTTTGTGCTGTTAACGTATGTTGCAGAAAAAAAAACAATATGGCCAGTGAAAATAATGCTCTCATAAATTTTGTTTAAGATAGATGTATTCCGGTAATCAACAATCAATTTTGTGATATTTCAATTACCTGATTGCGGCAGGAGTATTTAAAATATTACGGTGTTTTATATTCTTCCCTCACCGGCCCAAAAACATCAATCAGTTTACAGACGGTAATGGCTGTTGCGCCATGCCATACATTAGAAGGGATCACCTGGTAGCTGCCGGGTGTTAATGAATAAACCTGTCCATCAATCTTCATATCCAACTCCCCTTCCAGGCAATAAGTGATCTGTTCATGTATATGCTGGTGTATTGGCATCACAGTGCCTGCTGCTATTTCCACTAAACCAAAAGTCATGTTTTGTCCATGAGCGTAATGGCCGGTAATACCTTGCATGAGTTGTTTTGGGGAGAGGTCTTTTAAAAGCATGAAATATGATTTATGAATGATGGGTTAAGAAAATAAAAATTAAGCATTTACTTTTTTATTTGTAATCATCTCTTTAACTTTTCTTTCAAATCCAGCCCATGTTCCTTCGCTGTTGCTGTTGCAATTTCATACCCTGCATCCGCATGCCGTATCACTCCCATTCCCGGATCATTTCTCAATACTCTTTTCAAACGTTGTTCTGCATCAGCTGTTCCATCGGCCACTATCACCATCCCGGCATGAATAGAATATCCCATACCCACACCACCACCATGATGCAAAGAAACCCAACTGGCACCTCCTGCTGTATTTACTAAAGCATTTAATATGGGCCAGTCAGCCACGGCATCGCTGCCATCCAGCATGGCTTCGGTTTCCCGGTTGGGGCTGGCCACACTGCCGGTGTCTAAATGATCTCTGCCAATTACAATAGGCGCTTTTACTTTGCCTGTTCTTACCAATTCATTAAATGCAAGCCCTGCCTTTTCTCTTTCGCCCTGGCCCAGCCAGCAGATACGGGCAGGTAAACCCTGGAAAGCAATTTTTTCTTTGGCCATTTCCATCCAGCGAAGCATGCCCTTATTTTCAGGGAACATGTTGATGATGAGTTCATCTGTAACAGCAATATCTGCAGGATCGCCACTCAGCGCTGCCCACCGGAAAGGCCCTTTACCCTCACAAAACAACGGACGGATGTAAGCTGGTACAAACCCTGGAAAATCGAAGTTCCTGTTACGCCTGAAATGTGGGATTTGAAGTTTGAGATGTTCTTCCCCATTCCCCTTTGACCATTCATCATTTACCATCTTCTCTTCATATTCTTTTGCCCTTGCACGGATGTTATTTCCATAGTCGAACGTGATGGCACCTTTGTCCATCAGTTGCAGCATCAGTTGTACATGCAGGTGCATACTTTCATAACTCAGCTGTATATAATGTTCAGGGTCATGCTCCCGTAATACGTTGGCCTGTTCATTAGTAAGGGCATGTGGAACATAACCAATGAGAGGATCGTGGGCACTGGTTTGGTCGGTGAGTGTATCGGGGATGATGTCTCTTTGTATCAACCTGTTCAGCAGTGATACCGCATTACAAACCACACCGATACTTCTTGGAATACCTTCCCTGCGGTAATGAAAAGCTGCATTAATGGCTTCATCGATGCTGGTATGTTTTTCATCAAGGTATTTTGTTTCCAGGCGTTTGTCAATACGCCACTCCTCCACTTCTGCAATCAGGGCCACACCTTCGTTCATGGTAATGGCCAAAGGTTGTGCACCACCCATACCACCGAGGCCGGCAGTTACGTTGAGGGTGCCTTTAAGGGTGCCGCCAAAATGTTTATCAGCGATGGCAGCGTAAGTTTCATACGTACCCTGCACAATGCCTTGTGAGCCGATATAGATCCAGCTACCTGCTGTCATTTGCCCGTACATCATTAGGCCCTTTTTTTCCAGCTCTTCAAAATGTTTCCAATTGGCCCAGTTGGGTACTAACTGACTGTTGCTGATAAGTACCCTTGGTGCATCTTTATGAGTTTTCATGATACCCACGGGCTTGCCGCTTTGTATCAATAAAGATTCATCGTTCTCTAATATTTTTAATGACGCAATGATGTTGTCGAGTGCTTCAAAGTTCCTGGCGGCTTTGCCACGGCCACCGTATACAATCAGGTCATCGGGGCGTTCGGCTACTTCGGGGTCAAGGTTGTTTAATAACATACGTAAGGCAGCTTCCTGTATCCAGCCTTTGCAGGAGAGTTTTGTTCCTGTAGGGGTTTTATATTTTATGGGATCGTATTTAGTTGTCTGAACCATGATTTTGTTTGATTTATAAGATTAATATGATTTTGCCTGAGCGAGGGCTAAGCTTTACAGTAAAATTAAAAGGTGCTTGATTTTGGTTTAATCATTTCAATCCAAATCATCTACCCAAATCCCCGTTCAGACATTCCAGGTGGCAAAGAGCAAAAGTCGTTATAATACTTAAATTAAATACCTTCACCGCCAATAAAAAATCGAATAACACATGAGTATACATATCAGTGCCAAAAAAGGAGAAATTGCCAAAATCGTTTTAATGCCGGGAGATCCCCTGAGAGCAAAATACATAGCCGATAACTTTTTACAGGACGTAAAGATGGTGAGCAGTACCCGGAACATCTTTTATTTCACGGGCACTTATAAAGACAAACAGGTAACCATTGGGGCCAGCGGTATGGGCTGTCCTTCTATTGGCATTTATTCTTACGAGCTGTTTAAAGAATACGAAGTGGATTGCATTATCCGTATCGGTACTTGTGGGGCTTATACTAAAGACTTAAAACTCTTTGACCTGATAAATGTGGATGTAGCAGCAAGTGAATCCACCTTTGCCAAATATGCCTGGGGTATTGAAGAAAGCGCCATTCCCCACCAGGGAAATGCATTTAATATTATTAAAGAAACAGCTGCTTCTAAAGCATTGTCTATCAGCAACTGTAACATTCACTCCAGCGATATTTTTTACCGGTTAGAGCACAGTATTCCTGAAGTGGCATTTCAAAACAATTGCCTGGCGGTCGAGATGGAAGCCTTTGCATTATTTGCCAATGCAAAACACTTAGGAAAGACGGCAGCAACGATATTAACGGTGAGTGATATTATTCCAACACACGAATTTATTTCTGCTGATCAGCGGGAAACGGCTTTGTTACCGATGATGGAACTGGCGCTGGAAAGTGCGGTGAAGATTGTGTGAACGGGGATTTTGGTGGATTAAGAAGATTGAATGGATTGGGCACTATGAATTTTTGCAATGGCCATTTTCTTGTGCTCTTTAAATAATTTTCCTGATTAGAAGGTTCATTAAAATATCAACTTAGCCACAGTATTAAAAATCTTTAAAATCACAATCATCCACCTAAATCCCCGTTCAGACATTTAACTTTGCTGTTCCTAATTTAAAAGTCATGACTAAACTCTCCGTTAACATAAATAAGATTGCCACATTGCGTAACAGCCGGGGTGGCAATAACCCAGACCTGGTAAAAACAGCGCTGGATATAGAGCGTTTTGGTGCTGATGGCATCACCGTACATCCCCGGCCGGATGAACGGCATATCCGGTACAATGATGTATTTGATCTGAAAAAAGTAATTACCACAGAGCTCAATATTGAAGGTAACTGCACAGAAGATAAGTTTGTACAACTGGTACTGGCTGCAGAACCGGCACAGGTAACCCTGGTGCCGGATGCCCTGGGACAAATCACCAGCAACCATGGATGGAACACTATCGAACACAAAGACTATTTAATCAAGATAATCGCCCTGTTTCAAAATGCCGGTATCCGCACTTCTATTTTTGTAGATCCGGTGGTGGAACTGGTGGAAGGAGCTGCGGCTACCGGAACAGACCGAATTGAATTGTACACAGAAGAATATGCCAGGGAATATGCATCGGGTAACAAAGCTGCTGTAGAAATGTATGTGGCGGCAGCAGCAAAGGCAAATGAAATGGGGCTGGGTATTAATGCCGGTCATGATCTTGATCTGCACAACCTGCAGTATTTTGCTGAAAATATCCCCACCTTATTAGAAGTGTCTATTGGCCATGCGTTAATTTGTGATGCCTTGTATTATGGACTGGAGAATACGGTTCAGCTTTACCAACGGCAATTGAAATAAATGGAAGTAATGGAACACGGATTACACTGATGTTACGGATAAGAAACGAATTTATTAATCTTGCAAAGCAAGATATCAGTGCCTGATCAACCCAATCCGTGTTATCAGTGTTCTAACATAAAGAATTTTAAAATTATATTTTACCCTGAATGAAGAATGAATTGATTCAAAATTTACTGGCAGCACTTGAATTTTCTCCTGAAAATGTGCCGCTGCGGATACAGGTAGCAGATATGATGCTGCAGGAAAAACTGTACGAAGATGCAGCCAAACAATACCAGGAAGTACTGAATAAGAATTATGGCAATATAAGGGCGAGTGCAGGATTGGCTGCCAGTTATTATTACCAGCAAAAATATTCTACTGCCATCATTGTATTTGAGCAGATTGAAAACGGGCTTACCAAAAACGACCAGGTGCTGTACATTAAAAGCCTGATCAAAGAGAATTCCTTAGAACAGGCGATTACATTGTACCAACAGTTACTGGTTGCCTTCCCCGATTTTTCAGACGATGAAATTGACAGCGCTTTAAGGCTGCCCTCTTCCAATGACATGGATGACTTTTTTGATGACCTGGAAAATGATGATGCTGCTTATTTTATGGAGAAGCCTTCCATCCGTTTTGAAGATGTGGGTGGGATGGAAAAAGTAAAAGAAGAAATTTCTATCAAGATCATACAACCATTGCTGAACCCTGAACTGTTCAAAGCATTTGGGAAGAAAAGTGGTGGTGGTATTTTGTTATACGGACCTCCCGGTTGTGGTAAAACATTTATTGCAAAAGCTACTGCCGGAGAAATCGATGCCAAGTTCATCAACATTGGCCTGCATGATATTTTAGACATGTGGATTGGGAATAGTGAAAAGAACCTGCATGATATTTTTGAACTGGCCCGTCGCAATAAACCATGTGTATTATTCTTTGATGAAGCGGATGCAATGGGTGCCAGCAGAAGTGACCTGAAACAATCGGCCATGCGGCATGTGATCAACCAGTTTTTAGCAGAGCTGGATGGTGCAGAATCTAATAATGATGGAGTACTGATATTAGCGGCTACCAATGCACCCTGGAGTGTGGATGCAGCATTTAGAAGACCGGGCAGGTTTGACCGGGTGATATTTGTGGCGCCGCCGGATGAAGTTGCAAGAGTGCAAATTTTAGTTTCGTTATTGAAAGATAAACCCGTTGAGCCCATTGATGTTAAAAAAGTAGCTGCTGCTACTCAAGATTATTCAGGCGCTGATTTGAATGCAGTAATTGATATTGCATCGGAAGAAAAACTGAGAGAATCTATCAGCAAGGGAAGTATTCAACCGATTACAACAAAAGATCTCTTAAATGCAGTAAAGAAACATAAACCTACCACTTTAGAATGGTTTGCTTCGGCAAGGAATTATGCGTTGTATTCTAATGAGTCGGGGTTGTATGATGATATATTGAAGTACCTGAAGATTAAAAAGTAAAAAATCAAAAGTAAAAATTGAGTATTCATTTTTTTTGAATTTTTATTTCCCATTTAAACAAACATGAGTGATACATTCCAGTTTATTGAAAGAGCCCGACTGCTGCTGGAGCAAGGCCGTGTAACGGATGCAGTTCAGCAACTTAGAAATGCATTGCAGCAAGACCCTGATAATGATGATGCACTGGCATTGCTTGCCAGGTGCCTGTACCAGCAAAAAGATATTAACGGAGGCATTGCTGCCATTGAAAAAGCCATTGCCATTGACCCGGAGAATGGCTATTATTTTTACCTGAAGGCATTTGGATACTACCGTTTACATGACCACCCTGCTGCATTAGATACCTTGCAGCAATCAATCAGTCTTGCACCCTATTTTGCTGAGAGCTATGGACTGATGGCCTATGTTTTTTTAGATGAAAAGGAATTTAAAAAAGCCTTGGCTAAAGCCAACGAAGGGTTAGCCATTGATCCGGAAAATATTACTTGCCTAAATGTTCGTTCTATTGCATTGAACAAAATGAAACTGACAGCTGAAGCCATCCAAACAATGGAATATGCACTGGCGCAGGACCCGGATAATGAACTCACCCACTCTACTGTTGGCTGGAATTATTTGGAGAAAGGCAAACATAAAATAGCAGTCAATCATTTCAGGGAAGCATTGCGGATCGACCCAAATTATCACAATGCAAAAGATGGTTTAAAGGAATCACTGAAATCAAAAATTGCCCCTTACCGGTGGTTATTGCAATACAGTTTCTGGATCAATAATAAAGCAAAGAAAGTTAGATGGGTGATACCGGTGGCGCTTTATTTGATTGTGAGGGTAACTGCCACAGCTTTCAATCAAAATAAATCTACTGAAAACATTGCCGGTTTTATTGTAGCCCTCTATCTGATATTTGTGATCACTTCCTGGCTGATCAATCCTATTGCCAATTTGTTTTTGTTATTTCACAAGGATGGAAAACATGCACTGGATACAACAGAAAAATACACGGCCATCACCGTAGTTAGTTCATTGATTGCTGGATGTATTTTATTTATTGTAGCAATGGCATTGCCTAAAGGGCAGGATGAATTGTTTACTGGTTTGATGATTGCTGGCTTTGCATTTTGTGCTGTGGCGCTGCCGCTTGGGAAATTGCAATACCCTTTGTCATTTAATGGATATGGTACACAGAATAAGATTTCGTTGATACTGGTTGGGCTGGCATTAATAACAATTTCTTTGGCTTTTATTTATTCACCTGCTGCAATTGCTACGGGTGTTGTCTTCTTAGTGATCTTTGCTATCAATAACTGGGTGAGTGTTTTCAGGTGATTGTAATTGGGGTACAATGAAAATGATATAGAGCATGGAACATTTTTGCTAATATTATTCAACCCTTTCAGGGTTGGTACATTTTTATAATAGCCCCGGATTGCATCCGGGGCTATTGATATTTTAGCCCTTCGGGCTAGTGTACAAATAAACTTGCGCTTACAATATTAAAAGCCGCATTTAATTAATTATCCCGGCTCTTTATAAACGATTACAATCACTTTACTGCATCATTTAAATAAGCTGTTAGTTGGTTGATGGCTCCTGCAGCCACTTCAATTTGCTCCTGTGCTTCTTTAAAATCACGTTGCTCAATTGCTTCCCTGATACCTGGCAAAGTTTTTACACCGTACCCTGTATAAAAGCCGGGTGCATAAATGGCATGCCTGTACCAGCCACGGCGTGGAAGCCCTTCTTTAGTGAGCAATGTTTGTTCTGCTTTGTATAATTTCTGATTCAGTGCTTCTTTTTTTGCTGCAGGAATATCTGCTTTGGTTATGGCATCATTTAAAGTGTTGGTGGCTTTTTCCAATGCCCCTACAGCATTTTGCAACGAACCAAAATTTAAGAACGGTACTTCAGCTTTTGCAGTTGGTGGCAGCAGGGATGCAGTAATGTTATTAGAGATGCTGTAATGTTTTTCTTTGATCAATTGATTTTCCACTGCAGTGTTCTCTCTCATTTCATTTGACAACGTAATCACTTCTGTAACATATTTACTGATTGTCTTTTGCAGGTTGCGGAAATCAAAAGGCAAAGCCTCTGCGTTAGCAAAACGAAGCGTTGTTCTGCCGGCCACTTTTGCTAACACCACACCATACTCGAAAGTGGGATCTTTAAAACGTTTGTACAGGTCGTAAGAATCATAAATGGAATGATACTGACCGTCATCATCTTCACCGCCAAAACCAAGGTTCATAGATGGAATACCAATGTGCTGTGCAAACGGAGAAAAATCTGAGCCTGAGCCTAATGCTTCCAGTTCATAAGTTGTTTTACCAATTAACTCTTTCCTTCTTTGTGCTGATCCTGCTTCTACAATATCTACAGACTTTCTTCTTTCAAAAACACTTACATTGGCCTGCGGATCTTTCACATCTTTTACGATCTCAGTAAAGGCTGGTTCCAGTGCCTGTGAACCACCTGCATATAAATAGCCTCTTCCGTTTCCATCAGAGTTGATATATAATACGGCTTTCTGCTGCAGTTCATCCGCATGAAATTCCACCCATTCAGTGGAACCAAGCAAGCCCGGTTCTTCGCCATCCCAGGCACAATACACAATGGTGCGTTTTGGTTTGTATCCGGTCTTTGCCATTTCACCCAATGACCTGGCTTCTTCCATCATGGCTGCCAAACCACTAACAGGGTCGCCTGCACCATTTACCCATGCATCATGGTGGTTTCCCCTGATCACCCACTGGTCGGGTAATTCGCTTCCTTTCATTTTTGCAATGATATTATGGATGGGCCTTATCTGCCAGTCGAATGATAATTTTAAATGCACTTTACTAATACTTGGTCCCACGTGATAAGTAATAGGTAATGCACCTCTCCAGCCTTCCGGCACCACTTGTCCTTCCAGGCTTTGCAGTAAAGGCAATGCATCTGCATAACTGATAGGGATAACCGGGATCTTTAATAAGTTGGTGGCATCTTTCCTGTCTAAACGTTTGGCATCTTTGGTGGCACCCACGCCAGGTGTTAATGGGTCACCAGGATAGATTGGCATATCTTCCACTGAACCCCGTTGTGCACCCAGTTCGGGCCGGAATGGCCCTTTGGGATAAACATCTCCCTGGTAGTAACCATCTTCTTTGGGATCACTGTAAATGATGCAGCCAATGGCTCCATGCTCCTGTGCCACTTTTGGTTTGATACCCCGCCAGCTGCGGCCATATTTTGCAATCACAATTTTTCCTTTTACATCAATGCCCATTCTTTCCAGCATTTCATAATCCGCCGGCACACCATAGTTTACAAATACCAGTTCGGCCGTTACATCACCATCAGCACTCCAGCAATTGTACACTGGTAATTGGCCTGCTTGCCCGGATGTAGCATCTTCTTTTAACATCGGTTCTTTTAAAGATGCTTTAAAATTTTTGGAACCGGACATGGATAACTCTCTTGTAACAGGTGTTGGAAACAGCACATAAAAAGTTTCCACTTCGGTATCATATCCCCAGCTTTTAAATTTATCGGCAATGTATTTAGTAGTGGCATCACCACCGGGAGAAGCTACATGATGTGGTACTGCGGACAAGTCTTTAATAAACTGGTCAACATTTTTTGCACTAAGGTTGGCATCGAACTTTTTTTCTGTTGCCGACTGTACCTCAGCATTCGCTTTGCTGAATCCCGCTATCGCATTGCTTTGTGCAAATGAAGTAGCAGCCATCAGCGAAAAGCTGAGAAGCATTGTTGCATTTTTTTTCATGTGATGCTGTTATTTTGAGTGAGAATAAAATATGCTTAGATAAATAGTATTGTCAAATTTAATCTAATTGGAGGTAAATGATTTTGAGAGGGGCCTATTTTTTTTCTGCTGGTAAAACTAACTTGCGCTTTGATTAACCTGGCCTGATTTTTTTATTCAGATGAAATTTTAAAATGATAATATGAGTGGAGAAACAAACCTGCAAACGCTGATCAAAAACATGATACCTCAATTGAATGAGGGAGATTATGTTTTTTGTACTGTTGACAACTTAATCAGCATTGATATAGAAAAAGTGATCAGCATCTTTAAAGAAGCGGAAGCATGTACCATCATCATAAAAAAATCACTGGCTGATGAACTGCAATTAACTTACAGCTATGTTGCAGCATGGATCACATTAACGGTACATTCTTCTTTAGCTGCTGTTGGATTGACCGCTGCGTTTTCAAACGCACTAGCGGATAGTGGTATCAGTTGTAATGTGGTGGCTGCCTATTATCACGACCATATTTTTGTGAGTAAGGAAGACGCAGATAAAGCAATGAAGGTTCTGAATGCATTGTCTGATAACTGAAAAATAATTCTCTTCCTTTATCTTATAATGTATCAGTGATTCTTTGCTTCATTACTTCATACAAAATAACACCATTGGCAACAGACACATTCAATGATTCAAAATCTCCCGTCATTGGTATTTGAAATTGTTCATCACATATTTTCATCACCGCAGGATAAATACCATGCTCCTCTCCTCCCAGTACAATAGCACAAGGTTCTGTAAAATTCAACTCATATATTTTTTTAGGTGCAGTCATTTCACTGGCGAAAACTTTGATGCCGTTTAGGTGTAGTTCATCAATTGCTTTCATCAGGCTGCTTACCCTGCACACCGCCATCTTTTCCAATGCACCAGCAGACGTTAAGATCGCATCTTCATTCAATGCTCCTACTCCTTTTTCAGGAATAATGATGGCATGCACACCAAAGCAATAAGCACTCCTGGCAATGGCTCCAATATTCCTTACATCTGTAACGCCATCCAAGATTAAAAACAAGGGTACTTCTCCTTTTTCCACCACAAAGGAGATCACATCCTGCAGGTTTTGGTATTGAACTTTGCTGATAGTAGCTACCACACCTTCGTGATTGCTTACATTTAAACTGTTCAGTTTTTCAACCGGCACTTTATTGACCGGGATTAAATATTCTGCTGCTAATTTTTTGATAGTATCGATCACTTCACCATGCACAGTTGCCTGCATATAAATCCTGTCCAACTGTTTACCAGTTTGTAAAGCGTTGATCACAGCTTCTCTTCCCACTACGAGTGTATTCTTTTTTGGCCGCTGTTGCTGATTCCTGAAATTTTTCATACTGCAAATTTAACATAAATGACTCCCCTTTAGGGAATGGTGGCAAATAAAAAACCATAAGCTGTTTGCAACTTATGGTTTTCCAAGTCCCCTTCAGGGGGATTTAGGGGCTATTTTACTCCAAAAGCTTTTTTTACTTTTGAAACATAGTCCAGTTTTTCCCAGGTAAACAACTCAACTTTTACTTTTTTCACTTTACCATATGGATCTTTAAATTCTTTTGTAA
This sequence comes from Chitinophagaceae bacterium, assembly GCA_043788995.1. Taxonomy (GTDB): domain Bacteria; phylum Bacteroidota; class Bacteroidia; order Chitinophagales; family Chitinophagaceae; genus Ferruginibacter. The sequence goes on along the minus strand of JAYWII010000021.1, from coordinate 21,578 downwards.
CCACTTCATTTTTGCGGCCCATGTGACCGTAAGCAGCAGTTTCGCTGTAGATGGGTGTACGTAATTTCAAACGTTTTTCGATAAAGTAAGGACGCATATCAAAAAGGCCTTCGATTATTTTACCGATTTGTCCATCGGTCAAATCAACCTTGGCAGTACCGTAAGTATTTACGTTGATAGAAGTTGGCTGAGCCACCCCAATAGCATAAGAAACCTGCACCAATACTTCGCTGGCAATACCGGCTGCCACTAAATTTTTAGCAATGTGGCGGGTTGCATATGCAGCGCTGCGGTCAACCTTGCTTGGATCTTTACCACTAAAAGCACCACCACCATGAGCACCTTTACCACCATAAGTATCTACGATGATCTTGCGGCCTGTTAAACCAGTATCACCGTGAGGACCACCAATTACAAACTTACCGGTTGGGTTGATGTGGTATTTAATTTCGTTGTTGAATAACTTGGCGTACTTTTTATATTTCGCTTTTACCCGTGGTATCAAAATATTTACAATATCTTCTTTTATCTTGGCCAGCATTTTTGCTTCTGTATCAAAATCATCATGCTGAGTAGATACCACAATGGCATCAATTCTTACCGGCTGGTTGTTATCATCGTATTCCAACGTTACCTGGCTTTTAGCATCCGGGCGGAGATATTTCACCTGCTTATTTTCTCTTCTTAAAACGGCCAGCTCAATCAGAATTTTATGAGCCAGGTCAAGTGCCAATGGCATATAATCATCTGTTTCGTTGGTAGCATAACCAAACATCATACCTTGGTCGCCAGCGCCCTGTTCTTCTTTCTTCTTCCTGTCGACACCCTGGTTAATATCTGCAGACTGCTCATGAATGGCAGAGATGATACCGCATGAGTTAGCTTCAAACATGTACTCGCTTTTAGTGTAACCGATTTTACGGATCACACCACGGGCAATTTCCTGCACATCCAAATACGCTTTGCTTTTTACTTCTCCTGCCAGCACCACCTGACCGGTAGTAACCAGTGTTTCACAAGCAACTTTACTGTTAGCATCAAAAGCTAAAAAGTTATCTATTAAAGCATCGCTGATCTGGTCAGCCACTTTATCGGGGTGTCCTTCACTTACGGACTCAGATGTAAATAAATAAGGCATGTAATATTTAATTTTTGAGGTGCAAAGATATAAGTGTGAAAGTAAATAACAAAGTGCTTCCGTATGAATGAAAGCACTTTGACAAATTATATTTTGGAATACAGAATCCGCATTCGCAATCTGTATCCCGGGTTATTCCCATTTCCAATTTTTATACGTCCGGCAGCACGGTTATTACCGAATGCGATCTTCTTGTCGTAATAGTTCAGTTCATTAGGAGCATACAGCCTGAATGGGTAGTTAGTTCCATCTTTAGTAATTAAATTTTGCACATGCCTGGATACATTAAAAGTATAGTAGTAAAGCGGATCGCCAGACGGGCCGGTTTTTGACCTGAGATATCCGCCAAAATAATCATAATTAATTCCCTGCGTCGGAAAGAAATAGGTACTATTATCAGGATCGTAAGTATTTATTCTGCTAAGATCGTAGTAAACCGTCTTGAATGGATGTAGGGTGGAAGCTGCATCAATCAGATCAAGATACATATATGCTGGTGGTATCAGCACTTTATCTATTGCTGCAGTAGCAGGATTGGAAGAAGGCACCTGCTCCAATATAATTTCTGCCCGGTGAATAATGCTGTTAGGGAAAGTATCTAAAGCGGGTATTCTGAGTTTAGCGTATGTACCCGGAGAAGATAATATATACAATGCATCTGGCTGGCGAGATACTAATTCAGTACCTGCAGAGTCCCTTTGCAGGTAATTAGCATGTGGTGACCTTGATATAACAGTATCCAAATTTGGAAAAAAATAAAATGAGGAGAACGATGTATCCACCACCCCTGAACTACTCTTCTTCCTGTAATGTATTTCCAAACGGGTAGTTGCATCTATAATGCTCACATAATATAAGCCCTGCGGATCGGTAGATGGATCAGGTACAATTGCAAAGCCTTTTAGAAAAGATCTGAAATTTGCATCGTTCTTGTATACTCCATTCCCTGCAGCTGTAGTATCCCTGTTTGCAACCAATGCATCCAGGAAATCTTTCCTTAACTTAATTCTTATTTGGTTGGTGACAGTAAGTGCGGCACTGCCGGGATAATGAACTGTATCTCCCAGTTTTGTTGGATATACATCGGTAATACCACTATCTATTCTTGGCCCATATTCTCCAGCATCTGGCCGGTAGTTAAGTAAATAAGTGCTATCGGCAAAATCAGTATTTGAATTTTTAATAGTGTATACCTGGAACTTCTGAAGTTTATTGGTATCCCCATAATATGATTTAACTGAAAGGCATAAAACTACAGAATCAAAACCAGTAGAATCATTCACATTATTATCTATCAAATCACCGGCACTACCAAAGTAATAAGGATAAAAGGTAGGTTTCATTTCAAGAAAAATCTCAGCCTGGGTTTTACCAAACACCGGATCATTGGTAATGGCGCCCAGCGCATGCATATCCCCGATAGCTACCCTGGTCGCAGATTCATCGAATGTACCTTGCATACCATTGATATCAAGGGTGTCAGCAAATGTGGTCACATTGTCTACAGCAGGAATCAGGTCGCTTCCAAGCGTGGTTGAATCAATTTTGGTACAGCCTATAGCGGTGATAAATAAAAAAAGAATGACGCAGGTATATAATCCAGGAAAATTTCTAAGCACAGAATCAATTTAAATTACGTTGTAAATGGGTGTTAATTTTGATTACTTGGCAAGGTCGGCATATAATTGTAAATAGTCTGTTAAATCACTTTCTGCATTAAATGGCAGGGTTTTCTTACCCTTTACTTTACTGAATTCATCCATTAATTTTTTATCGATCTTTTCAGCACCAAACGTTACTGCATCAGCAAAAGCGGCTCCGCCCCTGAACATGGCCACATTGTTGGCATCCTTAAAAAACTCCAGCTCTTTCTTGGTAACATTATCATTGATGGTGATCAGCTTTAAAAAATCAGCACCCAGCTTTTCTTTAAAAGTATTTTGACCAATGGTGTATACTACTTTACAATTATTAAATACGGGTTCTTTTTTATAAGCCGCTTTAATAAACATCGGTATCAAACCTGTCATCCAGCCACTGCAATGAATAATGTCCGGAGGCCAGCCAAATTTTTTAACCGTTTCCAGTGCACCTTTGCAAAACAGCGCCGTACGGATACCGTTATCGTCGTGCCATTTATCATTCTCTTCGTGAAAAACGGTTTTACGTTTAAAAAAATCTTCATTATCCAGGAAGTATACCTGCAACCTTGCATTGGGAAGAGACGCCACCTTGATCATTAAAGGATAATCATCTCCATCAATGGATACATTGATACCAGACAGGCGGACTACTTCATGCAATTTGTGCCGTCTTTCATTGATCACACCAAAGCGGGGCATAATACACCTTACTTCCATTCCAGAATCATTGGCTTTTACTGCCAGCCTGTTAATGGTGTCCGCAAATTCTGTTAGCTCAACGTACGGTGACATCTCGTTGGCAATAAATAAAATTCTTTTCTTTGTTGACATTTTCCTTTTGGTTAATTGATGCGCCTGGATTTTCTTTGGGTGTGCAAAAGTACAATAATTTTTCTGTAAATGACTATACAACTGCATTTCATCCCTAAATCACTACTGACATGATTATCTTTAAATATATCAAAGACATTGACCCCTACCTTCAAAGGCAGCAACAAAATGGACTTGTGACAGGATTTGCCCCAACTATGGGAGCACTTCACCAGGGGCATATATCACTGATTCAGCAATCAAAAAAAGAAGCTGATATTACCGTTAGCAGCATCTTTGTAAACCCCGCCCAGTTTAACGATCCAAAGGATTTTGAAAAGTATCCCATTACATTAGACAAGGATATTTACCTGCTGGAAAAAGCTGGTTGTGATGTACTGTTTCTTCCTTCTGTTGCAGAAATGTATCCCCGGGGTATGCAACACCCAAAGAAGTATGAACTTGGATATTTAGAAACAGTACTGGATGGAGCTTACCGGCCCGGTCATTTCCAGGGAGTGTGCCTGGTGGTGGAAAAATTATTATCCATTGTACACCCCAACAAACTGTTGCTTGGCCAAAAAGACTACCAGCAATGTATGGTGATAAAAAAACTGGCTGAACTGATGGCGATCCATACAACTATTGTGATGGCACCCACGCAAAGGGAACCGGATGGACTGGCTATGAGCAGCAGGAATATAAGGCTGACCGAAGCTAACCGGGTTAAGGCACCACTCATCTACCAAACCCTGCAGCTGATAAAAAAAGAAATTGAACCAGGCAATTTAAAAGCATTAAAACAAAAAGCTACTGCCGCATTAACAGCTCAACACTTCAGCGTTGACTATGTGGAAATAGCTGATGCAGCCACCCTCAGTTTAACAGATGACTGGGACGGTACCACCCCATTGGTGGCATTAACCGCCGCATTTATTGGAGAAGTACGACTGATCGACAACCTGCTGTTATAATTATCCTGCCGTAATATTATCCTACTGCAGCTGATTTAATTGAACCATAATACCAAAGCGCCTGTTATTGTAATTTTAGTTCGTATTTTACAAACCGGTATGAAAAGAAAATTATTTTCCGCATTAAAATATTGTTTGTTCCTTGGTCTCGGTATTTTTTTGGTATGGTGGAGCATCCATAAAATGGATGATAAAAATTGGGCAGATTGTAAAGACGCATTAAAATCAGCCCGGTATATTTTATTTGTACCAGTATTTTTTATTATTACTGCCAGCCATATTAGCAGAGCCATGCGCTGGAAGATATTGATGAAACCGATGGGATATAATCCCAGGTTATTGAATACGTTTTTTGCTGTAATGGTGGGCTATCTGGCCAACCTGGCTATCCCCCGTTTAGGTGAGGTATTAAAATGTACCATCCTCAGCAAATATGAAAAAGTGCCTGCAGATAAATTAGTGGGAACTATTTTAATAGAAAGGGTAATGGACGTTATTTGCCTGGCTACTATTTTTATTATTGCACTGGTATTAGAAGCTGATATTATTGGTGAATTTGCCAGCACCACGTTGAAAGAGAATTTCTTTTCAGGTGGAACCAAAGCGATCCTGCTAAAATTTTCAATCATCATTGGTTCTATAGCTGTTATCTATTTTATTTTTAAATATCTCTTCAGGTTATTTAGTCAATACATCATAATAAAAAGAATAAAACAGGTGTTTACTGGAGTAAGTACGGGCATCAGCAGCATCAAAAACTTACAAAACAAATGGACGTTTATTTTTCATACTGTATTTATCTGGAGCTGTTATATCGGAGGAACCTATTTAGGTTTTTTTGCCACCAAAGGAACAGACCATTTACCATTTGCAGCAGTGTTCCCGGTATTGGCATTTGCCAGTATTGGGATGATCATCACTCCCGGGGGCATTGGAACTTATCCCCGGTTTATCATGCAGGTAATGTTATTGTACAATATTGATGAAGGATTGGGATATGCCAATGGTACATTGCAATGGATCGCTCAATCTGTAATTATTCTCCTGGTTGGTTTCATTTCTTTATTACTGCTGCCCTATTTTAATAAAGAAAAAATTAAGTTAGAAAAAAGCACCACTTCATCCCCAGTCTGAATTTCTGCATTTTAATTATTTTGCTACAGCCAGTTTTGACCTGAAACCGGCCCTGGTGATGTTTCTCAGTTCTTTACCGATGCCGGCAATAGAAACCATATTAAGCGGAAACTCCAGCAATACATGGCAGAAGCTGAGGAAGTACAGCCACCTGAGCCCCACATCGTAATTGTAACCATACAGTATCAGCGACACAACCCATAAAATAATCACTGCAATAAATCTTGCTTTAAGCACTTTGTGCCAGCGGATGATCTCCGTTTTACTGAACCAGTTGAGGTAATGATAGGTGTAAGCAAAAGCGATAAAACGCATCAGCAATATTCCGGTTTGAGAATGAAACACCAGGTTGGCTGTATTGCTGAAACCCAATTCAGGTGTTCCGTTATCATACATCATCATGTTGCTGGGAGCATCTTTCAATGGGGGAAATTGCACTCCAAATATTTCCTGCAAAACAGCAACATTAATACCGAAGAAGCCCTCGCCTCCGGCTTGCAAAGCGTCTTTACCATATTGCGTAACTGCTACAAAAGTTTCATCCCGGAATAACAGGAACAATAAAAAAGGGCATACAATAAAAACTGCAAATGAAAACAATCCACTCCTGCTCCGGCTCTTTAAAGCACCAAACAAAATAAACAGGCCGGTAAAAACGTATACATGAATCAATGTTGGCAGCAGTGCTCCTATAAAAAAAACAAAACCATTCCGTTTATCAGGATGAAAAATTACGTTGGATATCAATAATACAACCATCAACCCAATCACCTTAATCAAAACATTCTTTACAAATACCATTAATAAAGAACCGGCCAGTGCCACAAAGATGATCTTATTACTAAAGTCATTTTCAAAGGGCCAGTTCCATTGATTTTTAATAGCTGCACTTTCTATAACGATCAAAGCCCCAATAAGCCAAAGAACAATGTTATCATATTTCCCTTTGGTAAAATACTGCCTGTCGTGTAGCCAGCTGATCTCTGTAAGATAATGAAGCGGCCCCAGCACAGCATAAACAAATAAGAATACCTCAAAAGGCATTATAAAAGCTGCCATACAACTCACCAGCATCAATCCAATATTTAAAGCATTTATTCCATCATCCTTTGCTAACTGCATGGGGTATTACTTTTAATTTTAATTGGTGGCAATATAATAATTACCAAAATAAAAAGTCAGTTTAGTTGATTAAATCAAAAATTTAATATCGCCGAATATTCAAATTCATTACTTTTAAAAAATCATATCACAGGCACCGGTAAAACAATTCCCCCTTTAAAATAGTTTTTACCTGGCGGTGTTTAACAAAAGGGAATATTGTAATGAGCCTTATAAAAAATCAACAATTAATAGCAAGGGATATCAGCTGGTTGTCTTTTAACTACAGGGTTTTGCAGGAAGCTGCAGATGAAACAGTGCCATTAAAAGAAAGGATCAAATTCCTGGGCATCTTCTCCAATAACCTTGATGAATTTTTCCGGGTAAGGGTGGCTGCATTAAAGAGGATGATTGAAATGGGCCAGAAGGCCAACATGCACCTGGAGCAATCTCCCGGCATGATACTGGAAGAGATACAGGATAAAGTATTAGAACATCAAAAAGAATTCGACCGCATCTGGAACGAGATACTAAGGGGACTGAAAAAACAAAAGATCCATCTCATCAATGATACCCAGCTCAACCGCACACAGAAAAAATTTGTACTGGATTATTTTAATGAAGAGGTACGCAGCAACATGGTGCCGCTGATGATCGAAAGCATACAGGCCTTCCCCACCCTCAACGACAAATCCATTTACCTTGCCTGTACGCTTTCAAAAAAAGACAAAAGCATACCCAGGCGATTTGCACTGGTATCCATACCAGCCAGGCGGTTGCCAAGATTTATTATTCTGCCTTCCCGGCAAAATGAAAAACACATCATCCTGCTGGAAGATATTATCCGGTATTGCCTGCCGCATATTTTTTCTTTTTTTGAGTACGATACTTTTTCATCTCACATTATTAAAGTAACCAGGGATGCAGAAATTGATATCGATAATGATATCTCCACTTCATTAATACAAAAAATTGAGAAGGGATTAAAGAACAGAAAAAAAGGCAAGCCCGTTCGTTTTATTTTTGATAAGGATATTGAACCATCCCTGCTAACCTACCTTGTAAAAAGACTGGGACTATCACAAAAAGATAACCTGATAGCAGGCGGCCGCATTCACAACTTTAAAGATTTTATCAATTTTCCAGAATCTGTTTTTTCTCAAAAAACCACCAGGAAAAAACCTTTTGTTCATCCCCTGCTGCAAAACTTTACCAGGGTAACAGATGTGGTACTGAAGAAAGATGTACTGCTGAATTTTCCTTATCATTCTTTTGACAGTGTAATCGATCTGTTGAGAGAAGCGGCTATCGATCCTGAAGTAACACATATTAAAGTTACCTGCTACCGGTTAGCCAATCGATCTAAAATTATTAATGCGCTTACCAATGCGGTACGCAACGGCAAACAGGTAACTGCCATGATTGAACTGAGGGCAAGATTTGATGAAGAAAATAATTTAGAGTGGAAGGAAGAATTAGAAGAAGCTGGCGTAAAAGTATTAATTGGCGTACCCAATATGAAGGTGCATGCCAAACTTTGTATGATAAAAAAAGTGGTAAACAAGCAAACCACCCACTACGGATTTGTGAGCACCGGCAACCTGAATGAAAGTACTGCAAAAATTTACGGCGATCACTGCCTGCTTACTTCAGACAGGAATATTATGGCCGACGTAAACAGGATATTTCACTACCTGGAGCAACCCAAAACAAGAGAACACTTTTTAAAAGCCTGCAAAACATTATTACCTAGTCCTGTATTTATGCGAAAGCAACTGATCGTTTTAATAGATAAAGAGATCAAAACTGCCAAAGCAGGCAAACCAGCTTCTGTCATTTTAAAAATGAATTCGCTCAGTGACGAGATACTGATTAGTAAATTAGATGAAGCAGCAAGGGCTGGCGTGGAGATCAAGATGGTAATCAGGGGCATCTTTTGCATGCGTACGGAGAACAAGAAATTTAAAATACCAGTGCAGGCCATCAGCATTGTGGATGAATACCTGGAACATGCACGGGTACTCATCTTTCACAATGGCGGCAAGGAGAAAACTTATATCTCTTCTGCCGACTGGATGGTGAGAAATTTGGACCACCGGATTGAAGCTGCCTGCCCCATTTTTGAAAAAGAAATTCAGCAGGAGCTGAAAGATATGCTGCAGATCCAGTTATCAGATAATATCAAAGCCCGTAAGTTAGACAACGAATTAGATAACCAGTATATCAACCCACGCAATACAAAAAAGATCCGGTCGCAGGTGGAAACTTACAATTACTTATTCCGCAAATTATCCACATAAAATTACTGCCGTTATTTCTTTTCAAACTAAGTTCTTTACACACCTATCTTTGTTCAGTGTTGGTCTGGTGAGTTAAAAATATAATTCACATTTCGATCATTCACCATTCACCATTCACTATTCACAATTTGAGATTAGCAGCAATAGATATCGGCAGTAACGCAGCAAGGCTTTTAATAACCGAAGTAGTGCAGGATGCAAATGGCAGCACTGTGTTTAATAAAATGAACCTGGTAAGAGTGCCGCTTCGCCTGGGCTTTGATGTATTTGAACAGGGCATCATTTCCAAGCCAAGGCTGGGCATGATGCTGCAAACTATGAAAGCATTCAAACACCTGTGCAATGCTTACGAAGTGAGCCATATAAAAGCCTGTGCCACCAGTGCCATGAGGGATGCCAAAAATTCTTCAGACATCATTCGTAAAGTAAGATTGGAAACAGAGATCCCGATAGAGATCATCAGCGGTGATTATGAAGCTGGCCTCATTTACGAAAACCACATTGCAGAAAGCATGGATAAAGACCACAGCTACCTGTACATTGATGTGGGCGGCGGCAGCACCGAATTATCTTTCTTCAGCAGCAACATTTTGATCTATAAAAAATCATTCAATATCGGCACCATTCGTTTATTGAAAAATATGGTGACAGAAAAGGAATGGGATGAAATGAAAGAAACTATTCGTGCGGTTACCAAGGGACATAAATTAGTGGTGGCGATAGGTAGTGGCGGTAATATCAACAAGGTTTTTTCCATGAGCAAGAAAAAAGATGGCAAACCATTAAGCCTGGAACTCCTGAGAGATTATTATAAAGAACTGAGCAGTGTTACGCTTGCAGACAGAATAGTAAAATACGGCTTACGTGAAGACAGGGCTGATGTAATTGTTCCTGCCATTCTCATTTACATCAATACCATGCGTTGGGCCGGAGCAGAAGAAATATACGTTCCAAAGATCGGTTTGGCAGATGGATTGATCAGGCATTTATGGGAAGAGGTGAAGTAATTGATAGTTCATAGTTGAAGGTTGATGTACTTTTATTATTGTTTTTCTTTGTAATTAAAAATCTTTTCTACATTTACAACGGCGATTATTTTTTCGGGTATTGTTTTATTCTAATGCAGGACCATTACTCCCTTCGCTTTCACCATCAAAAACCATTGCTATGGCTCCCGAAAAAGAATATAAAAAAGTTACCACCAATACTATCCAAAAAATGAAAGCGGCCGGAGAAAAGATCTCCATGATCACCGCATATGATTTTTCTTTTGCTAAACTTTTTGATGCCGCAGGCATTGATATCATTCTTGTTGGCGACAGTGCCAGCAATGTAATGGCAGGCCACACTACTACCCTGCCCATCACATTAGATCAAATGATCTACCATGCACAAAGTGTAGTAAGAGCAAGAGAAAGATCATTGATAGTAGTGGATATCCCATTTGGTTATTATCAATCTAATTCAGATATCGCACTGGCTTCAGCCATTCGTATCATGAAAGAAAGTGGCGGACACACCGTAAAATTAGAAGGTGGCGAAGAAGTACTCGACTCTGTAAAAAAGATCGTTAGCGCAGGTATCCCGGTGATGGGACATCTCGGATTAACTCCACAGTCCATCAATAAATTTGGTACTTATGTGGTAAGGGCTACAGAAGAGACTGAAGCAGAAAAATTAAGAAAAGATGCATTGCTGCTGCAGGAAGCAGGGTGCTTTGCCATTGTGCTGGAAAAAATCCCTGCAACGCTGGCCAAAGAGGTAAGCGAAAGCCTTCATATACCCACCATCGGTATTGGTGCTGGTGGACATTGCGATGGCCAGGTGTTGGTAATGCACGACATGCTTGGTATTAATACAGAATTTAAACCAAGATTTTTACGCAGGTACCTCAATTTAGATGAGCAGATAACCGGCGCCATTAAACAATACATAACTGATGTAAAGGATAAAGATTTTCCCAATGAAAATGAATCCTATTAGTTGCCAGCAATTTTACTGCATTTAACAATACAAAGGAATTCACTCAATAATATTCATACCGTTTTATAACAAAAACTCCACCGGCAACTGTTTCTTTTTCCATTATCACCCTGTTACTGCTATCAAGTGTATACTCTGTAGTAGAAGTTTCAGACCCGGATCCCGGGAAATAAACACTTTTGGTGATGGGCAAATTCTTAAAAGGCAACGGGTGATAAGAAGGAGTCAAAAACACGGTGTTTAAAATATTATTATAAGTGTAAGTAGTAGTCGATATCATTTCTCCTGATGCAGTTTTTTCAACATAGGTAGTTGCATTACCATTTGCATCATAAGTGTAATAACTAATTCCATCCAGGGTAGCGCCACTCACCAACGAATAAATGTATGATCTTTCTTCAATCACCTGTTTATTTAAATTATAAATCAGCTTGCTGGTCGAAGAGTCTTGTGTATCATTTACCTGGAAAGTACTGTCTACTAAACCGGCACCATTGATATAAGAAACATCCCGGATGATAACATGGTCATGGTCTTTTATCTCCAAAGCATAATTACCCATATTGTATTCATACAAAAATTTACCCCCTGATGAATTGGATACCAGGGAAAGTATCCTGTCCTGGGAATCATAAGTCACATTGAAAGTGTCAATTGAATTATAGGGCGTATTCCGGGCATCTTCAATATAGGTTTTTAGTTTTAATGAAACGGCACCGGGGAGATCATCCACTACAATTTCTTTTTGGCAGGAAATAAAAAAAGATGATAAGAACAGCACACAGATGGTAAAGGATAGATTTGATTTCATGTTGCGAATTATTTTGGTTATTCCAGGAAGCAATTGAATTGAAAATTATTTTCTTTTAGACTAAGGCATGAAAGTTAGTGATTTTAACGATTCACCTAAATACAAAGAATATAATCAGCTTAAATATTCTTATAAACCGGGTAAGTTTATTTATGAAATATTTCAATTAAACTATTTACCATTGCAAAGTCTAACAATTCAAAACTAACATCTTTCAGAATGAAAAAATTGTTTACACTGATTTTATTTTTTATTGTTATTGAAACACAATCTCAATCATTATATTTCCCTCCATTAGTTGGTAATACCTGGGATACGATGTCTCCTGCCTCATTAGGCTGGTGCCAGCCTGCAATTGATTCATTGTATAGTTATTTGGAACAAACGCATACAGCTGCTTTCATGGTTTTAAAAGATGGCAAGATCGTTCTGGAAAAATATTTTGGCAACTACACAGTGGACTCTATTCATTACTGGGCATCTGCAGGCAAAAGTTTATTGGGCACACTAACAGGTATTGCACAGGAAAAAAGGATCATCAATATCAATAATCCTGTTTCTAATTATTTAGGCAGCGGCTGGTCTTCGGCGCCTGTTGCAAAAGAAAGTGCAATCACCCTGCGTCATTTACTCACCATGACAAGTGGTTTTGATGACAAGCCTGCACCTCCCTGTGATAATGAGAGTACAGATGTCAGCTGCCTGCAATACCTAACGGATACCAGCCAGCGCTGGGCCTATCACACCGGCGCTTACCAGCAACTGGCAGGTGTATTAAGTGCTGCAAGCGGACAAACCATCAATGCCTTTACCAATAGCAATATCAACAATAAAATTGGCATGACAGGTTTATGGGTGAATGGAGTATATTTTAGTAAAACAAGATCGATGGCGAGGTTTGGTTTGCTGGCGCTGAATAAAGGCGTGTGGTCAAATGATACATTGATTCATGACACCAACTATTGGAATGCTATGACGAATACATCGCAACCATACAACCAGGCTTATGGATATTTGTGGTGGCTGAATGGTAAAAGTTCTTTTATGTCACCGGGGCTGCAATTTGTTTTTAACGGCAGCCTGGTACCAAAAGCTCCTGCAGATATGTTTGCAGCACTGGGCAAAAATGATCAGAAAATTTATGTGGTGCCCAGCCAGAATTTAGTGGTGATAAGAACAGGTGAAAGCGCTTATGGTGTGGCGTTAGCCTTCTCTCCTTTTGACGATTTGTTATGGGGTAAAATAGACAGTCTCGGTTATAAATGTAATTACACTTTTACCGGCAATGGCAACTGGAACAATGCTGACAACTGGACAAACAAATTAATCCCGCCTGCTGTTTTGGATAAAGAAGCAACCATTACTATTAATCCTGCTCCGGGTGGTGAATGCATTTTGAATGTTCCTCAAACAATTACTTCAGGTACTAACTTAATCATTCCTGCAAATACGAAGTTTAGTATATTGGGTAACCTTACCATTTTACAACAGTAGCTTTTAATTAGATTATGAATAGAATCAAAACCGTATTGGCACACATAGCAGCATGGTGTGTATTTTGCTTTTGCACAACCGTGTCATCTGCACAAGAATCACCTGCTCCATTTAAGGTGATTGCATTTTATACTGCCAAAAGTGATCTGGCTCATATCAGTTTTGTTCATGAAGCAAATAAATGGTTTGTGGAAATGGGAAAACAACATCATTTTACGTACGACTCCACCAACAACTGGAACAACCTGAACACCGCCTTTCTTTCTCAATACCAGGTGGTAATCTTTTTAGATACCCGGCCCGATTCACTTCCGCAACGACTGGCATTTCAGCAGTATATGGAAAAGGGCGGAGCATGGATGGGATTTCATTTTTCCGCATTCGCATTAACCCCATCAGATTTCAACCAGGACTGGAACTGGTACCATAATACTTTTTTAGGTGCCGGTCAATATGCAAGCAACACCTGGCATCCCACTTCAGCCATCCTTCGGGTGGAAGATCATCAACACCCTGCCACTAAACATTTACCGGCCACCATTACTGCTGCACCCAACGAGTGGTACAGGTGGGAAAATGATTTGAAAAAAAATCCGGACATCAAAATATTGTTATCCGTTGACAGCAGCAGTTTTCCATTAGGCAATGGCCCAAAGCCACATGAAATATGGCACAGCGGCTACTACCCTGTTGTGTGGACCAATACAAAATACCGGATGATCTATTTTAACATGGGACACAATGATATGGATTATGATGGCGGCACCAACAAGACATTATCTTCTACCTTCAGTTCACCCATGCAAAATAAAATGATCATAGATGCATTGATATGGCTGGGTACTGATAAGAAATAACTTCCCGGAATAATATTTTTTGTTCTGGTATTATTTAACCTGCATCTTGTTGATCCACTCTGTAATCAATTGCACCGCTTCTTTATGAATGATGGTACGTGCCAGTTCAGGCATAGCAGTGCCGGGTTCTGCACTATTCATCCGGTAAGCCAGCACTGAATTGGCTGCATCGCCGGGCACTATGTCATAATTCAACCCACCTGCCCCACCACCTGCAGATACCGGGCTTTTCATGATGCCAATGGCTGAAGGATTTGTTTGTTCATATTCCAAAAATAAACCTGTATTAAAAGCATCACCTCCCTTTATATGGCAATGTGCACAGTTTACATCAAGGTATGCCCTGGCCCGTTCATCCAGCGTAAAATGTTTGCTGTCTTTCCAGTTGGGTAATTGTGCAGTGGCTGTATCTGGAAGCCCCTTGAGGTAACCATTGTGTGCCCATTGCTTTAGCTGATTCTCAGCCTGTCCATCTATTACAAAATTCAGGTTCCTTGCTTTTGGACCTATTGGTATCAGTTCACTGTTATTGATATGACAGCGTTTGCAATCATTGGTAGTAGGAACCTGGTAAGTAGTTGACACTGCAATGCCATCATCATTCAGTAACCTGATGGGAAGCTTTGCGCCGGTAATATGTTTCACTGCATCCGTCTGTGCATCATTCCATAAATAATCCATCACCTTCCATTTTTTATCAAATGGATCTTTTACCAGCAGTCTTGTTTCTATCATTACTTTTTGATGAGCTTCATTGGTGTAAGCAAAGTTTTTAATGATGATAGTCGAATCAGGAAAATCAAGTGGCCCCTGCGTTTTATACAAAATGGATTTACCTGCTGGCAATACAATAAAACGATCCTTTACAGCAAAATCGGTAAACAATGGCGTGGCAAGCTGGTAATGAAAAATACCTGCTGCCGGATTTAGTTCTTTTAAAGAACCCGTGAAAAAACCATAGTCAGACAGCTTATCCTTAAATTGAAATTCAACAGGAACCACTGCTGTTTGTTTCTTTTCATTACAGCCTTCACCGGTTATAATAAATGCTACAGCAAACAAAACTAATATGCTTACGAATAAAAATGACTTCTTCATCTTAATGCTGATTTGCAAAATTATTTACATATAAAAGCTGACATACCTATTGATGGTTTCCAGTTTTTTGATTCTATGTTCAATGCATCTGCATTTACAAATAAATTCATTTCTTTTTGCCTGATACAAATAGAATCAGGATTGGCTTGTGCTCCTTTTGTAAGTATGTTAGTAGATATGCCATCATACATGATCAATGGTATGCGGCCACCTTTCCTGGCAGTATCATCTGCATTCAATTTTTGTTCGATAGCAACAATTACTTTCCCGGTATGATGAGCAAAAGCAGGTTCTGGAAAACTTTTTCCCATCTCTAACACATTATCGTGGATAGAAATGTTTTTTGAAATAGGAAAGTAATGATCGTCGATTTTTTCGGCAGCCTTGGGATCAACAAAAAAACCTGATGCAATTACTATCGAAATAGAATTATTATTAATAATACGGTTGTTGTATAATTCTATATCAGATGCTGCAAGAATCACAACTCCGCTTCCGGGAGCTGCATTACCCACACCTGTGATGGTACCAAAACTTCCTGCTTTTGCAAAGTTCTTTTCGTTGTTGTCATGAAAATAATTGTTGTATGCTTTTACATGTCCGCCACGCTGCGAAAGACCCGGGAGATCAAAAATCAAAAAACCTGCAGTGTTGCCCCAAAATTCATTGTCATACACTTCAGCGTTGGAAGTATTTTCAATTTCGCAGCCTGCTACATTTTTAAAAGCCTTACATTTTCTTACCACCGCACCATTGGATTGTCCAACATAAATACCAGCATCAGAAGCGCCTTCTGCATAACAATTTTCCACGAGCACATTTTTACACAGCACCGGGTAAATGGCATAACCACCAGAAGTAGAATCGGCTACTTTCCATATTGCATGAAGGTTTTTAATTACCACATCTTCACTGTTATTTATTTTTATCAAATCGCCTTTAGAATCCTGTAGTGTCATACCTTCTATGGTAAAACCTTTTATATCTGTCACCCTGATGCCTTCCCCGCCCTGGGTTTGGGCAGAAAAATCAAGTATGGTAACACCCGGACCAGCGCCTTTTATACTGATATGTTTTAACTGGGCAAGGCTGAGATTATCAAAATGATAAGTGCCTGCTTTCAGTTCAATCATACTGCTGTCTTTCAGCGAAAGGAAAGCTTCTGCAATCTTGCTTTCACTACCCGGTTCAAACACCTGTGTTGTTTTATAGCCGTTGGCATCTTCCTGCTTCGGTGAATTGCACCCTGTAATCATCAATAACGTTATACAGGAAACAGTCATAAAAAAAGAGCCTGGTTTTATTGCTTTCATTTTTTTATTTTTAGTATGGAAAGTTACTTTAAAAATCATTTCTTTACTCATCGCAAGACGTCCGCTATTGGAGTCATTATTTCTTAATCCCCAACGATTCTAAAAACGCATCCGAGTTAGATTTCCTGCCAAGAAATTTTTCTACAATATTTATTTCTGGTTCTGTTGCTCCTATCTCAAGGATGCCTTTACGGTAGCGGATACCAGTTGCTTTATCCATCACACCATTCTTTTTAAATACAGAGAACATATCCTGTGCATATACTTTCGACCACAGGTAACCATAGTAGTTAGCGGCATATCCATTCAAATGCCCAAAGCTGCAAATGAAATGACTGCCCTCAGGAAAAGGTAGCTGGTTCAGTTTGAAATTATCTTTAGCTACTTCCATAATACCTTTTGTTTTGATCAGCTCATATTTGTCTTCAAAAGTAAAATCAGTAACGCCCAGGTACACCTGCCGCATATTAAAACTACCTGCATTCACCAGCTGCGCCTGTTTCATTTTGGTAAACAAAGACAGTGGCAGGGTTGCTCCTGTTTTATAATTTTTTGCAAACAGTTTTAAGGCATCATATTCCCAGCACCAGTTCTCTAAAAATTGCGAAGGCGCTTCTATAAAATCACCCTTGTTGGCAAATGCATTTTGTGATGCAATGGCCGGATGACACAACAACCAATCCACCAGGTGGCCAAATTCATGGAACATAGTAATAACATCACTGTGTTTTAACAGCGATGGTTGCTCCGCATTTCCTTCAGGAAAATTACAAACGAGGGCCGCAGCCGGCAACACTTCTGATCCGTTAGCACTCCTGTATTGATTGATAGGGAAACAGGCAAAGTGGGTGTACTTATTTTGCCTTGGAAAAAGATCCAGGTAAAAATTACCTGCTTTAACGCCGTCTTTCCAGATATCAAAAGTTTTTATCTTACTGTTCCAGACAGACACCTGGGTAGTTTCTTTTATTTCTATCCCCAGCAGATTTTGATATACCGTAAACATGCCGCTGAGTGTGTTATTCATTTCAAAATATTCCTTTACCTCATCTGTATTCAGCTGGTATTTGTTGCTCAGTAATTTTTTATGTAAGTAGGCAAAATCCCATGCGTATACAGTATCGGGTTCTCCGGGCAACAGTTGTTTTTTCAGTGCCTTCATGGTGTTAACTTCTTCTGTAACCAATGGTGTTAGTTTTTTGATCAGGTCATTTTCAAATGCCCATACATTTGCCGGGCTGGCTGACATTTTATCCACCACAGAATAAGCAGCATAGCTGATGAACCCTAAAGTTTTTGCCATGATATTCCTGTAATACAACAGGCTGTCCAGTACCGCAATATTTTTGGGGTAGGCCCGGTTGTTATACCGCATGTAGATCGCTTTCCGGGTAGCGCTGTTGTCTGCATTCTCTGAGATGTTGATATAATTGGGGCCGTTAACATACACTACATATTTATCATCTCCCCTTTTCCATGCAGTCAGTTGTTCTGATGGAACACCCTTCAGAGCTGTTGCAGTAAATTCAAGACTGTCCTTACTCTCCGCAATATTCCTGTCGAACTGGTTACCCAGCTCCACTATTTTTTTATTGAGTGATTCTAATTGTTGTCTTCCGGCTGTATCCAGCTTCATCCCATTCTTTTCAAAAGAAATAATGGCATCGGAAATAAATTTGTGCTGTGATGCAGAAAGTGAAGCTCCTTTATCAGCCATAAATTTTTTAATGGCCTTATACAAGGATTCGTTCAGGTACACATTATTGATATAATTCTGCAGCTTATCGGCTGCTTCAAAAGCTGTATTGCGGATGCTGTCGTCTGAATAGGTGGAATTGATCAAACCCAGCTTTGACTGCAGGTCGCCCAGTTCATACTGGAAACCATCGTATGCAGAGAGCGTATTCTCAACCGTCTGTTTTCCGGCAGCGGCGGTTATTTTACTGATCGCTTCATCAGACGCTTTGATGAGCAGCGTTACAGATTCACCTACTATGGCCGCAGTTATTTTTGCAAAATCAACAGGTGTATTATCATGCTTTAATAAAATATTTTGCGCCTGAGCCAGGTAACATAATATGAACAGTCCGGCAAAAAGAGAAAACAGTTTTTTCATTTTTTTTCAATTGATGGTATAAATAATTGGGAGGACTAAATTAGTGCAATTAAGTTTCCCCAAGGTTCCGTTAATCATAAATCACACAAATATTTACCCGTTATTGAAAAACCGGATATTTAATTGTTTGTAGTTGAATTTCCTCTTTACGGCTTTACCTTTATTGCATTAAATCTACAAGAGATGAATCAACTGAACCGCCTGCCACTAATATTATTTGCAACTGTTTTACTGCTGCCAACCTTTGCTCTTTCACAAACAACCTCAAGACAACACATCAATTTTGATAATGGATGGAAATTTCATTTTGGCCATGCCGCCAATGCTGAAAAAGATTTTAACTACAGCATTGCCACTATCTTTTCTAAATCAGGCGGTGAAAGCAACACGCCTGTTTCAAAAAAATTTAAAGACTCCAGTTGGAGAAATGTTGAACTGCCCCATGACTGGGCGGTTGAATTACCCTTTGTAAAAATTGATAATGCTGATGTAGTGTCTCATGGATACAAACCGGTAGGTGGATTATTTCCTGAAACAAGTATTGGTTGGTACAGGAAACATTTTAATGTTGACAGTAAAGACTCAGTCCAGCGTTTTCAAATACAGTTTGATGGAATTTTCCGGGATGCCAACATCTGGCTTAATGGATTTTATGTGGGCAATAACAAGAGTGGTTATGTTGGCAACGCCTACGATGTGACAGACTACATCAATTTTTCCGGTGACAATATATTGGTGGTAAGAGTGGATGCAACGCAGTATGAAGGCTGGTTTTATGAAGGCGCCGGTATCTACAGGCATGTATGGCTAAATCAATTCAATCAATTAAACATAGTGAATGATGGCATTTTTGCATCGGCCAACATTGAAAATAACAACACCACTATTAACGTAGAAACAACCATCGAAAATCAATCATTAATTACTGAAGGTTGTTCTGTTGTAGCGTACCTGAAAGATAGAAATGGAAAAACAGTTGCTACATCAAAAGAACAATCAATGTCTTTTACTGTGAACGAAAATAAAACTGCAAAACAATTCTTGCAGATCAGCAATCCGAGGCTTTGGTCATTGGAAGATCCATACCTGTATAGAATTGCGGTAGAAATAAAATCAGGCGGGGAAATTATTGACAGCAAACAATTACGTTTTGGAATCCGCAGTATCGATATTAAAGCGAATGGTGTTTTCTTAAATGGAAAACACATCAAACTGTATGGGGTAAATAACCACCAGGATCATGCAGGGCTGGGTAGCGCATTACCAGACTATTTACAATATTACCGGGTGGGCCTGTTAAAAAATATGGGTGTGAATGCATACCGCACCAGTCATAATGCCCCCACCCCAGAGTTATTAGATGCCTGTGACAGCCTGGGTATGCTGGTGATGGATGAGCAACGTTTATTAAATAGTTCGCCTGAATATATGGACCAGTTTGAACGCTTGTTAAAAAGAGACCGGAACAGGGCTTGTGTTTTTTTATGGTCCATTGGCAATGAAGAAGGATGGATACAAACCAATGATTACGGAAAGCGAATTGCACAAACATTGATTGCCAAACAAAAAGAACTGGATCCAACAAGAACCTGCACATATGCAGCGGATCTGCCAAATGTTTTTAAAGGGGTGAATGAAGTAATTCCTGTTCGTGGATTTAATTACAGGGAATCTTTTGTAGAAGTTTATCACAAAGATCATCCTGATCAACCCATCATCGGAACAGAAATGGGAAGTACGCTTACTACAAGAGGTATCTATGCAAAAGATAGTATCCGGAATTATTTACCAGACCAGGATATCACTTTCCCGTGGTGGGCAAGCACTGCAGAAAAATGGTGGAAGCTTGCTGCAGATAATGATTACTGGTTGGGAGGTTTTGTATGGACGGGATTTGACTACCGTGGTGAACCCACACCGTTTGAATGGCCGAATATCAATTCGCATTTTGGTATTATGGATATGTGCGGCTTTCCAAAAAATATTTACTATTACTACCAAAGCTGGTGGACAGATAAAGATGTGCTGCATATTTCTCCACATTGGAACCAGCAATGGGCAAAGGCAGGCTGGCAGGATAAAAGTGGCAAGCCCGTTGATGTATGGGTAAACAGCAACGCAGACAATGTGGAATTATTTTTAAACGGAAAAAGTTTGGGCAAAAAGGATATGCCACGTAACAGTCATTTGCAATGGACAGTGAATTATGAACCGGGGACATTAGAAGCGGTGGCTTTTAAAAAAGGCAAACGTTTAACATCTAAAATTGAAACTACCGGGCAACCTGCAGAAGTGGTGATCACGCCTTATAAAACAACCATGCTGGCCGACGGGAAAGATGCAACAGTGATCAATGTAACGGTAGTGGACAAAGAAGGAAGAGAAGTACCGGATGCTGATAATATGATAAGATTTTCAATACAAGGTGTTGGAAAAATTATTGGTGTTGGCAATGGAGACCCAAGCAGTCATGAGCCGGATAAATGTGCAGATGGTGCATGGCAAAGAAGTTTATTCAACGGCAAATGCCAGGTGATCATTCAATCAACCGGAAAAGCTGGTTCAATAAAATTTGAAGCAAAAGCAACCTGGTTGTGGACAGGTTCTACAGAGATCATTACTGTTTCCCCACAAGCTGCCTCCACAATAACAATTGATAAGACCTATGTGATAAATAGCATAACATAGGTTACACTTTTTGTCGTAACACAACATAGGTAACAGTTTTTACAGTTCTTTGACATAAAAAGTTGATACTCATCAAAAAATATGATGAATGAGTATGAACAAAGGCAAGAAGCAATTA
>JAYWII010000020.1:0-149089 GCA_043788995.1 Chitinophagaceae bacterium | reverse complement strand
TCGATGGTATTTTTCACAATCTAACTTATAGAATGATAAAACATAAACCAGTTTTTATAACACAATTAAAATGGAGTAGCTAAAAGACTACTTCGATTAATTTATTGCGATGTTATTTCCAGACAGTAAATGGAGGAGTGAAACCTTTTACAAAAAAAATGTTTTTATTGCTTAAAAGATCGGGCATGTAATGGCCACTTTTGGTATATATGGCAATGGATCCTCCGCCCTGATAACCGGGGCCCGTAAAAGGATCAAATATCTTAATCATTGCAATATCGGCTGGGTTAATATCTGGCAGTGTATATTGCACGTGTATTTCATCAACATACATGTCAACATATTGATTATCCCTGGTAACCAAAAATATACCTTCATCACTTGGGACGATTTGTAAACCAGTTGCCTTTTTGTGTAAGAAAGAACCGACATTTTTAGTTCTGGATATCTCAGGATCGTCTATCCCATCGTATAATTTCCCATCGCCTTTAAACAAACCTGTAGTAAAAGTTTTATTGAATTTTTCAATCACACTCTTCCCCTTTGCAAAGATAGTTACATCCTGGAGTGTGTGATAGGTAGTATCAAAGTCGGTGATGCTAAAATGGTAAGTATTAACCCTGGCGCCTGGGATAGGGGCCTTACCTATATTAATAATCTCTGTATATACACTTTCCGGAACAAATGCGGAGTCTATATAATTTTTGATGTCAACAAAAAAGCTAGTTTCCCTTTTGTCTACTGGATAAAAAATAAACTTTGCAGTATCTTCAAATACCAATTTTCCGGTTGAAAAATTACCTTCATCATCGGTCTCTATAGCCGAATAATGATTCTCTTTGTTTTTGGCAAGCATCAGCATGGTAACCTCTCCCATTTCTTTATTATAATTCTGAATGTTACCCAACAAATTAAAGAACTGGTGCTGTATAATAAAATTCACTGCAAATTCGCCGTCCTGAAGGCTTTCGCTTATCTTTAAATCAAATGTTGTTTCATTGTTTAATAGGGGGTAACGAAATTTCCAAATGCTTTTGGTACCAATTTTTCGAATCCAGACATTTAACGTTGCCGGAGCTATTTTATCAGACTTTCTTATACAAGCTATACTAAGTGTATCGCCCTGTTTAAATTGCTTTTTATTAAAATTAATTGATAAAGAATCCTGTGATTGTAGGTTATTGATTAATAACAACAGTACATAGGTTACCAATATTTTTTTCATACAGTTATTTAAGGAAAGATAAGATATACAAGGTAGGTAAAGAACAAAACAGTGACCTACGTTTAACAAAAATTTGACTTCTGTCCCAGCACGGTTTTCACAGAATACTCCCATAAAGTAAAGGCACTAACGTGAAACCCTGCTGCAGAAAAGAGCCAGTTAATTAATACAGTCACTGCAGGAATTGAATGCTTCGGGTGTCTTTAAATTCATGCAGCAAAATAAAGCCGGGTTTCGCCAAAAGAGAATTTTAATCAGACACTATGCTGGCGAAAACCACCCTTTGCACAGAGGGCTTTCTGCATAATTAAAGCATAAAAAAAATTAAACCCTTTTCCTCAGCCCGAAGGGCTTCAACAATAATAACCCCGGAAGTATTCCGGGGCGTGCTATATGTATTCCCAACCCCGGCCGGGGTTGAACAAATTATACGATTAAGAACAGGCAGCACTCTTTTCACTCAATATCACACACCGGATTTTTTTGATGCAGGCAGTTTTATTCAACCCCTTCAGGGTTGTTGTGGCAGTTTGCTTTTAACCACCGGTGCAACCGGTGGTTATTCGGATTTAAGCCCTCCGGGCTTTAGTGCCAGATATTATACATCGGAGTCAAGAAATTCATGTTAAAAAGCCCAATCTTTCATGTAATTAAAAGGGCAGACTAAAATGGAAAAATTTTACTCCTTTATATATTCCAGCAATTTATTTTCAGATACTATCAGGATGTGTTTTCCATCCATTTGAATGGCTTTATCTTCAATCATTTCATTCATCATCCGAAAAACTGTTTCATAGGTAGCTCCGTTGTACGATGCAAAGTCCTGGCGGCTGATAGTAATCCCAAGTTGACCATTTGGAGCAGTGCCAAATTTTTGTTTCATTGTAAGAATAGCATTTGCTATTCTGCCTTTTACACTCATGTGTGCCAGGTTCCGCATTCTTTTTTCACTCTCTTTCAATTCTGCTGCAAAGAACATCATCAGTTTATAAAGAAAGTCATGATTCACCATCAGGGTATCATTGAAAAATTTCAGATCTACAAAACAAACAGTTGTAGGTTCAAGGGCTGTGCCGGATACAGGATAAATAGTATCATTACCCAGCCCCCTGTGCCCTACAATGTCTCCATTGCCTGCGATTCTTAAAATCAGTTCTTTATCATCGCCCCATTTTTTATGCACTTTCACTACTCCTGTTTCAATAAAAAACATTCCTTTTACTTCTTCCCCTTCAATAAAAAGTAATTCTCCTTTTTTATAAAAAAAACTTTTTCGGTTGGCTTCAATAGCCGGTAACCAGCTGCTGAGGCATTGCCTGCAAAGCAGGCAACTTTTAAGGTCACATTCTTTTTTATTCTTCTTAGCCATAGTTCAAAATAGTTCTGCAATATTAACCTGTATTGAGCATAAAATTTTAATCCAGGTTTATTGATCTTGCTTACTGGTTATTTTTTGAACTGCAGTTTTAATCAATGAAGGATGCAGGTTTACTACATCACCCACCATAATAATAGCAGGGTTTGTAATCTGATGGTATCGTGCTTTAAAGAAAATGTCTTTTACTGACCCGATGATGCATTTTTCATTTTCGGTAGTGCCGTCCTGTATAATCGCAACTGCTGTGTTTTCTTTTCCGTGATTACTAAATATCTCCATGATGCCTTCCAGTTTACTCATTGCCATCAGGATGATCACCGTCGCTGAAGATTGCGCTGCCAATGCAATATCTTTTGATATCTGTCCATCTTTGGTAGTGCCCGTAGTTACCCAAAAACTTTCATTAATACCACGGCATGTCAGTGGGATCATTTGTGAGGCTGGTACTGCGAGGGCACTGGAAATACCGGGAATCACTTCCACTTTAATGCCAGCCAGCCTTGCTGCATCAATTTCTTCCTGCGCTCTGCCAAATACAAATGGATCACCCCCTTTTAATCTTACTACATGTCCGTGACTCAATGCATACTCAATCATTAAGTGATTTATTTCTATTTGTGAAAGTGCATGGCAGCCATATCGCTTACCAACAAATTGTACAATGGCTTTTGGCGATGCATAATCCAGTAATGCCTTATTTGCCAGGGCATCATACAATATAACGGCTGCTTTTTTTAATGTATTTACAGCTTTCAGGGTTATCAGTTCAGGATCTCCCGGCCCGGCACCAACTAATGTTATTAAAGGTAGCTTCATACAAATTGTATTTAAAAATATATGATCTATTTAATTAAATTGTTTTGCAAAGTTAAATAAAAACTCATAATTTTATTATATAAATCATTCTTTAATCTATTAATTGATGTTTTAATTATAAAAAATATTATATAGAATAAAAAATAATACGATTGCCTTCGCCATTATTGTTTAAAATTAAAATTGAAACAATGAAAGTAGTGGTTATAGGCAATGGTATGGTGGGCTATAAGTTTTGCGAAAAACTGGTAGCCAAATCAAATCCTTCACAATTTAGTATCACCGTTTTTGGTGAGGAAGTTCGTCCTGCTTACGACAGGGTTCACCTGAGCGAATATTTTGCAGGCAAATCTGCTGAAGAACTTTACATGGCACCGGCCAACTGGTACGTCGATAATAATATAACACTCCACCTTGGTGACCCTATTGCCCAAATAAACAGAACTGCTAAAACAGTCGACTCTCACAAAGGACTTACCATTCCATACGATATTTTGATCCTTGCTACAGGTTCCGCAGCATTTGTTCCCCCAATTCCCGGTACTGAAAAAGACGGTGTTTTTATATACAGGACCATTGAGGACCTGGAAATGATGACCGCTTATGCAAAAAAAGCAAAAAAAGGAGCAGTGATTGGTGGTGGACTCTTAGGATTGGAAGCGGCTAAGGCAATGATTGACCTGGGTATTACCGATACCACTGTTATTGAATTTGCACCAAGGCTGATGCCACGCCAGATAGATGAAACAGGCAGTAATGTGCTGAAGGAAAAATTAGAAACATTGGGACTAAAGATCCTAACCAATACCAATACTTCAGCAATATTGGGTGAGGATTGTATCACCGGAATGCAGTTTGCCAACGATACTAAAATTGATGTGGACATGCTGGTGATATCCGCCGGTATCAAACCAAGAGATGAACTGGCAAAATTAGCTGGCCTTGAAGTGGGAATGAGAGGTGGTATTTTAGTAAACGAAAAGCTGCAGACCACTGACGAAGCAATTTATGCTATTGGAGAATGTGCTTTGTTTGAAGGAATGATATATGGCCTGGTAGCTCCCGGTTACGAAATGGCCGAAGTTGTCTCTCATAATTTGCACCAATTGAAATTAAATGGCACCCCTTTAGGGGATGGGGGCAAAAGGTTTGCTGCCTACGATATGAGCACCAAATTAAAATTGATTGGTGTGGATGTGGCAAGTTTTGGTGATCCCTTTGCAAGCGGCAATGGAATAAGGTCCATTGCAATTAATGATGCCAACAAGGGTGTTTATAAAAGGATCAATATCAGCGCAGATGGTAAAACATTATTAGGCGGCATATTGGTAGGTGATGCAGAGCAATACAATATGTTACTGCAAACTTCAAAGAACAAAGTGGTGTTGCCGCCAAATCCGGAAGATGTGATATTAGGAAGCAGGGGTGGAGAAGAAGCTTCCGGGGCAGGTGTTACTGGTTTACCGGATGATGCAATGATCTGCAGTTGCGAAGCGGTATCAAAAGGGATGATCTGTAGTAGTGTTACAGTGAGTGGATGCGAAACAGTGGATGCCATTAAAAAATGTACGAAGGCAGGAACCGGTTGTGGTGGATGTGTACCAATGGTAAAAGATCTGATGGTGCATACCATGAAGGCAAATGGTAAAGTGGTGAGAAATGTTTTATGTGAGCATTTTAGTTACAGCAGGCAGGAATTATTTGATTTGGTAAAGATCAATAAATTAAAAACCTATGATCAGGTGCTGGATAAGTTCGGTGCCGGAGATGGTTGCGAATTATGCAAACCACCGGTAGCTTCTATTTTGGCGAGTTTGTGGAATGAAATTATTTTAAAGAAAGGAAATGATACTGCCCAGGACAGCAACGATCGTTTTCTCGCCAATATACAAAAAGGCGGAACCTACTCTGTAGTACCCCGTGTTCCCGGTGGAGAAATTACGCCTGATAAATTAATTGTGATCGGGCAGGTAGCAAAAAAATACAATCTCTATACAAAAATTACCGGCGGTCAGCGCATTGATCTGTTTGGCGCTCATTTGAGTGACCTGCCAAATATTTGGGAAGAGTTGATAGATGCTGGTTTTGAAAGTGGTCATGCTTACGGTAAAAGTTTACGTACCGTAAAAAGTTGTGTCGGAAGTACCTGGTGCAGGTTTGGGCTACACGACAGTGTTAGTTTCGCAATAAAGGTGGAAGAAAGATACCGTGGACTTCGTTCTCCACACAAATTAAAAGGTGGTGTAAGTGGATGTATCAGGGAATGTGCCGAGGCACAAAGCAAAGACTTTGGAATAATAGCTACAGAAAAAGGATGGAACCTCTATGTGTGTGGAAATGGTGGCAGCAAACCACAACATGCTTTATTATTAGCAACCGATGTAGACGAAGAAACCTGTATCAAATATTTAGATCGCTTCTTAATGTTTTATGTAAAAACAGCAGATCCGCTTACACGTACTGCTACCTGGCTGAATAAAATGGAAGGTGGAATTGATTACCTGAGATCTGTAGTGATGCATGATGCGTTAGGTTTGAATGCAGAATGGGAAGCAGATATGGCGAACCATGTTAATACTTACGAATGTGAATGGAAAGCCGCCATTGAAACACCAGAGTTGCGGAAAAGATTTAATCATTTTGTAAATGCGCCTGAAGAAAAAGATCCTTCTGTAAATTTTGATCCCATGAGGGAACAAAAGAAAGCACAGGAATGGAAATAATTTAATTGCCAGTGATAATATGTAAACCCTTTGAAAAGCTATTTTTTACAATGAGCTGAAAATGCTTCTTCACGATTGCCTGCCATTTTATATTAACTGCCTGTTATTGCAGTTGCGAATTTCTAAAACGATTGCCTGTCATTTGAAAAGACAATAAAAATATTGCCTGTAAAAATATTTTTTATAAAAACAAAAACACCATGATATCAGAAAAAACAATCAACTGGATTTATGCATGCAACACCAGCGATGTGCCTGCAAACGGGGGAGTGTGCGTGAAAAATAATGATGAACAGATCGCACTTTTTTATTTTACCCGCCGCAATGAATGGTATGCATCACAAAATGAATGTCCACACCGTAAACAAATGGCACTCAGCAGGGGAATGACCGGCTCTGTTGGCGAGGAACCCAAAGTGGCTTGCCCTTTTCACAAAAAAACATTTTCACTGGTTACAGGTGAATGCCTGAGCGGCGATGAATGTGCCATTAAAACTTATCCGGTAAAAGTAGTGAACGATAAAGTATTTATTGGAACATAATAAAATCAATATCAAATGCCCCCCTTTAGGGGATAGGGGTAATAAAAGCCCGGCAGATGGCAGTCTAACCGGGCCGAATGATTCCAGGATATCTCACCTTAAAATCAATCAAATTTAATATGAAAAATTTTAAACCAAACAAACTATTGATAATATGCCTGCTGGTATGCAGCAGCCTTTTATCCAATGCACAGTTTTCGCTTACGGGTCAAATAAGAACACGTACTGAATACCGTAATGGCACGGGTACATTAATGCCAAAGACCAATACAGCTTCATTCTTTACTTCACAAAGAAGCCGGTTAACATTTAACTATAAATGGAACCGCATTATCTTTCAAACATCCTTACAGGATGTAAGGGTTTGGGGACAGGATGCTTCTTCAATCAGCAATGCAGACGGTAGTAAGCTGGGTGTTCATGAGGCATGGGCAGAGATTGCATTGGCCAATAAAAAAGATTCTTCTTTTAAAAAATCTGCTGTTGATTATTTCGGTGTAAAGATTGGCAGGCAGGAATTATTATATGATGACAGCAGGTTGTTGGGCAATCTTGACTGGTTGCAGCAGGCACGCCGCCATGATGCAATTGTATTTAAATTATTAAATAAAGGATGGCAAATTGATCTGGGTATAGCATTCAATCAAAATTCAGATGCATTCAATTATAATGGTACTTATTATACACCGGCCAATGTGAACCCTTATGTAAAAGACAGCAGGGGAAATTTGGTAGCTACTCCTGCAGGATTGATACCTGTCGTAAATGCAAGCGGTATCAGTTCCAAAACAGGAACGCTTTCAATGGCAAATCCTCCAAGCACTAACGCATTGGGTCAGCACTATAAAGCATTACAATTTTTATATGCAGCAAAAACTTTCAATCAAACAAAACTGACCGGCTTATTTGTGAGTGACCAGTTTTCGAAATATCGCCTGGATTCTGTAAACACAGTTGCAGGTACTGATACGGGCTTTGTTTATGGCCGCCGTTACAACCAGGCCGGTGTGAATACAAGATTTACAACAGGCTTATTGCTTACCAGTGTATTGAATAAAAAGAAGTCAACTATACTGAATGCAGGCATCTATTACCAGGGAGGAAAAGACAAAGAAGGATTATCAATGGCTGCTTTTACTTCCACACTTTCTTTAACGTATACAAAAAAGAAATTTAATTATACGGCAGGATGGGATTATGTTTCTGGTAATGATGCTTTTTCATCTTCCACTTCCAATCACCGGTTTGATCCACTGTATGGCACACCGCATAAGTTCTGGGGGTTGATGGATTATTTCTATGCAGGCACAGGGTCACCTGCAGGTGGATTGAGTAACCCATTTGTAAAAATAAAATATGCATCTGCTAATAAGCGCTTCAGCAGTGGATTGGATTATCATTATTTCTCATTGGCAAAAAATCAAAAAGATGTTACAGGTAATGCCATCAAAAAGTATTTGGGAAGTGAATTTGACTGGGTAAACACTTATGCATTAAATAAAGTAACAACCCTGGAACTGGGTGTAAGTTATTTAGCAGCCAGCAAAAGTATGGAGTATGCAAAAAATATTACTCCTGGTACCAGTAAATTGAATGCAAGCTGGGTTTACCTGCAGATTAATATTAAACCGGAGTTCTTTAGCAAATAATAAAATTATAAAATCATTCCTCA
Source organism: Chitinophagaceae bacterium (assembly GCA_043788995.1). GTDB lineage: Bacteria > Bacteroidota > Bacteroidia > Chitinophagales > Chitinophagaceae > Ferruginibacter. The sequence continues at coordinate 140,733 of JAYWII010000020.1, read as the reverse complement.
ATCTTAAAAACAACAGTTATGGCAGTAACTAATCAACCATTAGAAAAACTCAACATCTTTTCACTGAAAGGAATTCAGATGAAAACATTTCACATTACCTGGCTCACTTTTTTTGTGTGCTTCTTTGGCTGGTTTGGCCTGGCACCGCTAATGCCAACCATTAAAGAAGATCTGCATTTAGATAAAGGGCAGATAGGAAATATTATTATCGCTTCTGTATCAGCCACCATTATTGCCCGTTTATTAATTGGCAGACTGTGCGATACCTGGGGCCCACGTAAAACCTATACGGTATTATTATTGATTGGCGCCATACCCGTAATGTGTGTTGGCCTTGCAAAGGATTACACTTCTTTTTTATTGTTTCGTTTGGCCATTAGTATCATTGGAGCATCTTTTGTAATTACACAATTTCATACGTCACAAATGTTTGCTGCCAATATAAAAGGTACGGCCAATGCGGTTGCAGGCGGCTGGGGAAATTTAGGTGGCGGTGTAACCAATATGGTGATGCCGTTGATTTTTGCTGCCATCGTTGGTTTTGGTTTCACCAAGCATGACGCATGGCGTTATGCAATGATTGTACCTGGAGTAATGATGCTGGTAATGGCATTTTTTTATTATCGTTTTACAAAAGATACACCGGATGGTAATTATGATGAGATCGGTAAATCAAAAGCTGTAAAAACAAAAACGGATTACAGCGTTTTAAAAGACTGGAGAATATGGGCATTGTCACTAGCCTATGCTGTTTGCTTTGGTATGGAAATTACATTTGATAACGTGGCTGCTTTACATTTTGTACAGGAATACAATCTTAGCCAGAGCACTGCAGGTTTTTGGGCAGGTATGTTTGGTTTTATGAACATTTTTGCCCGTGCACTGGGGGGCATTTTTGCAGATAAAGTAGGAAAGAAATTTGGACTGAGAGGTAAAGGAATTTTACTGGCAGCAGTTTTATTACTGGAAGGCCTGGGCCTGTTGATGTTTGCCCAGTCCGGATCATTCGCCATGGCAATTTTCTCGATGATATCTTTTGCATTATTCTTAAAAATGGCTAACGGTGCAACGTATGCTATTACACCATTTATTAATGAAAAAAATGGTGGCCTTGTTGCAGGTATTGTTGGTGCTGGTGGTAATTTGGGAGGTATGATGTTTGGTTTTCTGTTTAAAAGTAAGAACATCACTTACCTGGATGCATTTAGTTATATCGGCTATATCGCCATTGGGGTTTCTTTAATTGTTTTGGTTACAAGATTTGTAAAAACAGAAGAGGTTGCAGAAGGCCAGCCTGCACCGGCTTTGGCCTGATGAAATTTGAATTATAAACTGTGAATGTTAAAAATGAATGGCATCAATAAAATAAAATCAGATTTGGGTAATACCACCACCTGCTGCTATTGTGGAGTGGGTTGTGGTATTGTGGTAAATAAAGATGCTCACAACAGGATAACTGTGGAAGGAGATAAAAATCATCCGGTAAATAACGGTATGCTTTGCAGTAAAGGCATGAACCTGCATCATACCGTAAATGACAAAAGTGACCGCCTCTTATATCCTGAAATGCGGTACAATAAAAGTTCTCCACGGCAACGGGTAACCTGGGATGTGGCATTAGAAAGAACTGCAGCTGTATTCAAAACATTCATTGATAAATACGGGCCGGATAGTGTGGCTTTTTATGCAAGTGGCCAATGCCTTACTGAGGAATATTATGTGGTAAATAAATTGATCAAAGGATTTATCGGTAGTAATAATATTGACACTAACAGCCGCCTGTGCATGAGCAGCGCTGTGGTAGGATATAAAATGAGCTTGGGTGAAGACAGCGTACCCATCAGTTATGATGACCTGGAATTAGCAGATGTAATTTTTGTTGCCGGCGCAAATCCTGCATGGTGCCATCCCATTTTATGGAGAAGGGTGGAAGCTGCAAGAGAGAAAAATCCTGACATAAAAATTATTGTAAGCGATCCCCGTAAAACACAGACTTGTTCATTGGCCAATGTGCATTTACAATTAAACCCCGGTACAGATATTACATTGCACCACGCCATTGGCCGTTGTTTAATTGAAGAAGGAAAAATTGATTTTGATTTTATCAATGACAGCACCAACGGTTTTGCAAAGTATAGAGAAACTGTTTTTGAAAAAACTATTGAAGAAGCCGCAGCGATTTGTGGTGTCAGCGAAAATGATATTCGTTTAACAGCATTGTACATAGGTAATGCGAAAGGGTTTATTACCATGTGGACGATGGGCTTGAATCAAAGTGTGGTAGGCACCAATAAAAATTTGTCGCTTATCAATCTTAATTTAATAACAGGGCAAATTGGAAAACCTGGTGCTGGTCCGTTCTCATTAACAGGTCAGCCGAATGCGATGGGCGGAAGAGAAGTAGGTGGCCTGAGTAATTTGTTACCTGCTCACCGTGACCTGTTAAATGAAACACACCGCAACGTAGTAGAAAAATTTTGGCAAATTCCATTGGGTACTATCAAACCCAAACCTGGATTAACTGCCACTGAAATGTTTGATGCATTAAACGATGGTAAACTAAAAGCCATCTGGATCTTATGTACCAATCCATTAACCAGCTTGCCCAATGTACGCATAGCAGAGGCAGGATTGAAGAAAGCAAAATTTGTAGTGGTGCAGGATGTAAGCAGTAAAGTGGAAACGTTGCAATATGCAGATGTGGTGTTGCCAGCAGCATCATGGGCAGAAAAAGAAGGCACGATGACCAATGCAGGCCGCTACATTTCTTATCTGAATAAAATTACAGACGCACCAGGAGAAGCACTGCCCGATGCGGAGATCATTTGCCGCTTTGCAAAAAAAATGGGTTACACTGGGTTTGATTTTAAAAACTTTTCGGAGATATATGCAGAGCATGTGGCATTAACAGAGGGCACTAACATTGATATCAGTGGCTTGAGTTATGAAATATTGAAAGAAAAAAGGGCGGTACAATGGCCGTTTAAAAAAGCAGAAGTCAAAAGCAAAAATTCAAAAAATGAAGACATTGAATATTGTGGTACACCAAGATTATTTACTGATCATAAATTTTTCACTCCTGATAAAAAAGCCAGTATCCATTCCTTTAGTGATGAAAATAACTCGGAAGCATTAACGCCTGATCACCCACTGATACTCACTACCGGTCGCATACGTGACCAATGGCATACCATGAGTAAAACCGGTAAGGTGAATAAACTCAACCAGCACATCAGTGAATCTTTTTTAGAAATTAATCCTGTTGATGCTGCAAAAAGAAAAATAAAAGACAATGATGTTATAGAAATATTTAATCAGCGTGGCAATGTAAGAGTGAAGGCAAAATTTTCTGATGATATAAAACCAGGCGTTGTTTTTTTACCCATGCACTGGGGTAAAATTTTAAACAATGATCTTAACAGGGCCAACAATCTTACCAATAATTTGGTAGACCCAAAAAGCAAGGAGCCGGATTTTAAATTCAGCGCTGTACAGGTGAAGCTGTATAAAAAAGCAAAGCAAAAAATAATTGTGGTGGGTGCAGGTGCAGGTGCTTGCGGTTTTGTAAAAAGTTACCGGGCATTAAATACCGAAGATGATATTGAAATTTTCAGCAGGGAAGATTTTCCATTTTATAACAGGGTACTCCTGCCAGATTATATCAGCGGCGTATTGCCTTGGCATAATTTGATAAAGATGAGTGATGATGAAGAGATCGACTACAGGATAAAACTACACAGGGGTGTAAGCATTGAAAATATTGATAAGGAAAATAAAACCGTTATCGATAGTAATGGTGTTACACACTTTTATGATGTGTTGTTATTAGCCACCGGCAGCCGGGCTTTTATGCTGAAAGATGTGCCGGCATTGAAGGGCATATTTACCATGCGTAGCCGTACCGATGCAGATGATTTTAAAAATCATGTGGATGCCGCCAAAGGAAAAGTAATTATTGTGGGCGGTGGTTTACTGGGTATTGAACTGGCTGCTTCACTTGTTGAGGTAGGAGTGAAGGTCACCATCATCCAGCGTATCTCCCGTTTGATGGACAGGCAACTGGATCCGTTGGGCAGTCAGTTGCTGCATGAAGAATTAATTAGCAAAGGCATTGAAATTTTTTACAACGATGAGATAGACCGTTTCTTGGGCGAAAAAAGTATTTCCGGTGTAAGATTGAAGAGCGGTTTACACATCAATTGCCAGGCATTGGTAATTGCTATTGGAACAGTGCCCAATATTGAAGTTGCAAAACAGGCCGGTATCGATTGTAAAAGAGGTGTGCTGGTAGATGAATATTTACGTACCGGCGAAAAAGATGTTTTTGCAATTGGAGAAATTGCGGAGTTCAAAGGCTTTTTATATGGTATTACTGCGGCTGCAGAACAGCAGGCAGAAATTGTTGCCCGTTTTTTATGCGGCGATATTTCAAAATATTATAGTGGCAGTTTATTGATGAACATTTTAAAAATGCATGGCACCGATCTGTGTTCGCTGGGCCTTGCAGAAATTCCCAACAACGATCCCACTTATGAGGAAATCATTTTTATTGACAAAGCAAAGCGCTATTATAAAAAATGTATTGTACACAATGATAAATTAGTGGGTGCCATTTTAATTGGCGATAAAAACGAATTTCTAGAATACCGGGACCTGATAGAAAATAAACTGGAGCTGAGTGAAAAGCGTTTACAACTGTTACGTACTGGCAAAGCAGCCGAGCCGGTAATTGGCAAACTGGTATGCAGCTGCAACAATGTTGGCGAAGGCAATTTGATCAATAAAATAAAAGATGGCTGTAAAGACCATTTGCAATTGTGTCAGTTGACAGGCGCAGGCATGGGCTGCGGCAGTTGCAGGCCTGAGGTAAAAGCAATTTTGGATAGCCATGTAAATGTTATTAAAAAAGAAGCAACAGTTGAAGCTTTGTAATATTTTTGCAGCAGGCAATTTAATACTGATTAAACTTCATTAATAAATGTGATTTTGTTATTAAATAGTTATTGGAGAAAAAAATATTTAATACGCTCTGTTCAGTAACTATATTCAATTGAGCAATGATGCAGGAACACACGATAAAGCGAACTACTTCTAACGATAAAGATTTTAAATGGCTCATTCAGCAACTGGATAAAGAGTTATGGAATGAACTGCAGGAAGACCAGGCAACCTACGATCAATACAATAAAGTTCCGGATCTTAATACTGTGGTGGTGCTGTATGTAAATGATCAACCGGCAGCAAGTGGTTGTTTTAAAAAGTATAATACGGATACGGTTGAAATAAAAAGAATGTTTGTTGAAAAGAAATTTCGTGGGAAGGGAATTTCAAAAATTGTGTTAGCCGAACTGGAAAACTGGGCAACAGCATCAGGGTTTAAATATGCTATCTTAGAAACCAGTGTACATTTTAAACCAGCAAGAAGCCTGTATGAAAATGCAGGTTATAAAATCATTCCCAATTACGATCAGTATATTGGATTAGAAGAAAGTGTTTGCATGAAAAAGGAATTAACCCAATCGGAATTCAGGGAATTAAAGGGCATAGAATATTTTAATTTTGAAGAAGATTATATAGAAGAAAATGTGCGCTGTATTCCAATGATCGTCCGTTTTAAAATGGATGCTGCCGGAATAAAATTAAAACTGGCCGAGTGGAGTAAATTTAAACCGGAAGAAAGAATTCAACTGGCATTAATGTCTGCCACAACTGAAGAGCAACTTAGGTCATACAATAATTATCTCACCCAATTAGTAGCAGAATATACCAGCAGCCAGGCAACGGCACTTACAATAGATAATAACCCGGAATGGGCAGATTTGCAAAGTGTACCATTTATGCTTGCAGAAAAAGCAAGGGAATTTGACCTGGAAATTACATTGGAGCAATGGCAGGCACTTACCAACCTGCAGCGTTTTGCTTTACTAAAGTTGTATACGCCCGGGCATGAAAATAAGAATTTCTCAAAAGCCATTAAAGAGTTTAACTTGCTGTAATTAAAACTAACGACCATGCCAAACACTGTTTTCATCAACTTCCGCGGTGGAATTATCTCTCCCGGCGATCTTTATAACATTCTGGTTGCAGCACAGAAAATAAAAGTACCGTTTGTGCGATTTGGTCTGCGTCAGCAATTGCTGGTGGACCTGGAGGATTATAATATCCCCAATTTTACGGAAGCGCTGGAAACGCTGAATATGCAGTATGAAGTAAACACTAACCAGTATCCCAATATCATCAGCTCCTTCCCGGCAGAAGAAGTTTTTATAAGGAATACCTGGCTCAGCGAGGGTGTATATAAAGATATTTTTGATGCTATTGATTACAAGCCAACTTTAAAAGTAAATATCTGCGACAGCAATCAAAGCTTCACCCCGATGCTTACAGGTAATATTAACTGGGTAGCTTCTTCTGCATCACCTCACTACTGGCATTTGATCATTCGTTTTCCAAAAACAAATATTATTTATGAGTGGGATCAGTTGTGTTATACCAATGATATCCCTAAAGTAACCAAAGCAATTGAGCAGATCATTACATCCAGTCCATCGGCCTATATTGATAATGCGAATGCAGACGGCACGCAGTTGTTTTCAGCATTAAAAACTGAAAATTTTAATATTAAACCTGCTGAAAAAAATGCGGAACTGCCTCAATTTAATTTGCCTTACTATGAAGGGCTCAACCGCTACGATAATAAATACTGGCTGGGCATTTACCGCAGGGATGAATTGTTTAGTGTTGAATTTCTAAAAGGCATTTGCCAGCTTTGTTCAGAAACCAAATTGGGGCAGCTATGCTGCACTGCCTGGAAAACGATCATGATCAAAGGCATTGAAGAGAAAGATAAAGCAGCATGGAACCTGTTGCTGGAAAAGTTTCAAATTAATATGCGTCATGCGGCCAATGAATTAAACTTCCAGGTAGAGGATAATTCTGCAGAGGCACTGGCGCTTAAAAATTTCTTAGTACAAAATTTAAGCATTGACGACACCAGGACCTTTGGTATCTGCATTGGTGTAAAGACAAGGAAGAGAAGTGAAATTTTTAGCAGCATTCTTGTAAGAAGAAGGTATTTGATAGATTTTTTAGGTATCAAATTGTTTAAAGTATATGATATTTTATGTGCCAAAGATTTTAACCCCAACGAAAGAACGGAGGAAGTTTTCAGCAGCAGTAATCCAAAACTTGTTTTGCCAGAGCAGTTACGCAGGAGCGTACTGAAATACTATAATTACAGGGCGGGCATAGTTAAAAAAACAGCAATAGCAAATATGCCATCAAAGCCGGCAGCTGAAAAAAATGTGGAAGAATATGTTTATCAATGCAGCAGTTGCCAAACGGTATATGATGAAGTAATTGGCGAGCCCGGTAAAGAAATACCTGCAGGCACAGCATTCGGGAACTTACCTGCAGATTATGTTTGTCCTGTTTGCGAAGGAGGAAAAGAAGGTTTCAAAAAAATAAAGAAATCAGAATTGAGTTTATAGGCTGTTTAATTCTGCATGAGCATTAAAATTTCTAAAGCATTTTTTTTGCTCTTCGTTTGCGGTAATGGTACTTACGGTTAAATGATCCAGTATGAATTTCATGCTGTGTTTTTTGAGTTGTTCACCGTTCATTAAATCTATAACAGATGCTAAAGCCTTTGCTGTATAGATAGCGCAAAGCGGTTCCCTCTCTCCATCATTAATAAATACATATGCACCGGCATCAGCTTGTTCATGATATTGTTGATACATTTCGGTAAGCAGGGAAGTCTCCATCAATGGCATATCACAGGCAAGCACAAATAAATCTTCGGAAGGAAAAGAAAGATGACAACTAAGCAGCCCAAGCAAAGGCCCCTTTAACTGCAATGTTTCATTATCGGTAATCAGATCATTCGCTGAAAAGACTGCTGCATATTCAGTGTACTGTTGTTTGTTTACAGATACTTTTACTGGGATATTGAGCGCAACCATTTTATCAATGGCCATTTGTGCCCACGTTTTGGCTTCCAGTTTTAGTAAGCCTTTATCGCTGCCCATCCGCAGGCTTTGTCCGCCGCATAAAATGATACCCAGCATAACTGTAATTTAATTAGTATGATGGTGAGGCTTGGTGTCTGTATGTCCCAGGCTTTTACCGGGGCTTACCACATCTCTCACCAGTTGTTTTAATTCTTTTATTTCCGGAAAACCGCCGTATTCTTTTCTGTCGAAAATAATTTTTTCATCTACACTGATGCGGTATTCACCACTTATTTCAGCAGGCTGCAGCGTTACTGCTTTTAATTCATTTTCAAAAGTGGTTAAAAATTCCTGAGCCATCTAGGCGCCCCTTAGCAACCAGTGACATTTGGGGCAATATTCAATAGTGATAGTTGGTTTCATATCTGTATGTTGAATTGATTATGGCATAAAGTTACTTACATCAACTTCATACTATGAATAAATACCGGGTGATTTTTTAAGTAGGATTCAAGCCGGTATTCTTAACTTATCAAAGCGGCCGTTGCTTTTTCTTTTATTTTTCTTACTTCCTCAGCAGAAGAATTGAATACAGTACCCAAGTCATGCACTGCATCATTTTGATAAGTTAATGGATTGGCCACATCCATTCTTGCAGCACTGTGATATTCTGTTGCCCTGGTTACGGTTGCAATATGCTCCACATTATAGCTTCGTAATCCACAGCCCGGCATAATGATAATGCGGTTGCCAGCCTGTTGTATCAAGCCTGCAATAATATCAACGGCATCGATGGCTGCTCTTTTTCCTCCGCTGGTAAGGATGCGTTCAAAGCCTGCTGCTACAGCATCTTCTAATGATTGCTGCAGGTTGGGTGAGAGATCAAATGCTTTGTTCAATGTTGCTTTCATGGGATAAGCCAGGTCAATAAATTCTTTGCATAACTGCACATCCAGACTGCCATCCGGTTTTTGTGCTCCAATAGAAATACCATCGCAGCCAATTTGTTTGCAAAACAAAATATCCTGCCGCATACTTTCAATCTCATCCAGGCTGTAATAATAGTAACCACCTCTTGGGCGGATCATGGGATAGAGTTTGATGTTTAATAATTTCCTGGCTTGTATCAGAACGCCGGGTGCAGGTGTGGTGCCTCCTTCAGTTGGGTTGCCGCATAATTCAATACGCCCTGCGCCACCTTCCTGTGCATTGATGCAGCTTTGTAAATTAAAGGCACAAACTTCAATGGTGATAGTTGGGATCATTAAAATAGTTTCACCGAAAGTAAAGCAACCATGTTGTAGTAATAATTTTTTTATACTGAATGTTTTTTTTCAGTCACATTGTTTTCATCCACCACCGTTTTTTCTTCCTGGTCCTGCAGGGAGTCTTTGTTTTGCACTTCAATTTGCTGTACAAATACAGCATACTGATCCGGGAATATTTGCCGGCCGCTAAACAGTGCATTTACTTTTGTAAAACAGGCACCGAAGTATAAGATCATGGCTGAGAAGTAAACCCACAATAAAATAATTACTGCTGATCCCGCTGCGCCATAAGTACCACCGGGATTACTTTTACCCAGGTAATAACCAATAGCAAACTTCCCAATCATAAATAAAACAGCTGTGGTAAAGGCGCCTGTTCTTACATCTTTCCACTGAATTTCTGCATCTGGTAAAAATTTAAAAATGATGCCAAAAAGGAAAGAGATCACTGCAAATGTAATCAGGGTATTGGCGGCATACGTTATCCAAACAGAGCCTTCTGGTAAAATAGTGAGTAGCCGTTGTAGTAAAACATCCAGCACTGCATTTATCACCAGCGAAACCAATAAAATAAAACCCAATCCAAGTATCATCGATAAACTGATGACCCTGTTAATTAAAAACTTTAGCCATCCTTTTCGTGGTTTTGCTTTCAGCTGCCAGATAGAATTGATAGAACCCTGGATTTCTGTAAACACGCCTGTTGCTGAAAATACCAACGCCACGGTGCTGACGACAGAAGCGAAAGTAGCATGTTTGGATACTGCAGCATTTCGGATAATTTCCTGTATTTGCATTGCTGCATCATTGCCCACAAAACTTCTAATTTCTCCAAACAGGTTTCCTTCAATTGCAGCCCTGCCATAAAAAATATCTGCAACAGTAATTACAATTAATAACATAGGCGCTAGGGAAAACAACGTATAATAGGAAAGTGCTGCACACATCCTTGGCACATCGTTATCGGAAAAATCAATACAGGTTTGTTTAAAAATAGTCCACCAGTCTTTTATTCTTTTCATATAAATTGAAGTTAGTCTTTACAGGATGATTACATTTAAAGTGTTTTAGATATTGGGGCATTTATAAAAGTAAACAAATACAAAAAACAAACCAATGGTCAGCACTGAAATATTCCGCCAGCTTGCACTTGCATTTGATGAAGCTTTGGAGGCGCCGCATTTTGAGAAAGCATCTTTCAGAATTAACAAAAAGATATTTGCCACACTGGATATAAAAAATAGTAAGGCAGTAATAAAGCTTTCTGCAATTGATCAGTCTGTATTTTGTGTTTATAATAAAACCATCATTTACCCTGCACCTGGTAAATGGGGCCTGCATGGCTGGACCATTATCGAATTAAACAAAGTGGGGAAAAATATGCTCAAAGATGCATTGACAACTTCCTATTGTACAGTAGCGCCTGAAAGACTTGCAGAAAAATACAGGCAGTGATCAAACGATATTTTTATTGCTGCTTAATTTTAAACGCCTGGATTTTCCTTCCTGCCAAATAGGTCATTCATCATTTTTTCTGCATCGGTCATGTGATCTTTCAATGCTTCACCACCTTTGGTCTTTAATTCTTCAAAATAGTCTTTTGCTTTTTCCATCATTTCTTCTGCTTCTGTTTTTACTTTATTGGCTTTGTCTTTAATATCATCAGCCAGTTTTTCTTTTTCTTCCGGAGTCATGCTCATATATTTGGACGCTGCCAGGGCTGCTGCAGCACCTAATAAAAAGGTGGCAATGTGTTTTGAATTAACGCTCATGATAATAATTTTTTAAGTTGATTTTAAAATTAGCTTTGCAACTTTATTTCTGATATGAGTTTAATTAAAAAAGTTACAACGATAACAGCATTTTTACTGGTATATATTTCTGTTGATGCCCAAATCTTTCCTGAAAAAAATTACCCGAAAGGATATTTTACCTGGCCTGTGCAGGCAAAAAAAGCACTGGCCGCTAATTTCGGAGAACTGAGGCCCAATCATTACCACATGGGATTGGATTGTAAAACCGATCAGAAAGAAAACCTCCACGTCGTAGCCGCCGCAGATGGCTATGTTGCTAAAATAAAAATAGAGCCTTATGGTTTTGGCCGTTGCATCTATATCAATCACCCTAACGGGCTTACCACATTGTATGCTCACTTAAATGATTTTTATCCTGAACTGGAAAATTATATAAAGGCACAGCAGTATAAAACGGAAAACTGGAAAATTTTTATTGATGTGCCTGCAGGATTACTGCCCGTAAAAAAGGGACAGTTTATTGCATACAGCGGAAATACGGGTGGCTCACAAGGACCGCATTTGCATTTTGAAATCCGTGATACTAAAACAGATAAGGTGCTTAATCCATTATTGTTTGGCTTTCCCATTGCTGATAATATTGCACCGGATATTTTGCGTTTAGCCGTTTACGACAGGTGCACCAGCACATATGAGCAAAGCCCCCGTTTTGTCTCATTAAAAAAAGTAAACGGTGTATACACAACAGTGCCCGGACAACTGATGCTGAATACAGACAAAGTAAGTTTTGCTGTCACAGCTTACGACAGGTATACTGGCTCCACCAATCATAATGGTATTTATGAAGCGGTACTTTACAATAATGAAAATCCTGTAGTGGGGTTTCAGTTAGACAGTATCAGTTACGATGAAACAAGATACCTGAATGCCCATATAGATTACAAATTAAAAACCGGCGGTGGTCCCTTTGTGCAGCACCTCAGCAGGCTACCGGGGTATCCGCAATCGGTATACAGGGAAGGCAGCGGAAATGGGGTGATTAATTTAGAAGATGACAGTGTACATCAAATAAAAATACAGGTAAAGGATGCTAACGGGAATGTGTCACTGCTGAAGTTTGCAGTACAGCGTGGGGGAGCAACTAAATCCACACCCGCTGTTACATCAGCAGAACAGTCAAAACTTTTTCACCCCGGATTTGTAAATGTTTTTGAAAGTGCCAATGTGAGTTTTTATCTTTCGGAAAACCAGTTGTATGATTCCATCCGGTTTCGTTACAATGAAATAGCTTCTGCAAAGGGAACCGTATACCAGTTGCATAGTGGCAATATACCGGTGCAGGATTATTACCCAATCAAAATACGAAACAGCACCACCCTCCATCCTGATAAAATGGTAATGCGTCATTTCTGGAACAACAAAGACAATTACAAAAAAGCAGAAAATGAAAATGGCTGGTATAAAGCCAGCTTCAGGGCCTTTGGCAATTTTGAACTGATTGCAGATACAACGCCACCAACCATTACGTCAGTTGGCTTTAAAAATGGAATGAAAGCAACTAAACTAAATCGCATTGCATTTGTAATTAAGGATAATACGGAGGAACTGGAAAATTTCAGGGCGGAACTGGATGGTAAGTGGCTGCGGTTTAGTAATGATAAGGGGAAAACTTTTATCTATAAATTAGATGAACACTGCCCGCCGGGAGAACATGAACTGAAGATAAGCGTGGAGGATTGTGTGGGAAATAAGACGGAAAGAGTGTATAATTTTACAAGGTAACGCCCCATCCCCTAAAGGGGAGTAAGGCAAGTGTATATATGATTTCATCTCTTATCAAAAAGCAGTAACAATTTTAATGCTTCACTCCCCTTTAGGGGATGAGGGTAATAATCCAAAACTCCCCTTTAGGGGATAGGAGGCAAGTATGATTACATTAACAGAAGGACAAAAAGCGCCGGCATTTACAAGCAAAGACCAAGGTGGCAACAAAGTTTCCCTTTCTCAATTCAAGGGGCAGAAAGTGGTACTTTATTTTTATCCGGAAGACAATACCCCAACTTGTACAGAACAGGCCTGTAACCTGAGAGACAATTTCAGTGCTTTGAAAAAAGAAGGTTTTGTAGTATTGGGCGTAAGCCCGGATGAAGTGGCCAAGCATAAAAAGTTTGAAATAAAATTTAAACTGCCGTTTACATTGCTGGCAGATCCTGAACATGCCATTATTGATAAGTATGGTGTATGGGGACCGAAACAAATGTTCGGCAACAAATATATGGGCCTTTTGCGGACCACTTTTTTAATTGATGAGAAGGGCGTAATCCGTAAAATATTTTTAAAACCCAAAAGCAAACAGCATACTGAAGAAATTTTAAAAGCCTGGAAAGAACTTGCCTGATCTGGACTTTATCATAAAAGAAAATTCTTTGGTTGCCAGGATTGCAGCGTTTAAACTGGGTTCTAAGTCCGTAGCAATGGTGCTTGGTAAAACCATTCACCTGCACAATGCAAGTAAATCAGCATTCCTGCAAAATAAAAGATGGGTGAAACATGAGCTTTGCCATATCCGGCAGTTTCAGCAGCATGGTTATTGGCTGTTTATTTTAAAATACCTGTGGGAAAGTATCCGCAGCGGATACTATAATAACAAATACGAAGTGGAAGCAAGAGCGGCGGAATTGTTATAATATCCATTCCACCTCACCAAAATCAAAAAAGTTATCGATCCTGTCTGTAGTGTACAACTGCCCGGCAACTGTTACGCCTTTAATTACAGATTCAAAATTAATATTGTTCTTTTTAAGCAGCACCGGCTGATTGATCTTGTACAGGTGCTTATTGTACTCTTTCAGTAATGCTTCAAAAGGTTTTTCATACAGCTCATTCACTCTTTTTAAAATCAGTTGGTGTAGTTGTTTGGCCAGTTCAACCGGTTCAAAATCTTTACCTGTAATTTGTTTTAAGGAAACAGCATTGGTTAATTCATTATCAAAACTGGTTTCGTTAATATTGATGCCGATTCCTGCAATAGCAAACTTCCAAATGCTTTTGTTGACTTGTGCGGCAGCGGCTGCCGACTTGCCAATGACGTTCTCAATCAATATCCCTCCTGCCTTTCTGTCACGCCAATAAATATCATTGGGCCATTTTATTGTAGTTTCATCACCAGCATATGCGCTGAAAAAATCAAAACAGCCTAATGCAATGGCGGCGGATAATTTAAATTGTTCTGAAATTAATAGCCGGGAAGGTTCTATTACAATACTAATGGCAATATTTTTTCCGTTACCTGTGTGCCATTTTTTTCCACGCTGGCCTTTTCCTGTGGTTTGATGCTGTGCAAACCATCCATCACCATGTTTCGCCAATCCTGCATGAACTTTTGCCATGGCATAGTTGTTGGTACTATCCACGCTGTTGAGAATGTTAAATGCAGAATTGAAAGAGTGCATATGCAGCGATTGATAAAGAAATTGTATTTTTGAACGCAATTGCAATCTACAAGCATCAGGTTACAAAAAAAAGAAATCTGTGCAGTAGTTTGTAAACAAAAACAAAAGCAGACATTAACAATAAACCAAGTGTAATTTGAATAATCTTACCGTATTAGCCAGCCGTAAAAAAAGTAGTATTACCAGGCTGAACCGAAACAGTAAAATTTTTAAGGCAATCATTGATGCTATCCAGCAAAAAAAGGGCGAAAATATCATCAGCCTGGATCTTAGAAAAATACCTGAAGCTGTTTCTGACTTTTTCATCATTTGCGAAGCAAATAATAATACCCAGTTAAAAGCTATAGCCGACTCCGTAGAGTATGAGGTGAAAGCCAAATGCGGCGAGATCCCTTTTAAACATGAGGGAAAACAGGCCCTGCAATGGATTTTGATCGATTATGTAAATGTAGTGGTACACATCATGCTGCCGGAACCAAGGAAATTTTACCAGCTGGAAGAAATGTGGAGCGACGCTCCTGCAATGGAACACAGGGATGCATGAGCATCAATAAATTTTAAAGAAAATCAATAAAAATAAATCTGTAACAAACCAGCTATGGCAGAAGATAAGAAATCAGTGGGCGACAAAAAAAATGGTCCAAATAATATCACTCCTCTTGGAGATGATAATTCATCTAAGAAAAAACCAAAATTCAATATCTACTGGATATACGGGATCGCTTTTGCCGCATTGATAGGATATAACTTTTTCAGGGGGGTATCCAGCAGTGGCGTGGAAACAGACCAGATAAAGTTTAAGGAAATGGTAGTGAAAGGAGATGTGGAAAAGATAAAAACCGTTAGGAATAAAAAAATTGTGAGGGTATATCTTGTAAAGGATGCAATGCAACGCAATGCTGCCTATTACCAGAAAATACTGGACAAGACACAATACGATATGGCAACCAGGATGGTGCCACCCCAGCTTTTCTTTAGCATCGTGGAGGATAAAACATTTGCCCAGCAAATGAGTGATTTTTACAAAGAAAACCCTACGGTTATTCAAGTGCCGGATTCTCCTGATGATGAAGGTGAATTGTTTGGGCAGTTAATTTCCACCTTGTTACCAATTTTACTCATCGGGTTATTATTTGTGATGATGATGCGTAAAGTGGGTGGACCAGGGGGCTCCGGTGGTGGCCCTGGCGGAATTTTTAATATTGGAAAATCCAAGGCTACTTTATTTGATAAAGCTTCCAGGGTAAACATCAATTTTGCTGATGTGGCAGGATTGGATGAAGCGAAAGTAGAAGTAATGGAGATCGTTGACTTCTTAAAGAATCCAAAAAAATATACAGCACTCGGTGGTAAAATACCAAAAGGTGCTTTACTGATCGGGCCTCCGGGTACTGGTAAAACATTGCTGGCAAAAGCAGTGGCAGGTGAAGCACAGGTACCATTCTTCAGTTTGAGTGGTAGTGATTTTGTGGAGATGTTTGTAGGTGTGGGTGCCAGTCGTGTGAGAGATCTGTTTAAGCAGGCAAGAGAAAAGGCGCCTTGTATTATTTTCATAGATGAGATTGATGCGATAGGAAGGGCAAGGGGCAAGAATGTAATGATGAGCAATGATGAAAGGGAAAATACCCTGAACCAGTTGCTGGTGGAAATGGATGGTTTTGGTACTGATTTAGGCATCATCATTTTAGCAGCTACCAACAGGCCGGATGTATTGGATTCTGCTTTATTGCGTCCGGGTCGTTTCGACAGGCAGATCTCCATTGATAAGCCTGATTTAGTTGGTAGAGAAGCAATCTTTAAAGTGCATTTGCAACCAATTAAAATATCTTCTACACTGGATATTCATAAACTGGCAGAACAAACACCTGGGTTTGCAGGTGCAGATATCGCTAACGTATGTAATGAAGCCGCTTTGATTGCAGCAAGAAAAAATAAAGATTCGGTGGATATGAGTGATTTCCAGGATGCAATTGACAGGGTGATTGGTGGATTGGAAAAGAAAAATAAGATCATTTCTCCGGAAGAAAAAGAGATCATTGCGTATCATGAAGCAGGTCATGCAATCTGTGGCTGGTATTTAGAGCATGCTTATCCTTTATTAAAAGTAACGGTGGTGCCAAGAGGAAGTGCAGCATTGGGATATGCACAGTACACACCAAAAGAACAATACTTATACAATACAGATCAGTTGATGGATCAGATCTGCATGACATTGGGTGGAAGGGCCAGCGAAGAAATTTTCTTTGGCAAAATAAGCACCGGTGCCAGCAATGATCTGCAGCAAATCACCAGGATCGCTTACAGTATGATCACGGTGTATGGTATGAATGAAAAAGTGGGTAACATCAGTTACTACGACCCTAACCAGGAGAATACTTTTACCAAACCATTTAGTGAAGAAACTGGTAAAATGATTGATGAAGAGGCCCGTAAATTAATTGAAGTTGCCTACATCAGAACCAAACAATTGCTGACGGAAAAGAAAGGCGATGTAGAAAAATTAGCAAAAGAATTATTAAAGACGGAAGTGTTGTTTAAGAGTGATGTGGAAGCATTGATTGGTAAAAGGCCTTTTGAAGAAAAGAAGACATTGGATGTGCCCGAAATTCCTGTGGGTGGAGTACCTGAAGCAGCAGAGGCCCTCAAGGATAATTCTGTGAATACTTCGCTGTAAAAAGTTTAGTACAAATGAGTGTAACAACAGCAAAAGAAAATATTTTAAAAAAAATAAGAAAGGCACTGACTCATCCAGTGCCTTTACCTTTTCCATTGAGTGAAGGCACTGCCGCTTTGTATCACCCTCAAACAGAAGAACTGGAAGTAACCTTTGCTGAAGCATTCACCAAACTGCAGGGTAAGTTTGTTTTTTGTGCTGATGAAAAGGAGTTACATCAGCAGCTGCAGTTATTGATATCCACAAAAGAATGGATGAAAATTTTTTGCAACGATGACAGGTGGAATGATACTTACAGCAATACCATCAATCTTGAATCCTGCGATGCCTCCGTTACCGGTTGCGAATTTTTAGTGGCCAGAACCGGCACCATTGTAATGAGTGCTGCAGAACAAAGCGGCCGTACTGTAAGTGTGTATGCACCCATACATATTTGTATCGCCTATACCAATCAGTTAGTATACGATGTAAAAGATGCGTTGCAATCACTGAAAGAAAAATATGCAGGTGCTATCCCTTCTTTTATCACTTTTGCAAGTGGCCCCAGCCGTACGGCTGACATTGAAAAAACTTTAGTAACGGGAGTGCATGGCCCAAAAGAAGTGTATTTGTTTTTGGTGGATAATCAGAGGGAAGTTGAAAATTTTACAAATTTACATGTGTAGGTAAAAGCTCAATGAATGTTCACTTTCAATTATCAATTATCCATTGTCAATTAAAACTCATTCCCATGCTCCCAATCCTTCCCTGATCACTTTCCAGTCATCCGTTGTACAATCTACAATAGTAGAAGGAACCATACCGCCAATACCGCCATCAATTACTATGTCCACTAAGTGTTCAAATTTTTCATGGATAATTTCAGGGTCGGTATATTCTTCCACCATCTCACCGGGAAAGGAAGTACTTAATATAGGATTGCCCAATTGCTGCAGAATATGCTGGCAAATAGTATTATCCGGAATCCTTAAGCCAATGGTGCTTTTCTTGCTCTGCAAGATTTTTGGCACTTGTTTACTTGCAGGAAGAATGAAAGTGTAAGGGCCGGGCAAATGTGTTTTCAGCATCCTGTACAGGGGGGTATCAATGCTTTTGGTGTAATCACTCAAATTACTCAGGTCGCTGCAGATAAAGCTCAACTGCACTTTTTGTGGATCAACATTTTTTATTTTACAAATACGTTCAATGGCCTTGTGCTGAAAGATATCACATCCCAATCCATAAATGGTATCGGTGGGATAGGCAATAATACCGCCACTTTTCAGGCATTCTACTACCTGCTTTATCAGCCTTGGCTGCGGATTGTCCGGGTGAATTTGTATCAGCATAAAAGTTTACGCAACTTAACTAAAACACATGGCAATCCATTACTTTTGCTGCGCTTTTAAATTAATCACACCAATAAAAAATAATCATGTCATTAATATCAGTTGGGTCCATGGCTTTTGATGCTATTGAAACTCCTTTCGGAAAAGTTGACCAGATTGTGGGAGGGGCAAACGTTTATATTGCTTATGCTGCAGGCCATTTTATTAACCCCGTGCAAATGATCTCCATAGTGGGCTATGATTTTCCCAAAGAAGAAATGGAAGAGCTGAAAAGCAGGGGGGCACAACTGGATGGTGTGGAAATAGTGCCGGATAAAAAATCATTTTTCTGGAGTGGCCGGTATCATTTAGATATGAATACCAGGGATACCTTGATCACGGATTTGAATGTGCTGGCAGACTTTAACCCTGTGGTGCCAGACAGTTACCAGGATGCTGAGTTCTTAATGCTGGGAAACCTGGCTCCGTCAACACAGTTAAGTGTGATCGACCAGATGAAAAAAAGGCCAAAGCTGATTGTAATTGACACCATGAATTTCTGGATGGATATTGCATTGGATGATTTGAAAGCTGTTTTGAAAAAAGTGGATGTGCTGATGGTAAACGACAGCGAAGCAAGGCAACTGAGCGGTGAGTTTTCTTTGGTAAAAGCGGCTAAAAAAATTATGGACATGGGCCCTGCGTTTTTAGTGGTAAAAAAAGGAGAACATGGTGCTTTGTTGTTTCACAAAGAACATGTGTTTTTTGCCCCGGCACTTCCTTTAGAAGAAGTGTTTGATCCAACGGGGGCTGGTGATACCTTTGCCGGTGGCTTTATCGGTTACCTGGCAAAAACAAGGGATATCAGCTTTGAAAATATGAAAACTGCCATTATTGTGGGAAGTGCATTGGCCAGTTTTTGTGTAGAAAAATTTGGCCCCAACCGGTTAAAGGAAATAACAAAGGCAGATATTGATGAAAGGATCAGCGAATTTGTGCGGTTGGTGAACTTTGATATTGAGCTGGTATAAATATTACCAAAAATTTAGAACCTGTTTCGGCTTAGCTTTGTTATAATAGTGGAACTTGCATTAGCGGAAGTTTGAAAATATTATAAAAAGAAAAATTATGTTAGAAATTATTGCACTTATATTCCTTTGTAAAAAGAATGGCATATTAGCCGAAAGAAAAGGCTTGAAACCTGGCATCTGGAAAGTATATACTGTAACAGCCTGGATAGTAATGGAGTTCTTCGGAATTTTTATTGGCATGATGATGTTTGGTAAAACAAATTTAATAGCTGTTTTTGCTGTTGGATTATTTGCTGCTTTTGGCGGATACCTGTTTATCAGGCATAATTTAGAAAGAAGGACAGACTATTTGGAAGAAGACGTAAATCACATTAGTGTTGACGATCTGCAGCCGCCTCCACGTCAGTAATTGAATTATTCAAAATATTTCATTGCCCAACAAAAACTGTTTCAGTTTTTGTTGGGCATTTTTGTTTGTTCTCTTTACTGCTGGTATTTGTATAGCAGATAATTTGGTTTTTAATCTGCAGGAATATTATTATGTTGCATAACCGCAAGGCTACCTGATTATTTTACAACTGGATTTAAATAACAACTGTATATGAAAAAATATCTCCTTTCCATTGCACTCTGCATTTCTGCAGTAACTTTTTTTGGACAAACCTACACTCCCACTGCAGAGAATATTGCTAACCGGAAAATATTCCAGGATAACAAGTTTGGTATGTTTATTCACTGGGGTGCATCCAGTGTGCTGGGCCATGGAGAGTGGGTAATGAACCAACGTAACATAAAAGTATCAGACTACTCTAAACTGATCAATTTCTTTAATCCTCAAAGTTTCGATGCCAAAAAATGGGTAGACATTGCCAAAGCTGGCGGGATGAAATACATTACTTTTATTACAAGACACCATGATGGATTTAGTAACTGGGATACCAAACAATCAGACTGGAAAATAACCAATACCCCTTACGGAAAAGATGTATTGAAACAACTGGCGGATGAATGTCACAAACAAGGAATAAAATTAGTTTGTTATTATTCTTTACTGGACTGGTATCGCAGCGATTACCAGTATGAAACCGGCCGTACAGGAAAGGGCAGTGGCAGAACTGAAAAAAGTAACTGGCAAGGGTACCTGAATTTTATGAAGGCACAATTGACTGAACTGCTTACCAACTATGGCACAATTGACGGCATTTGGTTTGATGGTCATTGGGATCAAACAGCGCCGGAAGGAGCTGCAGACAGAACCTCCCGTGTGGATTGGAAGTACAATGAGATATATTCATTGATACATAAACTGCAACCGGCCTGTTTAGTTGGCAATAATCATCACATGACACCATTTGAGGGGGAAGATTTCCAGGCTTTTGAAAAAGACCTTCCTGGACAAAACACTTCGGGTTTAAATTTCCAGGAAGGGTCAAGTCACCTGCCATTGGAAACATGCGAAACGATGAATGATAGCTGGGGTTTTAACATCACCGATGGTAATTATAAATCTGTAAAAGGATTGATCCAATATCTTGCAAATGCTGCAGGCCGAAATGCTAATTTTTTATTGAATGTTGGCCCTATGCCGGATGGAAATATTCAGCATGAATTTGCTGATACCTTAAAAGCAATTGGCAAATGGATGCAGCAAAATGGTGAAACCATTTATGGCACCCGTGGTAATATCATCACTCCGCAACAATGGGGAACACTGACTGCAAAAAATAAAACAGTGTATGTGCATATCCTGAACAAACCTCAGCAACCGGGTTATATTTTTATTCCTGGTTTAAAAGAAAAAATTGCAAAAGGATTTTTGTTTGCAGATAAAAAAGAAGTGGAATTAAAGCAGGTGCCGGAAGGAACTTTTATTTATTTAGATGGAATTGCACTGGATGATATCGATACGATCATCCAGTTGGAGTTGAAGTAAATATTACTCAGGCATTTGTATTTGTTTGTGACTGGTAGGCTTTGATCGCTTTTTTTACACTCTTATGTTGTTGAATAAGGATCAGGGCATCTTCTTTACTGATGCCAAGTTCCTGTATCAGCATGTGAGTGGCCCTGTTCCATAATTTGCTGTTGGATAATTGCATTTCCACCATCTTGTTTCCTTTTACTTTTCCCAGCTGTATCATGGCGGTGGTGGAGATCATATTCAGCGCCATTTTTTGTATGGTGCCTGCTTTCATCCTGGTGCTGCCGGTTACAAATTCAGGGCCTGTTACCAGTTCTATTGGATAGTCTGCTTCACTGGCAACAATGCTGCCGCTGTTGCAAACAATGCATCCAGTTGGAATGCCATTTTCTTTTGCAGCTTGGATGCCACCTAATACATAGGGCGTAGTTCCTGATGCGGCGATGCCAATCAAAAAATCTTTTGCTGAAATGTTATAAGCTAACAAGTCTTTCCACGCCTGCGTAATATTATCTTCTGCAAACTCAACTGCATTTCTGATGGCGGTATCACCTCCTGCAATTAATCCAATTACTGTATTATGTACATTGTAGGTTGGTGGAATTTCTGACGCATCTAAAATACCCAGCCTTCCACTGGTGCCGGCTCCAATATAGAACAATCTTCCACCTGCTTTCATTTTTATTACCAGGGCAGTAATCAATTTTTCTATCTGCGCCAATGATTCTTTTACTGTTTGCGCCACGGTAAAATCCTCCTGGTTAATGCCAGTGATTAATTCCATCACGGATTTAATTTCCAGGTCATTATAATTAGAGGGGGCTTCGGTACCCTTTTTTTGATTCATAACCATTCATTTATTATGTACTAAACGTTCAGCAATTTTTAAAAATTGTCTGCGGCGCTTATAAGGGGGAACTAATCTTCCCCATACTTACGGAAAGAATCGAATTACTTCCATTGCCTGTAATTGTTTTACCTCCGGCCACCGTTTCATTGGCGAGTATGGCAAATAAAACAGCTTCTTTAGCATCCGGATTTATTTGCAGGTCAGCCGTTGTTTTAAAACTGCAAGCTGGCAAATTTCTTTTTAAATTTTCCATCATCAGCGTATTATGTATGCCACCACCGCTTGCATAAATTGCCACATCATTTAAATTGCTGATGGATATTTTTATTGCATCAGCAATAGTGTCTGATGAAAAAGCATTTAAGGTTGCCATCACATCTTCATGTGTGATGGCGGTGATGCCAGCTTCCTGTTTTGCCTTTTCAAGATAATCAAGATTAAATAATTCCGGCCCCGTTGTTTTAGGAAATTCCTGCTTAAAAAATAGATTTGATTTTAAATAATTGAGCAGATCATAATTGACTGTTCCTTTTTTTGCAATGGCTCCCTGTTCATCAAAATACTTTCCGGGAAAATGTTTTTGTACATAAGCATCCATCAGTGTGTTGCCGGTTCCGGTATCTGTACTAAATACTTTTGTGGCATCCAGTGAGCCGGGTAAAAATGTAAAATTAGCAATGCCACCAATGTTAAGCATAATGCGGTTCTCACCTTTCTTGCTAAATATAAGATAGTCGCCGTAAACGGCTAACGGGGCTCCTTCTCCACCTGCGGCAATATGCTTTTGCCTGAAATCACTGATGGTGATGATACCCGTTTTTACCGCCAGGTGATCACCGTCACCAATTTGCAGGGTGGCATTGGAGAATTTTCCCTGCCCATGCAAACTTTTTGGAGCATGATAAATGGTTTGCCCGTGACTGGCAATCAAATCTATAGCAGCTGTTTCTATGCCCCATTTTTGCAGGCAGTTCAAAATTATGGTTGCATGCTGTTCAGCTACCCAGCCGTTCAGCAAACAAACTTTTTCAAGATCCACCTGCCGCTTTGAAAAAACCGATTTTATTTCATTGCGAAAATCACTCCCGTATGGCACTGTTTCAAAAAACAATAATTCAATTTTTGTATTCATGCCATCACCACTAAACCTGCACAAGGCTACATCTAATCCATCCACCGAAGTACCACTCATTAAGCCAATAATAAGCCGGTACGGTTTGCTGGCGATAGTATAAAGTTTTTCAATATTGCTGTTCATTCTTGCAGGTTTACGCTGATTTATTCATAATAATCCAGTACAAAGATGAGAGAGTATTAACACAGACCAGCGATACGTTATTTTTAATTTAATTTTTTTTCAGTGGCTTTTTTATAAGCTCTTTAATTTGGTTGGAACAACTTGAAATATACTATCTGGCATCGTAAAGGGTATTTATTTAAAACTTCTGCGGACAAGGTGTTCCCTTCATGGTATAATCAGCATCGCAACGTTCATCTGAATGTACACCATTGGGAGTTAATTTTTCCCAAACAAATGCACCTTCTCCGCTGCCGGCACTTCTGCTAAAGCCGAGTTTGCCAACAGTAGCATCATAAGATACACCGATCCTTGCCCTGCTGTCTTCATTGTATCTTCTGTCAAACAGATCAAGGCTGAGGGTAACACCAAAGGCATCACTGTTTTGAAAATTCACATTGCCACGATACCATAATCCAATGCCTACTCTTGCATCTTTATACTCACAACCAATACTCACAGAACTGCTTTTGGCCTGCTGGTAAAAAATGAAACTGGGTAAAAAATAACTGTCACCAAATTCATCCAGGTCTATTTTGTACCGAACATATCCAAACCATTGCCGTGGAAGTTTGCTGTAGATATTTGAAGTGAGTGATTCATCCGGCTGGTTGATGTGATGAGAGCCACCACCGATCATCCATTTATCTCCATAGTATAATAAAAAGCCGGCACCAAAATCAGCGAAATATTTATTGTTGTTCAACGGTCTGTCTGCTGCAGATACAGATCCGGGTATCACACCGGTATTGTCTATCTGGTCAGAAAAATATAGCTTGTCATAATTCACACTCCTGTTGGCAAGGCCTGCCTGTAAACCTAAGTGCAGTCGGGCATTGGGCAGGCACAGGCCATAAGAGTAAATTCCACTGAAACTGGTTTTATTAATATAACCTTCTTTGGAGTTGGTCAGCAATAATCCCAAACCACCATGAAAACTTTTAATATAACGATCTGCACCTACAGCAGCATATTCCATATTTGTAGGAACATTTATCCAGTGGCGTTTATACGTTGCCGTAAACCGGAGATCCATTTCACCTGTACCTGCGGTGGCAGGATTTAATGTGAGTGGCGAATTAAATGCCTGCGTAAAAAATGGATCTTGTGCTGCTGCTGATAATTGCATCAGCACCACACCTGCTATTGTAAATATTTTTTTCATAACAGTAATTTTTTGTTGACTTCACAGCACCGTTATTTCAGATTGCAGAAATAGGTGTGTGACAATATTTTATTTTACAACCGTAATCGTTCCTGCTTTTTTGTATTTACTCTCTCCCGGGTACAACATGCCCAGCCACTCTGTCCCGTTTTTAAATTTGGCATCTATCCTCCATACATACACATCCTGCTGAACAAGATTTCCTTTATATCTACCATCCCATGATTTATTGGGAACACCATCTGCATCTATGCTGCTGGTTTCAAATATCAGTTCTCCCCAGGTAGTAAATATTTGCAAGCGGTATTGAGCCAAGCCTTTCCCTTTTGGTAAAAATTCTCTCAGGTTATTTTGAATGCAACCCGGGCAAATGGCATTGGGTACATATAAAAATCCCGGGAAGCCGTCTATCCTTGCAATTTTAATAGTGGTGTCAAGGCATTGTGTTGCCGCATCCAGCACAATTAATTGAATGGGATAATTACCGGTATCGCTGTATTTATGATTCAATACATCTCTTGTGTTGGCAAAAGTTCCGTCACCTAAATTCCACTGGTAAGTGTAGTTGTTGCTATTAGGTGTAAGATTATTAAAACTAAATGTGTAATTCGGATAAGAGATCACTGCCGAAGGGCTGATAAAGAAATCTCCCGGAGGCGGAACCTTCACCGTAATTAAATTAGGCTTTATAATGGAGTCTTTACATCCGAGACCATTGTCAGCAACCAGCTTCACGGTATAAGGTATAGTGGATGCTGCATATTGTTTAAATGGATTAGCATCCGTACTGCTGGTATTATCTCCAAAGCTCCATACATAATTGGCGCCGTTTTGTGTGAGGTTAGTAAACTGCACCCTTGCAATATTGCAGCTTACTGTATTATCCACTTCAAAATTTGCAATTGGTTTTACAGAAACTTTTACTGCCTGTTCTATAGTGTCTTTACAGATTCCATCACTGGCCACCAGTGTTATTAAATATTCTCCCTGCAATGAATATACATGTGTGGGGTTGGTGAAAGTGCTGCTGGTATTATCACCCCAATCCCAGGTATAAAAATTAGCGTTAGTGCTGTTGTTAGTAGTAACTAAATTCAATCTTCCTGTACATCCCAGTGTATCGTTCACTGTAAAGTTTGCTTTGGGTCTTGCCCTGGTAGTAAAATTTACAGAGAAGGTATCCGGCTTGCAGCCATAAATATTATCAGCTATCAGCGTAATAGTATAAGCAGTGGAAGGCTGTGTAATAGTTAACACAGGATTAGCACTGGTATCAACCAGTACTCCATTTACCAACCATTTTCGGCTGGTAGTATATTGTGATGCATCTGAAACAGGAACAACAAAAGGCACACAAACGTTGGTGTTAGCAATACTGAATTGTGCATTTGCAGCAGGGCTCATTTGTAAAACTGCACTGGCTGTATCATTGCAACCTACTGTGTTACCTGCTATCAATAATGTAGTAAATGTTCTCGGAAGAATCGTATTAGCCGGTGTGGAATACCGGTATGTAAAATTGCCATTGGTTGATTGCAGCACGCCATTTACCAGCCACCTGTAATTTACCGGGCCATTATCATTGAACGCGGTAGTATTTAAATAAGCAATGGTGGTATCTGGTTTACAAATATTTAAGTTGGTTGGTGTGAAGGAGGCAACTGGCGTACCTCTTACTGTAAAAGTTACGGAGGTACTGTCATTGCAACCCAGAGCATTTCCGGCAATCATTTTAATGGTAAAGGTTCCCGGTTTGTTAAAAGTATATTGTGTGCTTACACCCGTTGTTATGATCATTGAAGGTGACACGGTAGTATCATTGATGTACCAGGTAACAGTTTCATCTATGATACGGGGAGCAGTAAGATTTGCAGTAAATGGAGCACAGTTAATATTGCCAATGTTTGATTGCAGTGTTACATCGGGCCTTACCAGTACGGTAATATTCCTGGCGAGTGTATCAAAACATACCACACCATTGTTATTGGTTTTTTCTGCTCTCAGTAAAATAGTATAATCGCCTGCTGTGGTATATACATGTGTTGGATTTAGTCCTGCACTGGATTGCCCATCGCCCCAGAACCAGCGGTAGTTACTTGCATTTAGTGAAGTGTTATTTGTCCTGATGGTATCACCCAAGCAATATATTGTTGCGTTAGCAGTAAAGCCGGCAATTGGTTTTGCAAATACGGTTACCTGTCTTGTTACAGTGGTATCACTGCAGCCATTGGTCATGAAAATTGAAACATTGTACACTCCCGGGTTATCGAACGAATGCAATACGGTTGCTTCGGTATTGTTAGTGATAATTGCAGGAGTACCATCACCAAAATCCCAGGTGTAACTGGAGGCTCCGGATGTGGCATTATTAAAGGCAACAATGTGTGGTGCACAACCAAACAGGTCTGTTGCATTTACATTAATCTGCGGCCTGATAACATTTGGTGCAATACGGATGTTGATCGTTTGTGTATCAATACCACATTCATTGATTGCCGTTAGCCTGATAGGAAATGTATCTACGATGTTACCAATATTGTAAGTGTAATTCAATGGGCCGTTTACAGTTGTAGTGTCCCTGTATCCGTTACCAAAATCCCAGTAATAAGTGTTAGGTCCACCTAAGGAAGTGTTGTTGATCTGTACGGTAAATGGCGAGCAGCCAAAGG
The DNA here is from genome assembly GCA_043788995.1 of Chitinophagaceae bacterium. Classification (GTDB taxonomy): domain Bacteria; phylum Bacteroidota; class Bacteroidia; order Chitinophagales; family Chitinophagaceae; genus Ferruginibacter. Next base: position 113,393 of record JAYWII010000020.1, on the reverse strand, counting down.
TGGTAACCACTCCAAATCTTGCATTCGGATTTGATCTGATCTTCACACTGTCTCTCCAAACAGTGGTATCACAACCATTGTATGCCTTTAAGGAAATTTGATAAGTAATATCATTAAAGAAGGGGCTTGTATTAAAAGTGATAGTACCCGGTTGTGCATCTTTACTGGTAATGCCATTACCAAAATCCCAGAAGAACTGAATATTATTATTAATGATATTAGAAGTATTATTGAAAGTAACATCTAATGGTCCGCAACCACCTGATTTATCTTTTATAAAATTGGCAATCACTGTTCTTACTGTGATGAATTGTTGCTCCATAAAATCTGGCATACAACCAAAGGGGCTGATGGTCACCAATTTTATAGTTACAGTATCGCCGGGGTTAGTGATGGTGTAACCGGGGAAAATTCCTGTAGTGTTGTTCCCAAATAAAATATCATCTGCATACCAGTTGTAAGTGCCATTACTATCAGGTAATACACTCACAGTAATAGCTGTTGATAAATCGAAAGGCGCACAATTAATGATGGGGTTACTGCTAAATATTGCTTTTGCATCGGGCCTTACCCTTACTGTTATCACGTTGCTTTCGGAAGTGCAGTTGCCACTGGTTACATCTCTTCTGAAATAATGAATACCAGCAGCAGCGTATACAGGCGGCTGGTAGCTGATACTGTTTACAAGTGCTGACCATGTAACCGAATCGGTGCTGGTAAGCCAGGTGTAACTGTAAGTACTATTGCCTCCTGTTGGGGTACTACCCTGCAAATTATTTACTGCTGTATTTACACATACCTGCTGGTTAGCTGTAATGTTGTTGTTAGTGATACCCGGATCAACGTTAATGCAAACCGGGTTACTGATTGTTTCACACAGGTTATTGGTTTTTACTTTTCTCCGGTAGCAGGTATTTGCAGTGGGATTAACCTGTAAAGTAGCAAGATTTGCACCCGGAATATTTTGCCAGTTATTCTGACCGGCAGGAGCGGATTCCCATTGATAAGAATAAACAGCATCCATTCCCGGAGCGCTTCCACCAGAAAGACTGCTGTTGAGTATGGTGAATGATTGACCATTACATATAGTGGTATCATTCTTAATAGTATTAACGATTGGCGTGAGTACTGCAATGATAACCGGCAGGGAAATATTACTGCTTATACAACCATTGCCATCAGTTATTTGAGTTAGCTGAATACTGTAAGCACCGGGTGCACTGTTTGCATTGATAACTTGTACAGCAGCAGGGCCGGGGTTAACTATTTGGTTTACCTGGGAGGTTGTTCCATCCGGATGTACTACCGTTAATGCAATAGTAAATGGAGCGGTACCCGTAGCAGCAGTAAATAAAATACTGCCAGCATCTGATAAGCAAATAAATGGTGCAGCCGGAATAATGCTTCCTGCAGGTGTTGGATTTACTGTAATGGTAACGGCATTAGAAGTAGCACTGCACTGCGGCGTATTTACTATCCTTCTGTAATAAGTGGTATTGGATAAAACCGGTGGCTGATAATCCTGCGCTGTTGCCCCGCCAATGTTTACCCAGTTAATATTATCAGTTGAATTTTGCCACTGATAAGTATAATTTCCACCACCACCGGTTGGCAGTTCACCCAAAATAGACGCCGGAGCAAAGCCTGCACAAATAATTTGACTGCCAGCGATATTAAAATTGGTTAATGCCCCTGCTACATTTATAGTAATACTATTGGAGGTATCAGAACAGGAGCTGCTGTTGATAACTCTGCGATATTGTATAGTATCAGCTAATACACCCGGTGCATACACAGCATTACTGGCTCCGCTGATATTACTCCAGGTATTGCCTCCGTCAACAGAACTTTGCCATTGATAAATATAATTACCATTGCCGCCGGTCACTGCTCCTGACGTCAGTGGATCTGCCGCCAGGCCGGCACAAATATTTTGTGTGTTGCCAATGGTATTACCACCGATCCCTGGATTTACAGTTACAGTAATAATAGCAGGCGGCCCCTGGCAGTTGAAAGAATTGGTTTGTGTTACATAAAATAGAAAACTCCCTGCATTGACAGTGGAAGGAGCCGGTGCGGTTGCTGAACCTCCTGTTAAGGCTGCATTGTTATACCAGGTTAGCGGATTACTTCCTGTTGCAGTAGCGTTAAGGGTTGCAGCAGGCTCTCCCTGGCAATAGGTTGCCGAACCTGTAGTCAGGGGCACCACAGGCTGAGGATTTACGGTAATAAAAAAAGTATCAGGTATACCTACACAATTACTCACTGATGGAGTTACAATAATAGTAGCAGTAATGGGTGCGCCTGTATTATTATTTGCCTTAAATGCTGCAATATTTCCACTACCACTAGCCGCTAAACCAATAACTGGATTGCTATTGGTCCAGTTAAAAGTTGGTGTGCCAATGGTATTGGTAAAATTATAAGGTCCTGCACTGATACCGTCGCATACTGTTTGATCTGCTGTTGCTGTTACATCCGGGGCAACCGATACCGTTACTGTTTCGGTGGCAGTAGTAGTACCGCATTCATTGGTAACTGCTAAAGAAATGGGATGGTTACCGGTGGTGGTAAAGCTAACATTTCCCGGGTTGGCTGTGCTGGCGGTGGCTGGTGTTCCGCCTGTAAATGTCCATGCATAAATTGCAGTATTGCTGCTGCACAGATCTACGGTAGCAGTTGGTGTGATATTAACTATGCCGCAACTGTAAGTTGGTAAATCAATGATAACTGTTGGAGGCTTTTTTACATCCACTGTTTTACTGGAAGTAAAAGTGCCGCAGGCATTGGTAACATTTTGTGTTAATGTGTACTTGCCGGGATTGGTAAAATTAATAGATGGATTTTCAGAGATATCACTGGTGCCATTTGTAAAAGTATAAGCAGATGTAGTACCACAAAAAGCAGCAGTGTAGGTAACAACCCAGCGGTAAACAGGTGTGTCACAACTATTAAATGTGTTGGTGGTGTTGGTGATGTTGACAGTAAAAGGGGCACAGCCTGCATTTGCATCCAGTGTAAAGGCAGGTGCAGGCGGTACGGTGATGCATACCCGTTTTTTTTCTGTAGTAGTACCACATGGATTGGTAGCAGTTAATACCACATCATACTCCCCAGGATTTGCATACTTATGACAGGGGTCTTCTGAATTATCAAGAGGGCTCCCATCACCAAAATCCCACTTGTAGGTTGCAAGCGTATTACAACCTGGGCCGTATGAACCTGCTGTGGTGGTATTGTTAAAACATACATCCTGGTTAATACAGGCAGGGGTTGAATTGATCTCGAAATCTGCAGTGGGCTTTACCCTTATCTGAATATTTCCTGCAGTGTAAGGTGTATTATCACAGGCATTGATCACACGTAAAATAGCTGTATAACTGGGAGACGGGCAGGAGGAGGTAGTATAACTGTAGTTTACTGTATCATCTGTTAAGGCAGCATTTAATGGATGATTTAATGTAACCGAATTACCATCCCCAAATTCAAGAACGTACCTGGTGCCTGGTGAATTTAACTTCCAGTTACTAATTGTAAAAGGCACTACAGCAGGAGCACATAAGTTGGTAGTGGAACCTAATGTTCCAAGACTTCCGGCAGGATTACTTTGATTAGCTACCACATAAGTTTTTGAATTACTACATCCATTTGATCCGGCTGCAGTTACCGTTAAATTAAAAGCACCTAATGTATTATAAGTATGTGTTAATGGGAAGCTTACCCCTGCTTGTGTATTACCATCTCCCCAGTTGATATTATAAGAAGTGATGCAGCCAACGCTTGGTGAAATGTTATTTACTATTAAAGTATAAGTCGGGTTGGCAGCAGTGGGAGAATTGCTGCAATTATTAAAAGGACTAAAAGCGTTTTGATCGCTTAATTGTACATCCGGTGCTTGTTTAACACTTACTAGTTTAGTAATAGAATTGCTGCAACCTTTTGAATCAGTAACAGTAAGTTTTACATTAAATGTACCTGTTCCACAACCGATAGAGGTAAAAGAGTGGCTCGGAGTTGCACCACTACCAAGCGGAGACCCATCTCCATAATCCCATACATAAGAATATCCAGGTGTACCACTACTGATAATAGAAGTGAAAGTAATATTATCACCAGAACATGCTGTATTTGATGATATGGAAAAGTCAACAACTGGTTTAGGGTTAGCAGTAACAATCATCGGTCCTATAGTAGTATCCGGCTTTGAAGTTCTTGTAAGTTTTACCGAATAACTTCCCGATGTATTTACAGTAATTGTTGTGCTGGTTGCACTGTTAGACCATACATATCCGGTAATGCCGGTTGTTGGGCTAACCGAAAGCGTTACATTGCCGCCAGCACAAAATGAAGTGGGGCCGGATGCAGTGATGGTTTGACTAAACCCACATATAGTATATAGTAAACAAAAAAATAAAATAACTATTATTCTCATTAGCCGAAATTAAAATTTATGCCACATCCCTGTTGAGTTAGATGGATAGATGACAATTAAAAATAACACATTTTGTACAACTCAAAATGCTTCTTGTAAAGGGATATAACAAAAAATCGTAAATGGAGGTTTTTCAAGGGAGGGTCCTTCCATAACAGGTTAGGGGATTTCTTTTATAGAACCACATTCACTTTAAATTCGCTGCTTTCGTCAGTAAATTTTTTAATAATGGACCGATGTATTCTTAGTCAATATTACGGGGTTTTTGTTTAACAGCAATTGATTGTTGAATATTCATTTTTGTATACTGTGAATGTATTTGTTGCCGTTAAAGAATAAGATTTATTCAAAATTAAATTTTTGTAATATTTTTAAAAAATGAAACCATCAGGAAAGGAGCCGGGAGTATTGCTTTTCATTATACTATTCTTAATTGCAGCATTTTTTTGTGGATGCTTTTCTAAAAAAGATACAGGAGATACTGATAAGATCAGCAACTGGTATCATCAGCTTGACAAGTACCGTTACGCTCATGCAGACTCCGCTTTATTTTATACCAACCTTATTGACAGCGCTACAAAAAACAAAGCACCTGAATACAAAGCAATGGCTGCTATTGGCCGGGGTATCTATAATAATAGTAAAGCCAGTTACCAGCTTGCATTAAAAGAATTTACTTCAGCTACAGAACTGTTAAAGCAATCGAATGCAGATTCACTAAAGGCGAAAGCCTAGATGGGTATTGGTATTGCTAATAACAACCTGGGTAATTTTCCGGAGGGTATTGAATACCTTTTAAAAGCGCTCAGAATTTTTGAACAATTAAATGACCATGAATCTATCAGCAGTGCCTATTCGCAATTATCACAGGTGTACCAGCTGAAAGGGGAGCTGCCTACTGCAAAGGATTATGTGCAGAAGGGATTAAATGCGATATCGGATAACCAGGTAAGCCTGCCCTATTTAACTAACCTGCATACGCTTGCCAATATTTATGGAATGAGCAATCTTATAGACAGTGCTTTGCAAACAGATGCAAAAGGACTGTTGCTTGCGGAAGCATTAAAGTCAGCGTTTATAAAAGGAACTTTTTATGACAATAAGGCCAACTGCTATGTGGTATTAAAAAAATATGACAGTGCTGTTTATTATTACAACAAATGCCTGCAGATTGATTCCGCCGGAGGTAATTTGAAGCAGTTAAGTGATACTTACCTTAACATGGGTTACATGTACCTGCAGCAAAAAAAGCCTAAGGATGCGGAAACTGCATTACAGCATTCAATAAAGCTGGCAGAGCAATCGGGATACCAGCTGGGTTTACAATTTGGATGGGCACAGTTAGCTGAAATATATACTGCACAGAATAATTTGAGCCGGGCCCTGGTAGCTAAAGATTCAACAGCCACCATTAAAGACAGGATCATCAATAATAAATCGCAGGCTAAAATTGCGGAATTAAAAGAATTATACGAATCGGAAAAAAAGGAACAAACCATCAGTTTACAAAAGACCCAGCTGGCTAAACAAAAAATTATCAGTGTTGGTATCGTTGCTTTTTCTTTAGCGGTTGGCTTTGCAGGATATGCATTTTACCGAAGGAATAAATTGAAAAAAGAAAATGAAGTAAAGGAACAACTGCACCAGCAGCAGCAACAGGCCACTGTAAAAATATTAGAAGCAGAGGAACAGGAAAGAAAACGTATTGCTACTGATCTGCATGATGGAGTGGGGCAGTTGATGATGGCAGCCTGGCTAAACCTGCAGGCCATTGATAAAGATGAAAATAATATTCCTCCGCCGCAAAAGGAATTGCTGGAAAAGGCGGTGCTACTGGTGGATGAAAGCTGCAAAGAAGTAAGGGCGGTAAGCCATAACCTAATGCCAAATGCTTTGTTGAAAAAGGGCCTCATAAATGCAGTAAGGGATTTTGTACAGCAATTGAACAGTAAAATTATTTCTGTAAACCTTCAGGTGTATGGATTACAAATGCAGCTGGAACCTCATGTGGAAACTATACTTTACAGGGTAATACAGGAATGTATAAACAATGTATTAAAACATGCTGCAGCATCTAATCTTGATATTTCCATTAACAGTAATGAGGATGGCATTGATGTACTGATAGAAGATAATGGCCGGGGGTTCATTATTGCATCAGCAGAACAAAAAGATGGATTAGGTTTGCAAAGTATCCGCAGCAGGGTGGCCTATTTATCCGGCACGGTAGATTGGGATACCAGTGAGGGAAATGGCACCGTAGTTTCTATACATATACCAGCAAAAAAATGAGCAGGCAGCAAAAAATAAGATTGGCAATAGCAGATGATCACCAGATTGTAATTGATGGATTGATGGCTGTTATGAAAAATAATACTGCTTTGGAAGTAGTGATCACAGCCAATTCAGGACAACAGATGCTGCAGTTATTAGAACAACAGGCGGTGGATATTTTACTTACAGATATTATGATGCCGGGTATGAATGGCCAGCAATTAGCAAAGGCTGTAAAACAACTTTTTCCCGCTGTTAAAATAATAGCGCTCAGCATGAGCAGCGAAGCCAATATGGTGGAAGCCATGATCAACGATTCAGATATATCCGGCTATTTATTAAAGCAAACCAACATTGCAGAATTGTCTCATGCTATTGAAAAGGTGTACGATGGAGGTGCTTACTTTCATGAAGCAGTACTGCAGGAACTGGCTTTGCAATCTGATATAAGAAAACAGGCCGCAGATACCGGAATTACGCAGCGGGAAAAACAAATTATTACACTGATTGAAAAAAACTTAAGCAATAAAGAAATTGCAGCGGCATTAAACATATCTGTACATACAGTGGAAACACACAGAAAAAATATTTTTGCTAAAACAGGCTGTAACAATCCGCTCTCTTTAATTAAATGGGCTCTGGCGCATGGTATTATTGAAAAATGATACGGACACTCTGTTAGCTTTTATTAAATTTTTACAAGTTGAGATTAAAGTAAAACTTGCACAATATTTGTTTATATTATTTGTTAATGATAATTTAACATTCAAATATTTTTCGTTGAAAGCATATATCAAAGAGTTTAAAACTTTAAAGCCCTATTATTTTGTACTGCCGTTTATAATCCTGGCCAGTTACTCCTTATATCATTTTGCCAGCCCAGAAATTGCCACATTGTACGGGAAAGAAGATGGTTTTTTTGAGTGGCTTACAGCTACTTGTTTATTAGGGTCTGCTATATTCTTTTTTCTTTCTTTTAAAAAATACAGGAATTTTTTCTTTCTGTTACTTGCATTGGTAATGTTTTTTGGCGCAGGAGAAGAAATTAGCTGGGGCCAGCGTTTGTTAGGATATTCAACTCCGGAAAGTGTAAAGCAATTAAATGTGCAGGGCGAATTTACTATTCACAATCTTGAGATATTCAACGGTAAGCAACTTAATAAACCAAACAGATCTGGCATTGACCGCCTGCTGGAAATAGATCTGTTGTTTAAGATATTCATCTTTTCTTTTGGAATATTATTACCATTGGCTGTTTGGCACATTAAGCCCGTTTCAAAGTTTGTACAAAAAATCAGGCTGCCGGTTCCACCAGTTTCTATTGGTATTTTTTTCTTTGTGGCATGGTTTGGAAGGTGGGTGGTTTTGCATTTTTTGCAGAAGCCATTGCCGGGTGAGGATCCAAAGCCGTTTTACATCATGCTGAATGCTGCATCTGAGTATTATGAATTCCAGGTAGCAGTTGTACTGTTTGTTATCAGTCTTTTCTTTTATAAGAATAGCTTTGGCAATTTTGCCGGAAGAGATATTAAGCAGGTAATGAGTAGTTGAAAATACCAGGAAATTATTTAAAAAAAAGAATCGGTGTTTTAATATCGTGGTAAAAAAGAAAAGTCCATTTTTCATCCTGCCCCTGCTGCCACCATTGCTGCCGTAGTTCTATACATTTCTTTCCGTCAAAATCATATTTGGCAATAAACCTGCTTTTCATCTGCTGTAACTGGGGAGCTACATCACCACCAAAAAATATTGTTTCTCCATTTTCTTCAATCCAAAATACCTGGTGATACGGGCAATGGCCACCGGTTACTTCATAGCGGATATCCTCATCAATGTTTCCCAAGTTCGTTGTTAATATAATTTTATCTAATCCATGTAAAATTTCAAAATCTTCAGCTCATGTATGAGGGTAAGTTGCGGTTGGCAATCCTTGTGCTGTACAACAACAAGACCCAGGTAATAAAAAAACAACTCTTTTCAATATACTATTGGCATCCTTTTTTATTGCTGTCTATTTTTTTGACTTTTAATATCTATATTGGTGTTTATTACCTCCTGAAAGAAATTTTTTGTATTCAACCAAACCAACTGAACATCACATGAGAAAATTTTTCCTGGGATCATTACTATGTATCCTTGCAGGCGCTGCCAGTTCACAAACAACTTACACATTTAATGGAAATGGAAACTGGAGTGATACGGCCAATTGGTTAGGAAGGAGTGTTCCACCCACTATGCTGCCCAAGTTAGACAGCATCATAATTAATCCAGCTTCATTGGGAGAATGTGTATTGGATCTCCAGCAAATATTACCCGACAACGGCCAGATTACGGTGATGGCAGGCAAAAAGTTGAGGCTGTTGAATGGCCTTATATCCTCAAAAAAATCGTTCAGTAGCCAGCTTCATATTATTGACTCTGCCCAACTGCACCTGGTATCAGACTCAGCAATGCTTAGTGAAGGTATTTATGAATTTACATCAGCCGATTCTATACCAATGTTTGAACAAAATGACTTCATCGCCGGTATTGATGGAGAAGGATACCTGTGTAAAGTGGTAAATGTTGAGTATGCAAGACCATTTGTTGGTTCCGGTTCAAAAACATCCAAACCTTTATTTTTCAGATTACGGTTACGTACTTTAAAAGCAAAGCTTGCTGAAGTAATAGAAAACGCAAGCTATGATGAGACATTCACTATTGATAATTCTTTCCAGGGAGCCAATGGAAGTGCGTTGAGTGTAGATATACCAACGGTAAGTTTTTCGGAAGGTCCTTTTACACTTACATTGAGTGAAGCGAATATTACGCTGAACCCAAAATGGCGGCTGGCATTTAATATTGCAGGTTATAAGCTTAAGTATTTTGAAATGAGCAGCAGAAACAGCAACCTGTCTGCCCGGTTTCGGTTAACAGGTGAGGCGAGTGGGGCAGTAACACTTCTTGATAAGAAAAAATCACTTAAAACTATGTACAAGGCATTTCTTACATGGGTAGGCCCGCTGCCATTACTGGTTATTGTAAAAATTGATTTTGTTTTAAATTATTCAGCTTCTATTGCAGCGGCCGTTCGTAAGAGCGTCCTTTTTAATTCAAGCAACACACTTGACCTTGGAGTAAGATATAACGGTACGCAATGGCAGCCGGTTTACAGTACCGGTTCCAATACGGTTGTTACGCCTGATGCCACCACCGGCGATGCAAATGCAAATATTACCGGGTGGATCGGACCTGAAACGAGTATTAAATTGTATGGTGTAGTTGGCCCTTATTTTACAACGGGTGTTAAGACTGAGGCGGATGCAAATGTTTCCACTGCTCTCGATTGGGATTTTACAGTGAATGGTTGGTGGAATACCACAGCAGGTGTTAATGCTTCCGTATTGGGAGAAGGTATTTTTAATTATGAGAATGAATGGAATTCTCAGAAATTAGAGTTGTACAAAACGCCCTTCGCAGTTCAGAAAGTATCAGGGGATAATCAATCAGCTTTGTTTGATCAATACGTTGGTCAGCCAATTAAGGTGAGGGTATTAGACAAATTTAATTTGCCACAGTCTCATGTACAGGTGTATTTCATTACCACGGCAGGGGGAGGAACGGTAGAGGAAGAAAGTGTATGGACAGATGCCAGCGGATATGCAGAAGTAAGATGGAAAATGGGTACTGAATATGGTATTGAACAGCAGGCAGAAGCCTTTGTAAGACAAGCAAATGGTGACATCATTGGCACACCGATAAAATTTAAAGCAAAAACACCCACACTTATTGGCAACTGGTCCCTGGCAAGTTTTGCCAATGGCGTTTTACCCGGTACATTGGTGGATGGATATGTGGAAGATTGCCCAAATATACTCCAGTACAGGTATTCGGAATTAATAGATAATTACGCTATTGATTCCACCAGGTTTTCAAATTTCAACAAAGAAAGAGTGATGAATACAGGAGTTACGTGGTCGCCGGCCACTTGTACGGTGATAAGCCCGGGAACTGCTACAGATTCCACATACGAAACAACCATAGCAGGCACTTATACTGTAAGTAATAATGTAATTACCTATACACCGGATAGCGGAGGTTCTGTGTCCTATTCTTTCCAATTTCTCACATTCAACAGACTTAAGGTGGATGAAAACGAATATGTGAGATAGCAGGTAACAGGGCTAAATTTTAGTCTTCCATTTTCTGAACAATTGTGGAGACAAATGAAGCAATTTATTGTAACTGGTTTTGTTTTGAACACTTCCCCCGCTTTTCAATATTAGTAAATGTATAGAGGAGCATGATTTATTGAAAAGCATTCATAAAAATCCCTAACACCTGTTTATTTGGGAAATGAATAAACCGGTGTTTTAATATCGTGGTAAAAAAGAAAGGTCCATTTTTCTTCCTGCCCCTGCTGCCACCATTGCTGCCTCAGCTCCATACATTTTTTTCCGTCAAAATCATACTTGGCAATAAACCTGCTTTTCATTTGTTGTAACTGGGGAGCCACATCACCACCAAAAAATATGGTTTCTCCGTTTTCTTCAATCCAAAATACCTGGTGATAGGGACAATGTGCACCGGTTACTTCATAACGGATGTATCCATCTATACTACCATTACCCTCTGTTAAAATAACTTTATCTGCGTCATGCAAAATTTCAAATTCTTCGGGCAGGTAAGATGATTTGCCTTTTTCTGATGCAAATTTTAATTCATCTTTATTTACATAATAAACTGCATTGGGGAAACTAAAAAAATGCTGGTTCAGTATCTCATCTTTTATACTAACAGCTCCGGAATGATCTTTATGCAGGTGACTCATTAATACTTTGTTTACCTCCATTGGGTTGATACCATTGTCCAGTAAATTTTGATGAATTTGTAAAGTGCCACCGGGAGTACTAAAGCCAAGGCCTGTATCAATTACAATAATATCTTTTGATGTAACGATACAGAAAGGCTGTATCTCTACCAGTAAACTGCCCACAGCTCTTTGCTGTAAATCATCTTTCCGGGTATCAAACGGGATGAACTGTTTGGTCTTATCTATTGTAAAGCTGCCTTCGCTTAATGGAATTATTTTCATGTACCTAACTACTGCCCCAAACCCCTAAAGGGGCTTTTGGACCCTTTAGATAAAAGCAGATTTTTTTATAATGTAGAATAGGAACAAAGCTAAATGAAAAAGAGCCTGTAAAATGAAAACTCTAAAAGCCCCTTTAGGGGTTTGGGGCAAGGTGCGCTTTACCTCAGCACCATTTGCCTGTCTGCGTCTAATTTAATGAGTATAAAAATAAGAATGGTAAAAGTGATCAGTGAAGAACCTCCATAACTTAACAGGGGGAGTGTAATTCCTATAACAGGAGCCAGGCCCACCGTAACACATACATTCACCACCACATGAAAAAAGATGATACTGGCCACACCATAACCATATACCCGGCTGAAGGTACTTCTTTGCCGTTCTGCAGCTCTTACAATTCTTAAAATCAATGCCATGTAAATGAGCAGTACTGTTACACAACCTGCAAAACCAAAGTTTTCACCTAACGAGGTAAAAATAAAATCTGTATGTTGTTCCGGCACAAAATCACCCTGCGTTTGTGTACCCTTTAAAAATCCTTTTCCTAACAAACCTCCCGAGCCAATGGCGATTTTTGATTGCTTTACATTATAATCCTGCTGCTCACTTTTTTTCTTTTTTTGTTTTTCTTCTTCCGGGCTTAGCAGGTCAACAGAATTTTTATCAATAAAAGGATTGTCTACACCTACCATGCTGAATATCCTGTTTGCCTGGTAAGGTTTAAAAATATGTGTAAAGGTGAATGGGATAGCAACGCTTACAAACAAGGTACAGAATGTCCAGATGGCAATCACTGCTAATAGAACTTTATTATCTCTTCTTACCTGTCTCCAGTTGAAGTAAATAAATAAACCTGCTATAACAGTAAAAATAATAACCAGCGTTTTAGCAGATAACAGTAAAGATATTACCAGTAATATGGCCATGGCTGCACCGAATATAAGATAACCCGGTGGCAGTCCTTCCCGGTACATGGGGATAAGGAATGAAAAATATACCAGCGCCAATCCTGTTTCGCCCTGCAAAATAGATAATACGGCAGGGCTGAATGCAATGGCCGCTGCAATCAGCTGAGCCCTGGGCCTTTCAAAATCTGTTTCCTGCATGGATAAAAATTTTGCCAGTGCCAGTGCAGTAAATATTTTACATAGTTCCACCGGTTGAAGGTTCATAAACCCGAGCGGTATCCAGCTTTTAGAACCCTTTATCTCTTTGCCTAAAACAAATGTTGCCAGCACCAACGCTATCCCTACCAGGTAGGAAAGATTGGCCGTAGCAGTAAAAAATTTACTGTCTGTAAGCAGGATAAAAGTTGCAAGCACAATGCAGGCGATGAAGAAAAAAAACTGTTTGCTGTAATTCTTTTTATATCCTAAAAAACTTTGTACCACGTTATCAGAACTTTTATACTCCACAGAAAATATGCACAGCAATCCAATCATCACCAATAAGGCATATAGCCATACCAGTATCCAGTCAACACCTTTTCCTATCTCCGCATTTTTTTTATACATAATTATTAAAATCGTTTAGGGGTTTAGATTGTTTAGGGGTTAGATCGTTTAGAAGTTTAGCATGCACTTATCTAAACTCCCTAAACTCTAAACTTCTAAACCAATCCATCAATTCCTTACACTGTCTTTTGCCTCTGGTTTCTTTTTTTCATCTGGTAAGATAGCATCCGGTATTATAACCGGTTTAGGTTTGCTGCTGTCTTTTACAGGCTTATTGGTATTGACTGTTTCTTTATCTTTTTTCATTTTATCCAATGCTTCTTTTTCATCTTCGTCGTCTATCTCCAGGGTATCTTTTATTCTTTTGATATAACCTTTTGCAACCAGGTAAGCAGAATCTTTTGCATGGCGCATAGAATCCTGGGTACGCATTTCAACATATATCCTTGGCGGAATCAGGTTAAGGTTAGCATAATACTCCAGCCTTTCTTTTCTTTTAGGATCTGTGATGGAATCTTTTAAAAATTTTTCCAGCATAAAACCTACAATAGGTGCTGCGTAAGTACCGCCAAAGCGGCCACTGTTTTCCACCACACACATAATGGCAATGGTTGGATTGTCTCTTGGTGCAAATCCACAGAAGAAACCGTGGTTGGGTTGTTTTACACCCCGGAAATAGGTTTCAACAGTACCGGTTTTACCACAAATGTCTATACCCTCAACTTTTGCACCCATACCTGTTCCTCTTTCTACCACGCCCTGCATACCATCATGTACTGCTTCAAAAATAGTGTCGGGTATATCTATCGGGTTCTTTTTCTCTTTATACTTATCCAGTAAATTAAATTTATCTCCACCTTCAATAGAATCAACCACATGCGGAGTAATATACCAGCCCTTGTTAGCGATATATGCCATTTCATTAGCTACCTGTATTGGGGTTACATCCACTTCTCCCTGGCCGATACTCACAGAGCGGAAACTGCAAAAATTCCAATGCCCTTTGCCAAATACTTTATCGTAGGTGGCAGGGGTTGGAATATAACCTCTTTTTTCTGATGGCACGTCCACCCCTAATTTACGGCCCAGTCCAAAAGCATACATATAGTTGTCCCAGGCTTTCAGGCTGCTGTCAACATCAGGATACTTTGGATTATTGATCACACGCTGCATTACATTGGCAAAATAAGTATTGTCTGACAGGGTAATGGCATGGCGCAGATCAAAGGTACCAATATCGAGACAGCGCATGGGTTTACCGCATCCATAAAAAGCACCGCTGCAACTAAATCTAGTATCTGTAGAAATCACGCCTTCATGCAAACCAACCAATGCCTGTAGTGTTTTAAATGTGGAACCCGGCGAATAGGTAGCACTTACACACCTGTTTAAAAGTGGTAGTGAAGGATTGAGTAATAAGTTTGCAATATGTTTTTTTCTATCAGGCCCCGTTAGTAGTTTTGGTTTAAAGGTGGGGCTGCTTACCATACATAATATACCTCCTGTTCTTGGGTCAATAGCTACAATGGAACCTAACTTGTTTTCCATTAGCTTTTCTCCCAATGCCTGCAATTCTACATCCAGTGAAGTATGCATGTTTTGACCGGCTACTGCAGCAGTGTCATACTTGCCATTTTCCAGTCTTTCCGTAAGACGGTTTTTGTTATCCCGTTTCCAATACTCAATACCCCGTTGCCCCATCAGTACTTTTTCGTAAGTGCGTTCTATACCTGTTTTACCGGCATAGTCTCCCACCTGGTATCCTTCGTCTTTATGAGTTTTTAAAAAATTAGTATCTACTTCTGCCAGGTAGCCAAGAATATTACCGGCGGCATCATAAGGATAACTTCTTACCGGACGTTCCTGCAGGTAAAAGCCTGGGGCAAATTTGTACATGGACTCATTGAGTGTGGCCATTTTTTGATCACTTAATAATCCATCAAAAACAGAGGGCCTGCTTCTCCCGTTTTTGATGATCGCTTCTACTACTTTTTTATTGAACTGTGCCGTATCCATTCCGAGAATATTGCACAATCCAAAAGTATCCACACCTTTCAATTTATTGGGTATGATCATCAGATCGTAGATAGTGGTATTTTGTAAAATGGCTTTTCGGTGGCGGTCGTAAATAATTCCCCTGTCAGGATAAACCACCTTCCTGAATTTCCCTTGGTCATCTGCCATTATTTTATACTTGGGAGAAAATATCTGGAGGTTGGCCAACTGGATAATAATAATCAGGATCACACTTGCAAATACAAGCATGATGACATTTTTACGGGATTGATTAAAGACAGACATAGAACCCCATCCCCTAAAGGGGCTTTAGATTATAAATATTGTTACTTACTTTTTTTATTTAGCAGTAATGCTTTTATCATTCTCACCATTTCAGTTTTTCATTAGCAAATCAGCACATTAGCTAATTAAGCTGTATTTGTTCTGTATTTTTGCTTACGGGAAAATAATGCTTCTGCAATAAAGATCAGCGTTACACTAATAATTGTTGATAATAAAGTTTTCAGTAAGAAATACCAGATATCTCCAAATTCCCAGGCTTCCAGAAAAAACAGCCATGCATGGTGTATCAGGGTGAGCACACTTGCATAGATCATGTATTGAAAAAAACCGCCCATGCTTTTTACAGACGGTTCCTCATAGTTGGAATCAGTGCCTTCCTGCGGAATTAAAATATTGATAAGGAAAGGGCGGAGGTAAGCTATCAACACACAGGCAGCAGCATGAAAACCAGGGCTGTGCCTGAAACTGTCTAACGTAAAACCCAGTAAAAAAGCCAGCAGCATTTGTATGGTACGGTTGAGTTTAAAAGGCATCCATAAAATAAAAAGGTAATAAACGTAAGGCGTTACCATCCGGTGCAGGTGTATTTTATCCAGCACATAAAACTGTACCAGTATCAGTAATGCAAACCGTAAAATATTTTTAACCAGCGTACTCATGCGTTAATAAATAATAGCCATCTAATTGTTGATCCTGCTTTTTGCTTTTTCCAGCAATTTGTTTATTTCGTCTTTTTGATAATTTTTAATACTGTAAACATACTGCAGGTTATAAAAGTTAGCAGCAGTTTTTAGTTTGATGATATAGTTGTTGGTGCTTTTGTCAGGTGTTATCTGGTCGATGGTTCCAATGATCATTCCATAAGGAAAAGTGGGAGTAATGCCACTGGTCATTACGGTATCGCCTTTTTTTGCTTTGGCACTTTTTCTTACGTTGGTAAAGGAAACATAATTGGGCTCTTTGCCATCCCAAATAATTGATCCGCCACCACCAGAAGGATCATTCTTCAGTATAGCGCTTATCCTGGAATCTTTGTGCAGCAGGCTCATTACTATGGCAAAGTTCTCACTCACATCTGTTACAATGCCCACTACGCCATTGTTGGGATCTACCACCCCTTCATCTTTAGAGAGTTGCTGACCGGCACCTCTTCCCATTACCACAAAATTATTTTGGGTAGTAACAGAATTAGAAACCACTTTAGCTCTTTGGTACAACCACTTACGGCGGTTACCCAGTGTATCAAAAGGAATAGAGTCTGTAACTACTTTATTTACGGTATCAGGGTTTTCAAAATCTGCTCTCAGGCGGTTCCGCAACTGCTCATTATCCTTAACCAGTTGTTCATTGGTGCGTTTCAGCTGCAGGTAATAATCAATCTTATTGTACTGGGTATTGATCCTGCCCGTGATCTCATTCATGGTGGCTGAACCAACCGCATTATGATATTTGTTGTAATGAGTAATGAGGTAAATACAAAAAACCTGCAGCAGTAAAAAAAATATGAAATGAAAATACCTGCGGATAAAAAGAAAAACGTTACGCATGGCATGCCCCTCCTGAACGCAACTTAATGTATTTATGTAAATGTAATAATGATAATGTATTGTTCATAGTTAAACAGCATAGCATACAGCAAACCACCGCTCTTTAAAACAGGCTATGCGTTTTATCTCATCACAAACGGATACCTGTCATAGTTTTTAAGTGCTAACCCGGTTCCTCTAACAACACTCTTTAGTGGATCATCCGCCACGTGTACAGGCAATTTTATTTTAGCAGCTATTCTTTTATCAAGGCCCCTTAGTAAAGAACCTCCACCAGTGAGGTATAATCCGCGGCGGTAAATATCACCAGCCAGTTCAGGAGGTGTAGTTTCAAGGGCTTTTAAAATAGCCTCTTCAATTTTAAAAATACTTTTATCCAGCGCTTCTGCTACTTCCTGGTAACTTACAAACACCTGCTTGGGAATACCTGTTACCAGGTCACGTCCATTTACAGGTATGTCATCTGGCGGGTTATCAAGGTCTTTCATTGCAGCACCTACCTGTATCTTAATTTGTTCCGCAGTACGTTCTCCTATCAGCAAACTGTGGTAGCGGCGCAATGCTTCCATAATATCAGCAGTAAATTCATCACCTGCTATACGGATACTTTGGTCACAAACAATACCTGCCAACGCAATTACAGTAATACCTGTGGTACCACCACCGATATCAATGATCATGTTACCAACTGGTTCTTCCACATCTATACCAATTCCAAGGGCAGCCGCCATTGGTTCATGTATCAGGTAAACTTCTTTAGCGCCGGCCTGTTCTGCACTGTCTCTTACGGCACGTTTTTCCACTTCGGTGATACTGCTTGGTATACAGATCATCATCCGCCAGCTGGGCGCAAATAATGGTTTTTTGGGATAGATCATTTTGATCATTTCCCTTATCATCAGCTCCGCAGCATTAAAGTCGGCGATTACACCATCTTTCAACGGGCGGACTGTCCTGATGCTTTCATGCGTTTTTTCATGCATCATCAGCGCCTTTTTGCCTACGGCTAAAATATTTTTTGGATTGTTTCTGTCCAGCGCCACTATGGAAGGTTCGTTCACCACCACTTCATCATTGAAGATGATCAGCGTGTTTGCGGTACCCAGATCCATCGCAATTTCCTGCGTAAAAAAATTAAAAAGACCCATAATTTATGTTGAGAAAATCTGATTGTAAATAATGTGGCAAAGTTGAAGGAAATAATTCGAATTAACAACGGCAAACTCTTTATTTTTCAACATTTTAACCAGTGAATGTGAAAAACCTTTGCAGGCTGAAATGCTATCCCTGCAAAGGTTTGCTAACTTATTTAGCCTTAATCAAAAACAATGTAAGAATCTTGTTTATCTGTTGTTGGTAATAGAAAGATTTAAAATACGGCTTATCTGAATTCGTAACCAATATCTTCCCGGTAGTAGATTCCGTCAAAAAAGATTTTCTCCAGCATCAGAATTGATTTTTCTGATGCTTCCTGTATGCTGTTGCTGAAAGAGGTGACAGCCAGTACACGGCCTCCGTTGGTTACCACTTCTTCCCCTGATTCTTTTGTGCCGGCATGAAATACGATGGTGTCTGCAGGAGCTGTTTCACCAAGCCCACGGATGGGAATCCCTGTTATATAATCATTCGGATAACCGCCACTTACTGCCACCACGGTTACTGCAGTTTGCGGATTGCTCCGGATCGTAATTTCGTTTAACCGTTGTTGTGATGTTGCAAGAAATAACTCTACCAGGTCATTTTCTATTCTTGGTACTACCACTTCTGTTTCAGGATCGCCAAACCTGCAATTGTATTCAATAACAAACGGATCATCACCTACTTTGATAAGCCCGAAAAAAACAACCCCCTTGTATACCAGCTTTTCTGATTGCAGCCCTGCTATGGTAGGTTCAATAATAGTTGTTATAACTTTTTGCATAAACACATCATCAGCAAAAGGCACGGGGCTCACTGCACCCATCCCACCTGTATTAAGGCCTGCATCTGCTTCTCCAATGCGTTTGTAGTCCTTTGCTTCCGGCAGTAATACATAATTTACTCCATCTGTAAGCGCAAACACACTTAGTTCAATCCCACTAAGGAATTCTTCAATCACTACTTTTTTCCCGGCTTCACCAAACTTTGATTGCTGTATCATCAGTTCATATTCTGCTAATGCTTCAATGGTATAGTTGCAGATAATAACACCCTTTCCACCAGCTAGTCCGTCAGCTTTTAACACCACAGGTAATGTATGGTTGCGGATATATTCAACACCATCAGCATAATTTTCTGAATTAAATTCTTTGTATCCAGCGGTTGGAATATTATGACGTATCATAAACTCTTTTGCATATGCCTTACTGCCTTCTAACTGTGCCGCTTCTTGAGAGGGGCCGATGATATGAATGTGTGCTGTTGCAGGATTGCCGGTAAAAAAATCATATACACCTTTTACCAATGGTTCTTCCGGACCTATTATCAGTAACTCAATGTTGTTTTTAAGACAGAAAGAAGATAACCCTTCAAAATCAGTAACACTAATGGGTACATTGGTTGCAATAGCCGCTGTGCCTGCATTTCCCGGGGCAATGTATAACTGGCTGCACAAGGGGCTTTGCTTTATTTTCCATCCTAAGGCGTGTTCCCTTCCCCCGCTGCCGGCAATCAATATATTCATAAACGTAAAGTTTTATTATAATGTAAGTAGGTTATCCGGCAGCGAATTTAAATCACTTGGCTGTGTTAACTATATTATTTTTATTAACGGTATTTTGTTTTTAAAAACATTCAAAAATTAGAAAAGCAGAATATTGGTCAACTAAAATAAATTTTACTACTTTCAAACATTAAAAATTATCTCTAAAAAAACCATTATGGCTGAACAACTAAAGACCGGTAAACATCCCAGGGCGTTATATGTGTTGTTTCTTACTGAAATGTGGGAACGATTTGCCTACTATTTAATGGTGGGAATTTTATTTCTCTATATGATAGATGATAAAACTGGTGGAAAAGGGTTTGATGAAAAGATTGGAGCTGATATTGTAGGAAGTTTTATAGCATTGGTCTATCTCACACCTTTTATTGGTGGATTGATCGCTGACCGTTATTTAGGTTATATCAAATCGATTTTTTTAGGTGGAAGCCTCATGGCTGCTGGTTACTTGTGTATGTCAATTCCAGGCAATACTGCCATGTTTATATCCCTTACGCTTGTTATTGTAGGGAATGGTTTTTTTAAACCAAATATCTCCACACTCTTAGGTAATATTTATAACCGGGAAGATTTGAAACCCTTAAAAGATAATGCTTACAATATCTTTTATATGGGTATTAATATTGGAGCTTTTGTTTGCAATTTTGTTGCGGCCTATCTAAGAAATAAATATGGCTGGGGCTGGGCATTTTCGGCTGCTGGTATTGGTTTGATCATTGGTTTGATTTTTCTTGCGGCCAACCTGAAATCAGTGAGGGTGGGAGATGTGAAAAAACCAGTTCAGAAGGAAGATATGTCGCTGGGACAAATTATGGGTTATGTATTTCTGCCTGCCATGATAGCAGCAGTAATTGGATGGATCGTACCAACAAAAATTTTCGGCAGCGCCATCATGGGTACTCAGGCCAATGATGCATTTATTTTTGCATGTATTCCAATTATCGCATTCTATATTTCATTGTGGATAAAAGCAAAGGGACAGGATAAAAAAGGCATTGGCTCTTTACTTTTTATTTTTATTATCGCTATTGCTTTTTGGACCATCTATAATCAGAATGCAACCGGACTTACCTTATGGGCAGAGAAACATACAGACAGGGTTGCCTCTCCAACCACAGCAAGTATAACCGGCAAATTATTTCCCATGCAGGAAGTAAGTGACACTCCAAGAATGGTGAATAAAGTAAACGAGTATTTTGTTGAAGAAAAAGATGCCAGCGGAAAACCAATCCAGGTAATGGGGCCTGATCCTTATTATAATAATGTACCCAAAGAGCAATGGCCCGGGGGTAAAAGTGAGAAGCTTACCAATACAGAATTATTTCAATCCATCAATCCCTTATTCATTGTTTTACTCACTTTATTTTTCGTTCCTTTCTTTGATTACTTAAGAAAGCGGGGCAAAGAACCTACCACTGCTTCCAAATTTGGAATGGCCATGTTTATATCCGGTTTATCTGCATTGGTAATGGTGTTTGCTGTAATGTCTGTGCCATCCGTATACACACATAAAACATCTCCATTGTGGTTATGGGGTACTTACTTTGTATTCACCATCAGTGAAATATTTTTAAGCCCTATTGGGTTGTCTTTTGTTTCAAAATTATCTCCGCCAAGGTTAACGGCACTGATGATGGGAGGCTGGTTTTTATCCACTTCATTAGGCGGAAAAATTGCTGGTGTGATGACTGGTTTTTGGGATGATTTCACTGACAAGAAAATGTTTTTTTTGTTGTTGGTGATCGCAGCATTTATTGGCGGGATATTAATTTATTCAAGATTGAAAACGCTTAATGATATTGTAAGAGAGAAAACGGGTTCAGCATAAATAAATATATTCTTCTTCACAGGCGGTACTAAAGGGTATCGCCTTTTTTATATATCTTACTTTCTTAAAACCAGTATTGCTTATGTCTGATAAAAAAATATTCCAACCATTTGTTTCGGCACAAACAGTCATGAAAGAGCTGACGGTAAAATCAATTTTACTCGGCAGTTTGTTCGGTGTAATTTTTGGCGCTGCCACTGTGTACCTGGCATTAAAAGCCGGCCTTACCGTTTCTGCTTCCATCCCCATTGCAGTAATTGCAATTACACTGGGCCGTAAGTTTTTTAAAACTACCATTCTTGAAAATAATATTATACAAACCACCGGCAGCGCAGGAGAAAGTATTGCGGCAGGTGTGGTGTTCACCTTACCTGGTTTTTTATTTTTAAGCGATGGCGGAGGCGACAAATATTTTAATTATATCACCATCCTGATCCTGGCAATTTTTGGCGGCATACTGGGTACTTTAATGATGATACCATTAAGGCGTTCATTAATTGTGAAAGAACATGATACACTTCCTTACCCGGAAGGAACGGCTTGTGGTGAGGTATTAATAGCCGGAGAAAAAGGAGGCGATTTTGCCAAGACTGCATTCCAGGGGTTGGGTATTGCTTTTGGTTATGCCATTCTGCAAAAAGTATTTCACATCATTGCTGAAACGCCTGCCTATATAACAAAACAAACCAGTAAATATTTACAAAGCGCAAAAGTGAGTGGTGAAATTACGCCAGAGTATATGGGTGTAGGATACATCATTGGTCCAAAAATAGCAGGTGTATTGGTGGCTGGTGGCGTATTTGCCTGGATGGTGATGATACCGTTATTATCAAAATTGGTTCCCCCAGATGTGATCGTTGCACAGTTGGTTAAGTTGGGTTATCTGAAAGATGTATTAACGGGCGGAGGTAAAGGTGGCTGGAATCCTTCCACACACTCCTTCGATGATTTTTCTGCTGCTATCTATTATGCGTATGTAAGGCAAATTGGTGCAGGGGCTGTAGCTGCAGGAGGTTTCATCACGTTAATTAAAACTATCCCCACTATCATCTCTTCTTTTAAAGGAAGTGTTGGCGCCATTAGCAAAAATGAGGATGGTACAAAAGTAACGGTGTTGCGTACCGAACGTGACCTGGACATAAAAGTTGTTTTATTTGGAAGCCTGGGTCTAATAGTATTGATGGCTTTCTTACCGCAACTGCCAGGTGATGGCGTTGGTCAGAAACTATTGATTGGTGTATTGGTAGTAATCTTCGGTGCTTTCTTTGTTACCGTTTCATCCCGGATTGTTGGTTTGATAGGGTCTTCTAATAACCCCATCAGCGGTATGACCATTGCAACGTTAATGGGTACCTGTTTAATTTTTATTGCAGTTGGATGGACAGGTAAAGCATACGAGCCAATGGCGTTAGTAGTAGGAGGGATGATCTGTATTGCTGCCGCTAATGCAGGCGGTACATCACAAGATCTGAAAACTGGTTATATCGTTGGCGCTACGCCACGTAACCAGCAGATCGCTTTATTTGTTGGTGCTATTGTTTCCTCCATCGTAATTGGATTAACTGTAAATTTTTTAGATAAACCAACCGCCGCAATGATCGCAAAAGGTGTAACAACTCATGCAATCGGAAGTGAATTTTATCCTGCCCCGCAGGGTACTTTAATGGCAACATTAGACAGGGGAATATTATCAAATAATCTTGATTGGCAATTTGTGCTGGCAGGCGTATTTGTAGCCATTGTAATGGAGTTGTGTAATATCAAAGCATTGAGTTTTGCTGTGGGTGCTTATTTACCGCTTAGTACCACGTTGCCAATTTTTGCAGGCGGTGCAATAAAAGGTCTTGCTGATATGTATCAAAAAAAGAAAAAAATAAAACGGAGTGCAGAGGATGAAGAATTAGGGAAAGGTAGTTTGTTTGCTACAGGCCTGGTTGCAGGGGGAGCAGTTGCCGGGGTGATATTTGCTATCATGGCAGGGTTTGATGGTCCTGCTGCTTTTCTGAATAAATTGAATATGGAAGCAGGTTTTAGCGGGGCAATCGGGCATGGAGCGTACCAACTATTGGGTGTGGGATTCTTTGCGTTGATGGGGTGGATATTGTATAAGACGGCACTGAAGAAATAATTTTTTATCGGGTATATAGAATATGAAAATATTAACACTGAAAGCAAAACAGATAAAGGAATTAATTGCCTTTGGGTTAACTGATTTGTTTGAGAAAGATGGATTTGTGTATAAAAAAACAATTAACCAATTTGAAAAAAAGGAGGACGATTATACATCAATTTTTAATATACTGCAAACTGCATGGAGCAATCATATTTCGATAAGTATAAGACTTTATATTAGCCAAAAACAGATAGAAAATATTTATGAAAAAATTGTTGGCAAATCTCACAAGTTAAGCATTGGCAATACTATTGACACGATATATGCAAGTCCTGATGGAAGAAAAGTAGTAAATGGAGACTTATCAATCAATATATATTTTGATGATGATGTGGAAGCTGCTGTTGAATCATTGGAGAACTATTATAATACAATCGCAAAGCCTTATTTTGAAAAATACCAAACTTTAAATGCTATTGACGATATTTTAAATAATCCACCCTTTGAACATAGTCCGGCAAATGCTGGTTTAGGACTTGATGAAAGATGTATGAAAGGTTTAATTGTTGCAAGGCTAGTTGATAATCCCAACTATGAAAAGTTGGTAAATACCTACGATGAAGCAATTAAGAGAACAATGAATGAGGAGTCAATAGGTAATTATCAAAAGGTGAAGGAGTATTTAATGTATAACCGAATTAAATAGTGATCGACTCGGGTTGTGTTCATATATTTCCTTTCACATAATTACCCTTTCGTTTACTTATTGATAACTTCATGTAACAAAAATTGCCATATGCACATCAGGGCTTTTAAATACCTGTCACCAATCACCATTTATTTGCTGGCGTATGTTGCGTTTACTTCCACCGGCTGGCTCACCTGGTCACCAATGATCTATGCATGGATTATTATCCCCTTGGTTGAATTGCTGATAAAGCCGGATCAAGAAAATATGAATGCTGCTGAAGAAGAGGTGGCAAAAAAAGATAAACTGTATGATTACATGCTATATTTTTTTGTGTTGATACAGTTTGTGGCTTTGTATATTTTCCTGGAGAATTTTAAGCAGGTAAATCTAACATCATGGGATATTGCAGGAAGGATTTGTACCATGGGTTTACTATGCGGTACATTTGGTATCAATGTAGGGCATGAGTTGGGCCACAGGGTAAATGTGTTTGAACAAAACCTTGCAAAAGCATCTTTGTTAACTTCCCTTTACATGCATTTTTTTATTGAACACAACAAGGGCCATCATAAAAATGTAGCCACACCGGATGATCCCAGCAGTGCCCGTTACAATGAACCCGTATATTTATTTTACTTCCGTACGATTGTTTTCTCTTATCTCTCCGCCTGGAAGATTGCCAATGCGGATCTGGAAAAGAAAGGGTTACCGGTATTGCATTGGAAAAATGAAATGATACAGGTGCATGTTATACAGCTTGTTTTTGTTGCATTGATATTTTTCAGCTTTGGAACAACTGTTACACTTTATTTTTTAGGTGCAGCCTTCATGGGCATCCTGTTGCTGGAAACTGTTAATTATATTGAGCATTATGGCCTGCAAAGAAAACAAACTGCTCCCGGTAAATATGAGAGAGCAATGCCGCAGCATAGCTGGAACAGTGACCATGTGCTGGGACGGCTGATGTTGTTTGAACTTAGCCGCCACAGCGATCATCATTACCTTGCCAGCAGGAAATATCAAATACTCCAGCACCATGAAAATACGCCACAATTGCCTACCGGGTATCCGGGAAGTATGCTATTATCACTGCTGCCACCTTTATGGTTTTATGTAATGAATAGAAGGATAAAAAAAGTGAAGAAAGTGAATTAACTTTACACAACGAGGATTATGACTGCAATACAAAAACCATATTTATCAGAAAAAGACTACCTGGAAGAAGAACGTAAAGCTTCTTCTAAAAGTGAGTATTATAAAGGGGAAGTATTTGCGATGTCTGGTGCAACTAAGGAGCATAATAAAATTGCAGGTGCAGTAATTGGACAGTTGTTTGGACACCTTAAAGATAGATCTTGTTCAGTACTGCCAAGTGATACAAGGGTATATAATCCTTTGAATACCTTATATACTTATCCCGATGTGGTAGTATCATGTGAAGAGGAGAAATACCTTGATAATGAATTTGACACTTTACTTAACCCAACAATCATCATAGAAATATTATCAATAACCACTCAGGATTATGACCGTGGTACTAAGTTTATGTTGTACCGTTCTATTCCTTCTTTAAAAAATTATCTTCTAATCAGCAGCCTTGAACACAGTATTGAAATATATACCCGTGATGGTGAACAATGGATATTGAATACTGCCAATGGGTTAGAAGATGAGCTTTACCTTAGTGCAATTGATTACAGGTTTAAATTAAAAGACATGTATGTGCAGGTACCTGATTTAGGTAAATAGATTTTCCGTTATTTTACTTTCCTTTCCTTCCATTGATAGTTGCCAAATTTTCCTAACCATCCTGCAATAACAGTATAAAGAATATGAAAAGGTTGTGCAACTGGAAACCACCACAACAATTTTAGCTGGTTGAAAAATGTTGCCACCGGGTAAAGAAAAAATAATTCAATGATTGTTTTACAAATAAGCAGTACTATCCAAAAACTAAACAATGAAAATTGATAGTTTAAAATTGATAATTGATAGTTGTGAAGCAAACACTGCAGCGGCAAGATCAATAACAGCACATTAAAAAAATACACCAGCATCAGCACTATAAAAATTCTTTTGTCATCATATTTGTCTGCCTTGCTGGCCCAGCGGATACGTTGGTGGAAGAAAGCTTTTAAGGTGTCCATTGGCTTGGTTGATACAATTGCCTGAGGAGATTTTAAAAATTTGATACCATTTGGATAGCGCTTGAATATTTTATGCATCAGCAGCATATCATCGCCACTGGCGATATGATCGATGCCTTCAAATCCATTGACTTCATAAAATACTTTTTTGCTGTATGCAAGGTTTGCGCCGTTGCACATGCTGTGTATCTTTTTATAGACAGATGCTCCCGTAATTCCCTGTAATGTCATAAAATCAAGAGACTGAAAAATATGAATGAATTTATTTTCAACTGAAAAAGCTACAGGCGCAACAACAAAAACTGTTGGATCAGTTTGGTCTTTATCTGAGAAACAAAGAGCAATATTTTGTAGCCAGGTAGCTGGTACTATGCAATCAGCATCTGTTATCACAATGATGTCTCCGGTTGATTGTGTTATCGCTATTTCAATGGCCTTCTTTTTGTAAGAATTGATTGGACTGTCTATTTGATCTTTTAGTGAGATGAGTTTTATTTTTTCTCCATAGGATTTTACAATGGCTGCTGTGGAATCAGTAGAGAAATCATCTATAACTATAACTTCATATGGACTGGCTGTATAGGTTTGGTTTAACACTGAGTTCAGGCAGTGGCTGATATTTGCTTCTTCATTTCTTGCTGGTATGATAACAGTAATCTTTGCTGGAACCTGCTGATTATTAAATAGATTGGTAGGGGTAATGCCTGCCCAACTGCGGCGATAATAGAGGATCAGTGCAGCATAAGAGATAAAAAGGACTAATGAAATACTGACGATGATGAGCTGCATAATGGTATGCCGTACAAGAGTGCGATCCTTCGGCTACGCTCAGGATAAACTCCACGAGGATAGCTTTTGCACTGAAGCCGGTAACACAAAAATAAATTTTAAAATTTCAAATGAATCATTAACTTTGGTTAGTTGCATAAACAACTATATGCCAAACAACCAATTTAAGAAAGGAGAATTGTACAGCTTTATCACGGGTAAGGCAAGTACCGCTATTGCAAGAAGATTGCAGAAAAATTTTAAGCAGGCTAACCTGGATATTACCATTGAACAATGGAGTGTGCTGTATCATTTATGGAAAGAAGATGGCATGAGCCAGCAGCAATTGTGCGATGCTACTTTCAGGGATAAACCAAGCATCACCAGGTTGGTGGACAATTTGGAAAAATTGAAACTGGTAAAGAGAGTACCCAGTAAAGACGACCGCAGGATCAACCTGATCTACCTTACCAAAGAAGCAGAACAATTACAGGAACAAACAATGGAATTGGCTAATCAAACGTTAAATGAAGCACTGGATGGTGTAACAAACGGGCAGGTTGAAATAGCGAAGGAAGTGTTGCAGAAAGTGTATGACAACTTAGCCCCCTAAATCCCCCCAAGGGGGACTTTAAGGCAACAGTATGAATAGGTAGCAGTATTTATTTATGCTGAGTTTGGGCTTAACATTATTATTTCACTTTTAATAATTTGAAATATAGGTCTTGCTAAAATAAATTCTTTTTTAATAATCTTACTCCACACCCCTTTAGGGGATGGGGGCAAAAATTTACAACTATGATCACAACAACTCCAGCCAAAACATCCCTAAAAGGTGGTGAATGGTTAATTAAAGAAAGCAATGCATTTGAAACATTTGCTCCTGAAGATTTTAACGAGGAGCAACTGATGGTGAAAGAAATGTGCCTGCAGTTTCTTACCAGTGAGGTGCATCCTATTGTTGACAGAATTGATAAACTGGAACCGGGGCTGATGCCATCTTTGATGGATAAAGCCGGGCAGCAGGGTTTATTGGGCGCTTCTATTCCAGAGGCCTATGGTGGATTGGGAAAGGATTTTATTACTTCCACATTAGTGAATGAGGGGCTTGGAGGTGGATATTCTTTTAGTGTGGCCGTGGCGGCTCATACTGGTATTGGTACATTACCTATTTTGTATTTTGGTACCGATGAGCAAAAACAAAAATACATTCCCAAATTGGCAACCGGAGAATGGAAAGGCGCTTACGGACTAACGGAACCGAACAGTGGCAGTGATGCATTGGGCGCTAAGACTGCAGCGGTGCTGAGTGCTGATGGCAAACATTATATTTTAAACGGGCAAAAATGCTGGATCACCAATGGCGGTTTTGCAGATGTATACACTGTGTTTGCAAAAATTGATGGCGATAAATTTTCTGCGTTTATAATTGAACGTGGGTTTGAAGGATTTACACGAGGTGCGGAAGAGCATAAGATGGGCATCAAAGGTTCTTCTACAGTTCAACTGTATTTCCAGGATTGTAAAGTACCTGTGGAAAATTTATTGGGAGAGATTGGTAAGGGACACATCATAGCTTTTAATATTTTAAATATTGGTCGTTTGAAATTATGTGCTGCCGCAATTGGTGGAGCCAAGATGGCATTGAATGGTGTAATAGAATATGCTAAAACAAGGGAACAGTTTAAGACAGCCATTGCAAATTTTGGCGCTATTAAATATAAACTGGCGGAAAGTGCCATCAGGATATTTGCCAGCGAAAGCGCTTTATACAGAACCAGTAAATGGATTGACGATAAAGAACTGGAACTGGCTGCTGCAGGTAAACCTTTTAATGAAGCCTTGCTGGGTGCTGCAGAAGAATATGCAGTAGAATGCGCCATGCTAAAAGTAAATGGAAGCGAAGTGCTGGATTATGTAGTGGATGAAGGTGTGCAGGTATTTGGCGGTAATGGATTTAGTGATGAATACATGATCAGCAGGGCTTACCGGGATAGCCGTATTAACAGGATTTATGAAGGAACGAACGAGATCAACCGTTTATTAACCGTGGATATGATCTTGAAAAGAGCGATGAAAGGAAAGCTGGATCTGATTGGACCGGCCATGGCAGTATCAAAAGAACTAATGAGTATTCCTGAATTTGGTAATGACGATGAAAGCACATTTGCTACAGAGAAGAAAGCGATTTTAAATATGAAGAAAGCGATATTGATGGTGGCTGGAGCAGCAGTACAAAAACTGATGATGAAGCTGAGTGATGAGCAGGAGATACTGATGAATATTGCCGACATGGCCATTGAAACATTCAATGCTGAAAGTACTTTGCTGAGGGTGATAAAAATGGTGGATAAAAAAGGTGAAGCAGCCAGCCAGGTGTACATTGATATGATGCGTAATTATTTGAATGATGCAGTAGATAAGACTAACAAAGCAGGTAAGGAAGCCATTAATGGTTTTGCAGAAGGGGATGAACAAAGGATGATGTTGCTGGGATTGAAACGGTTTACCAAAGCAATGCCATTCAACAGCAAGGATGCAAGAAGAAGAATTGCAGACAGGTTGATTGCTGATGGTAAGTATGCATTATAAATATATTTCTATTTCAGGGTGACCCACCCATTAAGCCATTCATCTTTACGGTGGATGGCTTTTTTGTTTTTAACTTTACGCCATGCAAAAAATATTGTTACCGCTATTGATACTTTTCAACACAACAGCTTTTTCCCAAACCAATGATCAGCCTTTTATCAAATTGGTTAATCCATCTAAACTAACGAATGCTGTTTTTTCTTCACGCCAGTTTATTATCGGTTCTACCTGTAAAACCTGCAAGCTTACTATCAATGAACAACCTGTAAAAGTTTATTCAACCGGTGCATTTGCACTGGAATTGAATCTTGCTCCGGGAGATACAAGCTTTGCAGTAAAAGCCGAAGGGAAATCTAAAGCAACTACTAAAAAGATCAGTTACACGTATACTTTGCCCAAACCTGCAGACACTGTAAAAATATTGGATATTGCAAGTATCGTTACTTATCCTGAAGGAAATTTGTTGTTACTACCGGGAGATAAAATAAAAATTAAAGTAAAAGCTTTGCCGGGCAGTGTGGTAAAAGCATTCAGAGATGTTGTATTGTATGAAATGCCAACCAGCCCAACTAATAGCATGCCTGGAATATACCAGGGCGAATACATTGTAAAGCCTGCAGATAGTTTTGTTATGACAAAGATCCCCATCACTGTAATGGACTCAGCTGAGATAAAAATTACCAAACTATCTAATTATAATTTTTCTGTAATGTCTTCTTATGCATCAGATATTGCTATTACAAAAGGAAGACTGGCGCATTTAGAATATGGTTTGGGGGATGACAGATTGGGTGGTGCCAAGGTTGGTTATTTAGACAGCAATATTGTGCTGAAAATTATTGGTAAAGTTGGGTCGCATTATAAAGTTCAGTTAGCAAAAAGCCGGATTGCCTATATACCAGATGAGTTATTGGAACTGGCTCCCAAAGGGACATTTATGCCAGAATCATTAACAGCAAAATGGAATGTATACGGCGATGAAAAATATGATTACATCAAACTGGGGTTGTTTGCCAGGTTGCCGTATCAATCCTTCCAGTTAACAGATCCGTCCAAAATTGTGGTGGATATTTTTGGTGCTACCAGCAATACCAACTGGATCACCCAGATGCAAAATGTAAAAGAAATTAAGAAACTGGATTATGAGCAAGTGGCGGATGATATTTTCAGGATCACCATTCAGTTAAAACATGCACAACATTGGGGGCACCAGATTTTTTACCAGGGAAATAATCTCATCATTAAAGTAAAACAACAGCCGGAAAATTTATCATTGAACAATTTAATTATTGCGGTAGATGCAGGCCATGGCGGCACCAACAATGGGGGAGTAGGCGCTACCGGTGTGTATGAAAAAGAAGTGACATTGGCCTTGTCATTAAAATTGCAAAAGGCTTTGGAGAAAGAAGGTGCCAAAGTAATTATGACCAGGACGAAGGAAGAATTTTTTGATAACAAAGAACGCATTCTTTTTTATCGTGACAGTATTCCTGATCTGTTGCTGAGTGTACATTTGAATTCTTCAGAAGATCCTCTCCGTGCAGGCGGCACCGGCACTTTTTACCGCTACATTGGCTTTAGAAATTTAAGCCTGGATATTTACAAACGCTTACTTGAACTTGGGCTAAAAGAATATGGCAATACCGGCTCTTTTAACTTTATGCTGAACAGCCCGATAGAATATCCCAATGCATTGATTGAAACAGTATTCCTCAGCAACCTGGAGGAAGAAGAAAAAATATTAGACCCGCTATTTCAGCAACAGATGGTTGATAAAATTGTACTGGGTGTTATGGATTTTTTAGCAGGCTGTAAAAAGTAACAACGCTATTTTAAGGTTGAATAAAATTTGTTGAAGATCTGTTCAGTTTCTTTAGCAGTCTTTATCATTTGTGTTGTTGGTGCCCAGTCGCTGTCCTGTAAGCTGTTGTGTATGCTTACAAAGTTGCTTGCATATTTGGATAGTTCTTTTGCATTGGCAGAATTTTTATCGCTGGTATTCTCTAAAGCTTTTTTGCATTTCAGAATATTGTTATAACACATCAGGCTAAGGTCATGCTGCAGTTGTACATCTTTCTTACTGGCCTTCACTCTTGGGTCCATTTTTACTTCAAAGTTTTGACTGCTGCTTTTTCCATTCACTGTTAGTCTTGCCGTGTAAGTGCCCGGCATTACCCAGGGTGATGTTTCTTGCGGTGCAGTATTCTGATAAATGGCAGAAATAGGGTAAGCAGGCGGCACATTTAATGGCGTGTAATGCATGTCCCATAAAAACCGGTGACTGCCTGCATCCGCAGATAATACTTGTTGTGGCCTTATCCAGTAATGCGGAATATTTACATCTGGAATTTTATACAGCGTATCGCCGGAAGAATATTTTCTTACCAATTTTCCTTTTGCATCCAGTATCTCCAGGTTGATATCGCTTGCTTTTTCAGCAAGATAATAATCCATCATTGCTCCGTCCGGAGGATTCTGTCCTGCTGCTTCTTCCTGGGGTACCGGTGTATCAGGATACATACTCCATCTTACACGAAAAGTATTCTGAGGTTTATATAATAAGGTTGGTTGACTTGTTGTTGAATTATTTAACTGACGTAATGAAGTGATGTTATCCAAAATCCAAAAGCTTCTGCCATGAGTGCCCACTACTATATCATCATCTTTAATTACCAGATCCCTGATGGATGTTGCAGGCATATTTAGTCTTAACGATTGCCAGTTTTCTCCATCATCAAAGGAAACATACACTGCTCTTTCACTACCAGCAAATAACAAACCTTTTCTAACAGGGTCTTCTTTTACTACATTGATTGGATCTGTGGGCAGGCCGTTTACAATTTCCTTCCATGTTTTTCCACCGTCGGTAGTCTTATAAATATATGGCTGCATATCGTCCAGGCGTATACGGTTTACCGCAGCGTAGGCGGTGTTTACATCTGTATGGCTGGCATCCATCAGGGATACTTTACTCCAACTGGTAATGGCAGGTGGTGTTACATTCGTCCATGTTTTTCCGCCATTTTTTGTTATGTGAATAAGGCCATCATCAGTTCCCACCCAAATGGTATTGGTATCAATATACGATGGAGCTACGGTATAAATTACACCACGCCTGGGCATATCTTTCATATCATGAGTCCGGTAAATGCCAATATTGTCAGGTATATCCCAGCTGTCTCTTGAAAGATCCGGACTGATTGTTTTCCAGCTGTTGCCACCATCTGTAGTTTTAAATAAAACATTCCCGGCGAAGTACAGTGTTTTTTTATCAATGGGATTAAACAATACAGGGGCTGTTCTTAAGAAACGAATCTTGCCACTTCTTACTGTTTCCGGGGAAATATTTTGCGTTTGCCCGGTGCGTTTATCATACCTGGTGATCTTGCCGCCATAAATAATATTGTTATCTAAAGGATCGGCTACTACATATCCGTATTCTTCTGCTCCTACCGGGTGCCAGTCTCTGTAAGTGATCTGTCCATCATTACTTCTTGAAGCAATACCCACACTGCCACTTTCCTGCTGACCACTGTACACATTGTATGGAAAGGAATTATCGGCGCTTACATGATAGAACTGTGCCGTGGGTTGGTTGTACCAGCTGCTGAAAGTTTCACCACCATTTACAGTAATGATGGCGCCCTGGTCGCTGGCAATTAAAATGATGGAGGGGTTGTCCGGATTGATCCAGATGCGGTGGTAATCATCACCGCCCGGAGCTCCTCTGAATGCTGTCCATGTTTTTCCGCCATCCACACTTTTCCAGGTTACTACATTAGCGCTATAAACAATGTCTGCATTTTTAGGATCAGCCTTTATCTCTGCGAAGTCTGTACCTCTGCTCCAAAGTCTTTGATCAGCATCCATTAATTGCCAGCTTTCTCCTGCATCATCACTGCGGTAAATGCCGCCATATTTTCCTGCATCCACAGTGGCGTATAAACGATTCGAATTTGAAGGTGCAATGCAAAAGCCAATCCTTGATAAACCCTGTTCAATCGTTGGCAATCCTGCAGTTAATTTTTTCCAGCTGTTGCCACCGTCTGTACTTTTAAACAGGCCACTTTCACTGCCATTCCAGGCACCATTTTCCCAGGGACCCTGCCTGCCTGCCCACATATCTGCATACACAATGTTTGGATTATTTGGGTCAATGGTCACTTGTATAGCACCAGTATTTTCATCTTTATACAATACTCTTTCCCATGTTTTTCCACCATCAATCGTTCTGTAAACACCCCGTTCTTCATTGGCTCCATAAGGATGGCCAAGTGCCGCAACAAACACCCGGTTTTCATTGGTCGGGTCTATTGCAAGCCCTCCAATTTGCTGGGCATCTTTCAAGCCCATATTTGTCCAGGTTTTTCCGCCGTCGGTTGATTTGTAAATGCCATCGCCTACACATAAGTCGGGTCTTTGGAGACCCTCGCCACTACCCACATAGATTACATTTGGATTGGAGGGAGACACCACTACGTCACCCACACTTCCGGTTGGCTGATCATCAAAAATCGGTTTCCAGGTTCTGCCAAAATCATTCGTCTTCCATACACCACCATTGTTTACGCCAATGTAAAAAACATTGGGTTGAGAAGGAACACCCACTGCACCAACGGTTCTGCTGCCACGGTGTGGGCCGATGCAGCGCCATTGCATGCTGTTGTAATATTTTGCATCAAAGGATTGTGCAAACACAAAATGGGACAGGAACAAAAATGATAAAGACAAAGATTTATGCATACAGGCGTTTTTAATAAACGTGAATTTACAAAGAAAGCTGTTTTAAATCGATTAGCTTTTATATGTAACTTTCGGTTTGTTTATATTGGGTTTGTTTTCTAGATAAACTTTAAACAGAATTAGAATTTTAATATGAAATCATTTTCCTCTATAATCTTACCCATAGTAATACTTTTATCTTCATGCTCATCCAGCCAAACCCTGCCCAAATTTTCATACAACGATAGATTTTATAATTCTTTGATCACAGACAGAAAGCCTGATTATGGAGATGGGCATCCAAATGGTTGTGTGATTATGAGAGAATTTTCCTGTGCTTTAAAATCAACAGGAGACTCAAGCATTGTTGCTGAAATAAAGGATGTCGCATCTAATGAATTTGTAGCAGGCACGCTTATAAAAATATTTTTCGGTACAAATCGAAACCCTGATACTATTGTTGTAAACAATAAAGGATTTGCAGAGCTTAACAAAAGAAATGATATAACCGGACTTAGCCTAAGTGCTTTAGGGTACAGAACAATCCAAATCAACTTAGCAAAAAAACGAGTACTAAAATAAATTTTCAAACAAGTTATATTTAAAAATATTGCAATGAACTTAGTAAATGAATTCAACGACTACCGAACCAAAATGAACGAAGTGATCTTAAGTAAAGACAACCTCGTAATAAAACGTCTCTGGAATCTGGATACCAATACTTACGCCGAAGGAGCGTTGAATGTAAAGACAAAAGAATTACTTGGCCTGGTGGCAAGTATGGTGCTGCGTTGCGATGATTGTATTAAATACCATCTTGGCAAAGCACATGAATTAGGGACAACTACGGAGGAAATGTATGAAGTGTTTGCAGTAGCCAATATTGTAGGCGGCACCATCGTTATACCACACACCCGGAGAGCAGCAGAATATTGGGAAGAGCTTTTGAATAATGAACAAGGAACAAGGAATATTGAATGATGAATGTTGGAATGCATTCCTTATTCCTATCCTTAAAGTAGGAAGATTTTTGAATAATGAATAAGGAACAAGGAATATTAAATGATAAAATTTTAATACATTTAAACTGTTCATATATGGAAAGGAGATTTGATCTTGATGAAAGGCTTATCAATTTTGCTGTTGCTATAATTGATATTTCAGAAGTCTTGCCCAAAACTTTTGCAGGTAACCATATTGCAGGTCAGTTAGTAAGAAGTGGAACTTCTCCTGCGTTGAATTATGGAGAAGCTCAAAGTGCTGAGTCCCGAAATGATTTCATTCATAAAATGAAAGTTTCTGCAAAAGAACTCAGGGAAACATTTAATTGCCTGCGAATTATAAAAAGGAAAAGCTGGCATGCGGAAGACAAGTTGTTACCTATACTGGATGAGAATAATCAACTCATTTCCATCTTTGTAAAAAGTATTGAAACAGCTAAGAAAAATAATACTGCCAAATAACTTCAAGATTCGATATTCCTTGTTCCTTGTTCAATATTTCCTTGTTCTTTGTTCAATATTTTTTATTTAGCTAACTTTACACCCGAATAAAATTTATTTATGTCAGATACAATTGCGATTGCCCCCGTGGCCCTAACCTCAAAGGATTTTGCCACCGACCAGGAAGTACGCTGGTGCCCAGGATGCGGCGACTATTCCATATTGGCGCAGGTACAGAAAGTAATGCCTACCCTGGGTATTCCTAAAGAAAATATTGTGATTGTTTCTGGTATCGGCTGCAGCAGCCGCTTTCCGTATTATATGAATACCTACGGGATGCACAGTATTCACGGAAGGGCGACAGCAGTTGCCAGCGGTTTAAAAGCAGCAAGGCCAGAGCTGAGTGTGTGGATCGTAACGGGTGATGGCGACAGCCTGAGTATCGGCGGCAACCATACCATTCATTTGCTTCGCAGGAATTTTGATGTGAATATATTACTCTTTAACAACCAGATATATGGGTTAACAAAAGGGCAGTATTCACCAACATCAGAAGAAAATAAAGTAACCAAGAGTACCCCTTTTGGAAGTATCGATCATCCGTTTAATCCACTGGCCTTAGCAATGGGTGCAGATGCAAGCTTTATTGCAAGAACAATGGACAGAGATCCCAAACACCTTCAGGCGATGTTGCTACGGAGCCAGGTACACAAAGGAGCTTCCTTCCTGGAGATATATCAGAACTGCAACATATTTAATGATGGTGCCTTTGAAACATTTACTGAAAAAAGTTCTAAGGCTGAAGAGGTGTTATTTTTGGAACAAGGCAAGCCATTGATATTCGGTGCAACTGCTCACAAAGGTATTAAGCTGGATGGCTTCAGACCAGTAATTGTTGAAATTGGAAATGATGCATCCGTAGATGATCTGTGGGTACATGATGAAAAGGATTTTTATAAAGCCCAGATATTGACCCGTATGTTTGATGATCCAAAATTGGCCGGTCATTTACCAAGGCCATTTGGTGTTTTTTATGAAACAGAAAGAGCCTGCTACGAAGATGGAATGACAATGCAGATAGAAGAAGTGATTGCAAAAAAAGGAAAAGGAGACCTCGACAAATTGCTGAGGGGAAATGAAACCTGGACGATTAGTTAAGACTGATTTTAATGAACATATAAAGGCGGCTGCTTGATTAAAGCAGCCGCTTTTCTTTTTATACCAATCCCTTCTCCATTAAATATTCTGCTATCTGTATTGCATTGGTAGCAGCGCCTTTCCGAAGGTTGTCACTTACTATCCAGCAGTTCAATGTATTGGCCTGTGTTTCATCTCTCCTGATACGGCCCACAAAAGTTTCATCTTTTTCATGTGCAGTAAGCGGCATGGGGTAAACAAAATTTGCCACATCATCCTGAACGATCACGCCAGGTGCTTTGCTCAACAGCTCCCTTACTTCTGCCAGGTCAAAATCATTTTCAAATTCTATGTTCACACTTTCACTGTGGCCACCCATTACCGGTATGCGTACAGTGGTGGCAGTTACTTTTATATTTTCATCACCAATTATTTTTACCGTCTCTTTCGTCATTTTCATTTCTTCTTTGGTGTAGCCATTCTCTAGGAAAACATCAATGTGCGGAATGGCATTCAAGTCAATCGGATATTTGTAAGCCATCTCACCCTGTATACCATTGCGTTCGTTCATCAGCTGATCCACCGCTTTTACACCGGTGCCGGTTACACTTTGGTAAGTGCTTACCACTACTCTTTTGATCTTGTATTTATCATGCAGCGGTTTTAGTACCACCACCATTTGTATGGTAGAGCAATTGGGGTTAGCAATAATCTTATCTTCTGCTGTCAGCACAGTTGCATTTACTTCTGGTACCACTAATTTTTTTGTCGGGTCCATGCGCCATGCACTGGAGTTATCAATTACGGTAATACCTGCTTCAGCAAATTTGGGAGCAAGTTCCAGTGAAGTGCCACCACCGGCAGAAAACAATGCAATAGCTGGTTTTGCAGCAATGGCATCCTGGTAACTCACCACGGTGTATTCTTTTCCCTTAAACGTTACCTTTTTACCAATGGACCTTTCGGAAGCCACCGGAATCAGTTCTGTTACAGGAAAATCTCTTTCAGCTAATACCTGCAGCATTTTGCTGCCTACCAGGCCTGTTGCGCCCACTACTGCTACTTTCATTGTTGTTGTTTGTTTTTATTAATAATTGTTTTTTATAAATATAAAATCCTTTCTTTAATTGAACTATTGCCTTGCTCCCCTTTAGGGGATGGGGGCATAAAAAAGCCTCCCGTTTTGCGGAAGGCTCTTGTTATTTTAGAATACTTAAAACAATAACTTAACCTTCCTTATGTGGAGTGTTTGGTAGTTGTCTTAGTATGTTTATTTATCATCATTTCGGGGCCGAAAGTAGTAACAAAAAATCAATCAGCCAAAAAGCGATTAAAAAAATCTTTCTTTTGTTTTGTACTGCAACTGCAAACGTTAACGAAAAGCTTTGCTGCTTTTATAAAATCCCTATCTTTAAAAACAGTCAATGTTTATGAGAAGAATAATACTATCCTGGTTGCTGTTACTGATGTTAATTACAGCCCAAGCGCAACTGACAGAAATTTTTTCGGATGGAAATTTTACTGATAACCCTGCATGGACAGGAGGGGCAACTGATTTTACCGTAAACACGTCCCAGCAGTTGCAGAGTAACAACACTACGGCTAACAGCACTTATTATCTCAGTACGGTTAATACACTTGCCACTACCGCCCAATGGGATTTTTATGTAAAGCTGGAGTTTGCCACTTCTTCGGCAAACTATACCGATATCTTTTTAACAGCATCAGCAAGCGACCTCACCGCAAATACCACCACGGGATATTTTATACGTATTGGTAATACAGCGGATGAAATATGTCTTTACAGGAAAGATGGGAGCGGCAATACAAAAATTATTGATGGTGCAGATGGCACCACTAACAGCAGCAGTAACAGCATCAAAATAAAAGTAACCAGGGATGCAGCTAATCAATGGTCCTTATCCAGGGATCTGTCTGGCAGCGGCAGCAGTTTTATAAATGAAGGAACAGCTACAGACGCTACCTATACCACCGCTGCTTACTTTGGTTTTTTAATCAAGCAAAGCACCGCCAGTTTTTTTCAAAAACATTTTTTTGACGACATTGAAATAAAAGCTTTTGTTCCGGACATTATTCCGCCGATTATTCTTTCAGCAACAGCCATCAGCGGCAGCAGTGTGGATGTATTATTTGATGAACCATTAGAAACTACAGGCAGCCAGGTGGCAGCCAACTATGTTGTAAATAATAATATCGGGGCAGCAGCTACTGCCTTACTGGATGCAGGTAATCCAGCACTGGTGCATCTAACTTTCAACACTGGTTTTCCTAATGGGGTTATTAATATATTAATTGTAAGCGGTGTGCAGGATCTTGCAGGGAATGTATTGAACAATGGAACCGCCAGTTTTAGTTTTTATACGCCACAGCAATATGATATTGTGATTGATGAGATAATGGCAGACCCTACGCCGGTGGTTGGTTTACCGGCAAATGAATGGATAGAATTAAAAAATACATCAGCATTACCTATTAATTTAAATAACTGGAAAATCAGTGATGGATCAGGAGAGAGTGGCCCTTTGCCAAATTACATTTTACAACCGGAT
The DNA here is from genome assembly GCA_043788995.1 of Chitinophagaceae bacterium. GTDB lineage: Bacteria > Bacteroidota > Bacteroidia > Chitinophagales > Chitinophagaceae > Ferruginibacter. The sequence goes on along the minus strand of JAYWII010000020.1, from coordinate 73,603 downwards.
GGTTTCGTAATCATTTGCACCGGCAGTTCTGTGGCTGCCCTTTCACCTTTTGGCACTACACTACCCGTTACCAGTTTTCCATCACTGGATAATACAGGCGAATCGCTTTCGGTGATATCGGCTCAGGGTAATATTATTCATTCGGTAAACTATAGTATCAATTGGTTTCAGAATGAATTGAAGAAAGACGGTGGCTGGACATTGGAAATGATCGACACTAAAAATCCCTGTTCAGGTTTTAGTAACTGGAAAGCAAGCACGGATACAAAAGGTGGAACACCCGGAACCAAAAATAGTATTGATGGATTGAATCCTGATCAATCTGCTCCTCAACTGCTCCGGGCTTACACAACGGACAGCGTAAATATTATATTGGTTTTTGATGAGCCGCTGGATATGTTGAAAGCCGCAGGTACTTCTAATTACAGTATCAGTGATGGAGTCAATATCAGTACAGCATCGGCCCTGTCCCCGGGTTTTGACAGGGTTAATTTGCACCTTGCTAATCCTTTACAAAGAAATAAAGTATACACCTTAACTGCTAATACTATTACTGACTGTGTGGGCAATGCAATTGGTAATAAGAAAACAGCCAAAGTTGGTTTGAGTGAAGTGGCAGACAGCCTGGATATTGTGATCAATGAAATTTTATTCAATCCTCCATCCAACGGTACAGATTATGTTGAAATATATAACCGAAGCAACAAGATCATCGACCTGAAGCAAACCTATATTGCTAACAGGAATACAGCGGGAGTTGTGAGCAGTATTGCACTATTGAGTGCAGAATCGTATCAATTATTTCCACAGGATTTTATGGTGATCACTGAAGATCCTGCTATTGTAAAGGCAGGATACATTACACAAAACCCGGATGCATTTATTGCCGTTGCATCTATGCCATCTTTTAGTGATGATGCTGGTGATGTAATTATTTTAAATGCACAGGGAGCCATTACGGATGAATTGAAGTACAGTGAAAAATGGCACTTCAAATTAATTGATAACAGGGAAGGAGTTGCCTTGGAAAGAATAGATTACAATGCCGCCACACAGTTGCAGGATAACTGGCATTCTGCAGCTTCTTCAGTTGGTTATGGAACGCCTGGTTATAAGAACTCACAATACAGGATAAACGATGGGGTACAGGGAGAAGTAACCCTCTCACCGGAAATTGTTTCTCCTGATAACGACGGGCAGGATGATTTTGCAACCATTGATTACAGTTTTCCTGAACCTGGGTATGTTGCTAATGTTACCATCTTTGACGCCAAGGGCAGGCCGGTTCGTTATCTTCAGCGTAATGCCTTGTGTGGCACTAAAGGCACTTTCCGGTGGGATGGACTGGGGGACAGAAGCCAGCAATTGGCAACAGGGATCTATATTATTTTTACAGAAGTATTCAATTTGAATGGAAAGAAAAAGCAGTTCAAAAAATCCATTGTGGTGGCAAGAAGAAATTGATTTTGTTAAAGGCAACTTTTAAAAAAATGATTTTCTGCTTGTAAATGTCATGGTAATTTTTCATCTTTAAGAACGTATTGAAAAGCCTTTGTTTTTAATACGTAATAAGTCTTTCTTTTATCCCGGGTTATTTTTTGCACTTGTACCAATGAAATCTCCTTTTATATCTCTTTATTTAATTTAAATCTTGAATATGCCAGCAAGCTCAATTTCAAAGTCTGCTATACTGATGGTGGTCATCGTAATTATTTCAGTCGCCAGTTGGGAGGTTTACCTTCTCAGTACAGGGCTTAAAATTTCTTACGATAACCTGGAACCCTTATGGGCAAATAAACGGGCTATGGTTTACGAACCAGCCGATAAAGCTGTCGTTTTTATCGGATCGTCCCGTATAAAGTATGACCTTGATGTTCCTACCTGGGAACAATTGACCGGTATGAAGGCCATACAATTGGCCTGCGAAGGAACGAACCCGGTACCTATGCTGCTGGATCTTGCCAATGATAAAAATTTTAAGGGAAACCTGGTAGTAGATGTTACCGAAGGCCTGTTTTTCTCGCCGCTGGGAAATGGTGTTACCACTATTTCCGGGGATGTGTTTAAATATTACAGGGAAATCACGCCATCGCAAAAAGCATCGTTTGCAATTAATTACCTGCTGGAATCGCAATTTGTATTCCTTGACAAAGGAGATCTTTCATTAACAGCCATGCTTGATAAGCTGGATATTCCAAACAGGGAAGGAGTGATGAAAATGCCAATTTTCCCGATAGAATTTACAAGAGTACAATTCAGCCGGCAATCTTACATGACCGAAGGGTTGCTAAAAGATACCAATATTGCTAAAAAGGTAACAGATATATGGACATTATACGGAAACATGGCAAGGACACGACCACCGGTAAGTGGTGATTCTATAACAAGAAGAATGAATGACGTAAGAACAGCGGTGGACAAAATAAAAGCAAGAGGCGGGCATGTGTTTTTCATAAGAACCCCATCAAGTGGGCCAGCCTGGATGGGTGAACAAATGGCTTTCCCAAGACAAAAACAATGGGATCCATTAATTAAAACTGTTGATTGTCCTGCGGCCCATTTTGCCGATTACCCCGCTATCGATCATTTAATTTGTCCTGAATGGTCTCATCTTTCACCTGCTGATGCAGTTACGTTCACAAAAGAATTTGTAAAAATATTAACCGATAAAAAATTTATCACATACGGGAAGTAGCCGAATGGCCGCTGATGTTTTTGGAAAAAAATTAAACAAACACCCGTAACTAATTTCTGGGTGTTTCAATTTTATAATGCAACTGTAATTTGTTGTTGAATTTCTTTCAATTCATCGGGAGATAATTTTAGTTTACCTCTTCCAAAATTTAAATCATCTGCAGAATTAATTGGAATAAGATGCATGTGTGCATGCGGTACTTCAAGCCCCACCACACTGATGCCGCACCGGTTACAATCAAAAGACCTTTCAATGGCATTTGCAATGGGCTTGGCAAATACCAGCATCGCCGAAAGATATTCATCATCCAGGTCAAAGAATTTATCTGTTTCAATTTTTGGTACCACCAGCACATGTCCTTTTACCAGCGGAAAGATATCCAGGAAGGCAAAAAAATGTTCGTTTTCAGCAATTTTATAAGAAGGTATTTCACCGGCTATGATCTTTGAAAAGATGGTCATGGAATTTTTTTAAGATAAAAGTACAAACAAAAAAACATCCCGGTATTACAGGGATGTTTTAAAATATTTACATCAATAATTGTTATAACGAAATTTTTTCAATCTTAAATTTCAGCATACCTGCAGGCACTGTTACATCAGTAATATCTCCCACCACTTTTCCGAGCAGGCCTTTGCCAATAGGAGAAGTAACAGAAATTTTCCCCAGCTTCAGATCAGCTTCGTTTTCAGAAACGATCTGGTAGGTCACTACTTTTTTTGTGTTCATATTGGTTAACGTTACTTTAGTAAGGATGGAAACCTTGCTGGTGTCAATGTTTGTTTCATCCAGTATCCGGGCTGTAGCTATTACACCTTCTAAGTATTTTATTTTTGCTTCCAGCAATCCCTGTGCTTCTTTGGCAGCATCATATTCGGCATTCTCTTTCAAATCTCCTTTTTCACGGGCCTCGGCAATGGCACGGCTGGCAGCATGGCGGTCAACACTTTTAAGTAAGTGCAGCTCTTCTTTCATTTTTTCAAACGTGTCCTTTTTCACATAGTTTGTTCCACTCATATCAGTTTATTTTTATAGTAAACAGAAAAAAAATACAACGTCCCGGGTGGCCCCTAAGGCGTTGTACATTCACAAATATAAATATTTTTTAAATTCCCAGCTTTTCCACTACAATCGTACTCATCTTAATAAATGCCTCATGGCTGTAGCCGGCAATATGGGGTGTGATGATTACATTGGGTTGTTGCAAAAGAAAGTCAAGCTGACTTCTTTGTATTTGAGTAAGGGTGGAGAGATTCTCATTTTCCAGTACATCCAGTGCAGCCCCGGCTATTTTATTTTCTTGTAGGGCATTGATCAGGTCTGCAGTATTAGTAACGCCTCCACGGCAGGCATTGATGAACCAGGGTTTTTGTGCAAGTGAATTAAAGAATGTTTTATTGGCCATGCAGGCTGTTTCAGCTGTTAAAGGCACATGAAAACTTATAACATCTGCATAGCAGCCTATTTGCTCCAGGCTGGCTTCTTTGATATAGTCTTTTGCAAAATCAAACTTGTATTTATCATAAGCAAGTATAGTAACATTAAAAGGTGCCAGTAGTTTTGCAAAAGCGCTGCCGGTATTTCCATAGCCAATGATGCCCACGGTTTTACCGGTCAATTCATTACCACGGTTTTGATTTCGCAGCCATTTTCCTTCTTTCACTTCATTATAGCTGCGGCAAATATTATTCATCAGGTTCAGCAATAAGCCAAGTACGTGTTCTGCTACGGCATTCCTGTTTCCTTCAGGGCTGCTTACACATTTTATTCCTTTACTTTCTGCATAGGCCACATCAATATGCTCCATTCCGCTACCCAGACGGCCAATCCATTTAAGCTGCATGGCTTTATCTAATAAAGGCGGATCAATTTTTATTTTGGTGGATAATACCAGGCCAGTTACTTCAGGGATCATCACCATCATTTCATCATGATTAATGTCAGGCAAATACCTCACTTCATAATTTTTCTTCTCCAACATTTCAATAAGCATGGCCGGAACTTTGTCAGTAATGATCACTACTCCGTTTGATTGGTTCATTTTATCAGATTGAATGTTTGTGTTATCTTAATCATCAAAATTAAATGCCTTTTTATGTTTATTAAAACTTCTTTTATCAGCAGAGTAATTTTATTGCCCGATGAAATTGCATTAAGGAGAAAATAGTTTGGCAGATAAGAAAAAGTTAAGAAACAGGAAAGGGATTATACTAAGATCGAAATCACTGTTGCAAAAAATGTTACTTCATTAAAGAATAGTAATAAAATATTACAGGGTGCCAATACGGATACCTAAATTAAAAAAAGCAAATAGTCTAACAGTGAAAATTATTTTGCAGCAATCGCACTGATCTCAACATTAGCATTTTTTGGGAGACCTTTTACAGCCACCGTTTCTCTTGCAGGAAAATCGCCGTCAAAGTACTTGGCATAAATCTCATTTACCTGGCTAAATAAACTCATATCACTTAAAAAAATAGTTGTTTTCACAATGTTGCTAAAATTCATCCCAGCTTCCGCCAGTATCGATTTTAAGTTTTGCAAAACCTGGTGTGTTTCTTCAATGATATCGCTGTTAGCCATTTCCCCGGTGGAAGGTTTAATGGCTACCTGTCCTGATATAAATAACAGGTTGTCTGTTTTCACGGCTTGGTTGTAAGGGCCAATAGGGGCTGGTGCGTTAGTGGTATTGATGATCTGTTTGCTCATATCTTTTTTTTGCAGGTGCAAATATATCTTTTATCAACCACCTATTTTTGTAAAAAAATACAAATGAAGATTGCGGTACTGGCAGATGAGGATCAGATGTGGGAGTTAACAAAGAATATCACTGGCATTATTTGGGAAAGAATAGCATCGCTGAATGAAACCATTCCACCGGCAGACGCTTATATAATTTTATCGGAATCCAATACTGCAATATTAAAAAATATTACAAAACCTGTACTGCTTAATTCCGTAGCACATACATTAAAAGAATTGAACACCCCCTCAAACGTTTTACGTATCAATGGCTGGAAAGGTTTTTTATCAAGAAAATGCTGGGAGGTTGTAGGAATAGTAAATGAAGAAGCCGATGAAATTTTTTCTGCAATGGGTAAACAAATTATAGTGGTGGCTGATGAACCGGGGCTAGTGGCTGCAAGACCCATCGCCATGATCATTAATGAAGCTTACTTTGCTTTGGAACAGGGTGTAAGTACAAAAAGTGAAATCGATACGGCCATGAAATTGGGCACCAATTATCCATTTGGTCCATTTGAATGGGCATCTATTATTGGCCTGCATCCTATTTATGATCTTTTGCATTTCCTCAGCTTATCAGATACCAGGTATACCCCATCACAATTATTAAAAAAGGAAGCTGCTATATGAGCTGGATATTAAATATCGATACGTCTTTAGAAACAGCTACTGCTATGCTGGCAAAGGATGGAATGATTATGTGCAGCAGGGAAAATAAAAATCAAAAAGACCATGCTTCTTTTTTGGAACCGGCTATTCTGTCTTTGGTAAAAGAAGCAGGTATTCTATTAGCTGACTTGTCGGCCATAGCGGTTGTTTATGGGCCTGGTTCTTATACAGGGCTACGGGTGGGGATGGCATCTGCAAAGGGATTGTGTTATGCATTGAATAAGCCATTGATCTTATTAAATAATTTAGAGATTTTATCAATTGCTGCGATCAACGAAACCACTGCTGACAGTTCTTCTCTTTATTGCCCGATGATAGATGCAAGAAGAATGGAAGTTTATACTGCGGTTTACGATGAAAAATTGAATGTTATCATTGATCCATATGCATTGATCCTTGAACCTGGATCTTACAGCGATTTGTTAATAAAAAACAGCATATCTTTTTTTGGAAATGGGTCAGATAAATGGAAAACCCTTTGCAGTCATAAAAATGCCCGATTTGTCAGTATTTCAAACAAGGATGCTGCAATAAATCAATTATCAACCCAAAAGCTTGTACAGCAATCATTTACCTCCATTGCATACGCAGAGCCACTTTATATCAAGGAATTTTACAGTACGCAAAACCCTTCTAAAACTGTTTAATACACTTACATTTTACCGCTCATATAAATATTAACTTAATTCCACCTTGATTGAGTTGTATCTTTGGGCCCAAGAAAAAATTCATTAAAAATTTAATAACTATGACCATGGCTATGACTCTGAACAAACAGGGTTTAATCGTCAAAAAACAAGTATCATGAGCACTCTTAAGATTGATTACTACAACGTGAAAAAGGCAGCACTCATTCTGAGGGCTCTCAATCACAAACTAAGGCAGCAACTTTTAAAGCTGATTGAAGAAGAAAAGAAGATCACAGTAACAGAAATTTATGTTCGTTTAAGACTGGAGCAGTCCGTTGCATCGCAACACCTTGCCATTTTAAGAAAGGCAGGAATTGTGATTACAGAAAGACAGGGTAAATTTATTTATTACCTGATCAATTACAACCGGATAGATGAGATCAGTCGGATCGTAAATGAATTAGTTGCTTAAAGTTTAGATTGTCTTTTCAAGAAGAACGGATGTTGTGATGACATCCGTTCTTTTATTTTTACCTTTGCTGCCGGTAAATTCATCCAAATAATAAACGGAATATGTACATCAAACAATTTTATACCGGCTGTTTAAGTGAGGCCGCATATTATATAGAAAGTAATGGCGAAGCTGCTATTATTGATCCTTTGAGAGATACAGAAGAATACGTAGTGCATGCCGCTGAGCGGAAAGCCGGTATCAAATATATTTTTGAAACACATTTTCATGCAGATTTTGTGAGTGGACATATTGACTTGAGTAAAGAAACAGGAGCCCCCATCATTTATGGTCCGGAAACAGAAACAAAATTTCCTGTTCATATTGCAAAAGATGGAGAGCAGTTTAAATTAGGAGCTGTCTCTATACAGGTATTGCACACCCCCGGCCATACCCTGGAAAGTACCTGTTATTTACTGAAAGATGAAAATGGAAAAGATCATGCATTGTTTACAGGTGATACGTTGTTTGTGGGTGATGTAGGCAGGCCCGACCTGAGCAGTGGAAATATGAGCAAAGAAGAACTGGCAGCCATTATGTACGATACGATTCAGAATAAAATTTTGCCTTTGGCAGATGATGTGCTGGTATATCCTGCACATGGCGCCGGCAGCAGCTGCGGCAAGAACCTAGGCCCCAATACTTATAGTACCATCGGGGATGAAAGGAAAAATAACTACGCCTTGCAAAAGCAAACTAAAGATGAGTTTGTAAAGGCAGTTACGGATGGCTTGTCAGATGCGCCCAAATATTTTTCTATCAATGCCCTTATCAACAAAGAGGGGTATGAAAGCTTAGATAAAATAAAGGCGGAAGCATTAACAGCATTGAGTGTGGTGGAAGTAAAAATCAAATTAAAAAAAGACGCAGATATCATTATCCTGGATACAAGAAATGCAGAAAGTTTTATCAATGGCTTTGTTCCTGGTAGTATTTTTATTGGGCTGGAAGGCCGCTTTGCAGAATGGGCAGGAAGCTTGCTGCCATTTGATAAACCGCTGCTGCTGGTAACAGAAACAGGTAAAGAAGAAGAAACAATTGTAAGGCTGGCCAGGGTAGGTTTTTCAAACTTCGCAGGGTACCTGGATGGCGGTTATGAAGCATGGTTAAATGCCGGAGAAAGAATTGATATGATCATTAGTATTGAGGCCGATGAACTGGCAATGGACCTCCCATTTGATAAGAACCTGCTGGCAGTAGATGTAAGAAAAGAAATTGAATTTGCTGAAGGCCATATTAAGGATGCCATCAACATGCCATTGAATGACATGACGGATGTAGCGTTGTTGGCAGGATTAGAGGAAGATCAGAATATCTATGTTTACTGTGGTGGTGGATACAGGAGCATGATTGCCTCTTCTTTGATGAAAAGACAAGGCATACACAATCTGAGAAATGTAGAAGGAGGCTGGGCAAAAATTAAAGAGGAGAAAAGAATTCCCACTCAAAAAGATATCAGCGTAATGAATTAAGCAGGCCGGGTATCAATCCAGTTGTCAGCAAACTCGGTAGTATATTCATGCCGCCATCTGCGGTGCGTCCAGAGATAATTATCCGGATATTCCCTGATGACGGTTTCTAAAAAATCCCGGTATAAACGGGTGAGCTCGCCTTTTTGCATATTTACAGGATTTTCAGTAATTGTTTTAAGTTCATAGTGGTAATAACCCCTTCTCTTTTTAATGAGGTTTATAAATACCACTGCAGTGTTGTTTTTAAGCGCTCCCTTTTCCGGCCCCATTATAAAAGGTACAGGTTTGCTAAAAAAATATTGCCAGTATGCTTTGGATGGACTTGTATTTTGGTCGGCCCCCAGGCCCAGGCCATATTGATTTTTAAATAACTGATGCATCCTGGTTTTAAACTCCCTGGTTGATACAAGAATAGTATTTGGCCTGGAGCGAAGATCATAAAATATTTTATTCATTGCCTTGTTGCTGATGGGCTGGTAAATTCCAATGAAGGGTATGGTCATATTTTTTTCCAAGACCCAATTAACATACTCCCAGTTCATTTGATGTCCGGCATGAAACTGAATGTTCAAGCCTTTTGCTTCCAATTCATGAGTAGTGCCCATGTCTATTGTACATCGCTTATCAAGTTCCCTCTCACTTAAGCTCAGCATTTTTATTATTTCTACAAAAGTATCAGTAAGGTTTACATAAAATTTTTTAGCAATAATTTTTCTTTCTTCAATTGATTTTTCAGGAAATGCGATCGAAAGATTATACAGCACCACATCTTTTCTGTAGCCAAATACATTATTCAATATAAAAGCAACAAAGTCACTCAATAAATACAATAACCAAAACGGCAACAAAGACATTAAATAAAGCAGGCCATAAATAATATAATACATGTGGATAGCTGTTTTTTCAGTGGCATTTAAATATGCTGATACTGGTTTAAAGATTATGTAAAACGATTGCTTACAATACAATATTCTGCATCATATTATTTTTAGCAGGGTAATCCGTGTTGAAATGCAAACCCCTGCTTTCATGCCTGAATTCTGCACTTTTTACAATTAGATAAGCCACCGTGATCATATTTCTAAGTTCACATAGTTGTGGAGATACAATTGTCTTTTTGTACAATTCCTCCGTTTCAGCAAACAAAAGATCCAGCCGTTTCATAGCCCTGGATAACCTTTCATTATTTCTAACGATACCAACATAATCACTCATCAGCAGTTTCATCTCCTTTACACTTTGGGTAATCAGGATCATTTCTTTTGGCGCATTGGTGCCGTCGGCTTTCCAGTCTGGAATGCCAGCCTTTTCTAAATCTTCACCAGCAGGAGAAACTTTAGTAGGCGTTTTAATTGCTTCAACAGCATCTTTATATGCCCTGTGTGCAAACACCATTGCTTCCAGTAAACTGTTACTGGCTAAACGGTTGGCACCATGTAATCCAGTGCTGGCACATTCGCCAGCGGCGTATAAATTTTTTATGGATGTTTTAGCCCATTCATCTGTTTTGATACCTCCGCAACTGTAATGTGCTGCCGGTGCTACGGGTATCATATCCCTGCTGATATCAATTCCGATGCTTAAACATTTTTCATAAATGTTTGGAAAGTGTTCTGTGAATTTTTCTTTACTGAAATGCCGGCAATCAAGGTACACATGTTCTGTACCATTTATTTTCATTTCATTATCTATTGCCCTCGCCACAATATCCCTCGGTGCCAAATCTTTTCTTTCATCATACCGTTCCATAAAAGCCTCGCCCTGGTTGTTGCGTAAAATACCGCCATCGCCACGAACAGCTTCTGTTATTAAAAAGGATTGCCCCCTAACACCCGGCTCATACAAAGCCGTTGGATGAAACTGGATAAACTCCATGTTTTCAATCCTGCCTTTAGCCCTGTACACCATTGCTACGCCATCACCGGTGGCAATAGAAGGATTGGTAGTGGTGCGGTACACCTGCCCGTTACCTCCGGTTGCCAGCAACGTAATGGAGGAAAGTATCTTTTCAATTTTGTTTGATTGCAGGTTTAGTATATATACACCATAGCATTCAATGTCTGGTGTTGCTTTGGTTACCAGGTAACCAAGATGATGCTGGGTAATAATGTCCAGTACAAAACAATGACTGATGAGTTCAATGTTCGGTTTCTTTTTAATGGCTTCCAGCAAGGCTCTTTCCATTTCCTGGCCGGTTACATCTTTGTGATGCAAAATGCGGAACTCACTATGGCCGCCTTCTTTCCCCAATTTAAAATCACCATCGGGTTCTTTATCAAACTGTGCACCCCATTCAATAATTTCCTTTATCCGATCTACACCTTCCCTTACCACGATCTCCACCACATTTTTATTGCACAATCCATCTCCCGCTATCAACGTGTCTTCAATATGTTTGTCAAAACTATCATTATCGAAATCCATCACACCGGCAATACCACCCTGGGCATACTTGGTGTTGGTTTCATCACTTTGCGTTTTGGTGAGCACCATCACTTTTTTATCAGGGCAATCCTGTGCTACTTTTAAAGCATAGGTCAACCCTGCTATGCCACTGCCGATTACCAGAAAATCTGTATACTCCCCATCCCCTAAAGGGGAGTTATTTAACGTGTCTGGTTTTTTCTGCTCACTCATTTTTATAGTTCAATTAGCTCATTAACAATTTCTTTTTTTATACTCTTCCAAGAAACTCCCCTTTAGGGGATAGGGGCTACCCAGGCCTCATTCTCCTTCAACAAATTAATCAGCTCATCCACCGCAATCGCACTATCAATATTCCGCTTCACAATTTCTTTTCCTTTGTATAAAGTGATTTTTCCAACGCCGCTTCCCACATAACCAAAATCTGCATCTGCCATTTCTCCCGGTCCATTTACAATACATCCCATGATGGCAATTTTTAAACCTTTTAAATGATTTGTAACAGCACGTATTTTAGCGGTGGTTTCCTGCAAGTCAAATAATGTTCTGCCGCAACTTGGGCAACTGATATATTCTGTTTTGGATATTCTTGTACGTACGGCCTGCAGGATAGAAAACGAAGTGTTGTTGATGAACTGGTGATTGTTCTTTGTTTCTAAATAAGTTCTTCCAGTTACTTTTTGAATCATCAATTTTGATGGGTCATTCATCAGCCAGATGCCATCACCCATACCATCTAAAAACAAGGCGCCGCTTGCTGTAGCAAAATGAATCAGTTGCTCATCAATAGAGGTGTGGCTGCTTTCAACGGCTAATACAATAGGCGTTTTTATTCCAATCAGCATTAAGCCATTGATAAAAGTCCGTACGGATTGCATCGCATTGCCTGCAGAAGAATATAAACACAATACAACCGTTTTATCAGCCTTGATTTTTTCTATTAATGATGAATTATCTTTTGCAGTATCAAGGGCAACAAAATTGATCAGTGTTGATTTTTTTTCAGCAGCTGTAAATTCTTCTCCCTGGTATAAAGGAAAATATTTTTCTTTATCAGCAACAGTAAGCCATGTTGCATAATCACATAATACTTTCAAAGTGCCAGGTAAGGCGAAGTCAATAGTTTTATTCGAAGTATAAATATAATCAGCAGCGGCATCACCAATATTCCACTTGTCTGTTGCTTCATTGTAAGTATAACCGATCGCTTGTAAATCGGTGTGAGCAACAGTTTTCGCCAGCATGAAATCTGCTATCACAACAGGTACATGCTTTTTGCCAATGTTACTTACCTCAATCGTTTCTCTTCTCTTATACTCAAATGGTGAATAAGAAAGACTGAAATTATTGGGGTCTTTCTTACCCCCTGCTTGGGAGGGGTTGGGGAGGCTTTTTATAATATCCTTACAAACAGGTATTTCAAATTCCGGGTCCTCAGTCAAGCTAACCCTTATGGTATCACCAATACCATCTTCTAATAATGTTCCAATACCAATCGCTGATTTTATTCTCCCATCTTCTCCATCGCCAGCTTCAGTTACTCCAAGATGCAATGGGTAACATTCACCAAACTCTTCCATCATATGATTAATCAACAGCCGGTATGCCTGCACCATCACGAGCGGATTACTGCTCTTCATGCTGAGTATGATGTTGTGATAATCTTCACTACGGGCAATGCGTAAAAATTCCATGGCGCTTTCCACCATACCCATGGCAGTATCACCATAACGGCTCATAATGCGGTCACTCAAACTCCCATGATTGGTACCGATACGCATGGCAGTACCATGTTCCTTACAAATTAAAACCAACGGCGTAAAACGTTCCCTGATCCTTTCAATTTCTTCTGCATATTCAGCATCTGTATATTCTATCTGTTCAAACTTTTTCTTATCAACATAATTACCGGGGTTCACTCTTACTTTCTCAACAATTCTTGCAGCAATTTCGGCAGCATTAGGAGTAAAGTGAATATCTGCAACTAAAGGTGTGTTGTATCCTCTTCTCCTTAATTCATCTTTAATGTTTTGCAGGTTCTCAGCTTCTTTTTTGGAGGGAGCTGTAATGCGTACTAACTCTGCGCCAGCTTCAATGCAGCGGATAGATTGTTCCACCGTGGCGATGGTATCCATCGTGTCGGTAGTGGTCATTGTCTGCACACGGATCGGGTGACCATTACCCAATAACAAGTCTCCGATCTTTACCTCTCTTGTCTGAAGGTGTTTATATTCTGTTAGCGATTCACAGTACAGTTGCATATCTTCTTAAGTGTTGTTGCAAAATAACAACAAAAAAGCAGGGGATGTTTGCCCCTGCTGCTAATTTTATGCTGTTTTCTCAGTATTCAATTTTATAAGAAGCCTTTTCAGGTGTTTCCATCATGTCTGTCAATGAAAAACTAAAGGTGACGGTTTTGCCATCAGCAGAAAGTATTTTACCCGGCCCTTCTGTAATCTTTGCCGTTTTTGGTAACACTATCACAGTGCGGTAAGTCATATCCCCGGTCATCATTGTCATTTGCTGCATCATAGCTAATGTGGAATCGCTGGCCATATTTTTTTTCATCTCATCTGTTACATTGATCACATTACTGATTTTGCCGGGAGTTGCTGTAAAAATTGAGTTGCCACTCATGGGGTTAATGCTTTTGTCATCAAACCCTTTTTCGCTGGTTTCAGTATTACCAGTCATATCATTGAGGCCATTATCCTTTGTTTTATTAAAAAGATTCAGTTTATCAGCCACTTTTAAAAAATTATTTTTTACCTGCGTTAGCTGGTTACTGTTTTTAAAAGGACAACCCATTTCTATTTTCATTTTATTATTGGCCTCATCCATATCAATGTGAAGATATCCCTCCCTGTATAATGCTTTTTCTTCAGCAGTAAGATTTTGAGCAGTGTCAATAAAGTTTTTGAAATAAATAACAGAATCCTTTTTCTCTTTTGGTTTTGAGTCACGGGAAGTGTCTGGCATCATTTGGTTCGCTAGTTCAATCAGTTTGCCAAGATCAATGATTAATGAGTATGTGCCACTTTCATCTGCGTTGATCACAATGCGTTCTTCAGTATCCACACAGGAGTATAAAGCTAATGCCAGTAAAAATGCCAGTAAAAATTTTATCTTTTTCATACAATTTATTTACGGCATAAAAGTAAGGCTAATTACCAATCTTTTTCTGGCTTTTCAGGAGAGGCGGCATCTGCTTTTCTTAGTTTATCCTGCAGATTTTTTTCATGCTGCAGCAGTGCTTTTAGTTTTTCTTCAGCTTCCTTCTTTGTCATTTTAGAAGGCTTAGGTTTAGGATTATCTTTCTTTTCATTTTGCTGTTGTTTTTGTTGTTGCTTCTTTTTCTCATCCTCTTTTTGCTGTTCCTGTTGTTGTTTAAGTAAGGCTTTTTGCAGGTTCAGCCGGGCATCTTCATCAGCAGGGTTAAGCTTCAGTGCATTTTTGTATGCATCAATACATTCTGACAATTTTTTGTCGTTTTGTAATACTACTCCTTTATTGTACCAGGCTGCTGATTTATCAACAGCACTCTTGCTGTGTAAAATGGATGCATCATAAGCTTGTACAGATTCCTCTGCTTTCCCTTTTTTATACAAAGCGTTTCCCAGGTTGTAGAAAGCTTTTTCATTAGCAGGGTCTTTTGCTGTTACTTTTAAATAATTTTTTGCGGCCACATCATATTTCTTTTCAGCATAAGCATCATTTCCTTTTTTTATCAGCTTATCTTTTGTTTGTGAAAAGGATACTGCATAGGTAAGTAATAATAATACAGTGGTTGCCAATGAAGGGTTTACTGATTTTATTTTTTTAATGCTTTTTCTTTCTGAAAGAAATAATTCAATAACCAGCAGCATCATTGCAATTGCCAGCAGCCATTGAAAAAAATACCTGTACACCATGGAGGAGTTTTCTGTGATAGATCGCTTGCCCATCGTTTTCAATTGTGCATCCATATTTGAAGCCACCTCATCTGCTGAAGATAATAACTGATACAAACCATTGCCGGTAACAGCAATATTTTTTAACTCAGCTTCATTTAATCTGGTGATAACAAGATTACCCTGCTGATCTTTTTTTAATTCATTGGTGGCGGCATCCATGATGGTGCTTCCGTCCGAAGAACCAACGCCAACAGTATTTATCATTACGCCTTCATCTGCCATTGCTTTTGCAATTTTCAATGCATTTTCATCATGGTCTTCCCCATCACTGATGAGTATCACTGATCTGTATTTTTTTTCTTTGGTGTTGAAAGCGGAGTAACACATTTTTAGCGCATCTCCAATAACGGTTCCCTGTGTGGGCACCACATCCGGTGTGGCAGATGAGAGGTACATTTTAGCAGCAGCATGATCTGTTGTTAACGGCATTTGCAGGTATGCCTTGCCTGCAAACACTACGATGCCAATCCTGTCGTCGGATAACTTATCAATCAATTTTGTGATGAGTTGCTTTGATCTGCTTAATCGGTCGGGTTTAATATCCTGTGCCAGCATGCTTTTGCTTACATCCAATGCAATCATTACATCGATGCCACTGCGGCTTACATTGGTGGCGCCATTGGGCGTACGTGGATTGGCCAATGCCAGCACTAGTATTGCAAAGGCTGCGATTACTAAAACAAATTTGAGTAAAAATTTAGAAGGACTGTAATCCCGGATCAATTGTTTTACCAATGCAGGGTCTCCAATTTTTTTTGCGGTGTTTTTTTTCCATTGTTTCACCAGCAGGTACAGGGCCGCCATTGGTAGTATTGCTGCCAATGCAAATAAATATTCCGGATGTTGAAATTGAAGCATGTACCAGCCCCTGACGGGACTTATTTAATTTAAAGTTTTAAAATTACAATTACCCTTGCTTGCCTAAAGTGAAAAGATTCACAATTTAATGATTGCCACATCCTGTTAGGCTTAGAGAATTACATTGTTCCTTTAAAGAATCCCATCTGTGTCAATATACTTTTTGTAATGTTTAATCTCACCGCTCTCATGTCAATATTTTTATCAACCGATTTAACCAGTGTTACAAAAAAATAAGGATGCTTATTTTCTTCCACCCAGCCTACTATCCATCCGATATTATTATTTTGTTCATCAAAACCCCAGCCCGTTTTGTAACTAAGCTTATACATGGTGTTATCTTCCTGCGTCATTACATCCCGTACTATTTGTTGCGTACGTTTTTGAAATGGCAGCTGGTCAAAATATAACCGCTTTACCAAACCTAACTGCTCATCAGCTGAAATCTTTAAACTATTATCGAGCCAAAAACTATCAACCCGGTTGCCAATTGCCTGATTGCCGTAATGCATACTGTCAAGCCATTTCAGCATCGTGTCTTTTCCAATTCTCCTGGCCACTTCCTGGTAATAAGGCACTGCACTTACTTTAAAAGCTTCTTCCATTGTAAGGTCTTTATTCCAGTCTTCGTTCCATCTTTTTATTCCATCCCATTTGATCAGCATCTTTTCATCTGTCACTTTTCCAATTTCTAATCCTATTAATGAATTTACTATTTTAAAAGTTGATGCTGGGGTAAAACGCATGGTGTCTAAAGCCATGTTATATACTGTTACTTTACCAGTTGCATTATCGAAAAGGGTGAAGCAACCATCTACTTTGTTTTCGTCAAAGTATTTTTTCAGACTGTTGTCGATCTTAGCTTTATTGACAGAGCAGGAAGGCACTGAAATAAGGAATATGAAAGTTGAAATCAGGAATAAGAAAGTTTTGACTTTGTTCATTTAAGTGAGCGTATTTTTTTAGATGAAATTTCTTTGTTAAATAAAATGCAGGGTATTTAGCCAGATTTTATTTAGCTGGTTTAGGAAATTCTAAATGCTTAGCAGTGGCTTCCAGCGCTTCATAAAACTCTGCACCATATTTTCTTACCAATGCATCTTTAAGAAAAACATATACCGGCACTTTCAATTTTTTACCCAATGAGCAGCCTGCCTGGCAAAGGTCTTCCCTGGGCTCGTAGTTTACGTATTCTGTTTGTTTGTTTTTGCTTTGTTTGATCCTGATAGGAAACAAGTGGCAACTGATTGGCTTTTTCCAGCTTACTTTACCATCATTGTAAGCCGCTTCGATACCACATTTTACAATACCATTGCTGTCTTTGATTCCATATACACAGATCTTACTTTTAATGGTAGGCGTTACCCAGCCAAACTCCTGGTCATACACATACTTGCCCTGTCTTTTTAATTCCATTTTATTTTCTTCAGACAAATAGGGCAATACAGCTTCGTATATTTCATCAATATTTTTTAATTCCTCATCAGAAAGTGGGGCTCCGGCGTCTCCGTCCACACAGCAGCCACCTTTGCATTTATTCAGGTCACAAACAAATTGCTCCTCAATAATTTCGTCACTTACCAGCTTGTTATCAATTGCTATCATATTAGTTGCAAAAGTAGGGCAAACTATAAAGGAAGCAGACAGTTGTTAAGGGATAGTTTCAATTATTTTACTTCCATTTAAAAGTATTGATCATATGTTCTATATCCACTTGCAGAAAATCTTGTACCGGCTTTAAAGAATCAACATTTGGGGTAACATCAAAATATAGAGCTCCACGAATAAAGTTTTTGGTGGTATCAGTTAAAAAGAATTGTTTGGCGGTGGCTGCATTGCCCCCAACTTTAAAGAAAATACCACTAATGCCGTTAGGAGTATGAATCAGGCTGTCCCTGATGGAATTGGAAACCACGTTGTTTTTATTAGTGAGACTAAAAGCATCTGCCACCATCTTATCAAATACATTGGTGCCTAATGAATCTTTGTATTTGCCGTCGGGCATTTTTACTTTATACAAAGCTTTGCCACCAACAGCTTTGTAACTCAAAAATACACGTCCACGGAAGGAAGGAAAATCTATATTGATCCAGTAAGGGTTTTCCGGATTGGCGTCAAAATAAGTACTGTCCTTTATAATTTTTGCATACACTGGGTATTCAAAGCTGTAGGGGAAATCTTCATTTTCAAATTTTTGATAGCCTCTTTCCGGCAAATCAATTTTAAAGTAACCACGTTTTTTGGATACATATGGAGAATTGCAGGATGCAATAAAACAGCAGAGAACAAGTATAATAAAATGCTGAATCGTAAAACGGGAATTTATAACAGGAGGGTGATGCCTGCTTTTATTGGGAGATAAAGTATTTTTATTGCAATTGCCTTTTGAACACTGACCGTTAACCATTTTTAATTGTTTCTTTCTGTTAAGATTCTTTTCCAGGTACACTTATTATTTTACTCTTCATTTTCAATCATCCTTATCACCACTTTCACTTTATCGATCCTGTTTTTATTGATGGCCAACGGTATAAATGTAAAATCACCACTTACTACTTCTTCCTCTACCTGTGGAAATTCACCGGCAATTTCTAATACCAAACCAGCAAGCGAATCACTGTCTCCTCTTATTGATTCAAAGCTGTCATTAGGAAGATTCATTGCCTTGCATACATCATTGATCATTGTTTTGCCCTCAAAAATATAAGTGTTATCGTCAATCTTTTTATTGGCACTTTCTTCATCATCAAATTCATCCCTGATATCTCCGATGATCTCTTCCATGATATCTTCCAGTGTTACAATGCCGGATGTGCCGCCAAATTCATCCACCACCACGGCAAAGTGTATTCGCTTATTTCTGAACTCCTGCAGCAGGTCTTCAATCAGTTTTTGTTCATGAACAAAGTAGGGTGGACGCATCAGGCTGTGCCAGTCGAAATTTTCCACCTTGCTTGCATTTACATGTGGCAAAAGGTCTTTGGTATGCAACATGCCTTCCACTTCATCCAGGTTATTTTTATATACCGGTAATCTTGAATAATGCAATTCTTCAATTTTTTTGATTACATCCTCAAAGCTGCTGTCGTATTCAATACCACTCACATCCAGCCTCGTTCGCATTACTTGTTTAACAGGGGTATCGCTAAATTTTCTAATACCTTTTAAAATTTGTTTTTCTTCTACAGTCGCTTCATGATCCGGTAACAAATCAATGGCGTAATCTAACTGACGGTTATCTAAAAAAGTAGAACTGTTGGCTGAAAATTTTTGTTCTACCCCGTCACTTAATTTTACCAGCCGCCTGCTAAATCCAAGCCGGTAAAACAAACTGTTGAATATTTCAATTAACAGGGAGGCTGTAGAGGCAAACCATATTTTATGATTGGTGGCCCAGACTTTGGGAAGGACCTCTCCAAAAAGAACCAGTAAAAAAGTAACGGTAAACACTTTTATGACAAAGCGGAGCCAGAAACTGAGCTGGAACATTTCCAGCCAGCCATCCATCAGGATATTAGAGATCAGGATGATGCCGATATTAACAAAACTATTGGCAATAAGCATGGATGCCAATAAGGTTTTAGGCTGGTCAAGCAAAGAAACAATACGGCGAAAAGCCGGTTGCTGCTTTGTTTTCAGCATGTTGATATCCTTGTA
Organism: Chitinophagaceae bacterium; assembly: GCA_043788995.1. Classification (GTDB taxonomy): domain Bacteria; phylum Bacteroidota; class Bacteroidia; order Chitinophagales; family Chitinophagaceae; genus Ferruginibacter. The sequence continues at coordinate 53,990 of JAYWII010000020.1, read as the reverse complement.
CGTAAGAGAAAAAAATGCAACTTCTGAACCTGCAACTAAAAATGAAATGGTAAATAAAAGCAGTGCCAGGAATATAAGCACAGCGGATGCAGCAGGGGTAATGGCCAGCAATGAAATTTGAAGGCAGTTGGCAAAATTAATGACCGAGTGGTAATCCAAAAGTCTGAATTTTAGTAAACAATATTTTTAAAGGAAGGGTACAGCTTTTTTGTGTTTTTTCATAAAGCTGATATTTTAAAATGGCAGTCTTTCAGTGCCTTCCTCTCCCGGATGGTTGCCTTCACCAAGGTCATCGGGCACATCTAATCCACCTATTCCTGTGCTTCCGTCACTACGTTTATCAAGCATAATCAAATTATCGCCTACTATTTCAGTTGCAAATTTTTTATTGCCTTCTTTATCTTCCCAGCTACGTGTTTTCAAGCGGCCCTCAATATAAACCAGGCTTCCTTTGTGGAGGTACTTTTGTGCCAGCTCAGCCAATCCACGCCATAATACCACCGTATGCCATTCAGTTTGAGATATTAGTTTACCACTTCTGTCTTTGTATGTTTCTGTGGTGGCTAATGAAAATTTTGCTACTGCAATATTGCCTTCTAAAAATTGCATATCCGGATCTTTGCCCAGGTTGCCTATCAGCATCACCCTGTTTACTCCTCTCATAATTATTAATGCTTTATAGTTGGTTCATTTGAAATCAGAACAGATTTAAAGATACACTTTTATCTTTTAAATAATTGCTGATAAATTTTGGGAACGGCAGCCGTTCAAGGTCGGTCAATTTCACTTTTTCATAACCAGATATTCTAACAGGTCCGGTCAGGTTAATCTTGATAAATTGCCCATAAATTGTTTGATGGGTAAGCTGTTGTTTGTATATGGCTGAAATATGTTCAATGGTATATTTTTTTTTGCTTTTATCAGAAACCGGCAACAGTTGATTCAGTATTTTATCTGCATCAGCAGGTTCATTTTGCTCTGAAAGGATGAACTCGTATAAGTTTTCCCAGGTATCTTTTTCTCCCCGTTTTCTCACAAATACTGAGCCTTTATATTCAGCTACCAGGTAATAAAGCCACCTTGTTTTTTTTGTGATGGTTTTCTCTTTTACAGGATATTTACTTACCGAATTATTTAAAAAAGCTGCACAGTTTTTTTTTAGAAGACAGCCTGTGCATAACGGTATTTGAGGTTTACAAATAGTTGCTCCAAAATCCATTAAAGCTTGGTTGTATTCACCCGGAAGCTTTTTATCCAGCAGTTCGTTTGCCAAAGCCGTAAAGTGTTTTTTCCCTTCAATACTATCGATAGCAGTCGAAATACCAAAATACCTTGATAATACCCTGAAAACATTTCCATCTACAACAGCGTACGGCAAATTAAATGCAAAAGAGCTGATTGCTGCTGCTGTATAAGGACCAATTCCTTTTAATTCCAATATCGTTTCATGTGTATCAGGAAATTTGCCTTTCAGGTTTTGAGAAATATTTTTTGCAGTCGCAATTAAATTTTTACAACGGGTATAATATCCCAAACCTTCCCAAAGTTTAAAAACCTTTTCTTCCTGTGCCTGGGCCAGTCGATGGATATCGGGAAAAGTTTCTACAAAGCGGTGATAATATTCTAAACCCTGTTCTACACGGGTTTGTTGTAAAATAATTTCACTTAGCCATATTTTGTAAGGATCCTTTTCACCTTTCCATGGCATTTCCCGGTTATTATATAATTGATTCCATTTTAATAATTGCTTTACAAAGTATTGATACTTTAATGATTTGGCCATATTTGAGTGAATACAATGAGAATTATAAGAATGGAATATAGTATGGAATTACAGAATTTTACATTTAATTTTTCCAATTTATCACCCTTGGAAACCGCTAAAATATTATTTACCTGATAATCAGGCCTTAGTATTGCTTTTTACAAATTAATGTATTAATTTTCAATCCGGTATCTAAACAAAAATATTTCATCATGAGAAAAGCAGATCTAATTTCAGAAATATCAGACAAAACTGGTATCCCAAAAGTAGATGTAATGGTAACATTAGAAACCATGTTTAAGGAAATTAAAAAGACGCTGATTGGCGGCGAGAATATTTATATCCGGGGTTTTGGCAGTTTTATTACTAAAAAGAGAGCTGCCAAGATTGGACGTAATATCAAAAAGAATATCGCTGTCGAAATTCCTGAACATTACATTCCAGCCTTTAAGCCTGCCAAGGAATTTGTTCAGGAGGTTAAGAATAAGAAAATTGAAGAGGGGGCAGCGCCTTCTTTGTAATCAAGACTTTAGTGTTATAATTAAATCAAGATTTACATTGATTTCTCTGATTGGATTCCAGGGGGGCGGGTTGTTTTATTGACAGCAGCAAGACCATTTAATTACTTTAATTCATTAATGCTTGTGAGTAAACCCACTCACTTCCCCAGATTGCATCCTTGCAGGGGTTTATATTGCTCTGTAATTTTTAAGCTAAAACCGTATCTTTTTCAAACTGATGCTTCTGAAAGATTAACTTTGCTGCTCAAAATAATTTTGTGAAAAAACAACAACTAATACTTGCTTCAGTAGGATTGGTAGTGCTGGCACTACTTATGATTTTTGGTAAAACAGTAGAAAAAAAGGGAAAGGCCCCAACAGAAACAGCAAAACAAAATAATCTTCCCAGCTTCGATATTACCAAATATGAAACCGAAGCCCGTCAAAAACTTACTCCGGGCCAGTCCGCATATCTTGCAAAATTAGAAAATAGTATTTCAAGGGGCGATGTGAAAGACCAGCAGTTTAAGGTATATAATCAGCTGGCAAGCTTCTGGAAAGATTCCCTTCATAATCATGAACTCCATGTTTTTTATGTTTCCAAAGCAGCTAAGTTGGTAAATTCTGAAAAAAACCTCACCTTTGCCGCCCGTCAAATTTTAGATGATCTGAGAAATGAAGGGAATTTGGCAATTCGTTCCTGGAAAGCGGAGGAAGCAATTAGTTTATTTGAAAAGGCAATAGAGCAAAATCCTGCAAAGGATTCTTTAAAGGTAGAATTGGCGAGTTGTTACATTTTTGGAAAAGGAATGGCGGGTAATGCTGAAGAAACAATGAAGGGAATTCAGCAGCTACTTCAAATTGTGAAGAAAGACTCTACTAATATGGAAGCCCAGCTGGCACTTGGAATCGGGGGTGTTATATCTACACAGTATGATAAAGCTGTTAGCCGATTGGAGACTGTAGTGAAAAATGAACCAATGAATATTGAGGCTTTATCCTGGTTGGCAGATGCATATGCTGCGAAAGGGGATAAGCCAAATGCTTTGAAATACTATGAGATAACCAAAAGAATGGTGAATAACCCAGTCTACACAAAGGAAGTAGATGAAAGAATAAAATTATTGAAATAGCATATTTTAAAGAGTGCTATGATCTGAAATAGTTTAAATATTATTGATAAAAATTAAAAAGACTAATTATGCCTTGCGGTAAAAAAAGAAAACGTCATAAGATTGCAACACACAAACGTAAAAAGCGTTTAAGAAAGAACCGTCATAAGAAAAAGTAATTCTTAGCTTAAGACAGGTTTTTGCCTGGTGTTATTTGTTAACGGCATTTATTGTAGTTCATTTTTATCTTGACTGCAATAAATGCTTTGCGTTATCCTGAAGTGTAGTAATTGATGTTTATTAAATGCGTTTTTTTTGACTAAGGAATTAATTATAAATGCTGCACCCCAGGGAGTTGAAATTGCTCTCATGGAGGATAAAAAGCTGGTAGAGTTGCACAACGAAAAGGCTGATGCCAACTTTGCTGTAGGTGATTTATATCTGGGTAAAGTAAAGAAATTAATACCCGGTTTAAATGCAGCATTCGTAGATGTAGGTTTTGAAAAAGATGCCTTTCTGCACTATACGGATTTAAGCCCTTATATCCGTTCTATTCTAAAATTTACCAACATCACTATTGCTGATAAATCGGAAGAGGGTTTTGATTTTGCCAAGTTTACTGTTGAACCTGAAATAGTAAAAACTGGTAAAATAGCAGAAGTACTCAATGGACGCCCAAATGTACTGGTTCAAATTTTAAAAGAACCCATTGCAGCAAAAGGTCCACGGTTAAGTTGTGAATTGTCTCTCCCCGGAAGATTTGTTGTTATTACTCCCTTTAATGATATAGTTGCCGTTTCCCGTAAAATACATTCCAGCGATGAACGGAAAAGATTACAAAAAATTATAGAAGCTGTAAAGCCTAAAAATTTTGGTGTAATTGTACGTACTGCTGCAGAAGGAAAACAAACAACTGAATTGCAGGAAGACCTAACATCGCTGGTTCAAACCTGGCATACTATTCAAACCAATTTGAAGGGAGCAAATCCACCGGCAAAAATTTTAAGTGAGCAGGGTAAAACCAACAGCATGCTCCGTGACCTGCTGAATGAAGATTTTAACCGAATTGTGATCAATGACAAAAACATCTTCTCAGACACCAAAGCATATATTCAAAAGATAGCCCCGGAGAAATTAGATATTGTTACTTATTATAATAATGGCTCACCCATTTTCGACAGTTTTGGAATTACCAAACAGGTAAAAGCTGCTTTTGGTAAAACCGTAAATCTTCCAAGTGGCGCTTATTTAATTATTGAGCATACAGAGGCACTACACGTAATCGATGTAAACAGCGGATACAAAAGTGTAAGTAATAACCAGGAACAAAATGCCCTGGAAACCAACCTGGAAGCAGCGGAAGAGATTGCACGTCAATTAAGGTTAAGAGATTTAGGTGGAATTATTGTAGTTGATTTCATTGATATGAAATTGATGGAAAACAAGAAACGCCTGATGGATGCGATGGAGCAGTTTATGCATACAGACAGGGCGAAACATGCTGTACTACCGATAAGCAAATTTGGCCTGATGCAGATTACCCGTCAGCGTATGAAGCCGGAGATGAATATCAATACTTCTGAGATATGCCCAAGTTGTAACGGTACCGGAAAAATATCCTCTACACTTATATTAGAAGATGAAATAGAAAAGAACCTCAGCTACCTGATTATGCAAAAGCATAAAGGGCTTACCATATTGGTTCACCCAATCATATTTACTTACCTCACCAGTGGGTTTATTTCAAAGCGGAGAAAGTGGAGCTGGAAATACAAACAAAAAATTAAAGTGGTTGCTAACTCAAATTATCACTTAACAGAATTTAGGTTTTTTGGTGATAATGAAGAGGAAATTAAATTATAAAAAAATTGCCCGGTTTATCCGGGCAATTTTTTTATAATCAATCCCTGCTTCTCGATTGATAAATCATAATGTATTGCACCAACATTGCAATGGAAGCCAGTGCCGCCACCACATAAGTAAGTGCTGCCCACTTGAGTGCATCTTTTGCTTTATCATGTTCCTGCGCTTTGGTAATCTTTGAATTATCCAACCATGCCAGGGCCCTTGCAGATGCATCAAATTCTACAGGCAAGGTAACAAGGGAGAAAAGAGTAGATACCGCAAATAATATAATACCCACCAATAATAAGGTTTGATTTCCGCCGCCAAAACCAAGCATTCCGATACCTGCAATAATTACCCATTGAGACAGCGTAGTACTTATTTGTGTTACAGGAACCAACCTGCTTCGCAGCATCAGCATAGAATAAGCAGTGGCATGTTGTACAGCATGACCACATTCATGAGCCGCAACTGCCGCCGCAGATACATTCCTGCCCTCGTAAACATCCGGGCTCAGGTTAACCGTCTTTTTTGTTGGATCATAATGGTCTGATAAAAAGCCGGGAACAGAAACCACCTGCACATCATAAATGCCATTATCCCTCAGCATTTTTTCAGCTACTTCTCTTCCACTTAATCCAGAGGAGGTAGGTACTTGTGCATACTCTTTGAATTTGCTTTTTAAACGAAATTGAACCACCATCCCGAGAACCATAAATATTACCGAAACAGCCAATATTCCTAGTGTCATAGTTAAATAATTTACGAATGAATTTACAAACTGTAAGCCAGTTTCATTTACTGTCAAAAAGGCAATAATAAAAAAACGAAACTGCATTTGCAACAGTTTCGTTCAGTTATTTTAAAAGACAATTTTTAAAGCTTTATAACATCTTTTTTATTTCTTCAATCAGCTCTCCTTTTGTGATGGCAATACCCATTATTTTATTGTAGCCTTTAGCATCCACAAAATATACATCCCGGATAATTTTTATCAACTGGCCATTATTGATCTCTGGTATTAAAACGTGGTCAAAATTTTTCAATATATCTCCCAGGTTTTTAGGGAATGGCCTGATGTAGCGCAGGTGAGCATGTGACACAGCATGTCCTTCAGTCTGAAGGTCTTTTACTGCACTTTTGATGGCACCGTAAGTGCTTCCCCAACCCAAAACCAATACTTTCCCTTTTTCAGGGCCACTGTCTAATTGTTGTTTCGGTATGTAGTCAGCTATATTATCAATCTTTGCCTGTCTTGTTTTCACCATGTGCTGGTGATTTTCACTTTCGTAATTGATGTTACCTGTTATGTCCTGTTTTTCCAGTCCACCTACCCGGTGTTCAAGCCCCGGTGTGCCTGGTATTGCCCATGGCCGTACTAATTTTTCATCTCTTTTATAAGGTTGAAATTTTCCTTTTTCATCCAGCAGATCAGGGGTGGCAAAATTTACATTTATTTCCGGCAGATCAGCACTGGTCGGATATTTCCACGGCTCAGCACCATTGGCAATATATCCGTCACTTAACAATATTACCGGAGTCATATGTTGAACACTTATCCTTGCGGCTTCGTATGCAGCGCTGAAACAATCACTGGGTGTAGATGCAGAAATCACCGGCATTGGGCACTCCCCATTGCGGCCGTAATATGCTTGCATCAGGTCACTCTGTTCTGTTTTAGTGGGCAAACCGGTGCTGGGGCCGCCCCTTTGAATATTAATTATTAACAAAGGGATTTCCAGCATTACAGCCAGGCCCATTGCTTCTGCCTTTAAAGCCATCCCCGGTCCGCTGGTGCTGGTAACACCTAATGAGCCGCCATAGCTGGCACCAATAGATGAGGTGATTGCAGCGATCTCATCTTCGGCCTGGAATGTTTTAATGCCAAAATTTTTATACTTGCTCAGTTCATGTAAAATGTCACTGGCGGGAGTAATAGGATAGCTGCCTAAAAATAATTGCAGGCCACTTTTTTGCGAAGCAGCGATTAGTCCATAACTCAATGCCTGGTTACCCATAATGGAACGGTAGTTACCCGGTTTCATCTTTGCCTTTGCCACAGTATACCTGCTGCGGAAAGTTTCCGTTGTATCACCAAAATTATATCCTGCCTGCAATGCTTTAACATTACTTTCAAATATTTCTGCCTTTTTGCCAAATTTCTCTTTTAGGAAACCAATCGTATTGTCCATTTCCCGGTTATACATCCAGTAAAGAAAACCAAGCACAAACATGTTTTTTGCCCTGTCTTTCTCTTTCATCCCCATGGTGATGTCTTTCAACGCCTCACGGGTCATTTTGGTTACATCCATTTTAATCACTTCGTACCCATCCAGGCTGTTATCTTCAATTGGATTCACACCTTCAGGATAATTCGCCAGCCGCAGATTTTTCGAATCAAAACCATCTGTATTGGCGATAATGATACCACCTCTTTTTAAAGCGGTTAAATTTACTTTCAATGCGGCGGCATTCATTGCTACCAGTACATCGCAGGCATCACCTGGTGTAAAGATCTCATCACTGCTAAACCGCAATTGATATCCGCTCACCCCAGGAAGCGTTCCCTGTGGAGCCCTGATCTCAGCGGGGAAATCCGGAAAAGTGGCAAGGTCTAATCCCAGTAAAGCTGAATTGTTTGTAAACTGGCTGCCCGTTAACTGCATACCATCACCGCTGTCGCCGGCAAATTTTATTACTACGTCCTGTAATACCTGTTCGGTTGTGCTCATCGTTAGTTATTTATAATTTCGCAATTTACGTTGAAATTCATTTATCCTGATTATGATTTTTGTTTGGTACACCTATCAACGCATCATACACGTTAAAATTTTAAGATGCGGTTACAAAATCATATAAATAAATTAGTTTTACAAACCTAAAATTTAAACTATGACTCTATTCAAATCAGGAAATCCAACTTTATCAGAAAAAGCTTTCCAAGGCTCCATGGCAACCAATTATTCAGAAACTATGACCATCAGGGGTACGCTGAATAAATTTGGTTTCATGCTGCTGATGCTCATGGGCACAGCTTATTATTCATGGAAAGAGTTTGCGGTGGCGGTAATGTAAATGTTCTGATGTGGACCGGCCTTATCGGAGGTTTCATACTGGCGCTGGTGATTATGTTTAAAAAGGAATGGGCTCCATACCTGGCTCCTGCGTATGCCTTGCTGGAGGGATTATTCCTTGGTTCAATATCTGCTATGTACAATTATGCTTTTGCAACAAAAGCCCCGGATTTGATAATGAATGCAGTAGGTTTAACTTTTGGTGTGGCCATTGCGATGTACCTGTTGTATAGTTTTAAAATTATTAAAGCTACAGAAAGGTTCAAATCCATCATTATGACGGCAACTGCAGGTATTGCAATTTTTTACCTCATCTCAATGGTATTAAGAATGTTTGGTGTACACCTGGCTTTTTTGCATGAAGGCTCATTGATGGGTATCGGGTTCTCTTTAGTAGTAGTGGCCATTGCAGCTTTAAACCTCATTTTAGATTTTGATATGATTGAACAGGCTTCTGCTGCTGGTGCACCAAAATCAATGGAATGGTATGGTGCGTTTGGATTGATGGTTACCATCGTTTGGCTGTATCTTGAAATACTGCGACTGCTTTCTAAACTCAGCGACAGAAAGTAAATTATTTTGAATTAGTAAAAAGCCGTCCAGGTCTGGACGGCTTTTTAGTTTATAATGATTCAATCAATCCTTTTACTTTGGTTTTAATAAAATCTCTCACTTTATTAAACTCCGCAGGTTCCATGTGTTTGGGATCTGGTATCTGCCAGTCGATGAATTGTTTGGCTGGCATCCAGGGGCAGGCATCTCCACAGCCCATTGTTACCACTGCATCAAAAGGTGCAAATGCTTTCACTTCATCCAGGCTCTTGCTGTCATGAGTGCTCAGGTCATAGCCTAATTCTTTCATTGCTGCGATGGCTTTTGGATTTACTATGCCGTTGGGTTTACTGCCTGCACTGTATGCTTCCACCTTATCACCACCCAATATTTTTGCAAAGGCCTGGCTCATCTGGCTGCGGTTACTGTTTTCTATACAAACAAAAAGGAGTTTCTTTTTTTGCATGATTATGATGTTAGTTTTTAAACTGGTTGTTGTTTGATGTAATATTTATTGCGAAGCCAGAAGGCTACATTCACCAATGCGATCAATGCAGGCACTTCCACCAATGGTCCGATTACACCTGCAAATGCCTGTCCGCTGTTAATGCCAAATACACCGATGGCCACTGCAATGGCCAATTCAAAATTGTTCCCTGCTGCAGTAAAGGCAATGGAGGCGTTGGTAGAATAATCAGCACCTAATTTCTTACCAATAAAAAAACTGGTAACAAACATGATCGCAAAATAGATTACCAGCGGGATTGCAATTCTTATTACATCCAGGGGTATTTGCACAATCATTTCTCCTTTCAAACTAAACATTACTACAATGGTAAAGAGCAATGCAATCAAAGTTATTGGTGACACAAAGGGGATGAATTTTTGCTCATACCATTGCTCACCTTTCAGCTTTAATAATATAAATCTTGTAAGGAAACCTGCAGCAAAGGGAATACCTAAATAGATAGCCACACTCTCTGCAATCTGCCCTATTGTGATATTGACAACAGAACCTGTAATACCAAACAAAGGAGGAAGGAGCGTAACAAAAACATAAGCATACACACTATACAGTAATACCTGGAAGATGCTGTTCAACGCCACCAGTCCTGCTGCATATTCACGGCTGCCTTCTGCCAGTTCGTTCCATACTATTACCATAGCAATGCAACGTGCCAGTCCAATCAGGATCAAGCCCACCATGTATTCAGGGTAACCATGTAAAAAGGTAATGGCCAGCACAAACATCAGTACCGGGCCAATGATCCAGTTGAGCAGCAAAGATGCTCCCAGCACTTTGGTATTTTTAAAAACCTCTTTTAGTTTATCATATTTCACTTTGGTAAACGGTGGGTACATCATTAATATTAATCCAACAGCTAAAGGAACGTTGGTGGTACCTGTAGAAAATGAATTAATAAAATTGGATGAGGAGGGAAAAAAATAACCAATTGCCACACCCACAGCCATTGCCAGAAAGATCCATAGGGTGAGATTACGGTCTAAAAAACCAAGTTGCTTTCTTTCATGTGCCGGTGCACAGTTGTTTGCTGACATATTCGTTATCTTGTTTTATTATAGTTCCTGCCTGAAAATTATATCCTCTTTTTCATTACCACTGCTGAGGCAGGGCACAAAGAACTAAACTCTGCAGTTTGCTTTACAGTCTCCGGGCTATCTTCTCTTCTAATTACACAATAACCCTGCTTGTCAAAAAAATCTTTAGCCGTAGTGGTGAGCAGGTACAAACAATTAATACCGCTTTCTTTTGTGTATTTTTCTATCTGCTCATTAATTATTTTTCCGTAACCTTTTCCTTGTTCTTCTTTTATAACACTTACACTGCGGAGCAATGCACAATCTTCAAATATTTCCAAACCAGCTGTGCCAATTATTTTTTCTCCATCCAACAGCAGGTAAAGTAATTTATCGTCATCTATATCTGAAACAGGTAAGCCGTGTTGTTGTAATAAATTAATTGCTTCCTGTCTTCCTGTTTCACTAACTGCTATTTTTAAAGCAGGTGAGGTTAAAATTTCAGTTGCCATATTTTTTATTTTATACGATTATAAAAAATAAACAATACGGTTGGCAAATTTTATTAGCAGCCAACCTTATTGCATTTGTGTTTAGCAGCATCCGCCGCCCAATTCCTGGCAGCCGCAAACGGTGCAGCAGCCCGGATCTTTTTGTTTGTTGTTCATGGCTATATATTTAAAAATGAAAAATACTTTTCTCACGGTAAGTCATCCGCTAGCCAGCGCAGTGACCCACCAAAGGCTCAGCAACAGCCGCTTCCCGGCTCACAGCAATTCCGGTCATCTTTTGCTGGCTTCTCTGCATATACGGTAATGCTGGTAATTTTTGTTTTGCCATTTTTATATTCCGCAATTTCTTCCGTACTTAAATAGTTGGCTAAAATATTGTCTGGTATAATGATGGCCTTATCTTTTTGCAACTTGATATTTTTAAAACCTGCCGCTTCTATAATTTCGAGATACACCTGTTTTTGAATGGCACCGCTTACGCAGCCTGCATACAATTCTGCCACTTCTTTCCACTTGGCAGGTAACTCACCTTCCAATACAATATCGGAGATGGAAAAATGCCCACCTGGTTTTAATACCCTGAAAATTTCACTGATCACTTTGTATTTATTGGGTACTAAATTCAGTACACAGTTACTTACGATTACATCAGCATAATTACTTGTTACCGGCATGTCTTCAATATCACCCTGGCGAAATTCAACATTGTTTACGCCTAATTTGTCAGCATTTCCCCTTGCTCTTTTGATCATTGCTTCAGTAAAATCAATACCCAGTACCTTGCCTTTTTCTCCTGTAAATCTCCGGGCAATAAATGCATCATTGCCGGCACCGCTGCCCAAGTCAATTACAGTATCACCTTCTTTTATTTTGGCAAATTCAGTGGGCAATCCGCAACCCAAACCAAGGTCTGCATCGGGATTGTAGCCTTCCAGCTTACTGTAATCATCTGCCATAATATTGTACACTTCATCACCACAGCAGGATGACGTAGCACCACAACAGGAAGTGGCATTTTGAGTTTGACTTTGCTCTGCAATGGCAGCGTACTTTTCTCTAACGAGTTCTTTCATTTGTGAATCATTGTTCATGGCTATATTTTTATTGTTATAAAATTTTTGTTTTTATTTAGCAACAGGCTTTTTCATTTTTTAATTTCAGGTTGTTGAATAAAAAGCTAAACTCTGCATTAAATCTTTCAAATGCTTTCCAGTTAATGCAGTAGCAGCTTCTTGGACCATCCACGGTTCCGTTGATGAGGCCTGCATTTTTTAATTCTTTCAAATGCTGTGATACTGTGGATTGAGCCAAGGGAAGAATTTCCACTATTTCTCCGCAGATACATTCATTGCGTTGTGCCAATACTTTTAATATAGCGATACGGGCTGGATGTGCCAGCGCTTTGGCAAACTCTGCCAGTTCCTGTTCCTTCTGACTAAATGATTCTTTTTTGTGAATGGCCATTTTATCGTATTTATGCGATGATTGTGCTCAATAAAAAAGACGTTTAATCCGTCTCGTAAATTATATATCGCAAATATACGATTAGGCGTTTCTAAATTCCAAATTTTTTCTTTAGTTTTTTTGTCCTGAAGGAAATTGTGCGACTGCTTAAATGATATAGCTCTTTTTGGTAAAGTCGGATTGTATCCAAGAAGGGCGAAAGTGAGGTAAATAGGCTTTTTACATGCAGCATTAAGTTTGTGTATCATTTTACTGAAATACCCTTCCTTACCGAATTATTTATATTTTTGCCGCCACTTAATACTACAGTAATTATGCATACCATCCTGATAACCGGCGGTGCTGGTTTTATTGGCTCTCATTTAACCCGGTTGTTTGTAACCAAATACCCGGGTTATAAGATTGTAAACCTGGATAAACTTACTTATGCCGGTAACCTTGAAAACCTGACTGACATTGAAGATCAGTCTAACTATACATTTGTAAAAGGAGATATAACTGATGCCGTATTGTTAAATGAACTGTTCGCTCAGTACCAGTTTACTTCAGTGCTACATTGTGCAGCGGAAAGCCATGTGGACAGGAGTATTACTGATCCATTGGCTTTTGTAACTACCAATGTAGTCGGCACATCCACCTTACTTATTACTGCCAAACAGCACTGGCACGGCGACTACGAAGGCAAATTATTTTACCACATCAGCACCGATGAAGTGTACGGGTCTTTGGGAGAAACAGGCTTCTTTACAGAAGAAACGCCCTACGATCCCCGTAGTCCATACTCTGCCTCCAAAGCATCTTCGGATCATATGGTAAGGGCATTTTACCACACCTATCATATGCCGGTAAAAATTTCAAACTGCAGCAATAACTACGGACCCTATCATTTTCCTGAAAAACTGATACCGCTTTGTATCCACAATATCATTAACAAAAAACCACTGCCTATTTATGGTAAAGGTGAAAATATAAGGGATTGGCTTTATGTGGAAGATCATGTAAGGGCCATTGATGTAATTTTTCATAAGGGTAGAATCGGGGAAACCTATAATATTGGCGGACATAATGAATGGACCAATATTGCACTGGTAAAAGAATTGTGTAAACAAATGGATGAAAAGTTAGGAAGGGAGAATGGCGAATCTGAAAAATTAATTACTTACGTAAAAGACCGGGCAGGCCATGATCTGCGTTATGCTATCGATGCTACTAAATTAAAAAATGAATTGGGGTGGATGCCATCTTTGCAATTTGAAGAAGGCATTTCTAAAACGATAGACTGGTATTTAGCTAACACAGAATGGCTGAATCATGTAACAAGTGGCAACTACCAGAATTATTATGATCAACAATATTTTAAACGTTAAATAACTCCCCTTTAGGGGATGGGTGTAATCATGAAAGGAATAATATTAGCAGGCGGCAGCGGTACAAGACTGTATCCAATTACCATGGGTATCAGTAAACAACTCATGCCTATCTACGATAAACCAATGATCTATTATCCCCTCAGTACATTGATGCTGGCCGGGATAAAGGAAATTTTAATCATCACCACACCGGATGATCAATCTCAGTTTATGCGGCTGTTAGGGGATGGCTCACAGTGGGGCTGCAGGTTTGAATATGCCAAACAGGAAGTGCCCAACGGGCTGGCTCAGGCATTTGTGATTGGAGAAAAATTTATTGGCAGCGACAGCGTAGCGCTGGTATTGGGCGATAATATTTTTTACGGTACCGGCTTTAGTAAATTATTGCAGGATTCAGCTGATCCTGATGGAGCGGTGATATTTGCCTACCCGGTAAGTGATCCCGAAAGATACGGAGTGGTGGAGTTTGATGCAGCCTATAATGCACTGAGTATTGAAGAGAAACCAGCCAATCCAAAAAGCCATTATGCAGTACCCGGATTATACTTCTATGATAACGAAGTAGTAGCCATTGCAAAGAGTATTCCGCCCAGTCACCGGGGCGAATATGAAATTACTGATGTAAATAAGACCTACCTGCAAAATAAAAAGCTGAAAGTGGGCGTTTTAAACAGGGGCTTTGCCTGGTTAGATACCGGCACCTTTGAATCGCTTAGTGACGCTACTGAATATGTAAGGGTAATTGAGAAAAGGCAGGGACTGAAAATTGGCTGTCCGGAAGAGATTGCTTACCGGATGGGCTTTATTACAAAAGAACAACTAGGAGAGCAGGCTGAAAAACTAAAAAAGAGCGGTTACGGCGAGTATTTGAAAAGGATTGCCCAGTAGTTTTTTTTCAAAATCTAATATCTGTAATTACTGATGAACATTCAGTTAATTAATCCTTTTACCAATAACCTGCTGTCACCTGCTAAAGATGGGCTGATGGAAAATTATGCCATCAGCTTCCCCAAAAAAAATGGTGCTTACAGGGTAGTTGCAGGCGAAAACTACACAGAGAACTTCGGCTACCAGTGGAACAAATTTGGAGGTACCCAGGTAGATAAAGCAAGCAAACTTCAAATAAGCAAAACCCGTTTTTTTGCCGAAACCAACTGGGATAAGGAAGACCTTTCCGGTAAGAATATTCTGGAAGTTGGTTCAGGCGCAGGTCGTTTTACACAGATCATTTTAGACCATACCAACGCCAATTTATACAGTGTTGATTACAGCAATGCAGTAGAGGCCAATTATAAAAACAATGGCCCCAATGAAAGACTGCATCTTTTCCAGGCAAGTATTTATGAAATGCCTTTTGCCAAAGCACAGTTTGATAAAGTGCTTTGTTTGGGTGTATTACAGCACACACCTGATTTTGAAAAATCGGTTAAGGCGTTGATCGATATGGCTAAACCCGGTGCTGAAGTGGTGGTAGATTTTTATGGTGTGAATGGCTGGTGGACAAAGTTGAATGCAAAGTACCTGTACCGCCGCTTTACCAAAAAAATGAGCCATGAAAAATTGTACAAATTAATTGACAGTAATATTGACTGGATGATAAAAGCCAGTCGTTTTTTTACAAAAGTTGGTTTAGGAAATATTGTAAATCGTTTTATCCCCATCTGCGATATTGACGGCACTATGCCGGCTTTCATTTCTTATCAGCAGCTGAGAGAATTGTGTGTACTGGATACATTCGATATGTTTTCACCAGAATATGATAATCCACAAAAGATAGACAGCGTAGTAAATTGGTTTGAGAAATATGGAATGAAAGAAGTGTGGGGAGGAAAGATCAAATACGACAACTGTGTAGCTTCCGTGGTGAAGGGCATTAAAAAATAAGTTATCCATTAAAGGGGTTTTAATTCCTTTCAATATCAATTCATGGCAACTATATCCAATATCTTTAAGTACAGCAAAAGCTACCAGCTTAAAAGTATTGCCATATACACCTTCTCCAATTTTTTTAATAAAGGGATTTCATTTTTACTGTTGTTTTATTTTGCTCATGTATTGACTGAAAGCGATTTTGGGGTACTCAATTTATTCAGCAACAGCATACTTTTTTTAATGCCTTTTATTTCGATGGGTATTTTACAGTCGGCAAATACAGAGTTTTTCAAACTGGAGAAAAAGAAGTTTAAAAACTTTTTCAGCACTACGTTGCTGATGCCCGTTGTAGTAACTGTGCTGTCAGTAATCCTGCTATTTATTTTTAAGAATCAATTACAGCAACAATATCCATTTCCCACCGTATTTATTTTACTCATCCCGGTTATAACCCTGTTTACTTTTTTAAATGAGCACCTCATCAACATGGTGCGTAACAGCAATGATCCTGTAAAATATTTGTTTGTAAATATCGGCCGGTTGCTGGCAGAGATAACACTGGCAGTATTTTTTATCAGTGCATTGCAATATGGGTGGATTGGCAGGGTGATGGGAATATTTTTATCCTTTCTGTTTGTGGCTCTTTATGCGCTTGTTTATTTTAAGGAGCAACAATTTATTTTTGGAAAGATTCAGAAAAAATATATTTACGATGAACTGCTGTATAGCGTACCCATCATTGTGATGCAGATAAGTGTATTCTGCATGGGTTCATCTGCCGGGTATTTTATTGAACACTTTACACATGATTATGCGGCCGTTGGTGTGTTTAGTATTGCGGCAACTTTTGGTTCTGTCATCATTGTATTATGTACTGCATTACTGCAATATATATACCCCAAAATTTATACATTGCTTTCAGAAAAAAATGTTGATTACGCTGCCATACGCAGACATTTTCTTTTTTATGCAGGTGCCATGTTGCTGGGTACCATCGCTGTGATCATCGCAACACCATTTGCTTACAATGTGGTGCTGAAGTCGTCTTATCATGCTGGACTGTCTTATTATTTTTTCATCTGTATCGGTTACTTCTTCTGGTCTATCAGTTATTTCTTTTATGCCTTTATGCTGTATCACAAGCAGAAACGAAAAATATTATCTGCTTCCCTGCTTTCCATCCTGGTAAGTATTGTGTCACATTATTTTTTCATCAAACAAATGGGCGCTTATGGCGCTGCTGTATCTATGAGCATTGTTTATTTCATCGTTTTAATTATTACTGTGTTGTTTGTTTACAAACAAATTGTTCCAATATTGAAAAGCAAAAAAATACCTGAATATTATGATCACCATGATTAATACAAAGCCAATATACAGCCTGTTAGAGAAGATAACTTTTGGCCAGGGGCTGCCCAAAACAGTAAATGGTGTAAAAGTAAAACTGCCGGCAAAGTATATCCGCTATTTTCCATCCGATTATGAGGAGGAGAATTTTTCTTTCTTAAAATCTGTTTGTGGCGATGGTGCTGTTGTATTGGATATTGGTGCACATATTGGATTGTTTTCTGCCATTGCGGCGAAAGTAACTGGCCCTAATGGAAAAGTATTTGCATTTGAACCTGCAACCAACACCATTCCGGTGTTACACCAAACCATTCGTATTAATCAACTCGGAAATGTAATCAGCCCGGAAAACCAGGCAATGGGAAAAGATATTGGCAAAATCATGTTCTTTATTTCTGATGAAGAGGCAGACAACAGTAACAGCCTGATTTCTTATAAGGAGGACCGAAAACTGAATGGAGTGGAAGTGGAGGTGAATACGATTGACAATTTTGTTGCTTCAAAAAAATTAGACCGGGTAGATTTCATCAAGATAGATGTGGAAGGTGCAGAGTTCGATACCGTACGTGGGGGTATTGAAGTGTTTAAAAAATTTCAACCATCTTTTATTCTTGCCATTCACCCGGAACCAATTGAAAAGAAAGGAGATAAACTGGAAGATATTTATGATTTTCTTTTGTCACTCAATTATAATATTACTTACAATAACAAATTCATTTCAAGAGAAACATTTTGTGCCAATAAAGATCTGATCGACCTGCATCTTATACCAGCGTAAATGATATCTCACAAATCAGTGAATGAAGAAAACCATTTTACATATCATCGATAATTTGGGCCGTGGCGGTGCTGAAACAATGCTGGTAACTGTAACAAAGCAGTTAAAGGATTATAACAACATCATTGTTACGCTTCATCCGGAAAATGAATTTGGTAATGATCTGAAATGTGATCAACTGATTTGCCTCAACCTGACTTCCAATTTTCTTATTCCATCTGCGGCATTAAAACTCAGGAAGATCATTAAAGAAAATAAAGTAGACATTGTACACAGTCATTTATTCTGGAGTACAGTTGTAGCCAGGCTGGGAACACCCAAAAGAATTCCGCTCATCACCACGATACATGCCTTTGTTGCTTCCTCCCTGGAATACCGCCCATGGCGGATGCATGTGGTGGAGAAGCTGACATACAAGTTTAGGAAGAGTACTATTGTTGCTGTTGCTAAAGGAGCCCTGGATGAATATTTTAGTTTTATTAATGTAAAACCTTACAAAGCCTGTTCCTTATATACATTTGTAGATACCGCTGTGTTCAATGAAGAAAATGCAGCAGTAAAAAATGAAAGTTCCCCAGTTTTCAGGATTATCTCTGTTGGTAATTTAAAGGAACAAAAAAATCACAGTTTTTTACTGGAAGCTTTTAAGGAGTTGAAGCATGAAAATATCAGCCTGGATATTTATGGTAAAGGAGTACTGGAGCCAGCACTGCAAAAGATAATTGATGAACAACAGTTAAAAGTAACACTGAAAGGCCAGGTAAAAGATATTCAGCAACGAATTCAGCAGTATGACCTTTTTGTAATGTCTTCATTTTATGAAGGCTTTGCATTGAGTGTGCTGGAGGCAATGGCTTTACGGATGCCATTACTGCTTTCTGATATTGGTTCTTTTAAGGAACAATGCGCTGATACAGCTATTTATTATAATTTAAACAGCACCAGGGATTTTGTATCCAAATTACTTTCAATGAAAAATAACAGGCAGCAATTGAACACATTGGGTACTGCTGCAAAAGAAAGGGTATTAAAAAACTTTACTTTGGAACAGCACCTGCAGCGCCTGAAATCAATTTATGCTGAAGCTTTGGTTGTGTAATACAGTAGTTACGGCCTTTCGAAATAATTAACCCCTATTTTCGTTTTCACTCAAACAACTGGTATATGTGCGGTATTGCCGGGTATATTTCACTTAATAATTCAATCACTGAAAAGCAACTGCAGCAGGCAGCTTCGCTGATGCAGCACCGTGGGCCGGATGCTGAGGGATTTTATTTTTCAGAAGATAAAAAATTAGGTCTTGCTCACCGCCGCCTTTCTATTTTAGATCTGTCTGAAGCTGCTAACCAACCCATGTTTTCCGCTGACGGCAGGTACTGCATTGTATTTAATGGAGAGGTATATAATTTTAATGAATTAAAACGCCAGTTAGCTGACAGGGGTGCTTCTTTAACCACCACTTCAGATACAGAAGTGATACTGGAATTGTTCATACAAAAAGGGCCTTCCTGCTTTGCTGCATTCAATGGCATGTTTGCATTTGCCATTTATGATATGCAGGAACAGGTACTCACCCTTTGCAGAGATCATGTGGGTATTAAACCATTATTTTATTATGCAGATGACACACAGCTCGTGTTTGCTTCAGAATTGAAAGTGATCCGGCAGCTAATGGGTGAACAACTACAGGTGAACCCTGAAGCGATTCCATATTTTTTTCACCTGGGTTTTATTCCGGAGCCATTAACTATTTATAAAAATACTTTCAAATTTCCTGCAGCACATTACCTGCAGGTATCAACAACCGTAAATAAATTTGAATACATCCAGTTGCAAATTGAATCCTTCTGGAAGCTGCATGAAGCAGTACAGCCCTTTACTTCTGCTAATGAGCCTGTTGCCAAAAAGGAATTAAATGAACTGCTGTATGATGCAGTAGAAAAGCAATTGGTTAGTGATGTGCCCATTGGAACTTTCCTCAGCGGCGGTGTTGACAGCAGCCTGGTTACAGCCATTGCAGCAAACGTTTCTGGCAGCGATAAAATAAAAACATTCAGCATTGCCATTGATGATGGTAAATACAATGAATCAAAATTTGCAAGACAGGTGGCTGATCATTTGCAAACCGATCATCATGAATTTAAGGTAAAAGAAAATGAAGTGATGGAGCTGGTGGATACACTGATACCTGCGTATGATGAACCCTTTGCAGATTCCTCTGCCTTTCCCACAATGATGGTAAGCCGCCTTGCAAGAAAGCATGTAACAGTAGCATTGAGTGGTGATGGTGGCGATGAATTATTCCACGGTTATAATATGTACCAGTGGGCAAAGCGGTTATCAAACCCTTTAGTGCCCTTGGTTAAAAACCCTGTGTATGCTGCATCCAGGTTGATGAGCAATAAATACCAGCGTGCAGGTAACTTATACGACTACCCCAGCAAGGATAATATGTGCACACATATATTTTCGCAGGAGCAATATTATTTTAAAGAACAGGAATTAAAGTCATTGTTGGTGACGCCACAATTTAATTTCAGCGGCCTTAATAACCAGCCTTTTGTTTTAAGAGATCTTTCAGCTGCAGAGCAACAATCTTATTGGGATTTTAATCATTACTTAAAAGATGACCTCTTGGTGAAGGTAGACAGGGCCAGTATGCAATACAGCCTGGAAAGCCGGGTGCCATTGCTGGATTACCGGCTGGTAGAGTTTGCTTACAATTTAGACCCCGGGCTGAAAATGAAAAATGGTACCATGAAGTACCTGCTGAAAGAAGTGTTGTACGATCATGTACCCAGGCAAATTTTTGACCGGCCAAAATGGGGCTTCAGTATTCCATTGGTACAATGGTTAAAGAGAGATCTGAAATATTTGCTGGATCAGTACACATCAGAAGAAGTGATCAATAAATACAACGTGGTGAATTATGCTGTTGTTAAAAAATTGAAAGAGCAGTACCTGGGCGGAACTGATTATTTGTTCAACCGGCTTTGGCTGATCGTGGTGCTGCATTGGTGGCTGGAAGAAAATTATTGGTAGGGCACATGCAAAAAAAAATTCTTTTTATATCGTATGATGGAATGACTGACCCACTGGGGCAAAGCCAGGTGATTCCATATTTGCAGGGCCTGTGTAAAAAGGGTTTCCAATTTTTTTTATTGAGCTGTGAGAAGCAGGAAGCATTTGCCAAAAATGAAACTGCTGTTAAAGCAATGCTTGCAGGAACTAATATTGAATGGATACCAATTCCCTATACCAAGAAACCGCCAGTTTTATCCACACTAAAAGACATCATCAATCTAAGAAATCAAGCAAAGAAAATTCATCAGCAACATAGCATTGATATGGTGCATACCAGGCCTGGTGTGCCAGCATTAATTGGTTTGTGGATGAAGCAAACGATGGGTGTAAAATTTCTCCATGATGTAAGAGAGTTTTATGCAGACAGCCGTGTGGAAGGCAGGATATGGAACATCCGTAATCCTTTATTCAAAATAATTTACAGGCACTTTAAAAACAAAGAAGCGGAAGAAATGACACAGAGCGATGGCATTGTTTGCCTCACTCATGCAGCAGAAAAAATTATACAGGGATTACCGGAGTATAGAAAAGCAATACCATTAAAAGTAATTCCCTGCAGTGCCGATCTGAATTTATTTAATCCATCAAAAGTTGATGCTGCACAAAAAAAGCAGTTGCAAAAAGAACTGAATATTGATGACAGCGATTTTGTAGTGAGTTACCTGGGCTCTATTGGCGGATGGTATATGACCGGTGAGATGCTGCGTTTTTGTAAACTGTTATCTGACAGAAAGCCGGAAACAAAATTTTTGTTTATCTCTCCGCACTTGCATGATGTAATTGCTGCAGAAGCGGCTAAATATGGGTTGCCTGCAGACAGGCTGATTGTTAAACATGGTAAACGAAATGAAGTGCCGGCATTGTTATCCTTAAGTAATTATTCTTTGTTTTTTATCAAGCCCTGTTTTTCCAAATTGTCTTCTTCTCCTACCAAGCATGGAGAAATTATGGCGATGGGCATACCTGTAATTACCAATGGCGGGGTGGGAGATGTGAAAGCAATTGTTGATAAATACGATGCTGGTTATGTGGTGGATGATTTTTCGGATAAAGCATTTAATGCTGTCATTGAAAAAGTGCTTGCAGTAAATTCTTTTGATGTTGCTGGTATTCGGAATGGTGCTGCTGAATTTTATTCGCTGGAGAAAGCGGTGGAATTATACGGACAGATTTATAATTCTATTCTTAATTAAAGTAATGGGTTTTAGTTGCAGAAAGATATGTAGTAAAAGTGAGTGACACAACGATGTTCAGTAGTATTAATAAAGCTTGTTCAATAACTTTTATGTTTAGGGTTAAATTTTTAGCGGTTGTTACAAGTGTTTAATTATTTCCGCCTTCATTGTTTTGCCCACCAGTTCCCATCTGAATTTTGACTGGGAATAAGTATATCCTGTTTCTCCTAATCGTTTACACTTTTCAGGATCATCTAAGAGTTTGCAGATCTGATCAGCATACTCATCAACATTGTTATCAATTAAGTATCCGTTGAAATCATTGATCACCATATCGGGTATGGATCCTATATTATTCGCAACGATGGGCAATTTATAATGCATGGCTTCAACAAACACAATTCCAAACGGCTCCCTTAAAGTAGGCAAACAAAAAATGGCTGCTTTATTATAATAGTCTGCGACTTTATCGGGTTTTATTTTCCCCAACACCGTACAATTGGGCAACGTGATGTTTTGCGGAGAGCAGCCAACAATTGTTAAAGAAGCATCCTTATGTTTTTGCAATACTTTTTCAAATACTTTTAATAAAGTGGGGCCACCTTTACGGTTCCAGTCTATGCCTACAAACAATATATTTTTAGAAGCATATTTACCATCGTTCTCCACAAACCAGTTAGGTACATTACTGCCTGCAAATACAGTGAGCGCTTTTTCTTTAGGAATATGGTATTGGTTTATCAATGAATACGTAATGAGGCTGCCACAGGTAAAGGTCATAGCTGCATCCTCATATATGGCCTGCTCTACTTTTTTTATAAACTTACTGGACCGGATGTATTCCCGTGGGTTGATATCCGGGTATAATAAGTTTGTCTGTGTGGTATGATCGGTATATATAAAATGCGGTATGCCTTTTATCTTTCCGTTAATGATACTCTGGGTTTGAAAAGAGAACTTGTAGTTTTTACCCTGTACCGTTTGCTGGATATATTTATTTATAAGCAGCGAGATATAGGAAGTGCCCCTGAACCAAGAAAACAGGTTTTTTTTAGTCCTTTTTTTATAGCCATAAATAAAATCCTTTCCATATTCATTTACAAAGTGCCAGATGTTGATTAAGTAATGATGATAACCCACCTTTTTTTTCCAAATGTCATTCACGTCTATTACATCAATCTCCATTTCTGGAAACTCATCTTGTAATATTTTATGTATGCTATTATTGATTAATGAAAAACTTCCCCACTTTATAAATAATATTTTATCTGGCATGTTGATAGCTTAAGGATTTTATCCTAAAAAAGTAATGTGAATATTTTGCAATATAACGTAAAAACTTTTATGGATATTTTAGTGGAGCGTCATGCTGTTGTGAAATAGTGAGCTCAATGCGACATATCACTACAATGTGTAGTTGCAGTAATTAAGAGGGGCAATATTTTTATGCCTTTGCATTCCGCTTATTATCTTCTCTTACTTTATTCCAATATTTTTTTGCAACCATCAGCATACCGAAGCTTTCACCTTCATGTTTATCCAGGTGCTTGTGGTGCATTTTGTGTGCCCAGCGGATAGTGCGGATGTATGTATTGTTGCTACGGGTAAACCATTTAAAGCGCTGGTGAATGATTACTTCGTGTACGATGAAATAGGCAAGGCCATACATGGCAATACCGAAACCAACGGCCGCAGCCCAGTAAACTTCGTTTTGCAAACCCAGCATAATAAACAGCCAGCTTGGTATAGCAAATATCAAAAAGAAGGCATCGTTCTTTTCAAAAAAGCCCGGTTCCTTTTGATGATGGTCTTCATGCAGGTACCACAAAAAGCCATGCATTACATAGCGGTGGGTAAGCCAGGTGATACCTTCCATGATAAAGAAGGTGGCGAGAACGATGAGTATAAACAATATCCAGTTCATTTTAATTGTTGAGAAATGTTCTTAAAATAAGAAAAAACAGAAACTGTATCAATAACAAATTTACTGCGAATTTGTTTCGCTTGTCAAACTTACACAGTTGGAATAATGCCAGCAGTAACAGACTGATGAAAAACCAGCAGATATAATTGTAAACAGGGATATCATTTTGATCCCATTGCCAAAATTTTAATTTTACGGCAACCGGTTCCATAATCCAGTCGAATAGTACTGCCAGCGTGGCACCATCTGTAATTACAGAAAGAGTTTTTAATGTATTTGTTGGCGCTGGCATATGTTCATTTGCATGCCTGGTGATACCGTGTAATAAAGCAGTTACGCTAATGCCGCAGCAGTAAATAATGATGACCCAGTTGATACCAATCATAAACGGAACCTGTTGCCATTTAGTGCCGAGTACATTTCCATAACTGTAATTGCCAAATAGCAAACCTGTATTTACTCCAATAACTTCCACTGTAAATCCTATGATGAAAACAGTTGCCATAAATAACCAGAAGGCAGAGTTCTTTTCTTTTTGTGTCCAGATTAATAAAATAAAACACAGTAATAGATTGACAGGAGTGGAACGAATGATCAGATCACTTTTAAAGATCATAATACCTGCCAGCCCAATTGTATGAAACAACAAGGCAATGGCTGTGGCAATTTGAATCTTTGAAAAGTTTTTTATCAATGTTTATTTTTTTTATTGTCCTCCACAATGAGTTCACTTACAATTTTCGCACTCTTTAAACACAAGGGAATGCCACCACCAGGATGCACACTGCCTCCGCAGAAGTACAGCCCTTTGATAGTACTGGTGAAATTTGGATGCCGCAGAAAGGCGGCCAGCTTAGAGTTGGAACTGGTGCCATACAATGATCCCATGTAAGAGGATGTTTGTTCTTCTATTAATAATGGGTCAAGCGTATGTTCTGTTTCAATCAATGTTGCGATATCTTTTCCCAGCATCTTTGTTAACTTTTTAATTACAAGTGATCGTAATTGCTGCTTCATGGCACCCCAATCTTGGCCGGTGTTTGCCGGTGCATTCACCATTACAAACCAGTTTTCTTTTCCTTCAGGTGCAAGACCTTTTTCCATTTTGGAAGTAATATTGATGTAGATGGTGGGATCGGAACTGAGTTGTTTTTTATTAAAGATATTGTCGAATTCTGTTTTGTAATCCTTGCTGAAAAAAATATTGTGCAGCCCTAATTGGCTAAACTCTTTTCTTATTCCCCAGTAGAAAATTACAGCGCTGCTGCTTCTTTCCTGCTTTAATATTTTTTGAGCTTTGTTGACATTGCCGAGCAAATTTTTATAAGTGAAATATACATCTGCGTTACTCACCACTACATCTGCAAGAATAGTTTCTTTGTTTGCTACCACACCTTTGATGATATTTTCATGATGAAGGATCTTTTCAACCGGTGCATCAAAATGAAATATCACCCCTTTTGCTAATGCCAGCTGATAAAGTGAATTGCTAATGTTGATCATACCACCTGTTGGATAAAACGTACCCTGGTTTTGTTCAAGGTGCGGAATCAAACTCAGCATGCCCGGTGCTTTGTAAGGATTGCTGCCATTGTAAGTGGCATAGCGGCTGAACAGTTGTACCGCTTCCGGGGAGGTAAATTTGCTTTTGTTATATTGATAAAGCGATTGGAACAGGTAGGCATACCGGACAGTTTTTAGCGCTTTAAAAACCCGTTTGTTCAGCCAGGTATTTCTTTTATGCAGCGAATGGTTTAGAAAAATGCTGCCAACATTGTCATATAATTTTTCAGCTTTTGCCAAGTAGCTTGTTAATGCTTCCGGTTGTTCGTTCAGTTGTTCTTTTAATTCTTTTCCAAATAGCAATGCGTTGGTATATGCCTGTACAATTTTTCCATTTTCATAAAAATATTTGCAGGCAATATCCACCGGCTGGTAAGAAAAATAATCACTGGTTAGTTCACCAGCCAGCTCAAATAATTCTTCTACATTTTGAGGTTGTGTAAATAAAGAAGGTCCGGCATCAAAATGATATCCGTCTTTTTCAAAAGCAGATAATTTGCCACCAGGGTAACAGTTTTTTTCAAACACTTCCACTTTATATCCCTGCACAGCCAACCTTATTGCTGCAGCCATTCCGCCGATGCCGCTTCCGATAATGATTGCTTTTTTGTGAGACATGTAGTAGTGAAATATTCAAAACAAAATTAGCTGAAATAAAGCGGTATTTATTTCTTTATGCATTGGAGCTAAGCCAGGCTTCCAGCTTTGGCAGCGCAATCTTAAACCATTCAGTAAAATGGCCGGGTTGAGTTTGCATGGATTGTTTTAATTCCTCCAGGGATTGATAACAATAGTCTTCAACTTCATCAGGATCAGGGTTTATCAAACCGGTGAAATTGCCAATAAAAACATGATCGTATTCATGTTCTGTTAATCCATTTTCAAAAGGAGCTTTATATAAAAAAGTAAAAGCTTTTTTTAAGGGTGTGCTGAATCCCATTTCTTCCTGCAGTCTTTTATTTGCAGCCTCCATGGTATCTTCTCCTGGCTGTGGGTGGCTGCAGCAGGTATTTGTCCAAAGGCCCCCACTGTGGTATTTTTTACCGGCTCTTTTTTGCAGGAGCATTTCTCCTTTATCATTAAAAATAAATACACTGAAAGCCCTGTGCAAAATTGCTTTTTGGTGCACTTCCATCTTTTCCATCGTGCCGGTTGGCCTGTCTTGTTCATCTACCAAAATAACATCCATAACTGGTTCTCTTTATAACAAATTTAGCTGCATCCGCAATCCTGCTTTTGCAACGATGAATGCCTTGCCGTAATTGGGTATTCGTATGCGTTCCTGCATAATGCTGGCAGCATTTGTTTTTTTAATTTTTTTGAAGAGCGATAAATAATATTTGTACGCCACATATACACCAAATCTTGCTTTTGCCGGTAATTGTAAAATACCTGCGTAAGCATTGGCAAAATCTGCAGCGATATCTTCTTCTATCTGTTTTTTTACCGGCGCAGTAAAATTTTTAAAATCCACATTGGGAAAATAAGTTCTGCTCAACTCAGTATAGTCTGCATTGGCATCCCTTAAAAAATTCACTTTCTGAAAAGCTGCTCCCAGTGACTTTGCTGACGGTTTTAGTTTCTCGTAGACGGCATTGTTGCCTTCACAAAAAACGAAGAGGCACATCAGGCCTACCACTTCTGCACTGCCATATATATATTCTTTGTAACCAGCCGTATCGTAAGATACATTTTCAAGATCCATTTCCATGCTCTTGAAAAATGCTTCAATCAGTTCGTGAGAAATTTTGAATTCATTCACCGTCATTTGAAAGCTGTGAAGAATTGGGTTGAGACTGATACCTCTTTGAATGGAGTCGTAAGTTTCTTTTTTAAATTCTTTTAATAAAGTGGCTTTGTCAAACTGGTGAAACGTATCTACTATCTCATCAGCAAAGCGTACAAAGCCGTAGATATTAAATACAGGTGTACGCATATCTGGATGCAATAATTTGATAGCACTACTAAAAGAGGTGCTGTACTTCTCTGTAGTGATTTTACTGCATTGCCTGCTCAGATCATGATAAAGCGATATCATCTTGTCTTTTAGATTTCTTTATTTTAAGATACTCATTATATTAATACTTAAATTTAACCAATATTTCTCTGCACTGGTTCTGTTATGAAAAATATTTTACCACTTCTTTTGAAACAACTTCTCCGCTGATAATACTGGGTGGAACGCCGGGCCCCGGTACTGTCAATTGTCCTGTATAAAAAAGGTTCTTTACCCTTTTACTTTTCATGGATGGTTTTAAAACAGCCGTCTGCATCAAAGTGTTCGCTAAACCATAAGCATTTCCTTTAAATGAATTATAGTCACTGATAAAATTATTTACAGAGTATGATTTTTTATAGATAATATCTTGTTTTACAGATTGGCCAGTCTTTTGTTCAAACCTGCTTAAAATCTTATCAAAATATTTTTCTCTTAGTTCCTCTGTATCTCCCGTAAGACCGGTTGCTACCGGCACCAGGAAGAAAAGATTTTCACAACCATCGGGTGCTACCGTATTATCTGTAACCGATGGTGCACAAACGTAGAACAATGGCTCAGAAGGCCATTTTGGATCAGTATATATTTCTTTTCCATGTACACCAAAATCCACATCAAAAAATAAGGAGTGGTGTGTAAGATCCTTCAGTTTCTTTTTTAATCCTATGTAGTAAATGAGACAACTCGGAGCCATCACTCTTTTGTTCCAGTATGCTGCTGTGTAAGTTTGGTATTGCTTTTCCAGCAGGTTAGTTTCTATAAAATGATAATCGGCACTTCCAATTACTGCATCTGCTTCAAAGTATACAGCAGTGCTTTCTGCAGCTGTTTCTGCTGTCACAGTTTTTGCGCTGCCGTTTTCAATTTTTATTTCCTTTACATCATGATTGAAAAGGAATTTTACCCCCAACTCTTTTGCTAAAGCATACATACCATTTACAATGCTGTACATGCCTCCTTCAGGATACCAGGTACCCAGTTTGATATCCGCATAATTCATCAAGCTGTATAATGCAGGGGTATCCTGTGGCAATGCGCCTAAGAATAATACCGGGAACTCCAGCAGTTGTTGTAACTGTGGATGCTTGAAATATTTACTTACATGTTTTTTGATTGATGTAAATACATCTAATTTAAACACGCCCTTCACCAGGTCCCAGTCTGCAAACTCTGTTACTGACTGCCCCGGCTTATGTACCAGTTTATTAATGCCTACATCATATTTGTAAGCAGCCTCATCCATAAATTTATCGAGCGCCTTGCTGCTGCCGGGTTCTTTCTTCTCAAACAATTGTTGCAGTTCAGCATAGTTTGCAGGGATATCCATTTTGTCTTCAGGCCAGTAAACCCTGTAAGAAGGATCAAGCCTTTCCAGCTGATAATAATCTGATACTTTTTTTCCGAAGCAATTAAAAAAACGTTCAAACACATCCGGCATCCAGTACCAGCTTGGCCCCATGTCAAATACAAAGCCAGCCTCTTTTAATATCCTTGCTCTTCCTCCGGGCATATCATGTTTCTCCAGTACCAAAACTTCATAACCTGCCTTTGCCATAAAGCAGGCTGCAGAAAGGCCGGAAAATCCACTGCCAATTATTATTATTTTTTTCAACTGGATAGAAACAATTTAGTATAGGAAATTACAAGAGTAATAACTGGTAATGAAAGTAGCATTAATATCTGGACAGTTGCTCTTTAAGTAATTTTCTTGCAAAGTGAATCCTGCTTTTAATAGTTCCTAAAGGCTCACTCAGCATTTCTGCAATTTCATAGTATTTATAGCCTTCAAAATAAAGTAAGAAAGGGTTGCGGAAAATATGAGGAAGGTTATGAATGGCCGCCTGGATATCTTTCATTTTTAATGCCCCTTCTGCTGCATTGCTGATGGTTGTCTGGTTATAATCCAGTAAAAAATCATTGGGGGTGTTATCAAAGATGGTATTTTGTTTTGCTTTGCGGCGGTAGTTATTGATAAAAATATTACGCATGATGGTATACAACCATGCTTTTATATTGGTGCCCACATTATACTTCTCTTTATTAGCCCAGGCCCGGTACATGGTTTCCTGCAGCAAATCTTTTGCAACTTCGTTGTCACGTGTAAGTGTTACAGCAAAGGGCTTTAAAAACTCTGTGTTATTCAATAACAGCTTATCAAATTCTACTGTTGACATAATAATGTGTTTAATGTTTAAGACATAAAGCTAAACACTACAATTGAGAATACCTAACTTTTTGTTTAATATTTTATAAGAATATGTTAAACAAGTTGAAAGTCAAATATTTACTCTAAAACCGGAAAATCTGGAAAAACCCTGAGTGTTTAAAGTGAGGCTATAAACTCCATTGTTTCCTGGAATGATTTTTTAAAATTGATCTGCGGAGGAATTTTCTTTTCGTAAGCATGTGTAAGGTGCCCGGAAATGACAATAGGCGTACCGGCAAATTTTTTAGAGATATTAGCAATAAATCTGTCCAGGTGAAAGTTATGACCTGCAGAAGTAAGGTGAGAAAACAAGTAATTGGGCTTTTTTAATTTTACTACATATTCCACATCATTTATAGGCACATTGGCACCAAGGTAAATTACAGAAACTCCACGGCTTTTTAACAGGTAATATACAAAGAGTAACCCAACTTCATGGTATTCTCCTTCTGGCAAAAAGAGCAAAACAGTCTTGTTTATTTTTAATAAAGAAGTGGCGCTTTCTATTCCTACAATTAGCTTCTGGCGTATAATATTAGTTACAAGATGCTCCTGTGCAGGATTGATATGATTGGTAAGCCAGAGGATGCCTATCTTTTCAAGAAAAGGAAAAATGATCTGGGTGATATTTCTTTCAATGCCACGTGCCATGATGTATTTATCCAGTATCTCTTCCAGCTTTTCTATATCCAGGTCAATCATGCATTTGATGAGATCATTAACAATCCTTTCGTGCTGAGCCTGTACCTGGCCAAGTGAAAGAATTTTTTCCTTCACTTCCAGCTCATTCATTTTATCTATATGAGATATTTTATAGCCGTATTTATTCAGCAGGGCAATGTTGAGAATTTTTTTTAATTCATCATTGCTGTAATAACGGATGTTGGTATCTGTGCGGCTGGGTTTTAAAAACTGGTAACGTTGTTCCCAGATGCGTATGGTATGAGCTTTAATTCCTGACAGGTTTTCGAGGTCTTTTATAGTAAATGCATTCATTAGCCTTATTTAGTATCAATTACAAATTTTGTAAAAATTTGTTTAAAAGGTTCGGATAAATATTCAATATTAAAAAATGCAAATGGTTGTAGCGTGGAACCAAGTACTTAAAGGTTGCTGAAAGCAGCCATAGTAGCGGTTCAACTGCTGGTAGGGTCAGCTATCCCTGGTATATTTTTTTATACCAAACCTCCATACTGAAAAGCGTCCATAAGATCTTGGCTCTTTTTTCTGCGGCAATTTTTATTGTATTATCTAACAATGATTGAACGAAATCAGCTTTTACAAACTGCCGGTTTAATGCAGTATTGCTGCCTACATAGTCCTGGATAATATCTTTTAGTTCGTTGTTCACCCAGTTTTTCAAAGGTATTTCAAAGCCTCGTTTAGGTTGATTGATCAGTTGCTCCGGCAGGTATTTTTTTGCAAGCTGCCTTAATAAATATTTGGTAGTGCTTCCTTTTATTTTGAAATTGTCGTTGATGGCGGGAATATATTCCAACAATCCTTTACAAAGAAAAGGGCTCCTGCCTTCAAGGGAATGGGCCATGGTGGCAATATCCATTTTTACCAGCAGATCACTGAAAAGGTTGGTATCAAAATCAAGGTTCATCATCTTTTTTAATCCACTCATATCTTCACCAGCCAGCAGGTTAAAATCATCCTGCAGCAATTGTAAATAGTTGACAGGTGGATTAAGGATGTTTTGTTCATAATCTTCAAAAATATCCACCCCGGCAGATAAATAAATTTCGAGACTGTTTTTGGAAGCAAGGGCAGCTAAGCGGTATAAATAATTGTATTTGGACTTTTTATTGTCTGTAAGCGGTAGCAATTTTTTGGCAAGCCCGGCTGTATTTTTAACCAGTGCATTTGCTTTAAAAAAATCATATTGTGCAAAAGGAACGTAGCGGCGGTAGCCTCCAAACAGTTCATCAGCGCCATCTCCATTTAAAATTACTGTCAAATGTTTCCGGGCTTCAGCACTCACATAATAACTAGGAATGGCAGAACTGTCAAAGAAAGGTTCACCGTAGTTGGTGATTATTTTTTCTACATCCTGCTGAAGGTGATCAAGAGAAATTTTTATTTCAGTATGATCCGTTTTGTATTTATCTGCTACCAGTTTTGCCAACGGTGCCTCATCATATTCGCCGGCAAAGGATACGGTAAAGGTTTTCAATTTATTGGTATACCTGCTTGCAATGGCAGTTACCAGGCCGCTGTCGATGCCACCGCTTAAAAAGCTTCCCACTTCCAGATCTGAGGATTCCAGCCTTCTTTTTACACCTGCGTTTAATAATTGGTCCGTTTTTTCTAGTGCTGTTTCAAAATTATCATGACTGGTTTGTTTATAAAATTCATTGATATTCCACCAGCGCTTTTCTTGTATCTCCAGCGTACTGCAATCAATCAATAAGAAACTTCCGGCATTTAGCTCGGTGACATTTTTGTACGGCGTAAGTTGTTTGTAAAACGATCCCAGTCTTAAGTAATGATAAAAATTGGCTTCGTTCATTTGGAGAGGCAGTAAACCTTTCAGGCAATTGAGTTCACTGGCAAAAACTATTTTCTCTCCATCTTTGTAATAGTATACGGGCTTTTTTCCGGCCCTGTCCCTTGCCATAAATAAATTCTTTTCCTGCTGATCATAAATTACAAAAACAAACATGCCCTCCAGGAGTTCCAGCATATCAGCTCCCAATTTTCTGTATAACAACAGCAACGTTTCGGTGTCTGAAGAAGTATTGCCCTTTAAACCAAGTGATGATCTTATCTCGTTGTGATTGTAAATTTCACCATTGAAGATGATGGTATAGCGGTTATCAAGCTGCATTGGTTGTTTACCACCAGCTATATCAACAATGGACAAACGCAAATGATAAAGGTCTACATTGTCTGCAGTGAAGCCGTTTTGCTCATCCGGTCCCCGGTGCAGCATGCTGTCATTTATCTGCTGGTATGAGAGTTTGAAATTTACCGATCCTGCTATACCGCACATTTACTTTCGTTTTAGTAGTGGGCAAAATAACTTCTTATTATTGAATAGCAAACGATATTTTAGGATAAATTTGCTAGTACTGCTTTACCTATTCACTGTTTGCAGAAAAATTCAGCATGGCTTTAACCGATATAATATTATTCCCCATTTATGTTTTGCTTTTTCACCTCATTTTTTCGGTAAGAAGAAAAAGAATGGAAGATCCCATCTTAAGAAAGTATCATAAGCAGGGTTTCTGGATCAAAGTTATTGCCACTATCGCATTTACCCTGTTTCATGTTTTTATTACCCGGGGAGATACCACCACGCTTTATTACACCGAAGGCATCAACATCACAAAACTGATTTTGAAAGATCCCTCTAATATCCAGTTACTTTTTTCTCCAGGTAAAGATTTTGATACTAACCTGCTTGCTGACAGTTTTAATAAAGGGTATTTTAAAAACGAAAGCAATTATTTTGTAACCAAGCTGGTAACTGTTTTTTCATTTTTCTCATTTGGAAGCTATACCGTAATCAACCTTTTTTTTTCCATGATCTCTTTTAGCGGCGTATGGAGATTGTATAAATTTTTTTACGAGCAATACCCACGGCTGCATAAACAACTGGCTATTGCCATCATCTATTTACCTACGTTTGTTTTCTGGAGCGCCGGAATATTAAAAGATCCTTTGTGTACCGGGATGCTTGGCTGGCTTACCTATTCCCTTTACAGGGCCTTTATAAAAAAGGAGTCTGTTATCAAAAATATAGTCATTGCTTTTATTGCTGCGTATATCCTGGCATTGGTAAAGTCGTATATTCTTGCAGCCTACCTTCCGTTCTTTATGCTTTATATAGTGTTCTATAAACTGAAATCGATGAAGAAAATGGCTTCTAAGATCATGCTGCTTTTTGTATTGGTATGTTTGATGGGGGTTGGCTTTTTTGTTTTGGCAGACAGCATACAAAATTTTCTCGGCAACCTGGCTTTAAATAAGATCGCCGAATCTGTAAAAACAACACAAGAGAATTTTGAGGGAATTGCTAATCTTGCCGAGTCCTCTTTTTCACTGGGGGTTGAGTTTGATGGCACACCGGCCAGCCTGGCGAAAATAGCGCCTGCAGCCATTACAGCTACCTTATTCCGTCCTTTTTTGTGGGAGTCAAAAAAGCTCTCTACTTTATTTTCTTCATTAGAGAGCCTTGCATTTATGCTGTTTACTTTGTACGTATTGCTGAAGGCTGGAGTGGTAAGGTTCTTTATCAGTATTTTTAAAGACCCTATGGTGGTCTTTTGTTTTTGGTATTCTATTTTGTTTGCTGTATTTGTTGGCACCACCACATTAAATTTTGGAACGCTGGTGCGTTATAAAATTCCCTGTATCCCTTTTTATTTGATCGCACTGATGTTGATACTTGAAAAGAGCAGGAAGAAAAAAAGCGGCACTCCCGTTTTAGAAAATGCCGCTTCAGAAAAAGTTGATACCAGTTTATAATCCTGCTGCTCTGCCAGGCTTGGATATCAAGAACGGCGCCAGTATCATCATCCTTGCAATCTTAAAATAATTATTGACATAAGTTCTGAAAATGGATGCTGGATTTATACTAAGTCTTGATAAGATAAATGTTGGTGTAGCGGTTAAATTATTCCTGAATGCATCTATGGCGGGCCACCAGATGAAACTTAGTTTCTTTAGTTTATCTGTTTTTTGATACACCAATATTACACCCACCATTGCAACCAGGAAACAACAATAATTTATAAGCGCCATTATTTTAGTATTGAATGTTGACTGCTGTATATGAAAGCGGTTGCGTACATAGAAATACATTTTCCAGCAGCTCTTATAATCCCAGTCACTCTTGTAAGTAAATGCTGCCGCAGGATGATAATGAATACTGTCTGCAATGGTATAGACCGGAATATTATTTTTCTTTGTAATCCTGCAATAATATTCGCTCTCATCACCCCACAAAAATAAAGATGGCTCAGGTGTTCCCACTCTTTCTACAATATTCCGATGAATTAAAGTACCATTAAACGGATGGCCAATGCCTTCTATGAGGTTATTGTCTACATCATCAATGGTGGCATAATTTTTAGTTTTCCATACAAAAGTCTTTTTGTCCTCCTTATTTAATACAGCGCAATTACGAAGACAAAGCAGGTCTGTTTCGGGTGCCAGTATTTTTTCCAGTGCATCTTCTTTTGGATATCCATCATCATCCATGCACCATATCCAGGAGTAACCTTGTTTGTACGCCCAGTTAATGCCAGTATTAAAACCGCCACCTGAGCCGGTATTTTTTTGAGTGATAAAAACCACGTCATTTTGAGATTGGAGCCATTGTTCAGTATTGTCAGTACTGCCATTATTAATAACTAATATGGTGTCTGGCTTTTGGGTCTGGTTACGTAATGCCGTTATACATTCAGATAATAAATGCTGACGGTTATAAGTAACAACAAGTGCAATTACTTTTTCCATAGGGTGGGTTTTGGATTGTACGGTGGTATTATTGCTAATACGCATTTATATAAACGGAACCTGGTGCGTTTTATTGCATTTGTAAGGGAATTTAATGCTTGCCGTAATGCTGTGTAAAGCATTGTTTCACAGGACCAATAGATATTTTTTCTGCAGCAGGGCCTTTGCAGTCAGGGGATGAATATTAATGGGCAGAACTTGAATTAGTTTTCAATATTTGAAAAAACAGGCCTGGGCTGATCTTCTTTTATGGAGGTAATAAAGTGTTGTGCAAAATCCAGCGCTTCGCCTATCACGTGGTGCATATCCATGTAACGATATGTGGCTAATCTTCCCAGGAAAGAAACTTTGTTTTGTTGTTGTGCGGCTTCCCTGTATTGTTTTAAAAGTTGTTTGTCTGCCGTTAACCTTTTGGGATAATATGGTGTATCACCGGGAGTGGTTTCTTTGCTGTATTCTGTAAAAAAAACAGTTTTATCATGTGTTTCCCACGGAGTAAAATGTTTATGTTCTGTGATCCTGGTATAAGGGATGTTTACATCGCAGTAATTAACCTGTGTGGCACCCTGGTGATCTCCTTTTGCATAATTTTTTTCAAAGGTTACGGTACGGTAACCTAACCTTCCATATTCATAATTAAAAAAAGCATCAATTGGGCCAGTATAAAAAATATGATCGTATGAGTTAAGGTCATCCTGCGGTATAAATTTTTTATTTAGTGTAACCTTTACTGATGGATGGTCTATCATTTTTTCCATTACTGCAGTGTAGCCTTCCACAGGAATGCCTGTATAAATGTTGTTGTGATAATTGTCGTCATAATTAAATCGTACCGGGATTCTTTTTAAAATGGATGCCGGCAACTCTGAAGGTTCGCAACCCCATTGCTTTTTGGTGTAACCATAAAAAAAGGCCTCGTACAAATCTCTGCCAATAAAACGCAAAGCCTGTTCTTCAAAATTTTGAGGATCGGTGATGGTTTTGTCTGCCAGTGTTTCTAAAAAAACTTTAGCTTCTTCCGGAGAAAAATTTTTATCAAAAAACTGGTTGATGGTTTGGAGGTTAACAGGCAGGGAATACATCTTATCGCCGCTCATTGCTTTTACCCGGTGAACGTATGGCCTGAATTCAGCAAAGCGGTTCACAAAATCCCAAATACCTTTTTTATCCGTGTTGAAAATATGTGGCCCGTATTGATGCACCATTATACCGGTGGCGGCATCTCTCTCAGTATGGCAATTACCTCCCATGTGATTGCGTTCATCCCAGATGTCGATACTGCAGTCTAATGCTGATGCTAGTTGATTTGCCAGTACACAGCCGGAGAAGCCAGCCCCAACAATCAAAAACCGGTAAGCCATATTTTTTGCTGCTTTTTTTGAAAAAAAACAAATGTAAAAGAAAATAAGCGCTCTTTGCTTTGGTATAAATATTATTTTGCAACCATATCAACCAAACAGAGATGTTATTGTTATTCCAGTTGTGATCTGTGTAATCTCATCTAACAAACTTTGATCAGCATAATTTTATTGTATTAATACCTATTTATTTGAATCAGCATTACACATATTTTTTGATCCTTGCTGTGTCAATTGCAGGGCCATTGGCCTTAAGCTTTGATAAGAAAGTAGCATTTTATAAAAAGTGGAAATACCTGTTTCCTGCCATGATCATTCCTGCACTTATTTATATTCTGTGGGATATTTATTTTACGGCAAATGGAGTATGGCGGTTTAATGAAGATTATATAGCAGGAATAAAAATGGTTAATCTCCCCATAGAAGAAGTACTTTTCTTTTTTATTGTACCTTATTGCTGTGTATTTATTTATGAATGCATCCGCTGTTATTTTCCAAAATGGAAGGATAATAAAACAGCGGATACAATTTTAAAAATATTGGCGGTGTGCCTGGCAATTACGGGAGCTGTTTTTTTTGAACGTCACTATACCTTCTGGACATTTATGCTGAACGCATTTTTTATTGCGGCGATCTATACATTTCGTGGCTATTTCAAATTATTTGATGCCGCTTCATTTTTAATTTCATACTCTATTATCCTGGTTCCTTTTCTGATAGTGAATGGTTTTCTTACAGCCATACCGGTAGTGTTATATAATGATGCAGAAAACCTGGGCATAAGAATTTATACCATTCCTTTTGAAGATACTTTTTATGGTATGCTGCTGGTAATGATGAATATTGTTATTTATGAAAAGTTGAAAAACGGGAACAGGGTTTAACTTTGCAAGATCACTACTAAATTATAATTATGGATTTTGGACGAGTGCCGGAAAATGAATTAGACAGCGTGGATTTTTCTTTGCCGCCTGAGCCGCTGGGAAATAAAATGATATTAACAGGAAAACCAGCCAATGGCCCGAAAGTTTACCTGGGATGTGCCAAATGGGGAAGAGAGGAATGGGTGGGTAAAATTTATCCGCCAAAAACAAAGGAGAAGGATTTTCTAAAGCACTATGTGCAGCATTACAACAGTATTGAGCTGAATGCAACACATTATAAAGTATATGGAGAAGGCGGTATAAAGAAATGGACAGAAAAAGCCGCCGGTAAAGATTTTAAATTTTGCCCAAAGATGTACCAGGGCGTCACACACCGCGGCAGCCTGAATGGAAAGCAATTTATTACGAACGAATTCTTCCGTGGCATTGTAGCATTTGAAGAATGGCTCGGTCCCATATTCGTACAGGTAAGCGATACTTTTTCTACTAAAAGAAAAGATGAGTTATTCGGCTATTTAAGAACGTTACCAAACGATCTGCAATTTTTTTTAGAAGTACGTCACCCTGATTGGTTTAAAAAAGATGATATAAGGGAAGAAATGCTCAGCACTTTAAAAGAACTGAACATGGGAGCAGTGATCACTGATACTGCCGGAAGAAGAGACTGTGCTCACATGCATTTATCCATTCCAAAAGCATTCATTCGTTATGTTGGCAACAGTTTGCATCCTTCTGATTATACAAGGATTGATGAATGGATAAGGCGAATAAAATACTGGCTGGACAATGGGTTGGAGGAACTTTATTTTTTCATGCATATGCATGATGAAGCTACTTCTCCCGAGTTAACAGTTTATTTAGTTGATAAGCTCAACAAGAAATGTGGATTAAATTTGATCAAACCAAAATTTGTTGGTGATGATGGAAAGCAGGGAAATTTATTTGGATAAGAAAAGTTATTTGCTACTCTTATAAACCACGCCATCTTTCATTACCCATTTTACCTGCTCCAAACTTTTGATGTTGGTTAAAGGATCTTCTTTTACTGCAATAATATCTGCAAACGCACCAGGAATAATTTCTCCCACAAGCCCGGTTTGATCCAGCAATTCAGCACCATTAATAGTAGCAGTTTGTATCGCTTGTAATGGCTGCATTCCATACTGAATAAAAAATTCAAAATCTTTTGCCTGTGGTTCACTCCAGTCGTAACCGCCAATATCTGTACCATAAGCGATCTTCACACCATATTGCAATGCTTTTTTAAATACCGCAGGTTCCGTTTCTGTAAATAATTTATTGATAGGGCTTCCAGCTTTTGCTCTTCCTTCTGCTACATAATCATTCACATAAATCGTAGGGCACCAGAATACATTTTTCTTTACCATCAATTGCATGCATTCGTCGTTCATTCCAAAACCATGTTCAATGCTTTTTGCTCCGGCGTTGATGGAATATAAAATGCCATCAGGTGTTACAGCATGTGCTGCCAACTGTTTCCTGCTTTTGATGGTTTCATCAGCAATGGCTTCTATTTCTTCTTTGGTGAAATTTTGGATGCTGCTGTATCCGCCGCCAGCCAATTTTTTATAACCCCTGTCTGCATAAATTTTTATCCAGTCGGCACCATGTGCTATTTGTTCCCTCACGGCCCTTCTTCCTTCTTCAGCTCCGGTAATTTCCTGTAATCCTTTGGGCATGGTTAGCTCCCAGGCATACTCTTTTTCTAAAATGGGATAATGGCCGGTGGTATTAATGGCCAGTGTAGATACAAACATTCTTGGTCCCGGTATCACTCCTTTACTGATCGCTTTTTTTACATCCACATCTGCATAGCCTGCGCCTTCTGTTCCCAGGTCCCGGATAGTGGTAAAGCCATTCATCAAAGATTGATTACAACTTTTAGAAGCCCTCAGCGTACGGTAAGGAACAGACTCTTTTAATATTTGCACATCATAATCTTCACTGGTAATATCTCCCTGCAATAAAACATGTGTATGACAATCGATCAATCCCGGCAGCACATAGTAACCACTTAAATCAATTGTCGAATCAGTTTTTTGTTTAAACGCAGCAGCATCGCTTACTGACTCAATTTTATTTCCCTTAATAAAAATGATTTGATTGGTCGAAACTTTACCGTTTCTTACATCCAGTAGTTTACCGCAGCGGATGGCAATGGTTTTTTGTTGTGCAAATACAGATATCAGCAGCAGTTGTGCTAAACAAAATATAATTATTTTTCTCATGAAATGAATGTACGACTGTTACATTACAGTCACACTCATTCAACCATAAAATTATTTTACCTGGAACAATTCATCCCACCTGGAAGTATACCTTGGGCTTCTCAGTTCCATCCGCATTTTCCAGTCTTTTTTAGTGCCACTGGCAGCAAATTTTAATACATCGTTCCGCTGACTAAAATTGATGTTGTCGATCATGTCCATCAGTTTTCGTTCGCAATTTTTATTTTCCGGCACAAATAAATTGGATTGTATGGAAGTGTCTGGCACCAGGCCACTCAGCATCACACCTGCCTTTTTATACAACCTTCCTCTTTCGTATAATTTGTCTACCAGCTTTACTGCAGGTTTTATCAATTCGTTGGTGGAGGAAGTGGCTACAGGCAAGGTAATATAACTGCTTACCGTAGGCCCATGCCGGAAGTATTCATTAT
Organism: Chitinophagaceae bacterium; assembly: GCA_043788995.1. Lineage (GTDB taxonomy): Bacteria > Bacteroidota > Bacteroidia > Chitinophagales > Chitinophagaceae > Ferruginibacter. The sequence goes on along the minus strand of JAYWII010000020.1, from coordinate 13,921 downwards.
GACTGTTCTCTTTTGGCACAACAAATACGCTGACAATACTCGCCGCACTTTGCTGGCGCCGCAATTTTTCCGCAGCCCTTGATGTATAAGTTGCTACTGCTTCCTTGATATCGCTGATATTTTTTACAGGATTCCCAAACATCCGGGTGGTGGCAATCATTTTTTTATCGGTCAATTGCTTTCCCATTTCATTCACCGGCTCACCTTTTAATTCTTTTACCAGCCGTATCCCCACCACACCACCTAAATTTTTATGAGCCCATTCTTCTGTTTTTTTGGTAAGATCAAAGGCAGTAAATACGGCATTCATATCCCTTAATTTTTCTGCATACTTTCTGCCAACGCCCCAAACATCTCCGATGGGTGTATCCTGCAATGCCTTTGAAATTTTTTCTTTAGTATCCAATACTACTACACAGTTGGTGGCCACCTTATTTTTCTTTGCCAAATGATTGGCTACTTTGGATAATACTTTTGTGGGTGCCACGCCTACAGACACTTTTATGCCTGTCCACTCTTCTACAATTTGTCTTATTCTCAATCCTGCTTCCTGCAAATTACCTTTGGCAAACTCATCTAAATTTAAAAATGCTTCATCCACAGAATACACCTCTACATTTTCTTTACCCACCAACATCCGCAGCGTTTCCATCACACGCCAGCTAAGGTCGCCGTACAAATTATAGTTGGATGAAAAGGTGGACACATTATATTTTTCAATCAATGGCTTTGCCAAAAAATAAGGCCCGGCCATCTGCACCCCAAATGCTTTTGCTTCATCACTTCGTGAAATAATACAGCCATCATTATTGCTGAGCACTACCACAGGTTTATCATCTAAATGCGGCTTAAACAATCTTTCGCAACTACAGTAAAAACTATTACAATCAACAATGGCTTTCATATTATTTCTTTACTTTATGATTGCTGTTGTTGCGAAAATTCATCAGGCTGTTATCTACCAGTCTTATTACACAGGTAACCACTCCCCAAATATGATGGTCACTAAACTCACCAATTTCAATCGCTGCCAAACGGGGTGTTTCCGGCACCAGCCTTAACCGGTTCATGGTTAGCTCATACCGGCGGATCAGCAATTCCCCATCTACAATCGCAATTACAATTTTGCCATTTGCCGGTTTTATACTCCGGTCCACAATCACTACATCGCCATCACAAATCCCTGCATTGATCATACTGTTGCCGCTTACCCTCATAAAAAAGGTAGCCGGTTTATTCATAATTAATTGTTCGTTCAAATCAATGCCCCGTTCCATATAATCATCTGCCGCAGCGCCAAAGCCGGAAGCATTCGCCATCGGCACATCCTGCTGACTAAATTTTTTGCTACCGCCATAGCTGCTGCCTGAAAAGTTTTCCACTTCCATAAAATTTATTTTATTGTTAACTAAATTAATTAGTAAATTTATGCTAAAATAATTGGTATTTCCAAATTTAAAAATGCACATCATGAAAAATCAGCCAATAGAAAACAAGCCGGTTTTTAAACCAAAAGAAAGAGACCTTTCCGGCACCATGCCCGGCTATAAAATATACGAATACCTGCTGGTGCTTAATCCGCATGAAGCTTTAAGGGAAAAGATCATGCAGGTGAAGCAGTATTTTTTTGACAACTATAAAAACCCAACTGCTGTTTACAGCAAGCCGCATATTACACTGGTAAATTTTGTGCAGTACGGTATGATGGAAGAGCGGATACTCAACCGGCTGGAAGTGCTGGCGATGGGTAACTCACCCATTAAAGTGGAGCTGAAAGATTATGGCAGTTTTCCTTCCCACACCGTCTATATTAATATCACCAGTAAATTACCCATTCAAAATTTGATAAAAAATATACGGGCAGAGGCACAGCGGCTTATGAAACTGAACAATGACAACAAACCGCATTTTATTATGGAGCCGCACCTTACCATTGCCCGGAAACTGCAGCCCTGGCAGTACGAACAAGGCTGGCAGGAATTCAGTAACCTGCATTTTACTGGTCGTTTTATTGCCGATGCCATGCTGTTATTAAGACGCTCTTTGGATGAACCAAAATACCAGATCGTAAAACGATTTGAGTTTAAGAATATGCCCGTTTCAACCGTACAGGGCGATCTGTTTGGATAATAAATACAGATGATGTGCCCAACTATTTGACAAAGCATCAACCCCGTCAGCGGCTAAAAAACCCTGGCGGGGATTGAACTTGGGGAAGGAAATACAGTAGCAATGACTCCCGTAGCCACACACAAATATTGCCGGAATTTGTAATGACACAATACCGAAAGCTTTAGAATGATCAAAAATTAAAACTGCCGGTAATAAAATAATTAACCAATGCAACTATAAAATGATTGCATTTAAACTGACTATATGAACGAAAAATTAAAACAAGACCATCATAAAGTAAAGCCGGTAAGTCACGAAGTACAGCCGGAAAAATTACCCGGTGGCGAAGAAACACAACGGCCCGATCAATACATTCATGGAAGAGGTGCACAGATCAACACAAAGAACCGCTTTTTAAAAGATGAACAAACCAAAGAACATGTTGAAAGCATTGATGACTGGGAAGAAAGCAATGTGCCCACCACTTACATGGAACAGCAAAGCAAAACCATTGTAAACAAAGTAGAAAGCAAAGATGTGGGCATGGGCTACAGCATGAATCCATATGCCGGTTGTGAACATGGCTGCATCTACTGCTATGCCCGTAATGTGCATGAATACTGGGGTTATAGTGCCGGTCTTGATTTTGAACGCAAGATCATCATCAAAAAAAATGCACCGCAATTGCTGCGTAAATTTTTAATGAACCCTAAATGGGAATGTGCACCCATTATGCTGAGTGGCAACACAGATTGTTATCAGCCAGCAGAACAACAATACCGCTTAACAAGGGGCTTGCTGGAAGTGTGCAATGAATTCAATCAGCCGGTAGGCATCCTCACCAAAAATTCCTGGATATTAAAAGATAAAGATGTGCTGCAGGATATGGCAAAGAAAGGAATTGTTTCTGCGATGGTAAGCATCACTTCTTTTAATGAAGACTTAAGAAGAATCATGGAACCACGTACCACCACAGCCAAACAAAAACTAAAAGTGATCAATGAACTCAGCAGTGCCGGTGTACGAATGGGCATTATGATGGGCCCTATGATACCCGGCCTGAACGAACATGAAATGCAACGCATCATGAAAGCCGCCGCAGACAATGGCGCTACGTTTACTGCCTATACTTTTATCCGCTTGAATGGTGCCATCAAATTTTTATTTCATGACTGGTTGTATAAAAATTTCCCAAATCATGCTGATAAGGTTTGGCATTTGATAGAACAAAGCCATGATGGAAAAGTGAACGATACCCGCTGGGGCGTACGCATGAGGGGTGAAGGAAACATTGCCCAGATGGTGGCGCAGCAATATAAAAAATATGGCAAGCTGTATAACATGAATGCGGAGGAATGGAGTTTGGATACGAGCATTTTCAGAAGACCAGGAGGACAGGGGAAATTATTTTAATTTTTAAATTATTGAATATGCAATCCATCACTAAAACTTATTTAACAGATATTATTTTCCGAACAATCAATCAAACCATTCAAATACGCCGGGCATCGCAAAGCAACCATTTGTATTACCTGCGGTATGCCATTGCCACCAATGAGGAGTTGTATGATTTTATTCAATCCATTCCATACTTTGATGAACGGCTTAAATGTTTTCTGATTGGAAAGCTGAATGACACAACTATTATCATCAGCCAGACTTGGGAAACTTCCTTCATTATTAAAATAAAGGCCTGGGCTGAAAGCGATATCTGGTTGCATACAGACCCTATATTTTCAATCGGATTTTACCCGGAGTATATCCCAAAACAAAAAGATTTTTTAACGCTGCCCTATTAAAAATGAAAATTATTTAGGCTATTTTTTTAAATAAAGATTATATGAAAGCTATTACAAGTGTTTATTTGATGGATAATGTTTTTGACGTTGTTACTGGAACTATCGAGGCCCGGCGTATAGCACAGCAAAATTTTTATTTGCATGATCCCTATGCCAGTGAGGCTGAGGTCTTTGACTTTATTCAATCCATTCCATATTTTAATATGGAACTTAAAAATTTTATAAGGGCAAATTCACGAAAAATATATTTTATTGATAAAGCTTGGGAAACAGATTTCATTATGCGATTAGAACTCTGGGCTGAAAGTGATGAATGGATATATTGTGACTTTGATAATGCAGTAGCAAGGTACAAGGAATTAGTAAAAGATAATGCAGGTTTTTTTTCACTTCCCTATTAAAAATATTTTTTTACAATGGTTATAAAATCACAAAAAGGCTGTTCATAATGACTGCTACTTCTGTTGAAAAAATTATCTTTTCGGTAGCTGATATGTGTATTTTGAAAGAGATCGAGATCTCGGTTATTGGTACATCTATTCGGTTGAAATAGCTGGAATAAATTTTTAAGCATCAAAAGAAGCAATTACTTTAATCCTTGAAAATCAAAAGTGTCACTTTGGATTTTCAAGGATGATTTTCTATCTTAGCAGTATGATAACACGTTTATTGCAGGCCGAAATATCAAAACTGCTAAAAGCTTTCCCTGCTGTTTGCATATTGGGCCCAAGGCAGGTAGGTAAAACTACATTAGCTAAAACCATTGCGGCCAGCTTTAAAAAACCAGCGCTTTACCTTGATCTTGAAAACCCACTGGACCGCCGCCGCCTCAGTGACCCTTTTACTTTTCTTACAGACAATAGTGACCGATGTATTATCATTGACGAAGTGCAGGTGATGCCAAAATTATTTGCTGTGCTCCGCTCTGTAATTGATAATAGCAGGCGTAACGGAAAATTTATTTTACTGGGCAGTGCTTCACCGCAATTGGTAAAAGGTGTAAGCGAATCATTGGCAGGAAGAATAGCATACAGGGAACTGCCACCGTTGAATATTTTGGAGTTGCCTGAAAATATTGATAAAAACAAGCACTGGCTCAGAGGTGGTTTTCCATCCTCATTGTTAAGCCGCAGTGAAGCAGGCTCCACAGAATGGCTCAATGGTTTTATCCGCAGTTATGTAGAAAGGGATTTAAGTATTTTATTTGGTGTAGAATTTACAGCCAGTATTACTGCAAGGTTATTAAGTATGCTGGCACATACACATGGGCAGGTATGGAATGCAGAAATGGTGGCAAGAAGTATGGGCATTACAGCACCAACAGTTATAAGGTATATTGATTATCTGCAGGGTGCTTACCTGGTTCACCGGTTGCAGCCCTTTCACGTAAATACCAGGAAGCGTTTGGTAAAAGCACCTAAAGTTTATATCAGGGATAGTGGCCTGCTTCATAATGTAAGCAATATTACCAACCTGCATACATTAAGGGGACATCCGCTGGCTGGTAATTCATGGGAAGGCTATGTAGTAGAACAGGTATTGCAGGCGCTGCCGTCGGGGTTGCAATTGTATTACTACCGTACACAGGCAGGGGCGGAATGTGATATGGTAATTGCAAGAGGTGTTCATGCAGTGGCAAGCATTGAAGTAAAACTAAATAATGCTCCCAGTATAACTAAAGGTTATTACCAGAGTATAGAAGACCTGAAAACAAAAAAGAATTATGTGGTGGTTCCTGATATAGAAACGTATAAGTCTGCCAACAATATTTTGATCTGTAACCTGAAAGATTTTATGCAGAATCATCTTCCAAAAATAAAATAGCATCCTTGAAAATCGAAAATGTAACTTTTGATTTTCAAGGATACTAAACCTACGTGAAAATATTTTTTTATAAAATTTAAAAATATATTTGGCAAATTGAAAAAAATAATTTCATCTTTGCATCGCAAAGAATTATTCATCAACAACAAAAACATGCTACGCACAATATTGCATATCGAAGCTGTGAATTGGTTTAGTCCGAAAGGATGTGATACCTTTCCGGGGCATGTATTGCTGATTCATAAGTTTACCAAAACCAACTGATTTCAATAATAAGGCCCCGGTAAAAACCGGGGTTTTTTATGTGCCGGATTATTTAAGTAAAAATTAAAAACAAAAAATAGCAACCAATGATGTTACAACATACCACCAGTAGAACGCTATCGCAGATATCCATTGCACGGCCGTGTAATGCAGTGACAGGCCGCCCTGTGCATAGTTGGTTGTATGAAAGAAAATTATTTAGTAATAAAAAATATTGTCCGGGATTGTGCCGAACGTAATACAGTAAACTGTGTACGCAACTACAAGCCCGGCCATCAAAGCCGGGCTTTTTGTTTTGCAGAACCCCGGGTGAAAACAAAAGGAGACCAATATGGAGGCAGCTTATTTTATTCACATCGTATGGCTGATTATAAAAATTATTACAGCAATGTATAGTGAACCAAAGGAGGAAAATAACCAGGCAGAAAAGGAAACAACTTAAATGATCAGGGACATGAAATTTATAATAGTACTATTGGTAGTTCGTGCAGCGCTGGCTTTGCTGGAAAGTAAACTGAACAACCGGGCATGAGATTTTTAAAGCATTGCAGAAAGGAGGGAAACAGGCTTCCCCTGTGAGATGCAACAGGGGAACCTTTTCTTAAACCTCTATCCTCTAACGGGGAATTAAATACGGCTTTTGCAGTAACTGGCCTGTTCTTCTAAGGGTTTAGGATATCAAGCTTTCTACTTGATGATGCCGGTTCGAATCCGGTACAGGTTACAATGGTCTGTTGGTGTACCGGCAAACATTATTGAGTGGTGCAATGGCTTAGCATATCAGTCTTTGACACTGATGATAACAGTTCGAACCTGTTCTCAATAACAGACACCCAACTCTTTTCACAAGAGTGATTTTGAAAACAACAAGTTGTCTTTAGCTTATTTGGTAAAGCACTGCACTGTGAATGCAAAGAACAGGGTTCAATCCCCGAAGACAACCAATGCGGCTTAGTGTAACGGCAACATAGCCAGCTTCCTCTCTTTCTGAGAGGTAAACATAAGCTGGATGTTTTCAGTTCAAATCTGAAAGTCGCACAAAGCCCACACAACCCTGTCGGCGGTTGCAAACCCCGACAGCGGTTAAAAGGTGATGATTAAAAAAATAAAAGGTGAAGTGAGTGACACAACGATGTTGCTAAGAGTACAAATGTTGGTAACAAAAAAAATAAAACAATGGAACAGCAACAACAGCAATGGAGAAAACTCAGCGGGCAAAAAATTAACAAGCCAATTGAAGCCGAAGTAATGGAAGTGATATCCAGCGAACGTGCCATGGGCCACGAACTGAAAGTTTGCATCGGTACCGACAGCCAGGTAAAAGGAAAAGAAACTGAGTTTGCAACCGTAATCGTTTTTATCCGGAAAGGAAAAGGTGGTTTTATGTACATCCGCAACGAAGTGTGTTTGCAAAAGATGAGCATTAAAGAAAGGATGCTGGTGGAGGTAGCTAAGAGTATTGAAGTGGCGTACCCATTGTGCAACATATTCAGCAGGTTCAGTGTGGATATGGAATTGCATGTGGACATCAACACCAATCCATCATTTAAAAGTAATGATGCGTTGAAAGAAGCGATGGGTTATATCCTGGGAATGGGCTTTGTATTTAAAGCCAAACCAGATGCTTTTGCAAGTTCAAGTTGTGCGAATAAAGTGGTGCAATAGTCTGAACGGGGATTTAACAGATTAATTTGATTGTTTGGATTTAAAATCATCTTAATCTTATAAATTCTTCTAAATCTTCGTTCAGACAATTTTTGATAACAATAAAAACTAAAGGTCATGCGGACTCTTGTGCTGAAATGGTCAAGCTCTTTGATAACAAGAGTGAAATCATTGTATTTACTATTTCAAAAAAATAAATATGGACAATCAACAAAAAATATTAGATGCTCACAGCATTTTTAGTAACGGCTTTTTAAGTGGCAAGTCGCTTTACTTGTACTGCTTTGGTGAGATACCGAGTGCCAATTACATCAATAATATAGATGGAGAAAAAGCATTCGAAGCAATTCGATCAGCATTTGGTCACTTAGTGAAATCGGTACATAGTTACCGCTATTACGAACGGAATAAAAAACGGTACGTGTTTGATGAAACTTTTATGATCCTGCACAATGGTTGCATCCTGGAGTTTGATACTTATTACTTTGAGATTTATCACAATGGCAGTCAGGATGATTTTATGAATGAATGTACCAGCCTGGCGAAACAGTTTAAAGAAAAGCAACGCAGAAAACCGCTGGAGATAAATCTTATCAGCCAGGGAAAAAGTGGCCTGGTGCTGAAGCAGGTGGAAGTAAAACGCACTAAGCTGGACCTGGATCTTTTTTACGAGGATGATTTTAAAAAAGTAAACGAGATCATTTGCAAGCGGATCAGCAGGGATAAAGATAAAGGAATTGTATTGCTGCATGGGTTACCCGGCACTGGCAAGACAACTTACCTGCGGTACCTGATCGGCAAAATAAAAAAGCGGGTGCTGTTTGTTTCTCCCAGTGTGGCCGGTGATATCACCAGCCCGGAATTTATAGAGTTGCTGGTGAATAATCCTAACAGTGTGCTGATTATTGAGGATGCAGAAAATGTGATCATGGACAGGAAACTGAGCGGCAACGCATCTGTCTCCAACCTGCTCAATGTGTCCGATGGTTTGCTGGCGGATTTTTTGAATGTGCAACTCATTTGCACTTTCAACAGTTCGCTAACACTGGTGGATAGCGCCCTGCTGCGGAAAGGAAGGCTGATAGCAAAGTATGAGTTTGGTAAACTGGGTGTGAGCAAAGCACAAAAACTCAGTGACCATTTAGGATTGGAACAAATCATCAACAGACCGATGACCATTGCGGAGATTACCAATCCGGGTGAACAAGATCATGCTAATAACAGGACAGAGATCATTGGCTTTGCAAGAAAAGAGACATTGATGAATTAAAGTGTGCAGGTAAGCCGGGAGCACCAGCTACTCCCGGCCTGCTTCATACAATGCATACATTAGCTTGACTCTTCTTTTTACTTGTCGTACGATATTGTTCGGTGATAAAACTTTGATCCCTTCGCCAAAACCAATGAGTTCCCTTTCCAGTTCAAAGTTGGGAATAACCTCGATGGTGAAATGCGTTCCGCTCTTTAATTCTTCCGCAATTTTTTGGGAAGCATGAATGGGTTTGGTTTTAATGTAAGGTGCATGAACAGGGCTTGCCCAGAATAAAATAGAAGTAGGTTGTTCAGCAGCATTCCGGGTTACTCCAATGATATCGTTAAAGTAAGTATGTGGATCAAATTTTTTGTGTTCGATAAAAAGTTCTTTGTCATTTAACGTGATGTTCTGGATGCGGTCCAGTGCAAAAGTTACGATCTCTTTGCCCTGCTTTTTCATACCGAGTACAAACCAGCGGTTACGGTATTCTTTCAGCAGGTAAGGATAAAAAATTATGTCGTTGGCGCTTCTTGCTTTAAAGGATTGATAAGTGATGATGACAGTGGTTTTGTTTACGATGGCTTTGTATAAAACATCCAGCCATTCAATACCCGTGAGTAGTTCATTCTTTTCAAAATCAATCACGGGGGCCTGCTGGTGTTGTTCACTGTAGATCTTATCCTCCAGCTTGTTTACCATTTCGCTTACTTCATTAAAGTGGGTGAAACCTTTGAACTGGCGGAGCAGGTGCGATACTTCCTGGAGAATGCCAAGGTCCTGTGAAGTAAGCGGAATATTGGTGATGGAATAACCTGGATCATCATACCTGTAATACTTTTTTTCAGTAACAATGATGGGAGCAGAATAACCAAGTGTATCGCTCCGCATGGCATTCAGGTCAAGGCGTATCGTACGCATGCTTACCCCTTTTTCGATGCCGTCGTATTCATACAGAGCATCGTTGCAGGCATCTATCAGGTTTTGTATGGTCCATTTGCGGCGACGGTTTTGCAGGCATTTGTCAATGGTACGATAACGGATAAGAGCATTGCGGTTTACAGGCATTTGAAAACTTTTTTTAAAAATAATAAAAATAAATTTTACTGTGCAAATAGATTGCACAGATGTGTAGGAGGTTTGTGTTATCAAAGTAAAAAAATGATGAAGATATATTGTAAAATATGCGGAATGCCACTAACACCTGAGTTAAAATTATACACAGGAACTTCATTTGGTGAAGCTGATGGGCAACCCTATGTACAAGAAGGATATTATGCAATTTCTGACATAGAGTTTTTTACTGAAGCCTGAGGCGCAGTAATTATTAATACTGCCAATTTGGTAAATGCTAAAAATCACCCTAAGCCCGGCCGTGTAAATGGTTGTTGCGGACTGGATGGTTGCGATGGACCCAATAAGGTTTGTATTAACGGGCATGAGATTGCTACAGAAAAATCTGATTGCTGGATGCCGCATGCAGTGATTTTTGAAAATGATAAAATAGTTATAAAATAAATTTTACTGTGCAAAAAGGTTGCACACAAGCAAAAGAGCTTTGTGTTATCAAACAAAAACAAAGGAGGTTTAAAATGAAATTCAATTTGAAGTTTAAAAGCAAGGAAAAAGAAGTGATCAACTATGCAGGAGAGAAAGCCTTTGTGTTAACTCCTCAACTGGAGCTGTACACTGCCGTAGCAACTGCAGCATTGAACGACCAGTTTTATGAAGGAGCAACTGGCAAACTGGACCGCCTTCGCCAACTGATCGCTAAAAACGATGCCGCCTTTGTAGCAAAACTGGCTGTATATGCCCGTGAGCAAATGTACCTGCGTAGTGTACCATTGGTACTGGCGGTAGAATTGGCAAAACAGCAAAGTGGTAATGATGCGGTAGGTAAACTGACCAACCGGGTGGTGCAGCGTGCAGATGAGATCACTGAATTGCTGGCTTACTATGCACTGGCCAACGAACGTAAGGATGTAAAGAAACTGAACAAGCTGAGCAAGCAGTTGCAGAAAGGTTTGGCAGCAGCATTTAACAAGTTTGATGAATACCAGTTTGCAAAATACAACCGTGATGCTGAAGTGAAATTGAAAGATGCATTGTTCCTGGTTCACCCGAAAGCAAAGGATGAAGCACAACAGGTATTGTTTGATAAAATAGTGAAGGATGAACTGCAGGTGCCTTATACCTGGGAAGTAGAATTGAGTGCATTGGGTCAGCAGAAATATGACAGTGCAGAATTGAAACAGGCTGCTGTAAAAGTAAAGTGGGAAGAATTGATCGCTAGTAATAAAGTTGGTTACATGGCAATCATGCGTAACCTACGTAACATACTGGAAGCAGAAGTGAGCAAAGCGGCATTGAATAAAGTATGTGAATTCATCGCCAATGAAAAGGCAGTAGCCAACAGCAAGCAGTTGCCATTCCGTTTCCTGGCTGCTTACCGTGAGTTGAAAGAGTTGAAGAATGGACGGGTAAGCAAAGTGCTGGATGCATTGGAACAGGCAGTATTGTACAGCGCTGCTAACATAGCCGGTTATGATGAAAATACCAAAGTGGTAATAGCTGCCGACGTAAGTGGCAGCATGCAAAAACCGATCAGCGCAAAAAGCAAAGTGCTGTTGTTCGATATCGGTTTGATGATGGAGATTTTGCTGCAGAACCGTTGCGAAAATGCCATCACCGGTATGTTTGGTGATACCTGGAAAGTGATCAATGTTCCAAAAAAGAACATCCTTGCTAATGTGCAGGAATTCTACCGCCGGGAAGGTGAAGTGGGTTACAGCACTAACGGTTACCTGGTGGTGAAAGACTTGCTGAAGCGTAACAAGGCAGTGGATAAAGTGATGTTGTTTACTGATTGCCAGTTGTGGAACAGCAACAACAGTACTGAGAGCATCGCAGCATTGTGGAAGGAGTATAAAAAAATAGCTCCGGCTGCAAAATTGTATTTGTTCGATCTGGCAGGTTATGGTAACACTCCATTGAATGTGCAGCGGGATGATGTGTTTTTGATAGCAGGATGGAGTGATAAAATCTTCAATGTGCTGAATGCAATTGAAAAAGGAAACACTGCAATAGAGATGATCGATGCAATTGCCCTTTAAAACAAATAAGTAGTCCCGGTAACACGGGGCTACTTTTAAAAAAGTTCTTTGATTAAAAAATATTTTATGCCATTTCAAGTCTCTCCGTTAGCCAACGGAGGAGATTTGGAAGGGGCTGTAAGGATGTCGTAGAAATGGGTTACTTCGTCACCATATAGGGCCAAGGGTTCCGGAGCAATCCGGGAAGAGGTGCAAATCCTCAGCTTGACAGCGGCCATTTCTCATTTCGCTTGTTACTCCTTAACTTATTGAAAGGTGTCGTAGTATAATGATACTTCGATTTGGTCATCCATGGCATGTAAAAATGCAGCAACGAAAGTTCAATGCATGTATAGGAAACTGTACATGAAGTCTGAATTATAAAAAGACATTGTACGTTTATAACCCTTTCATTACTTTTTTTGAAAGATGTCGTAGAGAAGAAATACTTCGTGTGTTGCAGGTTCGAGCCCTGCCCCGGGATTTTGCCCGGGTAGCTCAATGGTAGAGCAACAACTTCTTTTCGCCTTATTACTCTTTCATAATTTTTTGAGGTGTCGTAGCACAGCGTTACTTCGGTAAGAGCATTCCGGTATAAAACCGGGAAGGTCACAGGTTCAATTCCTGTTCTTCAATCTTGTATTGAATGATAGCTCAGGTAAAATACGCTGTTCGGTTTATCACCCTCATTTTTTTAGATCAATCAGTGTGTCGTAGCAAAGTGTTACTTCGTTCCAGAAAACCAAAAGCCACAATGCGTTTGTTACCACTGTTTTTATATTACTGCAGGTGCCGTAAGTAAGGCTTACTTCGGGGATCATTATACACCGGTTCGAATCCGGTTTGGTTATAAACGAAACCAGTAGCTTAGTGGTAAAGCAAATGAATAAGTGCTTTACTGGTTTGTAGCCCTGTATAAATTATTCACCAGGTGTCGTAGAGAAGAGTTACTTCGACTGTTAATCGGCAGGTCACGGATTCGAGTCCCGTCCGGTCCGCTATTTAAAAGTGTTTGGGCCGGTAGCTCAGTGGTAGAGCAGCTTGTTCTCTTTTCGGATTGTTACCCTGTTGGATTTTTTAAAATAGATTTTTGTACTTGGCTGTGGTGATGGTATTAAGCATCGTTGTGTCAATCATTTGTACAGCATATCTTTATTGAAAGGATTTAAAGGTCGTTTAAAAATTAAATTAAATATTGAAAGTAGTTATCTCTAAGGGTACGAATAAAATAAAAAAAATGAAAAAGAAAAATGGTAGGAAAAATATAAATGTTGACAGAGATAAGTATGTGGAGTCAATTTATCACATTGTTTTCTTTGGAAACATAGTTAGAAGTTTCAATGTTGCATACTCAAGTGTTGTAGATAAAATTAATAATGATGATAGAATGATAATTCGTTATTCTATTCAATGGAACGTTATGATAATCACTATTTCATTATTGGATGAAATTAATAATTTTCTTTTTAGATATAATAACCCACTTGATGTTGATTCGATAAAAAAGATAGATTCTTATAAATATATGACTGAACCTATTTTAAATGAAATAAGTAAATGGCCTGATCTTAGGAAATTTAGGAATAATGTTTTGGCGCATAATTTCAGAATCGATACTGATGACTTTAGAAGCGTTCATCTAACGAATAAATTACATTCCTACAATGCTCCTCAGAGTTCTTTGGATTTACTTACCTTATTTAAATATTTAGATTCAATTACCAAAATAGCTGGGGAGGTATTTGTAAAAGAATATCAAGAAGCACTAAGAAGCTGTTTGAGTTAATTTTCTCTAATTGGTTATATGGTCTAAAATGTTGCCATTATGTATGCCGATGAAAGGATTGTGACACAACTATGATGCTATGAAACACTTCTGCTGGTATTCAAAATAATTAACTCAAACAGCTTCT
>JAYWII010000019.1:0-17432 GCA_043788995.1 Chitinophagaceae bacterium | reverse complement strand
TCGCTGTGCAAGCAGAGGCTGTAAACCACCTCTCGGTGCTTGTTTAGTAATAAACAGGTGTTGAACAGAAAGAGGAAAAGGCTGCTTAAAGTGGTCAGGTACGGGTAAGGCAGATGAATGCAAATGAACCACCGATGAAGTGATGTGATTGTGGTACACATTGTCAAAAGCTACTGTTCTTGCGTGGTAGTGAAGATTACAGCGGACACTTGCATACTGGCTGTAAGGCAATCGTCATAGAGGTGGCATGACTCTTACTCATTCCCTCCAACGTCTTCCATCAAAAAGCTGCCACTCCATAAATTATAATTTTCCAGCAATGTCTCTCAACGAGCCAATGAGCAAAGCTGACGTTGCGTCAATTAAGTAAAAGAGCCATGCAATGAATATCTAAACTCAGGCATACGCAAGGCCCTTCATTCTCTGCAAAGTCTCCCCCTGCTATCCTTAGTCTTTTAAAGGATTTATATAATTAAATGCCATAGAGCGCCGCCCGGGCTTCACCACAAAACAGCTCTCTATAAAATTGAAAAAATTCTTATCTTATGCTAAAATATCTCACTACAACTACCACTACTATGACAGTTTACAGAAAAAAAATCCTGGAGTGTTATTACATTATGCTCACCAGCCAGGTACTTCTTGCAAAATCTGCTTTCCAAATTTATATGCATTTTGAAGTAGACGAACTGGACAAATACCTTGAAGAAGGTTACGAATTCAGCAGAGAGATGCTTGATAATATTAAGCACCCGGTTGTAGAAAGGATCAACAGATTTATTTGCGAATCAGATACTTTTATCGAAGAACTGGAGGACAGGAATTTTATCTCAGAAGAAGACCTTGAGGGTGACGAATATTCAGAAGAAATTGAAGATGACGGAACGGCTGTTCGGGCAAAAAACTATGCCGGACTTGTTATTTTTTACCTTAGGGTGCACATAAGTAACCGTATTGAAAAAGCAATGAAAGTACTTTCTGAAATAAAAAATGAATTGCCCATTGCGGATCTCAAACAGGCCGAATTTTATAAAGATGATAATTTAAAATCAATCGCACTGTTCCAGGCTGGCTTATCCGAATTGCTCGATTATCTGGAGACGGAAACCGATTCGATTGTAGAAAAACGGAATTGGTAAATGAGCTTCCGCCTTAGTTCTCTTGTCCCCCTCATTCCCACCAACGTCTTCCATCAAAAATCGTCACGCTATAAATGATAACATTTCCAGCAACGTCCTCAACGAGCAATGAGCAAAGCGGGGGACCTTGCGTCAATTAAGTAAAAGAGTCATGCATTGAATATCTCAACTCCGGCATACACAACCTTATAATCACACAAGGCAGGGGGAAAGAGACCTTGCTGGGAAAAAAAATAGCTTGCGGCCAAACACCGACGTTTAATGCATCCCCATAAAGTATTACTTTAAATGTTGAGAACATTTAGATTTGCAGAGGGAGTTACTGAATTTTCAAGCTCTCTTACTTGTCAGTTTCACCGAAGAGTATTTGACTTTTAAGTTTCTATTGTGAAAACCCTGCCGGGGCATAAGGAGCTATCGGTGTTTTTTAATTTTTATTTGGCGGTAATATTGTAAAGGTAATCATACTGGTAACAC
Source organism: Chitinophagaceae bacterium (assembly GCA_043788995.1). Classification (GTDB taxonomy): domain Bacteria; phylum Bacteroidota; class Bacteroidia; order Chitinophagales; family Chitinophagaceae; genus Ferruginibacter. The sequence goes on along the minus strand of JAYWII010000019.1, from coordinate 15,816 downwards.
TCTTCAGGGCATTGGGTGATGCCAAGGCAATACAACAGGCAAGGGGAGAAGTGAAATAAAGAACTCCTTCATTGTGAGCAGTGACTCCCGGTTTTCTTTAATGTTCTGGGAAAGCGTTGCAAAATGTATAGAGCCAAAGTACCTTTTTCAATTTCTGATTTATTTTTCTTGAATGCATCAAATGCTTTGTCATCAATAAAATCAACAATAAGATTCTTTGCCTTTTTTTTGTATCCATTTGGTTATTTAATATGGCAAATAAATTCCTTACTGCTTGCAGCCTTAAGGCATATAGTCATACGGTAATAAAGTAGAAAGCTTTTCCCACCATCCCCAAAAACCTTCTGTCATCAAATTATCAATCGGGTAATAATACCCGTTTGCAGTAACAAAAAGTGGCTGGCCCAAAGAAAGAAAAACCACGGAGGACACAGGTTGCTTTACAGAACCACCCTGGATCTCACTGGCATATTCCGGCGGAATGGTCCTTTTAGGATAACGGACAATGAGATAATTTTTAAAGTCAAGCGCCGCTGTTGCACTGTCTGCACCGTAGGCGATATCAGTTCCTTTCAACATGCCGGGATGAATGATCTCAACAGGGTCTTTTTGCGCTGTGATCTTTTTAAAATAAACAGTACTGTCTGGCGGTAGTGTATTTTCATAGTTTACGATCATACCGGTTTTACGCACTGTATCATAATAGTTTTTTTCGTGCCGCCTTAACCTTTGCCGTTCTGTATTTGGAATACGTTCCAACTGGTATAATTGATAACCATCCTCCACAAGCCGGTTCCTGAAAAGAGAACGCATAAACCGCATCTGTGAAACTTCATACGCCGCTGCCCTGGCTGTTTTCCATTGTTGCTGCTTTCTTTTGCTGCCCTCCATTTCTGTGAACAGGACGTAACCGGCATAGAAAAGATATTTTTGACTGAATTTGAAAGTGAAATTTTCCAGTTGGTATTGAATACGGTAGCCCAGCGCTTTGTTTTCTATTTCCAACGGTTCTGTTGCATCCACTGTGAGTTCCTCCTCTTTTTTTGAATAACTGAATTTGAGTGCCTTGATATTTATCACCTGGCAGTCACGGGATAAGGAGGAGCTTCCGATAAAATTCTCTAAAAAGAACTGGCCCCATTGTTCCCAGCCATCTTTTAAATACTTGCGTACAACAACTTCCTGCAGCAATGCAGGTTTTTGTTTCAACAATATGTTGATATTTTCAGCAGCGGTAGTGAGGGTAATGGATTCACTGTATGTTTGATAGCCAACGAATGAAACCACCAGCGTATATTTTCCCGGCTGCATACCTGTAATATTGAACGTGCCGGCATTATCTGTGATGGCTCCATAAGAAGTGTTGCTGAAAAAGACGCTGGCGTTAGCAACAGGTTTACCGGTTGCGGAATCTGTAACAGTTCCTTTTACAGAAAGCGTTTGTCCAAAGCTGTAATGGATGGCTGCAAAAAGAAAACATGCCAGCAATGCGATTTTGTACATCCTGCAATATAGTAATTATCACAATTTTATATTCTGTGCAATGTAGCATCAGCATCAAGCTGGTGCAACATACAATTAAAATACTTCAACGCTGCTACAGCAAAATATTAAAAAGGAAGATGGCCATCTCTATGAGAAGGTTAAATTAAATTATTTAAAATTATAATGATTAATTATTAACTTACTTCTTAAATATCACAGTATGGAAAACATCATTCAATTTATTAATTCGCTTGACGGCAACTACCTTATTATATTTCTAATTGCGTTATTCTACAGCCTTGAGTTTATCCTGGGCACTGCTTTTAAGTTTGAAAAAAAGGTCTATCATTTTTTCAACAATTTTCTATTTCAACTGGTATTTTACGCAGCTAACCTTGCTTATGCCATTTTACAGGTAAGCGCTGTAAAATGGGCATCGCTTCACCAGGTTGGTCTCTTTTACTGGATAGAGATACCGCTTTTGCTCAAAGTGATCATTGGTATTATGCTGCTGGATCTTACGTCATATTGGTTTCATCGTATGGCACACACTTTTCCGTTCTTGTGGCGGCTTCACCGGGTTCATCACAGCGATACCAAAATGGATACCTCTACCTTCTTCAGGGGGCACCCGCTGGAAGTGTTGATATTTGGAACATCCAGTACATTGGCATGCATTATTTTTGGACTGGATCTGCAGATCTTAGGTGTTTATTTAATTGTGCAGTTACCTTTTTTGGTAGCACAGCATTCCAATATTCAATTGCCAGGATGGACCGATAAGATATTCGGACGCATATTTATTACGCCTAATATCCATAAAGTACATCATGAACAAAACCAGTATTATACAGATTCTAATTTTGCCGACATTTTTGTTTTCTGGGATAAACTCTTTGGGACCTATAAATATTTGCCGGTAAAAGAACTTCGTTATGGATTAAAGGAATTTGATGCGGAGAAAAAACAAAGCTTTTGGTATTTAATGATCAGCCCATTTATAAAAATTGACCGGAATGTGAATGATAAGCCATAACCAGCAAGGGTAAATGATTCTGGCTTCAGCACGGGCGACTGCTGAATAACCAGTAAAAAACGTTTTCTAATGTATATCAGCCCTGCTCCAGTCTACCACTTCTTTATCAATATCATGATCAATATGACAGCCATTACATTTTTTTGTAAGTAAGCGGTATTGCTCAATGGCACGGGGAAAATTGTTTTGCTCAAGTGCTGAGCGGATGCCATTAATAGGAGGCTTTAATGATTTGTTATAATATTTTTTAAAAGGAGCATGCAGTTTACGATGGGTGGTGAATTTGCCTGCTATTACCTGTAAACTGCTGTCCATCCCATCCACCAGCCACAATGCATAATCTGCATCTTCATTACGAAGATACAAGCCGAGGTTATCGTGGTACACCATCATGTCCAGCATATTTTTCATCCAGGTCTTTTATGTTATTTACCTGGCGGTAATTACAGTGGCTTAGTATTATTACAATGCCAGCCAGGACAACTATTACAAAGGTTGATTTCAATGCAGGTAAAATTTTACATGTTTTTAAACAGGCAACTAATCAATAGGATGAAACGCATTATTACTCAATAAAGATAAAAATTAGAATGGGTTTTACAAGTTGCCGTAAAAAGGTACCGTTGGAATTCGTTCAGGTATTAAAACATCAACCGGCTAAAAGGTATACCAACAGATAAGCCAACAATCGTTTTATTAGCAAGGGTGTTGGAAGATTTTATTTTATTACTCATATCCACCAGTAACACATAAAAATCGAAATTGGCAGCAGGTGTTTTTTTGCTGTTGATCAGCACAACCGGGATACTGATTTTACTATTTAGAAGCTGGTGGGTTCCAAAACTTTGCTGTATTAAAAAGCTGATACCAATATGAGAGTTGGTGGGGAAATAAACAAAGCGCCCCTGTATGGAAGGGGTTAAGTAGGTTTCATAATTACCTATATATGCATTGTTGTTTTTGAGTGCAGCAGCATGAAGTAGATCGGTACCGCCAAGGCTGTTATATTCTGCAAGGGTTATTCTATTCAGCCCGTAACTAAGTTTTGAATTATTCAACAACAGACCTGCCTCCAGTGTTATAAATATTCTTCCGGCTTTTGCACTTTCCCATAGCCGGGTATGGCTTAACATCAGTTGCAATGGATAAGAATGCCGGTGTTGAAAAGGAGTGTTAAGCGATGCTGCAACAAAATAATCTGCTGATAACAAAGGGATGTAAGCATTGATACTTGTCCACCCGGTACTGATGAGTTTAAAGTTGTTTGTTTTGGTAAGTGTTGCTGCCTGCAGGCTGGCAAATTGTTCTTCGGATGCTTCTTTCAGGGCTGAATAAAAATCTTGTTGCATCAGCTCTCTGGCTTTGATAATATCCTGCCCGGGAACATCCGTTGAATCTACTGCTGCCAGGGCCATTTTAAAATCTGCCAGTTTTTTATTGACCTCCCTTTCAAATGAATGTACCATCCCTGCCCGTAATGCATCCATTGCTTTTTTCTGACCGGAATTATTTTGTACTGCATTTTCAAAACGGGTGCTGACTTTACCCAGCCATTTATAGCTTACCAATATACCCAGCCCATCATCAAAACGGTTATCTAAAAAAGAAGTGGAAAAGCTGCCTGGCAGGGTAACGCTTACACCAACACTCAATAATTTTTTTATTGGTTCATCTGTGCCACTTGCTTTTTGAAAATTATGATTGATGGTAACCTTTCCAAGTGATGAGTTCAGTGTTACATAATTGGTGTAAAAAGAAAGATCAGTACTTTCTGAGAGATAGCTGGTTTTATCTGCCAGGAAAATATTCATTGCCCGGTTGGAGATGGCACCACCAGCTTTATCAGTAACAGTTTTATTGATGGTTTTTATTTCTGCAATAAGGCTGTCTGTATGTTGTGTTTTAGCAGAGGTATCGATAAAATAAAAAGATACGGTGAGCAATAAATAACGCATGTAAATATGGTTGACTTAAAATTGAAATGAAAATTGACAGTTGTTAAATGAGCTGCTATTTTACTTGGATTAAAATAAAATAATAACGTACTATAATAAAACTTTATCCAAACCCCATTCATGCAATAGCGGGTTGGTAAATACTTTTAGGCACTCTTTATCCAGCAGTTTGTTCCTGGCAGCAATCCATGCAGTGGCATCCTTGCCGTATGCGCTTGCTATCCTGCCGGGGTTCAGTTCATTTACTTTACCCCAATGAAAAGTATAAGGAATATTTTCTTCATCCAGTTTTTTCCATACGGCTGTATAAAAATTATTGGTAGCATCAGAATAGGCTCCATCCAGTTCAAGAATACAGGTAAATTCATAACGTGTAAACGCCAGTGTGGCTTTCGATTTTTTAATATAACGGTAAGCAAACAATCCAGCAAAAGGGCCCTTTGTTTTATTGAGCTCCAGCAATATATCCGTAACCTTGTTTACCTGGTTCAGCGGCAGGCCAATGGCAGCACTCATCAGCCTTCCATGCAGGGTGGTATTGTTAAATATTTCTGCCAATGTTCCAAATTGTTTTTCATAAGGCTTTAATACAGCGCCCAGTAATTTAGTTACTAGCACCGGTACCAATGCTGGTAAAACATTGGTGATCCTGCCGATAAAACAAGGTGCATCATCGCCGGGGCCAATACCTTCTCCATTGGCAACCGGTCGCACATAATCTTCCTGGTAAGGCCGTCTATAAAAAGTGGAAACAAAGGCTCCATTATCCAGGTCGTAAGGATTTAAGGATACCGCAAAATGAAAGGGCCGTTCATTACCAACCGGCAGGTTAAGGCCGCTGAAATCGAGTGATCCCATTACTTTTTTTAAAGCATCATTGTAAGGCATTTTACGCATGTAGGTTTCCAGTAAAAAAATGTCGGTTGTTTCTATCATCACAGCATGTATAAAACCAAAGCTTCCAAAACTTACTAAAGCTGCATTGAACAATTCATCATCCCTTACCAATTCTGTCTGTAGCTTTTTAATGAAGGTGGCTTTTACAATGGGAGCAGATTTCCGCTCCAGCCATATATGACGGGTGGGGCTTAAAATAATATGCATGCCTACCACATAATCCTGCACAGCACCCACATCTATGGAAGAGCCATGAGCTCCGGTAGACATGGCTCCCACAATGGTTTGTCCATTACTGGCACCAGAGGTTTTTAGCGAAAGCTGCAGCGGACGAAGTTGTTTACTGATCTCCCAAACAACATTGCCGCATTGTGCAAACAGTAATTTTTTTACATCTCCTTTATATTTTGCCAGCACACTGTTTGCAGAAATATTCATGGTGGTATTCAGCTGTTTGGTATCCAGCATATACCCATCTTTTGCAGTGGTAATTTTATTAAAAGACCATGCTGCACCAAGTGAACGAAAAGGCGTATTCGTTTGTATCTGCTCACTGATCAGTTGTTGTATCGCTTGTGTGGCGTCGTTGTAACTGTCCAGCGCATTCATGTCCGGATCATTGGCGGCGATGAATAACGCCTTGATGGTTTCTTTAAAATTTTCATGCCGGTTCTCCCATTCGGTAAGGCCTGAGTTAACTAGTTTCATATTATCAAGATTTAGAGTTCGCCAGATTTTTTACAGGGTTTACTGCATTTCCACTGCACCTTCATGGGACTCCAGATACCCAGGGTGGCTACAGTGATGAGTGCATATCCAAGATTGGTTTTTACGGTTACTTCAGATACACCGTTTACACCCAGCGAATCGCAAACAGGCGTATGGATCTCATTGGGCTTTTGTATAAGGCCCCAAAAAAATGCATGGGCTGTGATGGGTTTGGAAGCCTCTGCTCCGGCCTGGGCTTGTGTGGTTACCCGGTAGGTATAGCAACTGCTAAAAAGAAAACTACCAGCAATAAACCACACAAAAGTTTTTTTTCTTAAAGAAGAATCATTTTTACATATCATAAACAAGGGGTTTTAGACTATTAACTAAAGGAGAGGTAATGCAATGCTCTGCTTGATGTACAAATAATTGCAGCAGAGTGAAGTGATTAATTTATAACACGCTATAAAAATTGCGATAATTTTTTAATAAAGCAAGCAGATAGTCATTTTTTTTATGGGAAAGATTTTTAATAAAAGTCACTGGGATTAAAATGAAGGAATATAATCAGGCTATCATCTCAAATACAGGGAAGAAACAATCATTTCATGGAATAATTTTAATAATATTGAACAGGGATTCAATGTTATTGAATGCTTCTTATAAAAAAACCTGTTTTTGAATGAGTAATTGCAAAGTCATCTGCTGCCAAACTATGCTGTGTTTTTTGTTGATCAGTTGTAATGAAAATTCAAACATTAAAAAAGATACCAGCAAAGCTGTTGCCCCACTTTTTTCTTTGTTACCGCCAGACAGTACCCATGTTAGTTTTAATAACACGTTATCTGAAAGCGTAACAGCCAACATCATCATGTATCAATATTTTTATAACGGTGGGGGCGTGGCTGTGGCTGATGTAAACAATGATGAACTGCAAGATCTGTATTTTACCGGTAACATGGTTCCCAATAAACTGTACCTGAACAAAGGCAATATGCACTTTGAAGATATTACCACAGCAGCAGTGGCGGGAAGGGATATTGGATGGAAGACTGGTGTAACCATGGCGGATGTAAATGGCGACAGCCTGGTTGATATTTATGTTTGCTATTCCGGCAACATGCCGCCGGAGAGCAGGCAAAATCAACTGTTCATTAACCAGGGATTGGATGCTGCAGGCATGCCGCACTTTAAAGACCTGGCAAATGAATATGGCCTTGCCGACAATGCCTTTAGCACCAATGCAACTTTCTTCGACTTTGACCGGGATAATGATCTGGATCTGTTTTTACTCAATCACAATCCTTTTACCTTTAATTCACTGGATGATATCACCATTCAGCAAATATTACAAAAGCCGGACTCATCAGCAAGTTCAAAATTATTCAGGAATGATGATGGGCATTTTAAAGATATTTCTTCCAGGGCAGGCTTGCATGGCTCCGCTTTTAGTTATGGGCTGGGAGCAGGTGTAGCCGATTTCAATGCGGATGGATGGCCGGACATTTATGTATCCAATGATTATTCTGCACCAGATTTTTTGTACATAAATAATGGCAATGGCACTTTCACAGATAATTTAAAAGCAGGTATACAGCACACTTCTCTTTATTCGATGGGTAACGATGTGGCCGATATCAACAACGATGGCCTGCCTGACATATACGCACTGGATATGTTGCCGGAAGACAACTTGCGGCAGAAATTATTATTTGCACCTGATAATTATGAATATTTCAACCTGTTTGTAAAGGCTGGCTTTAATTACCAGTACATGCGTAATATGCTGCAGGTAAACAATGGCAATGGAACGTTTAGTGAAGTGGGGCAGCTGGCAGGTATTTCTAATACAGACTGGAGCTGGAGTCCATTGTTTGCTGATTATGATAACGATGGATGGAAAGATCTTTTTGTAAGCAATGGCTTCTTAAAAGATTTTACCAACATGGATTTTATCAGGCACAAAAGTTCTGTGATGCAAAGCGCCGACAGGAATACCAACAGGCAACAGTTGTTGCTGACATTACTTACCAAAATTCCTTCCTCCAATGTAAATAACTACATCTATAAAAACGATGGCGGAGCTTCTTTCACCAACAAAGTGGCTGAATGGGGTTTCAATATTCCATCCAACAGTAACGGCGCTGCGTATGCAGACCTGGATAATGATGGCGACCTTGACTTGGTGACCAATAATATAAATCAACCAGCATTCATTTATCAGAACCAGGCTAACAAACAAACGGGTAATAATTACCTGCAGGTAAAGTTGCAGGGCGCTGGAAAAAACACAGCAGGCTTGGGTGCCAAGCTGTTGGTGTATTCCAAAGGCATGCAGCAATACCAGGAGCAAATGCCTTCCAAAGGCTATCAATCAAGTGTCTCCCCAATTATGCAAGTGGGTTTGGGAAAAGAAAAAGTAGTTGATTCCCTAAAAGTTGTTTGGCTGAGTGGCAAACAACAGGTATTGACTAACGTGAATGGAAACCAGCAAATAACGATCAATGAAAAAGATGCCCTTGTACAATACCAATATCCAAAAGAAGCAGTTCCAATATTTGAGGCAATTAAATCCCCGGTAGATTTTACCAGTAAACGTAATGCGATTAATGATTTCAAACGGCAGCCTTTGCTCATCAATCCAATGTCTTTCCAAAGTCCTTGTTTATCAAAATGTGATGTAAATGGAGATGGTTTGGAAGATGTATATGCAGGAGGGGGAAGCGGAGAGGCAGGCGGGCTATACCTGCAACAAAAAAATGGAAGTTTTATTCAAAAGAAAATAGCAGCATTTGAACAGGATAAAGGTTTTGAAAATACAGATGCATTGTTCTTTGATGCCAATAAAGATGGCAAACCTGATCTCTATATCTGCAGCGGAGGTTATGGCAATTTAGTGCCCGGCGATTTGTTGCTGCAGGACAGGCTTTACCTGAATGATGGCAAAGGCAACTTTACAAAATCCGGCAATGCACTTCCGGTAATGAATTCATCCACCAGTTGTGCAAGGGCAGCGGATATTAATGGAGATGGTGCACTGGATCTGTTTGTGGGTGGAAAAGTAATACCAGGCCGTTATCCGGAAACACCGCAGAGTTATATACTCATCAATGATGGAAGCGGCCATTATAAAGATATGACTGCTGCTGTTGCTCCGCAATTGCAACACATCGGTATGGTGACAGATGCTGCCTGGTACAACCTGGATGCAGATAAAATACCAGAGCTTGTCATTGTTGGCGATTGGATGCCCATCACTGTTTTTAAAAATACCAACGGCAGGTTAACAGAAGTCACTAATAGTTTCTTTGATAAAAAATACAGCGGCTGGTGGAACAAATTATTAATCGGCGATTTTAATCATGATCAACAACCTGACTTGATTGTGGGCAACACAGGATTAAATACACAGTGCAAAGCAAGTGACAAACAACCGGCAGAATTATACTATAAAGATTTTGATAATAACGGCTCCGTAGACCCTGTTCTGTGTTTTTATATTCAGGGTGTCAGTTATCCGTATGTAACCCGTGATGAATTGCTGGAACAGGTAAGTATGCTACGGGTGCGGTTCCCTGACTATGCAAGCTTTGCTGCTGCAACAATGGATAAAATATTTACCCCGGATGAGATGAAAGACGCTGGACACCTTACTGCCAATTATTTAAAAACTGCTTATTTTGAAATGGTCTCAAAAGGAAAATTTATAGAAAAAAGCTTACCGCCTGAAGCACAAAATTCACCGGTATTTGCCATCACCAGTATGGATTATAACAAAGATGGAAATGAAGATATTTTGTTGTGTGGAAATATTAACCAGGCAAGGTTGCGTTTTGGAAAATCGGATGCCAATTATGGTGTACTGTTAAATGGTGATGGCGCAGGGAAGTTCAGTTATGTTCCTCAGCGCAGATCTGGATTTAAATTAACGGGTGATGTAAGAAGTATTGTAAACATCAATCATTTATTACTCTTTGGCATCAACCAGCAAAACATAAAGGCGTATAAACTAAAATGAAAAAATTAGCGTGCCTCCTCCTAACGGTGTATGTATTTTATGGATGTAAGGAATCAACAAATGTTTCCAATGTCCAGATAGATATCAATGATATCAGCTGTGTAATAAACAACATGACTGACATCATGATCAATGATGTAACCAATCCGCCATTGGCAGCCCGTTTTTTTGCATACGCCTGTTTGGCCGGATACGAAGTAGTGACACAAAACGACAGCACTTACCCGGGTATGTATGGAAGATTAAATCAATATCCGTTACTCAAAAAGCCAGACAGCATAACAGGCTATTCGTACCAGTTAAGTGCCATACTTGCCATGATAGAGACCGCAAAAAAAATACAACCTAGCGGTTTTCAATTAGAGAAGTATGAACATCAGTACCTGGATTCAATAAAAAAAGCAGGCGTATCTACAGAAGTGATTGACAATTCTCTCCGCTACGCAAAGGCTATCAGCAACGCAATTGCAGCGTATGCAAAAGCAGACCGGTACAACAGGATCAGTAATTACACAAGGTATACACCAACGGATACAGCCGGCCGCTGGTATCCCACACCACCAGGATACTTTGCACCTGTGGAGCCTTACTTCAATACAGTTCGTCCTTTTACACTGGATACCTGCAATCAATTTAAACCAGCGCCGCCGGTTAGTTTTTCTACGGATAAACAATCTGCGTTTTATAAACTGATGCAGGAGTGTTATAAAGAAGGGTTGAAAGCAGATAGCACACATATTGCAATTGCCACTTTCTGGGATTGCAACCCTTTTGCTCTGGATAACAATGGCCATCTGTTATCAGCTAAGAAAAAAATATCTCCCGGTGCACATTGGATGGGCATCACCAATATTGCCTGTGCAACCGCTAAGATTGATTTTGGAAAAGCGATGAAAATAAATACAGTAGTTGCCGCTAGTTTGATGGATGGGTTCATGGCATGCTGGGATGAAAAATTCAGGAGCAACCGCATCAGGCCGGAATCTGCTATCCGTAAATACATTGATCCAAACTGGCAGCCATTATTACAAACACCGCCGTTCCCGGAATACCTCAGCGGGCATTCGGTTATCTCATCCACGGCAGCGGTTATCCTGACGCATTATTTTGGAGAAAATTTTAAGTATACCGATAATGTAGAAGACCGGTTTGGCCTGCCTTCCCGTTCATTTAATTCTTTTCAGCAAGCTGCTGTAGAAGCCGGTATTTCCCGTTTGTATGGCGGCATTCATTTTACGGATGCTTTGGAAAATGGGCGTAAGCAGGGTTTGCAGGTAGGGGAGTGGGTGTTGAAAAAAATAGAGAAGTACTAAAAAGCATTTCTTTTAAATATTATAAACGCCGGGTGAAAGATCCGGCTATATTGTTTACTCCAGGCAGCGAAATCTGTTCTATGGATACCTTTACTCTGTAAAAATGACTAATTTATTATTATGAAATTTATATCTGTACTACGATTGTTTATTCTTTATTTCACACTAAGTTTCATTTCATGCAGCAAGCCACCCTGTGAATGTGATTTTACCCCTGTTAATTTTATAAAAATGAAAGTAATTGACCAGCAGGGACAAAATTTACTAGTGGGGCCCGCTGCTTTGTACCAGGTAGACAGCCTTCAAATATTAAATCAACTATTCAATCTGGATATTAATAATGCATCAGTAGAAAAGGGAGTAACTGATTCAACAGCCGTGCTTATTAATTTTTATGTGTATGAAACTAAAAATTATATCTACTATAATAGCCAAACCCCGGAAGACTCAATTGAAATTAAATGGGTACGCAAAACTGGAAAATGTTGTAACACTCCCATGAATTATGAAGTAGTGGATACTGTAAAATTTAATAACACCCTTGTCAATCCTTTAAAGGGTATATATTACTTTGTAAAATAGGTTAGCCCTTTATTTTAATATGGTCTCCCCAGAACACTGCTCAATATTTTTTGTTATTTACCTCAAAGTGTTATTAGAAAGACATAAATTGTTTATGTAAAAAAACAATTACTATCATGCTGCTATAATATTAAATCAATATTTATTTTCAGTCATCTTAATTTTAATCGATGTTCAAATTGAACCCTCTGTGTCTTTTTTTTACGCTGCTTTTTATTATAGCTGTTACTTCTCAAACCTCTGGCCAGCAAGCAAAAGCTGAAGCCGAACTCCAAACCATGATGAAAGAACTCAATGCTGTTGGTCTTTCTGTTGCAGTGGTAAAAGAAGGTGAAATCATTTATACGCATTCCTTCGGATTAAAAGATATTGAGAGCAACACGCCGTTGACCGACCAAAATATTTTCAGGATCGCATCTATATCAAAATCTTTTTCTGCAACTTCCATCATGCAATTAGTGGAAGCAAAAAAATTATCACTGGATGATGACTTCAGTAACCTGGTGGGTTTTAAAATTCGCAATCCAAAATTTCCTGAAACAGCGATCACACTCAGGATGGTAATGTCTCATACCTCCAGTATCAATGACAGCCGTGGTTATTTTTCTTTAGACTCAATCAATCCCGCCAAAACTGCAAACTGGGAAAAATGTTACAACAGTTATGAACCCGGCAAAGGCTACCAGTATTGCAACCTCAACTACAATATGGTGGGTACCGTGATAGAAAAATTTTCAGGCGAACGTTTTGATCAGTATGTAAAACATCACATCCTCGATCCACTGAATTTGTATGGCGGCTATTGTGTGGACTCTTTAAATAATGCGCTGTTTGCAACACTGTATGAATATGATTCCGCATCACAAAAATTTATCCCAGCACCCAATGCTTACAATCCAAGGCGGGAAGAAATCAACAACTACGTAATGGGTTACAGCACACCCATCTTCTCCCCAACAGGTGGCATGAAGATCTCTGCAACGGACCTTGCAAAATATATGGCCATGCACATGAACTATGGCAAATACAAAGGTGTAAGGATCATATCAAAAAAGAGTTCAAAAAAAATGCAGACAAAAATAGCAGATGAAGAAGGGTATGGTTTGGCTATTATGACGCTGGATGATTTGATTCCCGGAAAAACAATGAAAGGCCACACTGGTTCCGCTTACGGCTTATATAGTGCCTTGTTTTTTCATCCCAAAGAAAAATTTGGTATCGTGGTGATCACCAATGGATGCGGTGCTGGATATGACAGTGGGATGAATAAGGTAACCAGAACAGCTATTAATATTTTGTATGAGGATTTGATAAAGTAGATAATGAAAGCATCTCGACAAACATACGAACAACATGCAGATAGACTTGCAAAAGTTATAGACATTGGCTATAGGATAATTTCAGAATCGGAAATTCCTTTGGAAGATAAAGCCCGGCTTTTAAGGATGTGTAAATTAGACAAAGAGTCTGCACTAAATCCAGCGCCAATTTATAAAAGGGTGGGAAGTCTTAGGTGTATTGAGTCCGAACATTTTTATTACTGGAATGAAACACAAGGAGCACACATTGAAAAATTTTGGCTTGAACTAAAAAGAAATGGAACTCAATATGAAAGAAAAGATATATTTAAATCAGTTTTAAAAAGGAACAGAATAAATAATAGGCAAGAATATGATTATATCATTGATGAAATGCTTGTTGCCGAGGTGAACAAAAGGATTACAATGGAAGAATACAAAAAATTGAATGAAATGCTTTTGGTTTATGAAAAAAAGCATACTAAGAACAACTAAGCTTAGATTATCTTCCATCTTCACTTAATTCCACCATATTTAATACACTTTGACATTGAAGAAAATCACACTGTACATTATGGCAGCACTCTATGTTGCCGCAGGTATCAATCATTTTATACACACGGCAATGTATCGGGAAATAATGCCGCCATGGCTTACAGCTCATGATGTGCTGATTGCAGTTAGTGGGGTATTGGAAATACTATTGGGATTGCTGTTACTGTTTTCTTTTTCAAGACGTATCGCTGCATGGGGAATCATCGCTTTGCTGATTGCTGTCTTCCCCGCCAATGTTCAAATGATGCAGAATTACCGGGCAGAAAATAATCCTGCTTTATGGCTCGCTGTGCTTCGGTTGCCTTTGCAGATAGTATTGATCTGGTGGGCATATCGTTATACAAAATCACTGGGCAGAAAATAATTTTTCTACCCAGATAAATTACAATTTATTTATTAAATGCAGTCGAAGGATATAATTTTTAGTGTTGATCAAAAGGCGTAATTACTTCGGTTGATTGATTACTAAAAACATTAAATTTGAATGAACAAGCCTAATAAAATGAATGCCCGTAGTTATGAGTAATATAAAATTATTTGAAAGCAAAACAATCCGCAGCCATTGGGATGCGACTGCTGAAATATGGTATTTTGCCATAGTAGATGTGATTGAAGTATTAACTGGTACAGAAAGACCCCGTAAATACTGGAACGACCTGAAAACAAAACTGAAAAAAGAAGGAAGTGAGTTGTCCGAAAAAATCGGACAACTGAAAATGCAATCTACAGACGGTAAATCTTACACAACAGATGTAGCCGATACACAGCAGCTACTCCGCTTAATTCAATCCATTCCTTCACCAAAGGCTGAACCCTTTAAACAATGGTTGGCCAAAACCGGTTATGAACGCATTGAAGAAATACAGGACCCCGAAAAAAGTATTGACCGGGCCATGGAAAATTATTTAAAATTGGGCTACAGCAAAGAGTGGATCAACCAATGATTAAAAAGTATTGAAGTAAGAAAAGAATTGACGGATGAATGGGAACAAAGGGGCGTTAAAAAAGGGCAGGAGTTTGCTACGCTAACAGATATTATTACCGGAGCATGGAGTGGCAAAACCGTACAGCAATACAAGCAGCACAAAGGATTGAAAAAAGAAAACCTCCGGGACAACATGACCAACCTGGAACTGGTGCTGAATATGCTTGCCGAAGCTACTACCACCGAAATAAGCAAAGAAAAGAAACCAAAAAATTTTGATGAGAATAAAATCATTGCTAAACAAGGCGGCACTATTGCTGGTAATACCCGTAAAGCGATTGAAGCAAAAACAGGAAAGAAAGTGGTGAGCAATTTGAATGCAAAAGGATTGAGGCAGGGTATTGTTAAAAAGAAGTTGAAATGAAAAAAATCAAAGCAGGCTTTTTATAAATGGCTGTTTGTAACGGCTATTGCAAAAGTTTCATCTGAGTCTTTTTAATGACCTGCTAATTGTATTGTTAACGCCAGTGCTGTGTAATTAGATTTGTAAAGTACCTTGTTTCCGAAGCCAACCGTTTCTCCTTTTAATGCCAGTGTTGCTTTTGTTTTATTTTTTTTAGCCAAAATGAAAAAAGGGATACTTACAAGTGCTGCACTTGCCCCTGCGATGATAAGCGTTTCGTCTGTCTTTGGTCTTGGGCCATTAAAGCCCTGATGAGCATAATTAGCAAAAATAATACCTCCGCTTATTAACATTCCTGTTCCTGCGCCAAGCAGCACCCACCCTGCAGTTTTGTATTCTTTACTTTTTTGAAAATAGCTATCATGCAATGCCTGGGTTGATGCAATATTTGCAGGGTTATTTTTTTGTGCATTTACTAATTGAATAGCAAGAAAAGAGAAACCCGATAAAAACAATAGCTTTTTCATATTGATTATTTCAGGTCACTACCGTCTTGTTATAAATCGAATAGATTCAATTGATTACAGTTTTGTTCTTTGACATATTGCGGATAAGTTTTAGAAAACAACTCAAGCAAAGGT